>NZ_CP060822.1:1907500-2575245 GCF_014489415.1 Cylindrospermopsis curvispora GIHE-G1
CCTCGTGCCCCGTACTACTCGGGATTCAGCTTCTATCCTTTGACTTTCGACTACAGGACTTTCACCCCCTCTGGTGCAGTATTTAGCTGCTTCGTCTAGTCTCTGGATTCGATGTTGCTGTCCCACTACCCCAAGAGGTATACCCCTTGGTTTAGGCTCTTCCCCTTTCGCTCACCACTACTGGGGGAATCTCTTTTGATTTCTTTTCCTCTGGCTACTAAGATGTTTCAATTCGCCAGGTTCGCTCTTTCCTGTCTATATATTCAACAGGCAGTGTTCAGGGTTGCCCCATTCGGATATTTCCGGCTCTCTGTTTGCTTCCAACTCCCCGGAACTTTTCGCAGGTAACCACGTCCTTCTTCGCCTCTGTGTGCCTAGGTATCCACCATGAGCCCTTATTAGCTTGACCACTTGGTTCTTCACTTGCTTCTATCTTTCGATTTCGGCTCTCTTATCTATCTATATGCAGTTTTCAAGGTTCTGGCTGGTTTCCACCAGCAGTCTAGGTCTTTCCTAGTTGCTAGTTTCTTCCTAATGTGGAGGTTAGCGGACTCGAACCGCTGACATCCTGCTTGCAAAGCAGGCGCTCTACCAGCTGAGCTAAACCCCCATTCAGGTGGGCCATCCTGGACTCGAACCAGGGACCTCACCCTTATCAGGGGTGCGCTCTAACCACCTGAGCTAATAGCCCTCTCGCGAACCAAATATTAGTTTGAAAGACTTCACAATCTTACGTCATCGACCTAGAGTAGACCATTTGATTCTCTATTCGCCTGCGGCTTTCGATTCCTCAATGGGTAGGTCTCCCTAAAAGGAGGTGATCCAGCCACACCTTCCGGTACGGCTACCTTGTTACGACTTCACCCCAGTCACCAGTCCTACCTTAGGCATCCCCCTCCTTTCGGTTGGGGTAATGACTTCGGGCGTGACCAACTTCCATGGTGTGACGGGCGGTGTGTACAAGGCCCGGGAACGAATTCACTGCAGTATGCTGACCTGCAATTACTAGCGATTCCTCCTTCACGAAGGCGAGTTGCAGCCTTCGATCTGAACTGAGCTACGGTTTCTGGATTCGCTTGCCATCCCTGGCTCGCTGCCCTCTGTCCGTAGCATTGTAGTACGTGTGTAGCCCAAGACGTAAGGGGCATGCTGACTTGACGTCATCCTCACCTTCCTCCGGTTTGTCACCGGCAGTCTCTCTAGAGTGCCCAACTTAATGCTGGCAACTAAAAACGAGGGTTGCGCTCGTTGCGGGACTTAACCCAACATCTCACGACACGAGCTGACGACAGCCATGCACCACCTGTCTCTGCGCTCCCTAAGGCACTCCCAGCTTTCACCGAGATTCGCAGGATGTCAAGTCTTGGTAAGGTTCTTCGCGTTGCATCGAATTAAACCACATACTCCACCGCTTGTGCGGGCCCCCGTCAATTCCTTTGAGTTTCACACTTGCGTGCGTACTCCCCAGGCGGGATACTTAACGCGTTAGCTCCGGCACGGCTCGGGTCGATACAAGCCACGCCTAGTATCCATCGTTTACGGCTAGGACTACTGGGGTATCTAATCCCATTCGCTCCCCTAGCTTTCGTCCCTCAGTGTCAGTTATGGTCTAGCAAAACGCTTTCGCCACCGGTGTTCTTCCTGATATCTACGCATTTCACCGCTACACCAGGAATTCCTTTTGCCCCTACCACACTCTAGTTCTGTAGTTTCCACCGCTTTTATTTGGTTAAGCCAAACTCTTTAACAGCAGACTTTCAGTTCCACCTGCAGACCCTTTACGCCCAATCATTCCGGATAACGCTTGCATCCTCCGTATTACCGCGGCTGCTGGCACGGAGTTAGCCGATGCTTATTCCTCAAGTACCGTCACTTTCTTCTTCCTTGAGAAAAGAGGTTTACGACCCAAGAGCCTTCCTCCCTCACGCGGTATTGCTCCGTCAGGCTTTCGCCCATTGCGGAAAATTCCCCACTGCTGCCTCCCGTAGGAGTCTGGGCCGTGTCTCAGTCCCAGTGTGGCTGATCATCCTCTCAGACCAGCTACTGATCGACGCCTTGGTGGTCCCTTACACCACCAACTAGCTAATCAGACGCGAGCTCATCTCCAGGCGATAAATCTTTCACCTCTCGGCACATCCGGTATTAGCAGTCGTTTCCAACTGTTATCCCCGACCTGGAGCCAGATTCTCACGCGTTACTCACCCGTCCGCCACTAGATGCCTAAGCATCCCGTTCGACTTGCATGTGTTAAGCATACCGCCAGCGTTCATCCTGAGCCAGGATCAAACTCTCCGTTTTGTTAAGTTTGTTTTTAGCTCTTTCTTTGACTGATTACCTCAGTCTGGTATTATTTTCTTGACGAGTAGATTGCTTTATACTGTCTTTCAAACTATATTGTTTTCAAGGTTCGGGTGGACTTGGGAGTCGCTGTTTCCTGCGTCTCTCTCAGCCACTTATTCAATATAGCGAACCTCTCTGGGAATGTCAACTACTTTTTTCACTTTTTTTGGAAAAAAGTTTTTTGGCTAAATTTTAGGGGCTAAATCCTTTACGGGTTAAGCATTTGAGCCATGGGCAAACTGTTGAAATTTTCGCTTAGGCTTGATTGTATTTGAACAAATAATGGAAAATTCGATGAAAGGTTTTTTGGGTGTATTACCACCGGTTTTATTGCTTGACCCGATGTTGCGGGTCTGGTTGATGGAGGATATTGGTAGGGGCGATCGCACGACTCAATCTCTATTATCCCAGCACCATACTATTGTACAAGCCAGGTGGGTGGCTAAGGCCCAGGGGATAATCGCTGGGTTGCCAATTGCAGCTAGGGTGTTTTATCTATTAAATGATCAAATCAGTTTTGTACCACTCAAGGCTGAGGGGGATCCGTGTCAACCTGGTGAAGTGGTGGCAGAAATTACAGGGGCTTGGGATGGGTTATTGATGGGGGAGCGGGTGGCACTCAATTTGGTGATGCGGTTAAGTGGAATTGCTAGTTTGACTAATTTATATGTGGAAAAAATAGCAGATTTGCCCGCCAGGTTTGTTGATACTCGCAAGACTACTCCAGGGTTGCGAATTTTAGAAAAGTATGCCAGTGCGGTGGGTGGAGCTATTAATCATCGGATGGGATTAGATGATGCGGTGATGATTAAGGATAATCACATAGTCGCAGCTGGCAGCATTACTCAGGCTATTCAACAAGTGCGATCGCAAATTCCATACCCGTTAAGTATTGAGGTGGAAACGGAAACTATAGACCAGGTTGAGGAAGCTGTACAATGTGGAGCTGAAATTATTATGTTGGATAATATGTCCCTGGATCTGATGACTCAAGCAGTAGGGTTGATTCGTCAACAGGATAAACGGGTGAAAATTGAAGCATCGGGCAATATTAGCCTAGATACCATTCGCAGTGTGGCACAAGTGGGAGTTGATTTTATTTCTAGCAGTGCTCCCGTCACTCAATCACCATGGTTAGATCTGAGTATGAGGTTAATTTAGATGCCTACAAGTGATTATAACTCCCTATTCGGAAGATTATAAGTCCAGATAGTTTGAGAACGGGCCATGTTTAACCACTGATGGTCATTGGTCAAATACCCGATTTCTGTCATGTACTCATGATGGGTTCTGGGAATGGCTAGGTAGTAATCTGATCCTGATTCTTCACACTCATATTCCTTAACCAAATGGGGAGATTGAACACTCAGATCCAGATTGGTCACGTCATAAAGTCTAATGGCTAGAATACTTCCCCCCCTTTGTTTTGCCAACTGGCGATCGCTCTCGGAAATGTACCAGTAAACATAGGCCCATTTAGCTGAGCGTGGTACAAAGACAATAGAGCTTCCTGTACCGATTTGGGAAGTAGGGGGAATGTGATTCTTGTGATTCTCTATTGGGGATTCTGGAGAATCAAGGGTATTGATGACTGGGACTGGTGCTTCTATATCCCAAACTAACTCACCGAAATCTAACCCTACTGCTTGATCGAAAACATCGGAGTCACTGGCAATCACTTCCTCCGTGTTTGGATATGGGGAGTAATTAACTGGATCCTCATTACTATTGTGATCTGTTTCTTTCAGAATTCTCCTTTTGGCACTTTTACTAGAACCTGATATCCCTCCAGCAACAAGATTTTTCTTTCGTCGAGATTTTCTCCCCATTAATAGCCAAATTAAAAACGTTAAGACTATTACTAAAAAGCATAAACCAATTAACAGTCCTAGGAGTTTTCTGTTTCCCACCACATCGGAAAATAGCCGCCTAGCATAATCCCAATAATTACCATTATTTCTTCCTGGGGAAGTGTCTGGGGAGACAGAACTTGACAGCAGGGCATTTTGGGAATAGATGGGAGCTAGATACTCAGAACCAGCAGAGGTGGAGTTTTGTGCTGTATTTGGTAGTGTCTCTACTGCTGACATCTCTTCTTCTTTGGCCTTAGATATAGCTTTTTTTCCTACTTGGGTGGTAGCAAGATCCACAAAATTAACCACTGTAGGATCAGAGTTACGCTTGTAAGCATAAACCAGAGGTAGTGAAAAAGGATATTTGGAATGATCGGGATAAGTACCCTGAATTTTGAGTATTCTTACCTGGGGAACGGTTTTTACCTGGCTGACTATGGCATAGCTCATACCATCCTTACCCAATTGTTGGATAATTTCCGTAGTTTTATCTCGGCTAATAGTAAGATATTTATCACTATTAGTAGTAAATTCGGAAAAATTGAACACTGGGTAACCACCGAGAGAACGGCGAGTTTCACTGGTGACAGAACGATCAATAAACCGAATTGCCATGGGAGGCCCACCTACCTGGGACCAATTAGTAATTTCACCTCTAAATATCCTCGTAAACTCCTCAATAGTTAAACCACCCTGAAATGGATTATCAACACCAACCACAACGGCAATTTTTTCTCTGGTTAGAACAACTTGCTCTATTCCCTGAGCTTTTTCTCCTGGAGTCAGTCCTCGGGCGATCGCCGCTACATCAATTTGGCCATTCAACAAGGATTTAATAGCTGCATCATTACCGCTTGTCCCTATTTCCACCTGAGTATGGGGAAACAGTTCCTGAAAGCTATTTTTCAGCTTTTGGTTGATTACTAACAATTTAATCGAACCATCAATTCTGACCTTATTCTTATTAGCGACTCTTGGTAACAGTTCCAAACCATTACTTTCCGTGTTTGATTGTGCTAGTGCTGGTGCAAAAAAGTTTGTTGTTAGCAGACTACCAGCTAAAGTTAAAAACAAGAATAATAAATTACGTGTTAGTTTATTTGCACTATTTAGATTTAGATTATTATTTTTACTTTCTTTTCGCATACCTTATTTACCAAAATGCTGTACTTTACAGATCTGTCGAGACAGGTAGTTCATTAACCAACAACAACTGACAGAAAATTAACACACAGAGTTCACTTTTTGCCAATGTTTTTCCACTTCTTAACAATTATACATTATATGGGACTTTTCTTAACTATTCGACCCCGCAAGAATAATGATCACTCCCGGAACCATTCGTGCTAAAATAAACATGCGAACTAGATAATAAACCAGCTTAGATATTCAGTAAAAATATCCTCCCACCAAAAGCCATGAATCAGATATGCTGTCTGAATCCTACTTATGAATGTGATAATCCCCAAGTTCCAGATCACACTAGTTCTTGCCCTACCTGTGGCACTCCTCTAGTAATATTGAAGAATCGTTATCAACCAGTTAAACGTTTAGGGGGCGGTGGATTTGCTAAAACCTACTTGGCGCTGGACACTCATAAATTAAATGAACTTTGTGTAATTAAACAGCTGGCACCTTCCTTAGGTAATCAAACAACACAAGCCTTAATTAAAGCTACAGAGTTATTTCTACAAGAGGCACAGCAATTACAAAAGTTGGCCGAACACACCCAAATACCTAGCTTATTTGCATACTTTCAAGAAAATCGACAGTTATATTTAGTAGAGCAGTTTGTTGATGGCAAAAATTTACTCGAAGAACTACAAACTGAAGGTGTGTTCAACGAAGGTAAAATTCGCCAGTTTTTGCAGGACTTATTGCTCATCCTCCAGGAAGTTCATAAGCAAGGAATTATACACCGAGATATTAAACCGGAAAATATTATGCGTCGTCACAAAGATGGTAAATTGGTGTTGATTGATTTTGGTGCTTCAAAGGAATTACAAGGAGGAGCAACTTCAGGAACTCGGATTGGTACAGATGGTTATGCACCCTGGGAGCAAAGAGTTGATGGTGTGGCAAGTACTGCTGGTGATTTATACAGTCTCGGTGTAACCTGTTTTTACCTGCTTACTAGTAAAAATCCCTATGAGCTTTGGCTTAAAGACGGTTATAACTGGGTGGCAAACTGGCGTAACTATCTAAATCAACCTTTAAGTCAGAAATTGCAGCAGATTTTGGATAAGTTATTAGTAGCTAGTTCTGAGAACCGCTATGGTTTGGCGGACAAGGTACTAGAAGAATTGAGACAACCGTTTAGTATTATCCCATCGAACTGTCCTAAAACAATAATATCAAACACTAAAAAACCCCGGCCATTCGGTTATATCCTAGCACTGATTAGTGTGGTTCTACTAGGAATTGGTTACCTATTAATAACCAAAACTCCACAATTTCAACCTAAGACCGAGCCTAATGGAATCCAAGAAACAGATAGGGGACTTTAATAAACGCATCTAACAACTAAAACTGGACAAAACCTGAGTAATAATATCCGTTGGTACCTGATCTGTAACTAGAACCTTTCCTATTTGAGTAGGTAGGACAAATCTCACCCTTCCTGATTTAACCTTCTTATCTAATTGTAAGGCATCAATTAGTTGATTAATATCCAAACCCACAGGCAATTTAGTTGGCAGTCCAGCTTTTTTGATAAGTGTATTTTGACGCTCTGCATCTGATTTTGACCAAAGTTCCAACCTAACAGCAATTTCCCCCGCCGCTATCATACCAAGACCTACGGCTTCACCATGCTTAAACACTCGATATTTAGTGACACTTTCCACTGCGTGACCAATAGTATGGCCGTAATTCAAAATTGCCCGGATTCCAGATTCTTTTTCATCTTGACTGACCACATTTGCTTTAGCTGCACAAGAATGAGTTAAGATATAGTTTATCAGGTCGGATTTTACATAGCGGAGTTGATCAAGGTGCTTGCTCGCTTCCAACTGAGTAAACAATTGGGGATCCCAAATTACCCCGTACTTGATCACTTCCGCCATTCCCGCTCTGAACTCACCGCTAGGTAAGGTTTGGAGAACTTGAGGGTCAATTAGTACTAATCTGGGTTGATAAAATGCACCGATTAGGTTTTTACCATAGGGATGATTAACCCCTGTTTTTCCACCCACGGAAGAATCAACCATCGCTAATAAACTAGTGGGGACTTGTACTAAATTAATTCCTCTTAGCCAGGTAGCAGCAGCAAATCCCGTCATGTCACCCACAACACCACCACCCAAAGCTACCATGGTAGAGTTGCGCTCTAATTTATGTTCTAAAGCTGTATCATAAATTTTTTGAATAGAGTTTAATGTTTTATATCTCTCTCCAGGTGGGAGACTATAGTGAACCACATCAAAACCAGCATTTTGCAAAGAGGCGATCGCCCGCTCTCCATAATGCTTAAATATCATGGGGTTAGAAACCAACAAGACCTTTTTACCTAGACTGAGACTAGCCATTTGTGGGCCCAGTTGATCTAGACTACCTGGTGCAACAATGATTTGATAGGAATTTTCTGGTATATCTACTTTAATTACGGAAGTCATCGAAAAACCCGGATATAATGGGAAATTATATATGATTGAATAGATTTAGTGAACTAAATTCTGGAGCAAGATCAATGGCCGTAGTAGAATATGTGGCTTTTTTGGCCGTGTTTACAGTTATCGCAGTGGGACTATTATTTGGTCTTCGTGCTGCTAAGATAATCTAGAGACTGTCCGTGGGGGAGACAGGGAATTAATTCCCTGTCTGAAAGCCAAAGTCGGTTCTCAACCGACTGGTTTTATGGGTTGGGTTTTAGGAAGTTTAGAAGGAGGACGCATTTGCAAACCCAATAGCTTTAACATTTCCCCATCCGTGTCATAATCGGGACAAGGGGTGGTAACCGTCAACATTTTCTGGTCATCACTAGAAAAAATTGAATTGGCACCCGCCATAAAACACAAAGACTGTTCCACAGGAGAAAGTCTGGCTCTTCCAGCACTTAAACGCACGTCAGAGGTGGGCATAATGATTCTAGCAGTAGCAATCATCCGCACCACATCCCAAATAGGAACTTCCGGTTGGTCGGCCAGGGGTGTTCCCTCAACCTGGGAGAGAATATTAATAGGAACTGATTCAGGATGGGGTGCCAAACTAGATAGAGTATATAACATTCCCACCCGGTCTTCCACACTCTCACCTAGACCGAGAATACCACCAGAACAAACAGTCACATTAGTTGATCGAACATTCTTAATTGTATTCAGGCGATCGCTATATGTTCTAGTGGTAATAACACTGCTATAATATTCTTCAGAAGTATCCAGATTATGGTTGTAAGCGTAAAGACCCGCATCTTGCAATTTTTGAGCTTGATTGGCTGTTAACATGCCCAAAGTGCAGCAGACCTCCAGTCCCATAGAGGTTACATTTTTAACCATATCCAAAACTTGTTCAAATTGGGAATTATCTCGTACTTCGCGCCAAGCAGCGCCCATACAGATTCGACTGACACCATTTTCCCTAGCTTTCTGAGCAATATTTAATACTGTTTCCTTAGCTAATAAAGCTTCTGGCTTGACCTCAGTTTTATAATGGGAGGACTGGGCACAGTAACCACAGTCTTCTGGGCAACCACCAGTTTTAATAGATATTAGCTTGCACACCTGTATTTGTTTAGGATTATGAAATTGACGGTGTACAGTAGCGGCTTGATAAACCAGCTCTAAAAATGGTGTATTGTAGATAGCGAAAATCTCATTTTTTTGCCAATCGTAGCGTATTTGCGCCATTACTATCCTTTTACTATCCTTTATAATGAACAGAAAGACACGAAAATTTTAACCGTGGGATACAAGTAGACTAGCATCATCTACGGACCAATGGCAATTAGCAATCATGTAGAATCAAGAAAACACTAAAAATCCTAAAAATGACCCTAGCTGAAACTCCAAATCATACAAACTCTCATAATCCTTTACTTTCCCTCAACTATGAATATAAATTGGAGTCATTAGGTAATGATTACTATGACGAAGTTGACGCGGAAGAATTTCCCCAACACATTTTACGCTGGCGAAATAACTCATTATTAGAACGTTTAGGAATAGACCATCAAATAATTACAGACCAAAACTTTATTGATAGCTTTGGCAAATTCGAAGGAAAGAAACCATTTTTAGCACTGCGTTATCACGGCTATCAATTTGGTGAATATAACCCCCATTTAGGAGATGGTAGAGGTTTTCTTTATGGACAAGTTAGGGGTGTGGATGGAGAACTATATGATTTTGGCACTAAGGGGTCAGGGAGAACGCCTTATTCCCGTGGTGGTGATGGAATGCTAACCCTCAAGGGAGGGGTGAGAGAAGTTTTAGCAGGGGAAGCATTACATCGTTTAGGTGTGAGAACATCCCGATGTTTAAGTATGATTGAAACTGGATTATCTTTATGGCGAGGAGATGAACCTTCTCCCACCCGTTCATCAGTTATGGTGCGCATGAGTAAATCCCATATTAGATTTGGCACTTTTGAGAGATTACATTATTTAAAACGCCCGGATTTAATCCAGAAATTATTAGATCATGTGATTGATCAATATTATCAAGATCTAAACAATCAGCAGGATAAATATGCTTTGTTTTATGCTGAACTGGTGAAGAGAGTAGCGGAGTTAGTGGCACAATGGATGTGCGCGGGTTTTTGCCATGGGGTTTTAAATACTGACAACATGTCTATTACAGGGGAAAGTTTTGACTATGGACCCTATGCTTTTATCCCCACCTATGATTTAAATTTTACTGCTGCCTATTTTGACTATTATCGGCGTTATTGTTATGGTCAGCAACCAAGTATTTGTTATTTAAATTTAGAACTGTTGCAAGAGCCATTAAAAGCGGTGATTGACCCAGCGGATCTGGATTATGGGTTAGCAAAATTTCAGGAATACTACCATGCAGAATATGGGAATTTGATGTTGAAAAGATTAGGTTTCGCCCAACCCAAATTTCCAGAAGCTGATGATTTGTTAGATCTCACAATTATTTTTTTAAAAGAAAGTCAAATTAATTATCATCAGTTTTTTGCCGATATGGCAAAGACATTTTCCCCCAGATGGCGTGAGGAACCTAGTTTAATTATGGAGGAATCACAAATTTTGCCAAGGTCATTATCTGTTTTTAAAAACTGGTGTGCACTTTATCATCAAGTCCTCAACAATTCGGTTTCCCAAGAAATGGCGACGAATGTTGGTACAACCTTAATCCAATATAATCCCCAGTCCAATTTACTAAGACCAGTAATTGAAGAGATTTGGCAACCAATTGTGGAACAGGATAATTGGCAACCTTTTTATGATTTGATCCAAAATTTTCATACCTAGATAACAAACCGTGCTGTCTAAACTTTTAACAGCACGGCTATTTGCCTTATTTATTTCCAAACTCTACTCAGATAAGCCTTGGCTGGTGTAAGCATCCATACCATAAGCAGGAGTGCGGGTTTCATAATTAATTTCTTGACCGGTAATTGACTTGGCTAGTCTTGCAAACGACTCAGAACGCCAATTACGTTCATGAATGGGCTTGCTTTGCTCACCCATAAAATATGCTAGGGAACCAATCAACCCAGCTGCGACCCAACCAATAACAAATAATGCAATTAACACAACCATTTGAGTAACTCCTTGTTGAATGAGTCTTTATTACTCTATATAAATAAAGATAACAAAATGTTAAGAAAATTGTCAAATGGGTCTCAAGTGTGGTAACCGCCATTTAAAGTAGGGGTTGCTGGAAAAAAAGACAGGCTTTTTGCCTGTCCCAAGAAAAAAGTGCGATTAGCAGGGAATTTAGAAATTCATCTCAGCAGCTTGGACTTTTTCTATTTGTTTCTTCTTCAGCACTAGCATTACCTGTGCCATCATGACTAAACAGATAAAGGCAATCAGCCACACAACCCTAGAACTATCTTGTAGGACAATTTCTACGTCTTTCTGACCAAAACCACCCACATTGGGGTTATTGGTTAAAGCATCACCAGATGCTACAGTTTGTCCCTCAGAAACAATTAATTCCGGACCCGCAGGGACAGTGTCTTCCACCACATCTCCCGATGCAGTGGTGATGCTAACTATAGATTTGACATTACCATCTTCATCTTCGGTTTGGGCAATCTTGCTAATTGTCCCCCCAGCAGAAGCATTGTAAATGTTATTGTTGCTCTTTTCACCTGTGGGGTAAACTTGTCCACGTCCCCGATTTCCGCCAACATGAATGGAATATTTGCCAAAGTGGATATTTTTGTCGGTAGCAGGGTTAGGTGACAATACAGGAAAAACAATTTCTTGATATTCTTCCCCAGGTAATGGCCCAACAATAATTACATTTTCTTGATCTTCCTTGTAGGTTTGGAATGGTAGATCTCCTACTTCTTCTTTGAGTTCTTCTGGTATGCGATCTTCTGGAGCAATCTTAAACCCTTCCGGTAACATCAATACCGCTCCAACGTTTAGACCAACCTTAGAACCATCCGCTCCTACTTGCTGTACGCTGGTATCGTATGGTATTTTGACCACCGCTTTAAATACGGTGTCAGGTAGTACGGATTGTGGTACTTCTACTTCCGTGTTTTTGGCAGCTAGGTGACAGTTGGCACATACAATTCGCCCTGTGGCTTCGCGAGGTGTTTCGGGAGCAGTTTCCTGCGCCCAGAAAGGATAAGCAGCAGCACTTTGGGGTTGAACGAAATCGCTAGCCAAGGAAAATGTCACGGAGGCGATCGCTATTAGTAATGTATTTAACATTACCTTAGCAGCGCGAGTTAACCTCGCTGGTGTAAGGGCGTTTCTCATCTCTATAAAGTCACGTTTCGGTTTTAGTTAGTCAGTTGTCATTAGTCAGCATTGAATTAAGCCCACCAGGGGTTTTCATTAGTGCGGAAGTCAGTTTCCGTCCAAGGGGTCAAAACGATAGTGTCATCGTTGACATTAGCATGAGCTAAAGCTAGGGATTTAGGTGCAGGTCCGCGTACAACTTTACCAGTAGCATCGTATTGAGAACCGTGGCAAGGACATTTAAACTTATTCTCTGCTACGTTCCAGGGAACAACACAACCCAGGTGAGTACAGATAGCATTAATGCCATAATCAGCAATTGCTTCTTTAGTTTCCACCACGATGTAGGTAGGGTCTCCCTTTAATCCTTGTACTAAAGTCCGATCTCCCACATTGTGACTAGAAAGGAACTTGCTGACACTAACATCATTGCCCAGTTCATCCTTTGCTACTGAGCCACCACCAGCACCACCGCTAGCGGGCGGGATGAAGTAGTTAACAACCGGATAAAGCACTCCAGCAGCTACCCCGGTAACAGTCCCAAAGGTGAGTAAGTTCATAAACTGGCGACGACCCATATCAGGTACGTCCATTGATTCAGAAAATTGAGCCATAGTCTACACGCTCTTTGTGTGATTTGTTGAGTATTTTGACAAGATTGGTAGCACTATATCAACTCTTGTCTGAGTCGAAATGCTAACGCCCCCAGTGATGTCTGATCTTATAGGATTGATCTGGCATCATCATTTATTAGCATTACATTTCTTTATATCCCTATCATACTTGAGTTAGGGAACTTAATATCATGACTCCATTTTTTATCTGGAGAACAGGAGGTAGAATCCAACCAAAAGTTATGCTCCCTCTACCAAAGCAGCATATTCTCCAGCTGTCATTCCCTGCACCACTTCTTGGGGATTACTTATATGTACTTTGATAAACCAGCCATTTCCATAGGGGTCATTTCCTATGGATTCTGGAGACTCAATCAAGGATTCGTTTCTTTCTATAACTACTCCTGTGACTGGGGATTTTAATTCTTCCACCGCTTTGACTGATTCGATTGTGCCAAAGGATTCTCCTCCAGACACATCATTTCCAACTTCTGTCAGTTCTAAAAATACTATATCTCCCAATTGGTCTATGGCAAAATCAGTAATGCCCACAGTAGCGATCTCACCTTCTATTCGTACATATTCATGACTATCGAGATACCGTAAATCTTCGGGATATTTGAGCTCCATAATTTTCCTCTATAGATTTAAAACCAAATTCAACCAAATTCAAAGATTGATTGCAAGCTAAGGGTCTCCAACCATCATTTGTGGACACGACTTTTAGACTTATAGAAGGGTCGTTTTACCACCTGGGCTGGATAGGTTTTACCACGTATATCCACTTCTAGCTGCTGTTTAATATTTGCTAACTCAGCAGATACATAAGCTAGAGCAATAGGATAGTTTAAGGTGGGAGACAGAGTACCGCTGGTCACCTGTCCAATAATTTTTCCAGATGATAGAACGGAGTAGCCATGACGGGGAATATTTCTTCCCTGAGTTTGTAAACCCACTAACTTACGCTCCACCCCCTGTATTTTTTGCCGTTCTAAAATCTCTCGACCAATAAAATCACCTTTTTTATCTAAATGGACTAACCATGCCAAACCAGCTTCTAAGGGTGTAGTATGATCATCAATGTCTTGACCATAAAGTGACATAGCTGCTTCTAACCGCAATGTATCCCTACAACCTAATCCACAAGGGGTGACACCCGCACCATGGAGACATTGCCAAAATTCCAGTCCCCTTTCCGAATCTACCATGATTTCAAAGCCATCTTCCCCTGTGTAACCAGTACGAGCTAAAAAGACCCTACCACCCAAAATTTCGGTTTCTAAATGACCAAAAGCTTTGATAGGTGTTAAATCATCAGCTACAAAAGACTGTAATATACCAGTAGCTTTTGGACCCTGGAGGGCAATTAATATCTTATCCCTAGATAGGTCTTCAAATTGAATTTGATTCAAGTCCAGATTTTGGCACAACCAATTCCTGTCTTTATCTGTGGTAGCTGCGTTAACAATAATTACCACTTTTTCATTATTTGTATCTTCCCTACTTTGACAATAAATAATAATATCGTCAATAATACCACCTTGAGCATTTAATAGTACAGTGTATTGAGATTGACCCGGTTGCAAACTACCTAAATCAGAAGGGACTAATTTTTCCAGTTGGACCATGAGGTTTTTACCCTGGAGGGTAAATTTACCCATGTGGGAAATATCAAACATTCCCGCACCATTTCTCACAGCTTGGTGTTCCTCAATAATACTGGTGTATTGTAAAGGCATTTCCCAACCGCCAAAGTTGGTAAATCTGGCTTTCATTTCCACACCAGTTTGATATAGAGGGGTTTTTCCCCCTGGTGAAGGAACAGAATGATTTACAGGACTGTCTGATTTGATCACGAGTTTTGAGTTAACTGACTGTATTTTAGATATTCTAATATTGTAGATTGATAAGATTTATTACTCAAAAATCATGAAGTATTGGCAAATATTTGTCGGTTTAGTTTTAACCGCAGTGTTCTTTGTATCTAACTTACCCGCACAAGCAGCCAGTTCTTCTAGTATTACCCGGTCTGCAGGGAGTAAGATAGAAATTCAAGATTATTCGGGAAAAAGTTTAGTAGGTAAGGAGTTCACCAACATTAAATTGGAAAATGCTAACTTTAGTAATGCTGATTTGCGAGGTGTAGTATTTAATGGCACATTCTTAACTGGTGCGAATTTACATGGGGTCAACTTTAGTGACGGAATTTCTTACTTGTCTAATTTTAAGAATTCTAATTTAAGCGATGCCATTTTTACTAATGCCATGATGTTGCGCTCGACATTTGACAATGTGGATGTTACCGGTGCTGACTTTACCAATGCCATTTTAGATGGAGTGGAGGTGAAAAAACTGTGTGCTAATGCTAGTGGAGTTAACTCTCAAACGGGAGTTAACACTCGTGAATCCCTAGGTTGTAGATAGAGTAAGCGGGTGATGGGACTCGAACCCACGACATTCTGCATGGGAGGCAGACATTCTACCACTGAATTACACCCGCAGTCAACAGTTGAATCGACCATTGAACTCGAGTTCAATGGTAAGGCAAAAATCTGTTAGTGTCAAGAGATTTTTGCCAGATCCTCCCCAATTGTAATTAAACTCAGAAATTAGAACTATGAACTGGTGGCAAAGACTAAAGAATAACAACTTAGCGCGATTTGGTGCAATAATACTGTTAGTATTTTACATAGGAGTAATTGGTGCCGATTTTATAGCACCCTATAATCCTTATGATTCTCAACCCCATGGTTCCCTATTACCACCGACCAAAATTTATTGGAAAACGCCAGATGGTAAATTTATTGGACCACATATTTATCCGACAACTCAGGGGGATACAAATTTAGAAAGCGGAGAAAGAAAACTAATTGTTGATTTTCAAAAACCATCATCTCTGGGTTTATTTGTAATTGGTTCTGAATATACATTATTCGAGGTAAAATTACCCTTACCTCCCACATGGGAAGAAGTAAAGATTATTCCTGGTATCACCCTAAATTTACATTTATTTGGTGCTAAAGACCCAGCTAAAATTAATTTGTTGGGAACAGATGAACAGGGTAGAGACCAATTTAGTCGGTTGCTACATGGGGGAAGGATTAGTCTATTTATCGGCATTTTTGGGATTATTATTACCTACCCATTAGGTTTAATCATTGGTGGTATTTCTGGCTATTTTGGTGGTTGGATTGATATTATTATTATGCGGTTGGCAGAAGTTTTGATGACCTTTCCTAGTATTTATTTATTAGCAGCACTGTCAGGAATTTTAAGTCCTCAATTGACCAGCACACAAAGATTTCTGCTAATAGTCTTAATTACTTCAGTGATTAGTTGGGCTGGTTTGGCCCGAGTAATTCGTGGTCAAGTCTTGTCTATTAAAGAACAGGAATTTGTTCAAGCATCACTAGCTATGGGAGGCAAACCTTTTTATATTATTTTCCGTCATGTATTACCTCAAACCGCCAGTTATGTAATTATTTCAGCCACTTTAGCTATTCCTAGTTTTATAGGTGCAGAAGCAGTATTAAGTCTAATTGGTTTAGGTATTCAACAACCTGATCCTTCTTGGGGAAACATGCTTTCTTTAGCTAGTAATGCTTCTATTTTAGTTTTACAACCCTGGTTAGTTCTAGCTCCAGCTATGCTGATAATATTGACAGTTTTAGCATTTAATTTGCTTGGTGATGGATTGAGAGATGCTCTTGATCCCCGGAGTATTCGTTAAGCCCACCCAAATCTAAGTAGGGAGGCACAATTATTTGTAGGATGGGTTGAGGAACGAAACCCATCCTATGTTCATCTTATATTTAATTCCACCCACCTAATATCTAATTCTTGGATCTATATAAGCATTGAGAATATCAATCACAATACTAGCACTAACAACAATTCCCCCGAAAAATACTAACACTCCCTGCACAGTAGGATAATCCCTGTCAGCAATTGCTTGATATAGTCTATTGGCCAACCCGGGCCAAGAAAAAGTCACCTCGGTTAAAATTGCTCCTCCCAATAAGGAAGCAAATGTTAACCCTAAAACTGTAATTACTGGTATGAGGGCATTTTTTAAAGCGTGGGATACTAAAATCTTGTTTTCTGGTATTCCTCTAGCTCGAGCTGCTTCCACATAGTCAGCTTTTAGAGTTTCTTTTAAATTCACTCTAACTATTCGCTCAAAAATGCCACTTAATAAAATTCCTAGGGTTAAACTGGGTAGAGCTAAATGATGCAAGGCCAGGAAAAAATAATTCAAGTTACCACTTAATAAACTATCAATGGTATATAAACCAGTAATAGTTGTGGGGGGACTAATATTGGGAGGAAAACGATTGGAATTAGGAAACCATTGTAACTGGACAGAGAAGACTAATTGTAATAACATTCCCGCCCAGAACATGGGGAGTGCATAGGTAATAATGCCAAATAATCTCCCCCCCAAATCCAAGGGAGTTCCTGGACGGGATGCAGAAAGGGTTCCTACTAAAATCCCCACAATGAGGGCTACTAACATGCTACAAACTGCTAGTTCCACTGTTGCGGGAAAATGTTGACTGATGATTTGCCAGACATTTTGACCACGACTAGTTAGGGAACTACCCAGGTCAAAACGGAGGATGTTCCCCAGGTAGTTGATATACTGTAGCCAAATGGGTAGGTCTAATCCCAACTGTTTTCTCAGTTCCTCTTTGGCACTTTCTGGAGCCCTACCTCCTAAAATAGCATCTGCTGGATCTCCCGGTGTTGCTCTTAATAAAAGAAAGACAATGGTGACAATGGTTAATAATTGCAGCGGTGCAAATAATAACCGAGAAGCTATGTAATACTGGAGGGCTTTAGACCGAGACATAGGGCAATAATTGTTTTTTGGGTTTTTATTTTTTGATATTTTTGTAAATCAGATTCTGAGTGGGATCAAGTTGGACGTTGTTCACGCCTTTTTGGGCAAAGACATAATCTTTGTTTTGCCATAGGGGAATATAAGGAACGTCTTCTAAAACCAGGTTCTGAATCTGATTAAATATTTTCTTTCTGGCTTCTGGATTCTGCTCTTGACGCTGTTGATCAATCAATTTATTCATGGTTTGGCTATAATAAAAAGCTCCTTGGGTTTGACTACCACCTGTTTCACAACCTTTGCTTTCTGAACCTTGCTCACATGCCAAAAATGGTTGGACATAGTTATCGGGATCTAAAAAGTCCGGATACCAATCTAATAGGGCTATGGGATAGGAACCTTTAGAAATTTCTTTGAAGAATGTTGCTCCTTCTACAGTTTTAATTTCTAGTTGTAATATTCCACCCATTTTGGTGTCAGCTAGGGATTTTAAGGTTTGTGCCACTAAACTACGGGTAGGTGAACTGGAAGGATACCAAACTTGAATTTTGGCTGGCTTTTCTACAGAGAATCCCGCAGCAGTTAATAGGTTTTTAGCTCGGTCAAATTCTCCGTCACCATATTTGTTTTTAAATAATGGTTGGGAAACACTAAATGTTGTTGGAATCATGCTATAAAGCGGATCCGCTTGACCATATAACACTCTCTCGTTTAATAAAGGACGATTGACTAGTGAGGCGATCGCCTTTCGTACTTCTGGTTGGTCTAGGGGTTGTTGATTTCTATTGAGTACTATATAACTAACTACACTACCTTGAGCAGTTATTGCTTGCCAATTTCCTATTTTTGCTCCCTCTTCTAAACTGCGAATTTGATCTGGTTGTAATGACAAATAAGCAACGTCAAACGCCCCTGTTTTAAAGGCATTAAACAGGTTGACGGGACTGGATTGAATTTGTACGTTAATGCCCTTATTTGCCGGTTTTTCTCCCCAATATTGCTCAAAAACATCAAATTTTAACGAATCCGCCCCATATTCTTGCAGTTTATATGGACCAGTTCCCACAAATATATTAGGTTGGAATTTACCCGCCCCAATTTGATAGGATTTAGGTGATACCGGACACACCCCCGAAAAGGCTAATAAAGCAGGAAAAGCGGCAAAAGGTTTCTTTAGTCTAATTGTTAATTCATGTTCCTTAGTTGCTTTTACTGAGTCTATAGTATCAGAAAGTAAAAACGAGGGTTTACCCTTATTTTCTATAAACCGCTGAATACTGAATTCCATAGCTTTAGCGTTAAAGGGAGTACCATCGTGAAAAACCACATCTTTACGCAAAGGTATGGTATATGTTAACCCATCCGCACTAACTTTAGGTAAAGAAGTAGCCAGTTGTGGTTGAATTTCCGTGCTACCTGGATTATACGTATACAGGCGATCGCTCATATTAAAAATTAAACCCAGGGATGCTAACTCATAAGCATCAGCGGGGTCAAGAGTTCTTGGTTTGGCAGTAGTGCCTATGGTAATGCGAGCATCAGCGGAAGTATTCTGGGGAGTGGTATTTAACTGCTGAGTAGGACTACAGCTAATAGTCACTAAGAAGCATAAAGAGAATACGGATAGAAATTTGGCTGGTTTACCTAACCAGCGGAAAAACTTAGTTATGACCATTGTTGTTTTAACCTTAGGAATAATTTGGCGAACTTGCCAAACTTGACCTCCTTCTCCTGGAATAATAACAAAGACATTTGGATCAACAATCACATTTTCAGGTTATACTTACTAAAAAATTCTCATTTTGCTTGGAGCTGAAATAGGGGAGTTCCTGAAAGTGATGGGCTGGAGGGACTTAACTTATAACAGCAAATCGGCGATAATAAACCTAGCTACACAGCTGGGGATTTCCCTAGCCAAGGTGGTTAAGGTATGTTTCACAGTGCCACAACGATATAAATTGGATAAGCTTTCTAAGATATATCGTGATGGAGTAGATGTGCGGCTTCAACCCGAATCCGCTCACCGATTAAAATCCCCATTTTTCCAAAGCGGGGACATGTCAATCAAGACTGGCAATAACAAAAACTGACCGGAGACCTGTGAGTGGTAGATTATCACCTGAGCAGTCTCAGTAAGAAAATTGCTTTGTAAACTAACTTTTTAAGGAGGAGCGTAGTCAATGGGACTACCTTGGTACCGAGTACATACAGTGGTGCTGAACGATCCAGGCCGACTGATTTCCGTACACTTGATGCACACAGCCTTAGTTGCTGGTTGGGCCGGCTCAATGGCACTCTATGAACTAGCTGTTTACGATCCTAGTGATCCTGTTCTCAACCCCATGTGGCGACAAGGGATGTTTGTATTGCCCTTTATGGCACGCTTAGGTGTAACCGAATCCTGGGGAGGTTGGAGCGTAACAGGTGGTACAGCAGTAGATCCTGGCTTCTGGTCATTTGAAGGCGTAGCTGCTGCTCATATCGTTCTCTCTGGTCTATTATTCCTAGCTGCTGTTTGGCACTGGGTTTATTGGGATTTGGAACTCTTCAGAGATCCCCGCACTGGCGAATCTGCTTTAGATCTGCCAAAAATGTTTGGCATTCATTTGTTCTTATCCGGTTTACTTTGTTTTGGATTTGGTGCTTTCCATCTTACCGGTCTATTTGGTCCGGGAATGTGGGTTTCTGATGCTTATGGTTTAACTGGCAGTATTCAACCAGTGGCCCCTGAATGGGGACCAGCAGGCTTTAATCCTTTTAACCCTGGTGGTGTTGTGGCTCACCACATTGCTGCGGGTGTAGTAGGTATTATTGCTGGTTTATTCCACCTATCGGTTAGACCACCGGAAAGGCTCTACAAAGCTCTACGGATGGGTAATATCGAAACCGTACTTTCCAGCAGTATTGCAGCAGTGTTCTTTGCGGCCTTCGTAGTAGCAGGAACAATGTGGTATGGAAATGCAACTACACCCATTGAACTGTTTGGACCTACCCGTTACCAATGGGATCAAGGGTACTTCCGACAAGAAATTCAACGTCGTGTCCAATCCAGTGTAGCTGGTGGTGCGACCTTAGCAGAAGCATGGTCACAAATCCCTGAAAAGTTAGCTTTTTACGACTATGTGGGTAATAGTCCCGCTAAAGGTGGATTATTCCGCACAGGTCCTATGGTTAAGGGTGATGGCATTGCCCAATCTTGGCAAGGTCATGCAGTATTCACAGATTCGGAAGGAAGGGAACTGACTGTTCGTCGTCTACCTAACTTCTTTGAAACCTTCCCTGTGATTTTGACCGATAAGGATGGGGTTGTCCGCGCTGACATTCCTTTCCGTCGAGCGGAATCCAGATACAGCTTTGAGCAGACAGGTGTAACTGTTAGCTTCTACGGTGGTAATTTGAATGGTCAAACATTCACAGACCCTGCTGATGTGAAGAAATATGCCCGGAAAGCTCAAGGTGGGGAGATTTTTGAATTCGACCGTGAAACCTTGGGATCTGATGGTGTGTTCCGCACCTCTCCTAGAGGTTGGTTTACCTTCGGTCACGCTGTATTTGCTCTCTTATTCTTCTTTGGTCACATCTGGCATGGTGCTAGAACTATCTACCGCGATGTGTTCGCAGGTGTGGAAGCAGACCTAGAAGAACAAGTAGAGTGGGGTCTGTTCCAAAAATTGGGTGATAAGACTACTCGTGTTCGCAAGGAAGCTTAATTAGGTGTAAGGCAAAAAGTATGGGTCTTCAGACTTCCTACTTTTTGCCACCGGGCCTGTTTAATGTCAATTGGTGACCAAACCTCCCGGTTTTCACTGTGTTTGATAAAATCAAAATACTACCCTGATAGGAAATCCTAACATGGAAAGCGTTGCATACATTTTAATTTTGGCTTTAGCAATAGGCGTTCTATTCTTTGCGATCGCCTTTCGTGAACCTCCTCGCTTTGAAAGAAAACCCAAAGAGTAATACTTAGGGTTGAACCGGTTAAAACTCACTCAAAACTACCCAGGTCTAGATTTGGGTAGTTTTGATTTTCATTTCCACCAATTTCATGTCAACTAGCAATTCGGCCAGAAAAAAAGTCATTGTTGCTGTGGGAGGTGGTATCGCAGCTTATAAGATTTGTCAGCTAATTTCCACCTTGTTCCAATCACAAGTGGAACTAAAAGTTATCCTCACCAATTCAGCTCAAAAATTCATTACTCCCCTAACTGTTTCTACCCTTTCTCGCCATCAGGCTTATACTGATGATGACTTTTGGCAACCAATCTACTCCCGTCCCCTTCATATAGAATTGGGAGAGTGGGCCGATATTATGGTTATCGCCCCTTTAACAGCCAATACTATAGCTAAGTTGGCTTATGGCATAGCTGATAACTTATTGACAAATACAGTTTTGGCTTCTACCTGTCCCATACTTTTAGCACCTGCTATGAATACTGATATGTGGGAACAGATCACAGTACAAAGGAATTGGCAACAAATATTGACAAATCCTCGGTTTTATGCTATGCAAACGGCTCAGGGACTATTAGCGTGCGATCGCACGGGAGCGGGGAGAATGGCGGAACCGGAGGAAATAGAGGTTTGGGTAAAATCTTTATTACATACTCAAGGGAAAAGAGATTTAAGGGGAAAACAAGTTTTGATTAGTGCGGGAGGAACTAGGGAATATTTAGATCCGGTGCGGTTTATTGGCAATCCAGCAACAGGTAAAATGGGATTAGCTCTTGCACAAGCAGCACTACACAGGGGAGCAGAGGTAACACTAGTCCATTGTCCTTCTAGCTGGAGTGTTCCCCTGGGGGTCAAGGGTATACCGGTGATTAGTGCAGCACAAATGCAAGAAGCAATGTTAGAATATTTCTCCAGTGCCAATATAATTATCATGTCCGCAGCAGTTGCAGATGTGAAACCAGGGGATTATAGCGCAGAAAAAATCCCTAAGTCCTCCCTACCGGAAAATCTACCTTTGACACCAGTACCGGATATAATAGCCCACCTGGGCAAAATCAAACAACCCCATCAATTACTAATTGGTTTTGCAGCACAAACTGGGGATATTGTCACCCCCGCACAAGAGAAATTACAAAGGAAGAATTTAGATGTGATCGTGGCCAACCCCATTGATAAATCTGACAGTGGTTTTGGCTCTGATAATAATCAAGCAGTGTTTTTAAAAACAGGAGGAGAGCGGCTAGATATTTCCTCCTGTTCTAAGTTGCAACTAGCTCATTATTTATTTGATTTTATATTTTGATTTCTCCTCGGGAGGCAAAATTATTTGTAGGATGAGTTTAATACGAAACCCATCCTACGTTCATCTTATATTTATTCCACCCACTTACTTAATCAACTAATACTGTTAACACTGTATAACTACCAAATATTTTTAAGATTTCAACATTAATACTTATATTTTTTAGAGCAGTAGTCATTAATGGTGATAAAATACCAGCTTCGATATCAAGAAAAAACAGGTATTCCCCCAAAGAGCGTTTGGTAGGACGAGATTCAATTCGGCTCAAATTAATTCCTAAATCCGCAAATACTTGTAATACTTTAACTAATGCACCGGGAATATTGGCCGGGACACTAAATGCTAAGGATGTGTGGGTTGATGAACTTGAGGAACTTCCCTCCCCACTTTCTGGTGCTACCACCCAAAATCTCGTACAGTTGTCAGGATAGTCATTAATTCTGTCACTTAATATGGGTAAGTCATACATTTGAGCTGCTT
Source organism: Cylindrospermopsis curvispora GIHE-G1 (assembly GCF_014489415.1). Classification (NCBI taxonomy): domain Bacteria; kingdom Bacillati; phylum Cyanobacteriota; class Cyanophyceae; order Nostocales; family Aphanizomenonaceae; genus Raphidiopsis; species Raphidiopsis curvispora. Next base: position 1,930,767 of record NZ_CP060822.1, read on the forward strand.
TCTCCGAGGAAATAGCTGCTGTTGTTGGTGATTTACCCAATTGTTCCAGAGCTTGGGTGGTAGAACTAGTTGGACTTAAATTTGCCTGGGGGAGAAATTTTCCTAACCACCCTTGGCATTGTGCTAATGCTTGCGGATGGGAATAAACCATTTCAATATCTTCTAATTTGGTAGCACAGGAAATTAAACAATGGTTAATTGGCAGGACTAAAGCTTGTTTAATCTGTAAATTTTCCAATTGCCATAAATTATCCATGGTCATACTTACACTTCCCTCAATGGAATTTTCCACGGGAACCACTGCTAAATTAACTTCTTGAACTGTTACGGCCTGTAGTGCTTTAGCTATAGTTGGATATGGACGTAGAATGACTTCTCCCTTAAATTCTTGATTTCCCTTAACCCAGTTTAAATAAAACGAAGCTGCTTGTTCTGAATAAGTACCCGGTGGTCCTAAATACGCAATGTTCATTTCTTCACCTGATGTGATGATATCCACCCTATCCTCCCTTACCCAAAAACGTTACAATTGTGAATATTTGTAAATATCGCCTTAATCTATGGCTACTAAGTTCACTGCTTCCCAATCGGTTACAATTGCTGTTCCTAAACAGTCCGTCCCCATTGAGCACTACTTACGTCAGCCCTATCGCTTAGTCAATGCTATGGTTGATAACAGTAGAGTTCAGCATATCTCCGAAGAAGTGTTTCGTCTTAAAATGCGTCCTTTAACTTTCATGTCATTAAATATCCAACCTACAGTAGATATGAGAGTTTGGGCGGATGCCCACGGAACCATCTATCTTCGTTCAGAAGGATGTGAAATCCGGGGTTTTGAATATGTTAACCAACGGTTTGCTCTGAATTTAAAGGGGTATCTCTCCCCTCACCATGATGCTGATCATACCCGATTAGAAGGTAAAGCGGATTTAGAAGTTTTGGTGGATATTCCTTACCCCTTTTCCCTCACTCCCAAGGCAATTTTGGAAACCTCTGGTAATGGTCTGCTCAAGAGTGTTCTACTCACAATCAAACAACGAATATCCCACCATCTTCTTGCTGATTACCGTTCTTGGGTAAGTTCACAAATGGAAATCAATCAGACAACTAATGATCACATCTCTATCCTCAAAGTTGACTTTTAAAGTTCATATCTCCCCTCACCTGACAGGGACTAAAACTCCGTCGATGCAGGGGACATGGACCATACTTTTGCAAAGCTAATAAGTGTTTCCTACTCCCATACCCCTTATTACGGTGTAAATCATACATATCATACTTCTTGCCTAATCGCACCACTAAATCATCCCGCCACACCTTAGCCATAATACTGGCAGCTGCTATGTTGAGCGATCGCCTGTCACCTTGTATAATAGTTTGCTGCTCTATTAGTAAATCACGAATAAATTGATTACCATCCACAAGACAAAGAGAGGGCTGGGACTTGAGTTTGAGGACAGCCCGTTTCATTGCCAACAGAGTAGCTTGCAAAATATTTAACCTATCAATTTCCGCAGTGGTAGCATAACCGATTTTCCATTCCACAGCTAGTTGGGCGATTTGCTGTGCTAGGTAATGTCTACGGGAAACAGATAGCTGCTTGCTATCCTTAATTTTAGATTCAACCAGTATTGATAAAGCGGAGTTTGGCAAGATAACTGCGGCAGCGACTACGGGCCCAAATAAAGCTCCACGACCTACCTCATCCACGCCAGCAATCCAACCTTCCTGGTACCAGTGGTCAGACAATTCCTGCCAATTTGATTCCATAAAAACCAGAATCTAGGAGAAAAAAGGTTTGATAGTGAACAGGTGATTTACTCTTGAGCGGAGGGACGACGACGACGACGACGGGTAGGAGAATAGAGATTAGATTCCTCCTCTGACAGAGGTTCAAAACCTATATCACCAGATTCCTCCGTGGGGGGTTCAATTGCCTGGGGACGGGAAAATTCCTCTAAAGGGACTTTTGATGTAGGAAGTTTGACCTTGGGAAATTCCAATTTAGGCTTTTCCTCAAGCATAGAATCCATATTAAACTCACCAGTATCAGATGTAATTTCGCCTGGTTGCATAATATTATAAATTACTGACTTGGGACTTTTTGCCTCCGTCTCTAATTTAACACCGGGAGAAATTCCCATCAAGGCAAACATATCCTGTTCATGGTCCGTCATTTCCACCTCTACAATCTGGGGTGGCTCTATTACTGGTTTAATTGGTTCTATTTTGACTTTATTTCTCTCTGGTCTTTCCGTCCATCCCACCCTACCAAAGCTTGGTGCTTTGGGAGATTCTTTTACCAACAAACTTTCCGATAGCAGGGAGGGTATGTCCATGATAGGAGTGAGTTCTGTGTCAGCTTCCAAATCCATCTCGCCACCAAATCCAGAAACCTCTGGTCTGCTTTCCTCCTTGAGGTTAGCACCACCAATGCGACTGCGACGAGTGCGAGTACGACGTTTGTGATCTCCCAACTCTTGATAGCTGGGATGGTTGACTAGATGACTAACTTCAGAATCAGTGTCAAACGCTTCACCAAAGCCATCAAATATCTCCCGATTCTCTCTAATTTCTGGGCCACGCACTACTGGAGTTCTAATTTCCCTAGGTTGGGCTGGGGTAAACTTTTCTGGCGCTTCCGCAGCGGGTATGGGCATGCGGTTTTCCACTTCCCCTGGTAGATGGACAATGTGTCCTAAACCACCACAGGTGGGACAGCTTTCACCAAACAGTTCATAAATATTTTGACCTTGACGTTTACGCGTCAGTTCTACTAGACCTAATTCTGTTAGTTGGGCAATTTGGGGACGAGCTTTATCTGCTTTCAGGGTCTTATTAAAGTGTTCTAAAACTTGCAGTTGGTCACGCCTTGATTCCATGTCGATGAAATCTACTACAATTACGCCAGCAATATTTCTCAGTCTTAGTTGACGCGCTATTTCCGTTGCTGCTTCGCAGTTTGTCCACAGCACGGTTTCCCTAGCTGTTGCAGAGCGGGTAAAAGAACCGGAGTTCACATCAATTACTGTTAATGCTTCCGTCGGTTCAATGATAATATAACCCCCAGACGGCAAATCCACCCTAGGACGTAATGCTTCCCTAATAGCAGCATTAATGCGAAAATATTCTAAAATCGGTGACCTGTCACGATGATGATCCAGTAGTACACCTTGGGGTGTCTGTCCTCCACTCCAATTTTGTAAATATTGTTTAACTCTTCTTAACCCTGTACTGGAATCTACTACAATGCGATTTACGTCCGCACCATACATATCCCGCAGTACCCTCTGAATGAAGTCATCATCTCGATTTAATAAAGATGGCGCTCTCGTGGATGCTGCTTCCTGCTGAATAACTTCCCATTGCTTTTGTAGCAATTCTAAGTCTTCAATTATAGCTTCCTCCGGTTTACCTTCTGCCTCTGTTCGCACTAATATACCCATACCAGCAGGTTTAATTAGTATCGCTAGGGCGCGAAGGCGGTTCCGTTCACTTTCGCTTTTTATCCGTCTGGATAAGTTGACACCCTTCCCATAGGGCATGAGAACTACATAACGTCCCGGCATGGTAATATTACCGGTTAGTCTGGGACCTTTTGTTCCCGTCGGTTCCTTCATTACTTGCACCAACACTTTCTGTTGTGGTGTCAGTAACTCCGTAATTGCTGCGGAACTACGTTTAATCTTTAATGGACCTAGATCGGTCACATGGATAAATCCGTTACGTTCTGGATCACCGATATTCACAAAGGCTGCGTCTATACCCGGTAATACATTCTCCACAACCCCTAAATAGATATCACCAATCTGGTGATGACCGGTTGCTACAACTAGTTCTTGTATTTGATCTTCGGAAAATACGGCAGCAATTTGATGCTGTTCTGCGATAATAATTTGTTTTGGCATTCAAGTTCCTCAAAAATTGGCAGCACCAATGGGGATTAGGAGGAGCTTATTTTATACCTCTAGCCCCTACTGGTAGCCCTAGGACTGCTACTGGTAATAAAAATTTTCCTCATGGACACGGCTTCACAAACCAGGAAGCCCATGACCTTTTGTAATTGCGTTGCACACGCTTGATCATTGCTAAGAGTTTGGAGACCTTGGGTCTACCAATCTAGCAGCATTCTATCAAAAAGTCCTGCTCAACGGACTGGGTTTTCCACCCTATTTTCTGTTGACACTCTCTGACTTAATAAATTCACTGATTTGACTGAAACTAATTTGCGGTTCCCAAAACTATCCGATTGCGGTGGATATGCAAAAGTTGAAATTTTACACTGGTCACCATCTCCAGTATAAACAATATTTGCTCAGGACGCAAGATCACACCATCATGACGACAGCTACCCAAATAACGCACAACGGCTTCAGATTCCATTGATGAGTTTTCTAATTTGACTAGACTTAGCTCAAACAGGCGATCGCGCAGATTTATGATTTGCTGCTTCCCAGACTTTGTCCGATGTTCTGACAAAATCTCTTTTTTAGATAATATGGATCCTATCCAATTTTGCCATGTTTGTGCGTCAATCAGTGCTGAAGTAGAAATAGTGAGCAGGTATTCAGCTGCTACCATAGATTGATTAGCAGCGGGTGATGACAAGTCTATTTCTTGGACTTGATATAGGGGGATATTGGAGGGAAGTTGGTCTACCAATTGGCGACGAAAGTCTTCTAAATCCATGGATTGGGTTAATTCCAGGTCTAAAATTTCCCCGCTGCTGGTGCTACCCAAAGACAAAGCACTTGCTAGAGCAATGCGGGGGTGGGGATGAAATCCTCCAGTAAAAGCAATTGGTAAACCCGCTCTTCTAATTACCCTATCAAATAACCGCATCAAATCCAAGTGACCGACCAAAGCCATATCATCTTCTTTACCAAACCACACTCTCAACCTTTGCACCCTGGTGGTATTAGGAACAAAATCGCCTGCGAACTCTGGTATGGGCTGGGGTTCAATTACCACATTATGACCGAAATCTGTGCTACAGACACCGCAATGGGAACAACCCTCAAAAGAACAGTCGGGAACGATTGCTGCAGCTAAAGCCCGTTTAAGATCTTCCTGTAACCACCTTTTGTCAATCCCGGTATCTATATGATCCCATGGTAAGGGTGCTTCCAGTAGGGAATTGAAGTTAATGAGATTGTCATCTCCCATTTCCATCACATTCCATTCACCATTTTCCACCTGGCGGTATTTCCAGTTTAGTCCTGCTTGAGAAATAGCTTCTCCCCAAGCTCGAAAAGCAGTTTCCACACTGTCATACCAGGAGTCCATTCCTGCACCCAATTCCCATGCTCGTTTCAGAACCTTCCCTAAAGTGCGATCTCCCCTACCAATAAAGTCTTCCATTGCAGAAAGACGAACGTCGGTAAAATTCACCTTTACATTCCTGGTTCGGCGAAATTCTTGCTTGAGTAGGTTTTGCTTGCGGACAAATTCTGATGTGGAAACAGAATGCCACTGAAAAGGCGTGTGAGGTTTAGGTGTAAAATTAGAGACTGTCAGGTTAAAACTGATAGACCTTCTGTCCTGGGCGCGACATTCTCTTTGTAACCATCTGACGGTTTCTGCTATGGCCAGGATATCCGCATCCGTTTCTCCTGGTAATCCAATCATAAAATACAACTTGATTTTATCCCAACCTTTTTCCCAAGCTGTTTTTATGCCCCGCAATAACTCTTCGTTAGTCAGACCTTTGTTAATAATATCGCGCATCCGTTGACTACCCGCCTCCGGTGCGAAGGTCAAGCTCCCTTGTCTTGTCCCTCCTAATATCTTAGCAATATTTTCATCGAATCTATCCACTCTTTGGGAAGGTAAAGACAGGGTAATATTTTCATTCCTTAGGCGGTTTTTGATTTCCATCCCCACTGCAGGTAGGGATAAATAATCGGAACAACTTAAAGATAACAGTGAAAACTCATTGTAGCCTGTTTTGTGCATTCCATCAACTATGGCTTCTACCACTTTTTCTGGCTCCACATCCCTGGCTGGTCTTGTCAACATCCCTGGTTGACAAAACCTACAACCACGGGTACAACCTCTTCTAATTTCTATTGTTAACCGATCATGCACTGTTTCCATATATGGCACTAGACCTATAGAGTAAGCAGGTATGGGCACTGCTACTCTTCTAATAATTCTTTGCGGTACATCCGGTCGCAAAGCTCTTATTTGACCATTTGTCATTTCGTAAAACTGTGGCACATACACACCTGGAATTTGTGCTAAATCCCACAGCAATTCTTCTCGACTTAGACCCCCTGCTTTACCCTCTTCTATCACCAGTCCAATTTCTGGTAGTAGTTCCTCTCCATCACCCAGTGCGATAAAATCAAAAAAGTCAGTGTAAGGTTCGGGGTTTGACGTTGCTGTTTGTCCACCAGCAAAGATTAAGGGGTATTCCCCTCCCCTTTGTTCCCGCATGAGCGGTATTCCCGCTAAATCTAACATTTCCAGGATATTTGTCGCCCCCAGTTCATAGCTGAGGCTAAATCCGATAATATCAAAGTCTTTTAACTGGCGTTTTGACTCTACTGCAAACAGGGGTGTTTGGGTTTGACGCAATTTTGCACCTAGATCGGGCGCGGGGAGGTAAGATCGGTCACACAGTTGATTCCGTTGGGCATTGAGGATGTTATATAGGATAACGTGCCCTAGGTTGGAAGCCCCTACCTCATACACTTCTGGGTAGCTTAAAACCCATCTTACCCTAGCCTGCTCCCACGGTTTATGTATTGCTAAGTACTCATTCCCTAGGTAGCGTGCTGGTTTTAAAATGTCCGGTGTTATTAGTTCTTTTATTGAAACAGTCACTTTACACTTTATTATTTTGGAGTTAATTAGTAGCTATTGCCTATCATCTTAGCAAAGGGAACTTTTTTCGGTCAAATAATTCTTGTAATTCTACAGTCCATTCTACCAAATTCCAGCTATATGGGAAAAGAAAATCAATAAGAAAAAAAATATTAAGAAAAGTTGGGATTTTAGTTAATTATTACTTTATATGCTAAAATTCTCCTCTATCGAAATATGTCCGCTCTTTTTTATTCGCCAACTACAAAGGAATCTCCAGCTCCGGGAGTGTGAACTAGTGTTTTAATTTCAGTCAATGAGTAATAATTACAACCAGTTAGTTAGTTATGAACACAAAATACGCAATACGTCAGCTTGTGGAAAAGGCCCTGGAAACAAAAAAGCTGACACTGGAAATTGAGAATCAGATTAATTCGGAACTGACTCAATTAGGTTATATTTCAGACGTTGACTACGAGGCTCTAGAGCTATTAATGGCAGAAATGGATGCAGGCAGAGTTCAGGTAGTTCCATACTAGACTTTTTACGCCCAGACTATATACTAAAAACGCGATCGCCCGTAATACTTATGGTAAGTGGAGCTATCCTGAATTCTTCCCTCTCCACTTCCCATAAACGCGATCGCTCTCGTGCGAAAAGGGAAACATTGGGTTATTGCAATCAAAGAGGCGAGCCAGAACGCCTATCCATTACTCACTTTTAGCCATTAACGTTATGAATAAAGATATAAATAGAAACAATGCATAAACTTCTGATATTTAAGGATGAGAAGCTACTGTGTCAAGCATTAACTCATCGTTCCTATGCTAACGAAAATCCAACTGAGGGAGATCACAACGAGAGATTGGAATTCCTGGGCGATGCCATTCTTAATTTTATTACTGGAGAGTATCTCTATTCTCGTTATCCGCAAAAAGGTGAAGATGAACTGACCCGTCGACGCTCTGCACTGGTGGAAGAAAAACAGCTGGCCAAGTTTGCCCTAGAAATTGGTTTGAATCAGAAAATGCGCCTGGGCAAAGGTACTATTCAAGATGGCGGTTACCAAAATCCTAATCTTCTTAGTAGTACATTTGAAGCTGTCATTGGAGCTTACTATTTAGATAATAATTGTAATATAGAAGCAGTTAAAGTTGCAGTTGAACCTCTGTTTGATTTTGTCTCACAACACACTATTGAATCCCGTTATAATGTAGATTCTAAAAATCGCTTTCAAGAATGGGTACAAAAAAAATTATGTGCAAATCCACCTAAATATAAAACTCAACAAATAGGCGGATCCCCCCATTTACCAGAATTTGCTTCTAGAGTTTTAGTAGATGGTAAAGAGTTTGGTCAAGGTAAAGGTAAAAATAAAAAAGACGCAGAAAAAGCCGCAGCAGAAGATGCGATCGCTCGTTTACAAAGAGAGGAATTGTTTTAATATATCAAGTTTTTATACATTATTTAGATCAGTATTTTCCCTCTTGACTTTATCCCCACTTAATGTAATAGTGTTACAAGTTGTGATTGGGTAGCCTAATTCGGATCCATAAAAGCTGGGTTTGAAGCGGAGGAACCACGTATTTGGGGCAAATCTTAATTGAGAGACACCTTCCAGTCTTAGCCCGTCAGCTAACTCCGTCGGCAATGGAAGGAACCTCCAAAATGTAAGCTGTTATACCAGTTATTATTGAGGTTTCTTTAGTCAGTTTGTAATTTATTAGACGCTTTTTGATGGAACAGGGCTGTTTATCATCTAATATTGGTTGGCAGTAAATCCAGTGTATGGTGGAAACTCTTGAATATCCAGCATATAAGAACTAATAATATTTCAAATTGTTATCCCTGCTTATCATTCCTATTTAGTTTCTAGCGGGAGTAATTAGAACTGTGAAAATTAAGCCCTTATTAGCACGACTAGAGAGTGCTATTGGTCGACCTGACCTAATTGACCAGATGTTACTGATACCAAGTGCCAAAGAGTGCGATAATGATAAGTATTCAGCCATTAAGCCCATCAAGTTAATGGTAGGTTATGATGGATCTCCTAATAGTCATACAGCATTAGATATAGCCTTTTGTATAGCTCATCAAACCCACCTAGCATCAAAGATAGAAGTTAAAGTTGAAGCTGTTTATGTATTAGAGGAGCAGATAATTAATAGCTTGGGTAATAATGCCAATAATGTTTATTTTCATCACCGGTTAGAATCACCCAAAAAGTCCGTGGAAGTAGGGAGTACGGGTCCAAAATTGTCCGTATTGGAAACCATGTTAAAAACCATAGTATTGACACAATCAAAGACAGAAGAAGCAGATAAAATTTTGTGGCAAGCCAGAAATTTAGCTGGGGAATGGCAGAGTTATTTTAAATCCCATTTACGATTTGGCAATTTGTGTACAGAACTGCAAAAAGTTGTAGAATTAGAAGGTGCTGATGCCCTATTTTTAGGTTGTCAATCCATCAATCATCCCCTAATTGAGAGATTAGACAATAATTTTCCTTGTCCTGTATTGGGCATTCCCAAATGTCTTGATTAGGAAGTAATCAGGGAATTAGCATGGAACCAAGCTGTTGTAAGTATTATCACGTTTGTTGTCGCTGCTGGTATTGCAGAACAGTATGGCAAAAGAATCTCTTTCAAGACTTTTTTGCACTATGGAATTCCCATCACTATATTACAACTCATTACTGCTGCTTGAACTGACTCAATCGGTTTAATTTACTATAACATGGCTTGTGTAGGGGTGTTGAGTTTAATAAACCCAACACCCGCATGGGTTACGCTACCGCTAACCCATCCTACAAATAATTGTTCCTACTTACTCGTTTTTTTGATGTTAGGGAGTGCTTCGCAATTGCCTGATAAACAATAAGAAAAAATTATATTTAGCGGTAAGCAAGATAAGTTTTTTTATAGTTGAAGGGGTGGAAATGTGGTAATATAGGAGTTCAATAATGGAGTGTTGGCGTTTTTAAAAAAATTGCACAGATTTCCATTATCAAGGTATCACATCCAAAGGTAAATAGTCAACCCCCCACATTAAAAAAAATCGGTGCGCGGGTATATTGATATCCTAAATTGGAATTAATTGCGGATCCCATCACAGTGTAATGTAGGTTGGGTTTTCTCAATCCAACCTAAATTATGACAAAACTAGTCGGTTTTAACCGACTTGAGCTTTGAGACCGGGAATTGATTCCCGGTCTCCCCCAAGGACAGTCTCCAGGTGTGGATTAATTCAAACAATAACGGGTAATTGGCGGTCTCCCATAGGGAGTGCTTCGCAATTGTCTGATAAACAATAAGAAAAAATTATATTTGGCGGTAAGCAAGATAAGTTTTTTTATAGTTGAAGGGGTGGAAATGTGGTAATATAGGAGTTGAATAATGGAGTGTTGGCGTTTTTAAAAAAATTGCACAGATTTCCATTATTAAGGTATCACATCCAAAGGTAAATAGTCAACCCCCCACATTAAAAAAAATCGGTGCGCGGGTATATTGATATCCTAAATTGGAATTAATTGCGGATCCCATCACAGTGTAATGTAGATTGGGTTTTCTCAATCCAACCTAAATTATGACAAAACTAGTCGGTTTTAACCGACTTGAGCTTTGAGACCGGGAATTGATTCCCGGTCTCCCCCAAGGACAGTCTCCAGGTGTGGAGGAAGTGCCAACGGCGAATTTATTCGCCTTGATATTTAACCGTGATGCGGCTCTTCAATATACCTTTTAATAACATCTGCTGAAACCTGTCCAGCAGTGGAATAAAAATAACTATTAGTCCATAGGCTAGGAAGTTTAAGTAATTCAGGAAATTTTCGTCTTAACAAGCAAGATGACCGTCCTTTAAAAGCTTTAACCACTTGATTTATAGCAACATCTGGTTGATGTTCTACAAATAAATGAACATGGTGCAACCTCAAGAGCGAGGATATCCCAGTCTTTTTCTTTGGCTAGTTCGTAAATTATCTGTCGAAGGCGTTTAGGTATCCATACAAGATGCACTACTGCATTACCTTTTGAGTGATTTCCTATTCTGTATTCCAGTGTTGTCTTCATATTGTTTCGTGGCTGCTATTGACAAAGTAGCGGTGATGCTAGGAATTGATCTTAGCGGAATCAGTAGAGGCTGTTTAAGCCAGCCTCAGAAAGTTCGTTTATGGACTCTTCAGAAATCTCCGTGTCTTCAGACCGGAGAAGCTTAACTCTATTGGGCCAGTCCATGTTCTAAAGCAAATCTCACCAGTTCTGTACGACTATTAGTGCCAGTCTTGCTAAATAGACGACTGACGTACTTTTCCACATTACGAACACTTGTTTCCAACTTGCGAGCAATTTCTTTGTTCATTAATCCTTGGGCAACCAGATTTAACACACTTTGCTCCCTTGGGGTTAAATCAATTGTAAACGGTGGTGGAGTCTGAGATATACCGGTCCTAGGACTTAATAAATCTTTAATCTTGGCAATCTCATGGGCCAACTTGGCAATTTCCGTGTTTTCACTGTCTTCACCCACAACTGTAGTCTGAGTAACACGCCTTTCTAGTAAATTGTTGATAATGGCAATCAGCTCATCTGGGTCAAAAGGCTTTGGTAAATAGGCATCCACCCCTGCTTGATATCCTTGAATGCGATCGCCTGTCATACCTTTAGCGGTTAAAAATATAACTGGTAGAGAAGCCAATTGGGGGTCATCTCGCAGTTGTTTGAGGAACTGATAGCCATCAACTTGGGGCATCATAACATCAGAAATTACCAAGTCAGGAGTATTTTGTTGTATTAATTCCCACCCTTCGCGGGCGTTACTGGCAACTCGAACACCGAAACCGCTTTCTTGTAAGTATTCCTTTACAGCTTCGCGTAACCCCGGTTCATCATCTACCAGTAACAGTTGTGCTGACATTGAAAATTTCCCTTGTTTTACCGTTGACCTAATTACTAATAACTTAGCATATCATTAGTCATCTCTAGAAAGTTTCAGATGGTTGGGGTGGTCGGGCAAATTTACTGTCTAAGATAGCGGAAACTGCACGAGCGTACTGGGGGTCGCTTAAAGTTCCGAGCAAATTGGGATTAGCTGCTAACTCTCGTTCCTGGGCTTGAGTTAAATCCAACTGAATATCAGGTGTAATACCCTTTTTATTAATATCAGTGCCTTTAGGAGTATAATAATGGGCAATAGTAATTGCTAAACCAGATCCATCAATTAACTCATGAACCGATTGTACTAAGGCCTTACCATAGGTTTGACTACCTACCACTACTGCTCGGTTATTATCCTTCAGGGCACCGGTCAGAATTTCACTGGCGCTAGCGGAGTTACCATCTACCAATATGGCCAGGGGTCTATTAGTTAGCGCGGTGCCATTAGCCTTGGTTTCCTCGCTACCCCCTACCCGATCTACGGTCTTGACAATACCACCTTGATTCAACCACATGCGCGCTATTTCAACACTAGCTTGCAGTAAACCACCGGGATTGCCACGGAGATCCAAGACATAAAATTCCACTTTTTGATTATTCAAGTCTCGAATTGCCTTATCCATTTGCTCCGCTGCATGACTACTAAATTCTTGCAATCGAATATAACCAATACGACGTCCATTATCCCGTTTCAGGGTGTATCTTACTATTGGTACCTCAATAGTTGCTCTTGTTAACTTGATATCAAAAAGATTGTTTCCCGGTCTGGATATTTTGAGGGTGATAGCAGTTCCTGCTTGACCCCGAATCAAACCAGATGCTTCATCTATCTTCATTTTACTAGTGGACTGACCATTTATGGCAATAATTTCATCCCCTGCTTTAATACCCGCTTTATCTGCTGGTGAATTTTGTATAGGCTCTACCACGGTCAAGCGTTTGGTTTGGTCATTGATTTCCATGCGGATCCCTATCCCCGTTACCTCTCCAGCTGTTTGACTGGTCAGGGTTTCAAATTGTTTGGGATCCATAAATCTAGTGTAGGGATCTCCCAGTCTCTGTAGAGCTGATCGGATAGCTACATAAGCTTCTTGCTTGGATGTGTAGTTTTTGCTTAATAGACCTTGTCTAATTGCTTGCCAATTTTGCTGATTGAATTTACCATCAACATATTCCCGATTGACAAGTTGCCATACTTGGTCTACCAGCGCCTTCGGACTATCTTGTAAAGCTGCTTTAACCTGTTTAGTCCATGCTTGACCAAATAAGTACAGGGTAGCACTGGTAGCAACCATTGTACCAACCAAAGCCACGCGCAGTGGTGAGTAAGGTTTTGCAGATTGATTCATGTAGGTCATCTCTTATAACACGTCGAGAGTTAAGAATTTGCTTGCCTTACCGCACAATCAACAACCATATCGGTGTTACCCTGATCACTCTTTGCTTTGAAGGCCCAAATTCCTTTCCCATTATAGCATTTTGTTGAACTAGTGGGGGTTTTTTAAGAAATGTTTATAAAACATTTGTACTAAAAAGGGGTGCTATGAGGTGCTGACCAAAAGAATGGACTGTATGATAGATAGGGGAACTGTGGTGAAATAGTTCTTTTGGAATTGTTCTTCCCTGATTGCTGCGCAAAAACAGTCGATTTTAGTCTTAATATTTCCATAATTGGGTCCTGGAAGGCCAACTTCATAATCCATTGAACTGGTAACTGGATTCTGACAGGTGATTTTTAAAAACTCTCCCTCAGCATGAACCCTAAACCCTAGAGATTTTAAAGATTCCAATCCCAAATCTAAACTTTGGTCATTGATACCCAATTTCTGCAAAACTTTTAACCGGGTTGTTTTTTGATTAGTGCGACTCAAAAATTTGGCAATACCCACCAAGTTCAACCAAATTTCTTCAGGTGTGTGATAATTGGGCTGTGACCAAGCCAAAGCTAAGTGTTTTTGATGAGAAATGGCAGTTTTCAACCAACCTTTTACCTCATCCCAGCTGGTGGGACAGTGTTTAATGGTCAATATGGAATCATGGCAATTTTCAGCCTGTTGGTTTCTCCAATCTATAATCATTGCCGATCTGTGAGATTTAACTTCCAAATGAATTCCTAGGTCACCAGTAGGACGGACATCAATTAATCTAATTTCATACTCTGGTTGTGCTTTAATGTTATTGAGATCTATTTCCACTATACAATCACATCTCCCCTGGGGTAGGTCATTTTTATCATGTCCCCACCAAATCCCGGGAAACCCTTTTTGGCTAGAATCATCTCGCATCACAAATTTGGTTTTCAGATATTGAATTTTCTTTCCCTGAGAATCTTGTAGATTATGGTGGGAAATATTTTCAAACCAACAGTTTTTAATCAGTAATTTTGGCACTGGATTTCCCATACCACAGGGTTCCAAAAGTTTCAGCTCTAAAAATAATTCTCTGCCTAAATCTGCCACAGTGACTACTATATCAGCTTGTACCGTAGGTGTGAGGTCAATTCCCCCTACAGATAATCGGAATTGTTGGTTAATCGCATCGGTAAATAATCCAATATTTTCCACAGATAAACTGAGTCCAGCAGCAAAAGGATGTCCTCCAAAACGATGTAATAAATGTGCCTGCTTTTGAACTAGTTGGTATAAATCAATGGAGTTAATTGAGCGAGCTGATCCGCGAGCTAAGTTTGTTTTAGTATCTAGGGATTCTCCCTTTTCTGTACCTAGGGAATCTGTACTTAATAAGATAGTTGGTTTTCCTGTTTCTTGAGCAATTTGACCCGCAACTAAACCCAACACCCCACCTGGCCATTGACTATCTACTAAAACAATCACATGGGTGGTAGATAAATCTAATTCTCCCAGTTTTTTTCTTGCCTGTTCTTGAACATCTTTTTGCAATGATTTACGTCGAGAATTGGCTAATTCTGTCTCTTGTGCTAGTTGACAACACCGTTTAATATCTCTACTAGTTAATAGCTCTACACAGAAACTTCCATCACCATGAATCCTGCTAACAGCATTAATACGTGGACCTAATCCAAAAGAAATATCCATGGGGCGATCGCCATTTTTGTGACACAGTTCCAGTAGTTTTTTGATTCCTGGTCTCCTGCTATGTGAGATATTTTTTTTAGATTCTTGGTGTAATTTATCAATTCCAACCTGAGCTAAATAGCGACAATCACCCTTTAATTGTACCAGGTCAGCAATTAATCCTATGGCAACCAAATCTAATAAATCTTCCAGGGGGTTTTGTGGTATATCTGGCAAAGTTTCATATAATGCTTCGACTAATTTATAAGCTACCGCAACTCCAGAAAGATGAAATAATGGATGTGTTTCGGGTAAGTAACGAGGATTGATAATAGCACTGACGGGAGGACGTTCCCTTGGTAGGGTGTGATGATCGGTGACAATTAGGTCTATACCTAATTTCTGGGCATAAACAATCTCGTCAATGTTTGTACTTCCAGTGTCGCAGGTAACTATTAATCTACAACCTTGTTGGGCTAGACGTTCAATTCCGGCAAAATTTAACCCATGGGATTCTGTTAGTCGGTTGGGAATGTAATAGGTTAATTGTTCATACTGAGGGAAAAACTCTCCTAATCCATCCCATAGTAATGCGGTGGATGTAATACCATCGGCGTCAAAATCTCCCCAAATGGTTACTTTCTCCTTTAAGATGGCTGCTGCTTTTAACCGATTGACTGCTAAATTCATCTCTTTTCCAAATTCAAAGGAACTTGCAGGTCGATAGTTTTTAAAATCGAGAAAATTGACCAGTTCTAATTCAGTTCTAATTCCTCTTTGCCATAGGATTTGCGCCACAAAGCTGGCTTTTGATTTCGATCCATGACGGATGTAATACTGTTTTTGAACCGCTTGGAGAAAATCTTGAGGAATTTCTATGTTTTCTAATAAAATCCACTTCATGGTATTAATTTATGTTGTCGTCTTACATTTAATTCCACCCACCCACTTGGGTTTAACATTCTATTTCTGGAATAGGTTGAATATTTGCCCCCGGTAATTGATTATCTATTTCACCATAACAACGATAGCTATATGGGCAATATTCACAGAGTTTTCTATGTTTTGGCTGTTGAGGTAATGGTTGATTTTTTTGATATTGTTCTAGCCAAACGGATAGATTCTCCAGCAGCTGTTTTAATTCATTTCCGTTTTTTTTATGCTGCACATTACTATATCTAAACTCAATTTTTTTTGAGTTCCCTTTTCCTGGGATAAACCAATAAGTCATAGATATATTTTGGGGTAAGTATGTGCTAGTTTCCGCCAAAACATACATGTAGAGTTTAGTTTGCCAATGACTGGCTAAAGACTTGATATCCTCTAAGTCTGGTAGTTGACCATAGGTTTTCCAGTCAAATATTTGCGCCTTTTCATTGTTGGCTATCAACAGGTCATAAATGACGGTTATTAAATAATCTCCCACTTGTAGATTTCTAGAATGTTCACTTTCCCGAAATGTCTCCCCCTCCTTTCCCTGTGTCAAGATTTCCGGTATCACTCCAGTTAAATCCAATATTAAACTTTTGAGTCGCTCATCTTCCCCTATAAAACTCTCAATCGGTAGTCCCATGGCTTGCTGTTGCATTAGCAAGTGAAAACGACTACCCAATGTTTTATGCTCTTCCTGTTTAGGGTCTGTGGGTGTTGTTAGCATGTCTAAACATGTATGCTGAAACTTCCTGGGACAGTTCTCAATTAAGTTCAGATATCCCTGGGAAATTCTAAATAATTCCTGTTCCACTCCTACCATTTTGCTGGGTTTTACCTAGTTTAATAGGAAAAATTATATCCCGAAACCAGGAGACTCAAATACTCAAATAAATGCTATCCTCAAGAACATGATAACCACTAAACCGAGAATGCCAACACCCACAACTACCGCTCATTAATGTCTACCCAAACCTACCCAGATATTAACAATCTGGGTAGGTGGGGTGAGCGTGCATAACTCCGCCATAAAAAAGAGTTACCTACCATCAGGTAAGGTTGGCTACGAAAGACAGGTCATGACACCTACAAATTAACTCCAGTTTGTAGCTCTGTCGGTAACTTCAACAAGAAAGGAATGTCTAGCTATGTCAAGAAATTGTCGAACAGCAGCCAACCCAAAAGTCACAGCTTTTCCCCTAGCCGCTGTAGTCGGTCAAGAGGCAATTAAAACCGCCCTACTATTAGCAGCAGTAGATCCTGGTTTGGGAGGGGTGGTGATTGCTGGTCGTCGTGGCACGGCCAAATCGGTCATGGCACGAGGTATCCATGCTTTACTACCAGGGATAGAAGTTGTCAAAGACTCCATGAGCAATTGTGATCCAGAGCAACCGGAAACCTGGGATGACCAACTACTGGGACAAACCCTAGAGGAAATAGTCACAGAAATTATACCTGTCCCCTTTGTACAAATACCCCTGGGAGTAACGGAGGATCGGCTTTTAGGTTCAGTAGATGTGGAGCAGTCAGTCAAACAAGGTAAAACCGTATTTCAACCGGGACTGCTAGCTACTGCTAACCGGGGTGTATTATATATAGACGAAATCAATTTGCTCGATGATCAAATTAGTAATCAACTGTTGGCTGTCCTTTCGGAAGGACGTAACCAAATAGAAAGGGAAGGGATAAGTTTTCAACACCCCTGTAAACCTCTCTTTATTGCTACCTATAACCCAGAAGAAGGTCCCCTGAGAGAACATCTCCTTGATAGAATCGCTATAGCTCTTAGTGCAGACGGAGTACTCGGGTTAGACCAAAGAGTACAAGCGGTAGAACAGGCGATCGCCTATTCCATATCTCCTCAAGAATTCATACAGCAATACAATGAGGATATAGACTCTCTCAAAACCCAAATATTACTGGCCAGGGAATGGTTGAAAGAAGTAACCATTTCCTGCGAGCAAATTACTTACCTAGTCAATGAAGCCATTCGTGGGGGAGTGGAAGGACACCGAGCAGAATTATTTGCTGTCCGTGTTGCCAAAGCATCAGCAGCTTTGGATGGACGTAATAGTGTTAGTGCCGAGGACCTACGCCGTGCAGTAGAATTAGTTATAGTTCCCAGAACCACGGTTATTCAAACCCCACCACCAGACCAACCACCACCACCACCACCCCAAAATCAGCAGGACTCACCAGAACAACAAGAGGACCAACAAGAAGAAGAACAAGAACAACAAGAGGACCAAGAACAACAGGAACCTCCAGATATTCCCCAAGAATTTGTCTTTGACCCAGAGGGAGTAATTCTCGATCCAGAGGTACTATATTTTACCCACATGGCTCAAAGACAAGGAAAATCGGGCAGTCGCAGTCTGATATTTTCCGAAGACAGGGGCCGTTACATCAAACCCATGTTACCCAAGGGCAAAGTTAAACGCATTGCCGTTGATGCTACATTAAGAGCTGCTGCTCCCTATCAAAAAGCGCGTCGTTTACGACAGCCAGGGAAAAGGATCATAGTAGAACAGGGGGATATGCGAACAAAACGGTTAGTGAGGAAAGCTGGTGCCCTAGTAGTATTTGTTGTTGATGCGTCTGGTTCAATGGCTTTAAATAGAATGCAATCAGCGAAGGGAGCAGTAATGCAACTTTTAACTGAATCCTATCAAAACCGAGATCAAATTGCCCTAATTCCCTTTAGGGGAGAACAAGCAGAAGTGTTATTACCTCCTACCCGGTCTATTGCTTTAGCGAAAAACCGGTTGGAAAAATTACCTTGTGGAGGTGGTTCCCCCTTAGCCCATGGATTAACCCAAGCGGTCAGAGTAGGTGTCAACGCCCAAATGGGAGGAGACATTGGACAAGTGGTGATAGTGGCAATTACTGATGGTAGAGGTAATATACCGCTCTCCAGATCCCTAGGAGAGTCCCAGGAACCGGGAGAAAAACCAGATATTAAAGGAGAGCTACTAGATATTGCAGCGAGGATTAGAGCTTCTGGGATGCAGTTACTAGTAATAGATACAGAAAGTAAATTTGTCTCAACTGGTTTTGCCAAAGAACTAGCGAAAACAGCGGGAGGCAAATATTATCAACTACCGAAAGCAACCGATAGAGCGATCGCAGCTATGGCCAGGGGGGCCATGGAGGAGATGAGAAGGTAGGAGTTACGGGGTTTCTGTAAAGGTTTTGACTTTGCCATCGGGAGAGTAAACAACTCTAATTCTGAGAGTTTTTCCTGCTTTATTACTAGAAACAAAGGGTTTACCAATTTCTGGCATACCTGTGTTATCAATGTATTCTCTAGCAGCTTGATTTAAAGGTAAAATCCGCTGAATTGTCCCATCAACCTCGAGGGTGATACTATATTCTAGAGTTTCCGTAAAATCTGCGGGTGGGAGCCATTTACCTTGTAGATACTTCCCTGCTTCTGCTACTTGGGGTGTATCGTCAGATTTGTTTTCCTCACTAGTTATGGTGGCTGGGTCTTGTTTTGCAGTTCCTGCTAGGTTTCTGTCATTCTCCCCAGTTCTATTACTTCTATCTAATGGTTGTGTCTGTGGTAGGGACGGATTGGGATTAAGTAAACTATTGGGTAACCTATTGACATCTCCCGGGGGTATGTTACCTTGTATCCCTGAATCTATAGGATACCCCGATATTTTAGGGGGTACCTGGACCTGGGTGCTATTAGGAATAGTGTCTCCTGCAATTTGTGGTGTTTTCAGGGTATTATTACCTAGTATGCCAGGGGTTGTTGTGGGGAAGACCGTGCCCGATCTAGGAACATCCAAATTTTCCTGGCTAGAATTGGGTAAACCAGACGGTAAGTCAGCTAGGTTAGGTGACCTAACATCACCATCGGGGTTCGTAGTGGGTGACCCAGTTGGCATAGGTTCTTGAAGTTTTTGTTGGTCACTTACTCGCACCGAGCGCATATTGTTAGCATATTGCCAGGTAAGGGGAGTTAGACCCAAAGCCAAAGTTAACACTGCTGCTACAGGAGCCCATGGGGGTAACTTGGAATTTATGAACCTCTCAGCTCCCATAGTTGGCAATGCAATTATATCAGCAGAATACTCATCCAAAGCGCTAGATAAATCAAACAACTGTAATAGACTCAGTTCAATCACCGATCCAGATCTTTGGGTAGCTAGGGAACCCAAGTATAGTTTATGAGTTAGATTCTCCTGGAATTCTAGATAAATAGTAGCATCTGAAACTCCCGTATTATCTCTATGATGTGGAGGGGAAGCAGATGGAGAAGCTGGAGACACACTAGAAGCAAGATCCTCCGATTCTGAGGGTGAGGAAGGTGTAGATTCCCGAAAAATCACACAAAACCTATCGGATGACTCTTGCAAAAGTTGCTGCACGTAGCTGCTTACAGCATTACATAAAACCTCCAACTGTTCCCGATTACCCTCAATAGGTATTCTCAAATCTTCTGGTAAAGTTGGATCATCAAAATGCAATTGAAAACGTAGCTGATCCACCACGGTTTGACTCATCCAACGAGATAATGGTGAGCTTTCCGCTAGGATTTCTAACGTACAAGTGGGGGGTGTATAACGGCGAACAACAGAATTGGATCCAGGCATAGTAAAAATACCATTATCTTGTGGAACGGTCTAGCAATGTTAACCAGAGTCGGCGATGTCCAGTAGGAGAGCTATAAAAGAGTAAATCTATCAGTAGTTTAACTGCTAAATTAGTCAACAAATCAGTAGAAATTTTATCATCATCTTCCATTCTTTCCTGGTAAACATTGCAGAAGTTATCGGTATAATCTGCCAGTAAAGCATTTTGATGAAGTTGCTGGTGATTAGCCGCTATTTTTTCTAATAACCCTACAGCGCGGCGAATTAACTCTTGATGTTGTTTAGCAAGATAACAAGTAATTAAAACCAGAGATCTAGCCTCGTCCACATCTAGCTTTTTTCTTCCTCCTGGACTTTTGCGTAGGGGATTAGATTGGCGTAATCGCCATAAAGCTATTCTATCGGGTACTTTTGATTCCAAATCCAGATGGGTAGCTGCGGATAACATCGCATCTGAACCAATACCAGTTAAAGTTTCCAGGGCTAAAAGCACTAAATCCAATTGGGTTTTAATGTTATCCCATTCTACCGAGTTAGGAGTCGGAAACTGACTTAATTCTTGCCATGGGGAATTGGCTTTGACTGACTTATCAGTCGATTGCATAACTTTTGTCATAGGTGATCCGGTAAATAAAAGCTATCAAGCATGACAACAACAAAGATTGATTGGTTTTGGTTGACTCAACTACCCAGTTTAAACAAGAGAATAGGTCTTAGTTTTATGGGAAATGAAAATTTATTGTCTTAATTGTGAGAAGTTTTTAAGTTTTGCCTATTTGATATGGGCGATAGTTACACCAGTACCACCGTCTACCCGGGATGCTGCTTCATAATGACTGACCCTAGGGTGCTGTTGCAAGAACTCATGAACTCCTTGTTTAAGTTTACCAGTTCCATGTCCATGAATAATCCATACTGGTCCTGCTGCTTGGGAAATAACTTGGTCTAAGATATATTCAGCATCTGCTACCCTTTTTCCGCGTAAATCAACAGTATTTTTTGATGTGCGCATCTCTAAATTCTGAGTTGATGTTGATGATGCTACTATAAGTTCTTGTTTTTGCCCAGAAACTACAGCAAGTGGGGCCTTAGTTTTGCTAGGTAGTAATGGTTTTTCCCCATCTAGGGATTCCACATCCTCCAGGTTTACCGTCATTTTCATCATTCCAAATCGCACTGTCAATTCCCCATTTCCATCCGCAGCAGATATTACCTGGGCAGTTTGCCCTAATTTAGGTATGCGCACCCTTTCACCAGGTTCGGGGATAAATCCTTGTTTCACTTTTGGGGGAGCTACTGGTTGGTATTTATCCGCAATTTCAGTTAGTAACTTAGTTGCTTTTTGTGCATCTTGAGCCGTGGGTTTACCTTGTTGGAGCTGGCGAATTACCTGGGCAATTTCTCCCTTAGCTTGAGTAATGGCTTTCTGTACCGCTATCTCTTGGGAAGCTCGCAGATCTTTTTCCCTTTCTTCTAACGCTGTGGCTCGCTGGGAAACTTCTTTGTATAATTTCTCCGTCTGCTTGAGTAGTTCCTGGGCCGCTGCAGCTTTTGTTTCCTGACTCCGTCTTTGAGCTTCTAGTCCTGCAATTACTTGATTAACTTCATCCGTTGTTTCTCCCAATTGGCTTTTAGCATTCTCCACTACCTCTGGTTTTAACCCCAAGCGCAAAGCTATGGCCAGCGCATTAGAACGTCCCGGAATCCCCCACAATAATCTGTAGGTGGGGGAAAGGGTGGTTTCATTAAATTCTACTGAGGCATTTTCAAAACGAATATCCTCATATTTTAAGGATTTTAATTCCCCAAAGTGTGTAGTGGCAATGGTTAATTGAGCATGATCTCCAAGATATTTCAACAGTGCGATCGCCAGGGCGCTACCTTCCGCTGGATCGGTACCTGCTCCTACTTCATCCAAAAGAATCAGGGAATGACTGGTTTGGTAGGGTGAAGAATGTATTTCTTCTTCGATAGCATTCAAAATGCGACTAATGCGACGAATATGGCCAGAAAAGGTGGATAAACTTTGTGCCAAGGACTGCTCATCTCCAATATCAGCTAAAACGTGACTAAACCAGGGTATTTCCACCGGTTCACGTGCGGGAATAAATAAACCTACCTTAGCCATTAATGCGGTCAAACCCAGAGTTTTCAAGGTTACAGTTTTACCACCGGTATTTGGTCCAGTAATAGTGACCACTCTAATATGGGGACTAATTAGTAAGTCTACTGGAACCACTGGATGTCCCTGTTCGTGTTTTTGTTGCCAAACTAACAAAGGATGGCGTAATTGCCGCAGAGTGATAATTTCCGAAGATGAACCTGGGATAGAAGGGTGAATCAATCGAGGTGGATTACCCTCTATCCAAAGACTATATCTAGCTTTAGCTGCAGCTACATCTATAGTGGTGACAATGGCTAGTAACTTTTCTAGATCCGGTTTTACTTCTGCTACTTTTGTAGTTAATATCCTCAGTATGGCTTCTATTTCTACCTGTTCTCGTTTTAAGGTTTGACGCAATTGGTTGCCCATAGAAACAATACTATTGGGTTCAATATACAAGGTAGCACCACTAGTAGAAGAGTCATGAACAATCCCGGGAACTGCATCTTTTTGTGGTGCTTTAACAGGCAATACATAGCGATCGCCTCTTTGAGTAATAATCAGTTCCTGTAGAGCATTAGACTTAACTTGAATAATATTATGGAGTTTCTGGGTAATTTGACTACGTAATTTACGTAAATCCTCGCGGATTTCGGACAATTTTTGACTAGCACGGTCTGCAATCTGGGCCCGCTCATCGATACAGTGATGAATTTCTTGCTCTAACTCAGGATAAGTTCGCAATTGGGAGACCAAATCGCAGAGAATGGGTAAATCTTCCTGATTATCAATTACTCGACGTAAATTTCTCGCTCCTGCTAAGGTAGTAGCTATGGCCAATAGTTCTTCACTTGATAACAGACCGTGAAGTTCAGCTCTTTCTAGGGAATCACCAATATCTTGAATTCCCTCAAAAGATAATCCTGAAATCAGTTGGCTTTCTAACTGATAGACCTCCTTGGTTTGGCACAATAACTCTTCACTTTCCTCCAGTGTGGATGGAATTGGTAAGGAGCGAGTAACTATTGTGCCTAACTTGGTTGCAGCAAAGCTAGAAAGATGTTGACAAAGCCTAGACCATTCTAATAATTCTAAAGTTTCCGTTGCTATCATGAATTGTCAAGTTTTAACTGAGTTTAAATGTAGACTTAAATAGTTTTATCTTTTATTGAGTTGGGGGGTGATTTGTCAGCCATCTTTTTCTCCACTGAGAAGTAGATTCTAGGGTAGATGTGAGAACTTCCTGTTCTCGTCGTTTCATGATATCAGGAGCTTTATCTTGAAGTTGAGGGTCACGATAGGGAATGGCTGCACGGGTGTTTAAGTGTTCTATTTCTGCTGCACCCAGAGGATAAGTTTCTGTGATATAGTTGTGCTGATGTGGAGCATAACCAGCAATGGTTCCCGGAGTGCGTCTTCCCACAGGAGTGGTAGAGCCAATTATCAACCCAGCACACACTAAAGCTGTGCGGACAGCAGCAGCACAAGAGTAAGTTGCCAGCAACCCACCTGGTTGCAAACAAAGAGCAACCTGTTTGATAAACTCCACAGTCCATAGTTGGGGACAATGGGGTGGAGAGAAAGGATCTAGAAAAATCACATCTGCTAAAAAACCAGAGGAAAACACCTCCTGAATGGATTTTCTCCCATCATTTATAATTAGTCTAACACTTAAATTATCATCTTGATAACAGTGTTTAAAGGCAATCTCCCTCAAAATTAGTTTATACTGTTGATGCCAATCAGCAAAAACATTGTGACAAATTGCGGCTTGGGGAACCAGAGGATCTGATTCTAGACCTATAACCTGTACCCGACAATTGGGATTTTCTCCCCAAATGGATTGTAACGCTACGGCGGTGTTGTACCCTAATCCGTAACAAACATCTAAAATTTTAACATTTCCTGTTTGGGCGAATAGGGGTACTTGAGTGGGAATCACAAACTTGAGAAAACTCTCCTGTTTAGCACCATAAAGACTGTGGAAAGACTCCTGAAACTCTCCAGAGAAAAAAGTGAGGGAACCATCTTTAGTGACCTGGGGTAGAAAATCCATAGTATTTCTCTCAGATTTGCCCAAGTCTGTTCAATGTGCGGGCATTTTCCTCGGGTGTCCCTATGGTGATTCGTAATCCACCAGGTAATAATCTAATTAAAGTACCTTGACTCCTTAACTTCTGACTGATGGTTTTTAACACTCCATCGGGGGAATGATTGTGTTTTAACCGGACATAAATAAAATTAGTATTACTGGGAACTACCTCTAAAATGGGGTGTGTGGATAAATCTCGAATCAATTTATCTCTTTCTGTGAGAGTTTCAGCGATAGAACTCAGTAAAAGTTGGCGATTTTGTAGTGCCACCAAAGCACCAGCTAAGGAAAAACTTGGTAAATTATAGGGTAGACGAACCTTTTCTAAAATAGAAATTACTTGGGGATGACCTACACAATAACCTACCCGCATGGCGGCCAGTCGAAAAGCCTTGGAAAATGTCCGTAAAATCACCCAATTAGGATGTTTGATTAATTTTTCTACCAGGGTGTTTTGACTGAATTCAAAATAAGCCTCATCAATAACCACTAATATGTCCGGTGGTAAACCTTGCAACCAATTTAACTCTGATATGGTCAAGCAGTTAGCGGTAGGAGAGTTAGGATGGACAACAAAAACCGCCCGCACGGGGGGATTTGCTCCTTCTAAAGCTGTTTGAGCAGCAGCTAGGTCCATTTCAAAGTGATCATGGTTCCTACCCACACTGACTACGGAAATACCCAAAGTTTGTGCCAGGATAGCGTACATGGAGAAAGTGGGATTGGCAACCAAAATAGAGCCTGCTCCTCCCAAACAGGTGGAAATTAGTAGGGAACGAATTAACTCATCCGAACCATTACCCACAGAAATGTGAACAGCACTGAAAGAATCAGAAGATAGACCAGCGGATTCACTCACATATTGAGCTATTTCCGCTTTTAGTGCTTCGTGCCCCCCATCGGGATAGCGATTAGACTCTATAGTGTGTTGAAAAGTCTCAGCCAGTTTTTTCTTAATTTCCTGTGGCAAATCATAAGGACTTTCATTAGTATCAAGCCTATCCAGTTCAGTATTTACTGGTTCTAACGTATCACTACTAGGGTGAGGTTTATAAGATGTGAATTCGGATAAATCCGGGCGAATAAAAGAAAACATGTTGTTTGTCTGATAACTAATCCAATCGCTCCAACTACCAGGATAAAGTTTAGCAGTGGAAATTCCCGCTATTTCCAAGGATAGCAAATTAACACAAGCGGTGACACCAGAACCACAATAAACTATGATTTCCGGACTATTTGCTATTGCTTGCCATCGTTCTCCTTGTTCTGACAGTAAATAGCCCTGGGCATTTGTTACCCCTTGCCAAGGGTAATTTATAGCACCCGGAATATGACCAGCAATTGGATCAATGGGTTCCCTTTCCCCACGATAGCGATCGCCTTCCCTTGCGTCTATTAAAACTGGTTTGTTTTCTGTTAGTGTAGACTGATTAATTTGTTTTACATAATGTTTAACATAATTAAAATCCACAATTTTTGTTGCTTGTGGGTGGGGAGTAAAATTTCCCCTGGTTCCTGGTATGGTAGATGGTATATTAGAGACGGGGTAACCCAAACTTTGCCATCCGGAAAAACCGCCATCCAAAACGGCTACATTTTCGTGGCCCAGGTAACGTAATAGCCACCATAATCGAGATGCAAATGCCAATCGAGAATCATCATAAGCGACTACCAAAGATTCCCCATGATTAATCCCCATTTGTGCCAGCTTATCAGCCAAAATAGACACATCTGGTAAAGGGTGTCTTCCCCCATGTTGACCAACCGCACCAGACAAATCTTGGTTTAAATCCAAGTAGTAAGCACCTGGTATGTGACCCATCTGGTATTGACTCCTTCCCAGTAGAGGATCAGTCAGGGAAAACCGACAATCCACAACTACTATGCACGAGTCATCCTGTGTATTATTATCTGAAGTGGTAATATTACCAAATAACCACTGTGGACTAACAAACAATTGCTGGCAATATTTTAATTGGCTCATGTTCCAAAGAATCTCAACAACATTGATAATACAATGACATTTCTCTTAAATGCTTGTGAGTTTAAATGCTTGTGATTGGCAAGTTCGTGTGGCCACTTCCAGTGATTTGTCTGGAATTGCCCAAATAATAGCCGAAAGCTTTTATTCCCAGAATGGTTTATGGGGATGGGCCTTTCCATTGTTTAGAGTTGGTATTTATGAAGACCTCAGATACCGTCTGCGAACAGTAATGCCTCACCAGACTTGTTTAGTCGCTGTTCATACCAGCCAATTAGGTAACCATCAGGTTCTTGGTACGGTGGAACTGGGAGTGCGATTTGTCCATAGCTGGACAAATTACAACAGATTATTGCCTTATGTGTCTAACTTGGCTGTTGATCCAAGATATCGGAGACATGGTTTGGGTTCTAGTTTACTAACTAGTTGTGAACAAGTGTGTAAAAGTTGGGGATTTCAAGACATTTATCTTCATGTTTTGGAAAAAAATCATCAAGCTAGGAAGCTATACTTGAAGTTGGGATATGAGGTCTATGGGGTGGAGTCCAGTTGGCAGGATTTTTTCTTACCCTCCCGACAGTTTTTTTTGCATAAACGTCTTAGATAAAATAATATCTCAAGTTAAGCTTACTAATAACTATGACAATTGAACTAAATGAAGAACTGAGTCAAGCAGTAGAGCAACGGCGCAATTTTGCTATTATTTCTCACCCAGATGCTGGTAAAACTACTCTGACAGAAAAACTATTATTATATGGAGGTGCTATTCACGAAGCTGGGGCGGTTAAAGCTCGAAGAGACCAGCGTAAGGTGACTTCTGACTGGATGGCTATGGAACAACAAAGGGGTATTTCTATTACCTCTACAGTTTTGCAATTTGTCTATCATAGCTGTCAGATTAATTTGCTGGATACCCCTGGACACCAAGATTTTAGTGAGGACACTTATAGAACTTTAGCAGCAGCTGATAATGCAGTGATGTTGATTGATGCTGCTAAAGGTCTAGAACCTCAAACTCGTAAACTTTTTGAAGTATGTAAATTAAGGGGCATTCCCATATTTACCTTTGTTAATAAACTTGACCGTCCCGGGAGAGAACCTCTGGAATTATTGGATGAAATTGAACAGGAACTAGGTTTACAGACATACGCCGTAAATTGGCCTATAGGTATGGGAGATAGATTTAAAGGGGTATTTGACCGTAACCATAACCAGATCCATCTATTTGAACGGAGCGCCCATGGAAGTAAAGAAGCTCGCAGCACAATGGTCAATCTGGGAGATGCTAAAATTCAGGAATTGTTAGATCAGGATCTTTACCACCAACTCAAGGATGAGTTAGAATTGCTGGAAGGTGCTGGCGAAAAACTGGATTTAGATTTAGTCCACCAGGGAAAAATGACCCCCGTATTTTTTGGCAGTGCTATGACCAATTTCGGGGTGGAGTTGTTTCTTAAGTGCTTTTTAGAATATGCACTCAAACCTGGAGATCATCAAAGCAGTGCAGGGAAAATTGCACCAACTTACCCAGAGTTTACGGGGTTTGTGTTTAAACTGCAAGCCAATATGGACCCTAAACATAGAGATAGAGTTGCTTTTGTCCGGGTTTGCACAGGCAAATTTGAAAAAGATATGACAGTCAATCATGCTCGCACAGGTAAAGCAGTTCGTCTATCTCGACCTCAGAAACTTTTTGCCCAGGAAAGAGAATCTATAGATGTGGCTTATCCGGGTGATGTGATTGGGTTGAATAACCCTGGTGTGTTTGCTATTGGAGATACGATTTATACGGGACAAAAGCTAGAATATGAGGGAATTCCCTATTTTTCTCCAGAACTTTTTGCCACCTTAAGAAATCCTAACCCATCAAAATTCAAGCAATTTCAAAAAGGTGTTTCTGAGTTAAGAGAAGAAGGTGCTGTACAAATTATGTATTCAACGGATGAAGCTAAACGAGATCCGATTTTGGCAGCAGTTGGTCAGTTACAGTTTGAGGTTGTTCAGTTCCGACTACAAAATGAGTATGGTGTGGAAACGATCCTTGACCTATTGCCATATACGGTAGCTCGATGGGTAGATGGTGGTTGGGATGCTTTGAATAAAGTAGGACGTTTATTTAATACTATTACGGTGAAGGATTCTATGGGAAGACCTGTTTTATTATTCCGTAACGAGTGGAACTGTCAACAATTACAAGGAGACCATCCGGAGTTAAAACTCAGCTCAATTGCACCAGTGTTCTCCGCTGGGCAACCTGTCGAATAATCCCCAGCGATCGCTCTTTTACTCTTTCCTACTCCTCCTATGGTCCCATCCCAAAAGTCCTCTCTAGAGAAGGGTTTGTCTGCTCTTAAACAAGGCAGTTACTATGTGGCGATTAGTAATCTTGTACCTATTGTGAATAGACCAGACAATCATCATATTAAGTTACAGGCTCAAGTGGGTCTGGTTATGGCTTATGCACACACAGGGGAACTTTCTAAAGCGATCGCCGTGTGTCAGACGTTAATTGGTAATGATCATGCCCAACCAACTAATTCTCAAGTACAACAATGGGCAAAGGTTGCTATTGAACATTTAATTAAACGGCAAAAAAAACAACAAGCTAAACAGTCTCGTTTAATTGCCCAGTATAATTTACAGAATACCTATGATTTAGTAGATTCAAAACAAACCATATCTAATGAAGATTATGAAGATTCGGATCAGGTTGAGCGTACCAATACTAAATCAAATATTTGCACTGGTCCAGAAACAGCAAGTATTTATTGGCGACAGGCCAAACGGGCTAAAGTGTGGCAACCCTTGCGGAAGTACCACTTTATCCGGTTTGCAATTTCAGGACTGGTCACCACCATGGCCTTATTTTTTACTTGGCAAATTCTGATCAGCCTGATATTTATTTCAATGAATGAGGTCTTACATAAATTGCCTTATGTAGATCCATTGCCTTTTTTATATGTAAACCCAACTTTATTGATTTTAACTAGCCTATTATTCCTGTTATTATTTATAATGTCTCCTTGGTTATTGGATGGATTACTGACAAAATTCTATCACCAACAGCCATTTTCCAAGGAAGCTTTACACCGATACAGTCGGGAGTCTGTAAGGATTATCCAAAGAACCTGTCAACTGAGAAAGTTCCCCCTACCTCAACTAAAAATCCTACCCCTAACAGTACCAATTATATTTACTTATGGAAACCTACCTCAGACTGCGAGAATCGTGATCAGCCAAGGAATGCTAACACAACTAGCAGAGGATGAAATAGGGACAATTTATGCCTTGGCCCTAGGGCAAATTAACCCTTGGGGTTTGGGGATTACGTCTTTAGCTATGTTAATCAGCCTACCATTTTACCTAATTTATCAGCAAACAGCCATCTGGTCAACTAAAAATCAAAATACATTATGGCACTGGGTTGCCACAGGGTTGGGTAGTGTGAGTTATGGAATCTGGAGTTTGTTGACCGCTACAACCTTCATTAATTCTCGCCTATGTTTAAAAAATAGCGATCGCCAGGCAGTAGAAATGACAGGAAATCCAAATGGACTAATTCGCGCCCTGTTAAAAACTACCATTGGCATAGCTAGGAACATTAAAAATCAACAACAGACGAGTTGGGAACTAGAAAGTTTAAATATAGTTGCTCCTGTAGATTATAAGCACAGCTTTTTTTTAGGCAGTACTGCTGGTCAATTCACCTGGGAATCATTATTAATATGGGAAAACAATCAACCATACCGTCAATGGTTTACACTAAATAATAGCCATCCCCTCCTGGGCGATCGCCTGGAAAATCTGTGTCAAATTGCTCGCCAGTGGTACTTAGATACAGAACTGCACCCCATGAAACCAACTTCACCCCAGGTAAAAATGCAGTCATTCTTATTACAAATCGCCCCATTTTTAGGCATACCTATAGGTTTAGGAATGGGGGTAATACTATGGTTAACTTGGCAAATTGGTTATGGGTTGGAGCTATTTCACCTAAAATGGATTTATGATGGGTGGTCTTTTTTGGTAGGATTTTTAATGATTGGATTTAGTATGGGCACAATTGTGAGGTTAAACGCCTTATTTCCGGGGATTAAACCCGACAACCTAAACGGTGAAAAACAGGTGCTAAAATTCCTAACTAACCCTGCAGTTCTACCAATTAATAGTCTCAACATCCGGATCTCCGGTAGACTTTTAGGTAAGGGGGGTTCTGGTAACTGTCTAGGCCAGGATCTAATTTTGGAATCGGAAATTGGTTTAATCAAATTACACCATACATGGTTCCCCACCTGGCAAAAACTGATGGGACAACAGATTACCCTAACGGGTTGGTTACGACGGGGAGCTACACCCTGGGTTGATATTCACAGTTTAGAAACCATAAATGGTAAGATTATCTATGGTCATCACCCTATGTGGTCAACAGTTATAGCACTGATTGCCCAGTTCTGGGGTGCTTATATTCTATTAATGGAACCTGTTGTCGGTAGATTTTGAAAACTTTGGAAGATTGCACGCCAATGACCAATCACAAACAAAACCAAGAAGACTTAAAAGATTTTCAGTGGCAGAAAGTCAAAGCTGCTAATGGAGTCATGAAAGGTGATTATAATCGGCAACAATTTGATTTAGAACCCAACTCAGAATTTAGTTTAGGGATGAGATTAGGAATAGGTGGGAAATATTTGCCACCAAGCCATCACAAGAAAACCCCAACCATGATGTGGAAGATATTAAAAGTCCTCCAAGTTTTAGAGATTTTCAAAGTATTCCTGACGGCTTTTGGCCAAGGGTTAAGGGGTGTTATAGTCATCCTTAGTAGGGCGTTTCGCGCCTATGGAACAAACAGCATGAGTTAATTGTGTAATCTGTGTAATATGTGATATATTGACCATATATTCAGCATGTATTCATGTCGTTTGAAACTATAGTTTAACAGATGGGATTAAAAAAATTGGTTTGTGGCGATTTTATTAGTAGCATTTATATAAGAGCCTATGTAAGAGCCAAAAGTCAATGTTTTTCTTTTCTCACTTTCATGTAAACCTCGGAGGAAAAAGTCATGTCCGTTCGTCTGTATATAGGTAATTTGCCCAAAGAAGAAATTGACCGTCAAGAGTTGCAAGCTGTATTTGCTGCTGAGGGTGATGCGGTTACTACCAAACTAATAAAAGACAGAAAAACAGGTAAGTGTCGTGGTTTTGGGTTCTTGACAGTTAACAATGACGACCAAGCAGACCAAATTATCGAAAAATATAATGGTCAACTGTTCAAGGATACGGCCATTAAACTAGAAAAAGCATTACCCAGAACAAAAGGTGAAGAGGGTGAGGAGCAGCAGACCCCCAAACCAGTTCTACAATCTTCTAGTACACCAGCTCCAGTTCCCAGCACCAACAAACAGGGTCGTCGTGAAAAAAGTTCCAAAAAATCCAAGCGTGGTGGGTCACCTGTGGAAAGCACAACATCAGTTGATACGGATGCAATTCGTCCCGATCCCCGCTGGGCTGAACAGCTAACAAAAATCAAGCAGATGTTAACCGCCACTGCTCCATAAACCGGTCCTTGGGGAGTGGGGTAAGTTAATCAAGTCCATGCAATAACTAGTATTTGTATGGGCTAGTTTTGTCTTTAGCCATGTAAATAGATGTAAATTATGGCGGAATGGGGATTACTTGCTGGTAAGATTTACTAAATTAGTATTTTATGTAACAGAATTTTGTTATTTTTTTTTATACGATTATATTTCAGGTCTGTTTTTAAAAATTGTCTAACTAAAAATTGCCAAACCAAAAAAATAAAACTGTTTAGGTTTTATTGGTTAACCTCAACTTAACTTTTGCTTAACCAAAGGGAAGTTATAACATAAGCTAAATACATGATTTAATCGAAGCCACAGGAGGTTTTTACCATAGATAAAAAAACTGCTGATGATAATAAAATCAATCATCATAGAAAGATAATAATCGGTTAAAATGTGATTTTTGTATTAGGATAAACAAAGAAGACCAACTTTTAAAATTCAGGTCAACCTGGATGGCATACCATACTACCCTGTGATAACTAGCAACACACCAAGTATCTATGAACTCTACAACTAATAAAAGGATTGCCCTGATTTCCGTCCACGGTGATCCGGCTATAGAAATTGGCAAAGAAGAGGCCGGGGGACAAAATGTTTATGTTCGCCAGGTAGGTGAAGCACTATCCCAGTTAGGATGGCAAGTTGACATGTTCAGTCGGAAAGTCAGTCCTGACCAGGAGAATATTGTGCAACATAATTCCCATTGTCGAACAATTAGATTGACAGCAGGACCGGTGGAATTTGTTTCCAGAGACAATGGTTTTCAGTATTTACGAGAATTTGTGGAACAGCTATTAAAGTTTCAGAAAGAAAGCGGTTTTAAATATGAACTAGTTCACACCAACTACTGGCTATCCAGCTGGGTGGGATTGCAATTGAGACAGATTCAAGGGACTAAACAGATTCATACATATCATTCCCTAGGAGTAGTCAAATATAACACCATAGAAAACATTCCACCCATTGCCAATCAAAGGTTGGCAGTAGAAAAAGAGGTGTTGGAAAAAGGGGAAGTGATTATAGCCACCAGTCCCCAAGAAGAAGAACAAATGAGAACTTTGATCAGTGGGAAAGGTAACATTACAGTTATTCCCTGTGGTACAAATGTTCGCCGATTTAGTTGCGTGGATAGGGGGGTGGCTAGAGATAAATTAGGCATTGACAAGAACGCCAAGGTTGTGCTCTATGTGGGGAGATTTGACCCTCGCAAAGGGATAGAAACCCTAGTTCGCGCAGTGCGGGAGTCAAGGTTTTTTGGAGACCAAAACCTGAAACTGATTATTGGTGGTGGGAGTACACCAGGTAATAGCGACGGGAAAGAACGCGATCGCATTGAGGGAATTGTCCGGGAACTAGGAATGGTGGAATGTACACTTTTTCCCGGTTTGTTAAAAAGGGACATACTACCCTATTACTACGCTGCAGCTGATGTTTGTGTCATACCCAGTCATTATGAACCCTTTGGGCTAGTAGCATTGGAATCCATGGCATGTGGTACACCAGTGGTGGCTAGTGACGTGGGAGGACTGCAATTTACCGTAGTAAATGAGAACACAGGTTTGTTGGCCCCCGTTCAAGACGTAACAGCTTTTAGCTATGCCATTGATAGGATTATTGGTAATCCTCAATGGCGAGATAAATTAGGTTTAGCTGGTAGTAAGAGAGTTGTAGAAAAGTTTAGTTGGGAGGGTGTGGCCAGTCAACTAAACACAGTTTACACTCAGATGTTAGATAGGTTAAGCTTCTCCGGTCTAAAGACACGGAGATTTCTGAAGAGTCCATAAACGAACTTTCTGAGGCTGGCTTAAACAGCCTCTACTGATTCCGCTAAGATCAATTCCTAGCATCACCGCTACTTTAAATTGATTTCGAAAGTATAGCCTCAGATAAGACTTACTTGTCAATAGCAGCCACAAAATAACATAAAGACAACACTGGAATATTGAAGAACCGCATCACGGTTAAATATCAAGGCGAATAAATTCGCCGTTGGCACTTCCTGTCTAAAGCCAAGTGGCTTCCGTGCCTTTCGGCGATTTTCTTGTGATTATCGGTTCACATAACACATCCCTTGTGAAACTACCATGTAGTGCATGGGGAATATGATGCTTTAAATGTAATTTAGCTATTGTTCCCTTTTCTAGGTCATTAGCATCTAAAATTACTATGTATGAACGGTGATATTCTGCATTATAAACCAAGCCCACAATCCATCCTGCATCTTCTTGTTGACCATGGGGATGGGGAATAAAGATTGGCTCACCCATGAAACCCCTGGGTGCAGCACTCCAAATCTGTTGTTTCCCCAATTCTAAATCAATTTTTAAAATGGCTTGTAAAGGAGCATTTCCCCGGGGATTATGAGCGACACTCATGTATAAATAACGGTAGGGTCTGCCTACGTGATCCGGATGAATGGCAGGAAATTCACAGGCGCGATCATTTATTAATTTGGCTGTCACTTTTTCTTGCAGTAAATCTAGCTCAAATCTCCATAATTTTCCAGGGGCGATCGCATCAAAGTTTGTTTGTCGGTAATCTTGATTGCTGTCAATGTCTGTTAAGGCTAAGGAATCATAGCAGATAGAATCAACAATAATTTTATTGTCTATTTCAAAACCATTAGCATGGTGAAAAATAAACCCAGCTGTGGTTTCTAAAACCTTTACTCCCGAACATACCATGGGACTATGCTGACGGGGAATGAGAATAATTTTGGTAGGGAGATTTTTTTCTGGTTTAATACATTGTGCTGCACCAACCTTTCCTAAGGCAAAAGGAATGGGGTTAAAACTGAGGGGGTTTTGGAAGAATATACAGTAATTTTCGGTAATAACAAAATCATGAATGAAGCAAAAACCATCAATTCTATGATTTTGCTTACTTACCACTTCAGCATCTTGATTGAGTTCAAAAATTGTAATCTTTGTTTTTATTCCTGGTTCAATGGCAAAGTTAACTAGTTTGCCCTGGGGATCTACCCGGGGATGGGCACTGAAAGCTTCTCCCGATGATAAACCATGATTAAAATATTCTTTGCCCAAGGTTTCTAAGGTGTAAGGATTTAATGAATAAGGTTCCGCTGCTTCCCACAATGCCAGTAGTTTTTTACCCCAGTAAATAACATTTGTATTAGCAATATTCTTGGTTTTAAAGTCCAGTATATTAGCCAACCAACCACCAGGTTTTTGAGTCCCAAACACTCCACGATAAAGAATTCTACCCGCTTTCTTTTCTGCTAAATAACCCTCAGTCTGTACAAATCGGTTTCGGAAGTGGGCTCGACCTTCACTAAATATAATTTGACTAATCATCCCATCACCATCAAAGGGATGATGTATTCTTTGTCCGTTGATATCTAATAACCCAGGACCATTTCTAAAAACTGTGCCTTCCAGCTCCTTGGGTATTTCACCTTCTATATCGTCAATCCAATAGTCATACTCTTCTTTCAGGGACTCATATCCCTGTTGCCAATCTTCACGAGTATAGGATTTTTCTAAATTTTGCTGATTACGTAGATCTATAGATTGCATGTTTTTATTAATTGATATTAAGTTTCACCTACTATTGTAACACCGGTAGGACTAATTTGGGAAAAACCTATTTGGCAACTCCATATTCCATTTCCTCCTTACCGGGCAAAAGTTTGACAAATAACATTGGTAGTAGGGCAATCAAGTTAGTTATTACCAGTAGCAGCCACAAACTGTCAAAATTGCTCTCTGTTATTCCTAACCAGTACATAATTAAAGCTCCGGATTCTCTGGAAACTAATCCACCTAGGTTAAATACTGACATCAATACTGCAAAGAGTGTTGCTTCTATTCCCAGGGGACAAATTCTAGCTGCTAATATCATAGTAGGCATAAATGCAATTTGTCCCATGGCTGCAATAATTAAGCTATCTCCCAAACTAAACCATCTATCATTTATCCCTAAAGCTCTATTGGTATGTGTAATTAAAATTAACATAGTCATTCTTAATAATATAGATATAAGAATACTCCAGGTAAAAATATTTTGAAATGGAACGTTTTTAAGAAATCGCTGGAAAATCCAAATACCAACTAAAGAAGCTAAACTAGTAAACAAATGTATCCTACCTAAAAACTCGGGTTGGAAATGCAGCTCGTTGGTAAAGAAGTAGAAATAAGCTGATTCTCCACTGGGAGTACATTGCCAGATAAAAATAAATAGGGTTGGTAGTAAAACTGCCCTAGTGCGAAAAGCTTGTAGAAGTTGATTAGTCTGAGTTCTAATACTCACTGACTTACTACTATCTTGCTGTGAGTCTTCTTGATAAACCGATGTTTCGGCAATAAACCAGGCAACCACGGAGATAAGCAAGGGGAATAAAGCAGTAATTAAAAATACTGTCTTTGTGGTAAAATACTCTAATACTAGTCCGCTAAAATAAGCTGTTAAGAAACTGCCCAAGGCAGTGGCTCCCCAACACAGGGATTGGAGAGAACCAGCCTTGGCCTGAGATTCTAACCTGGCACGTTCAACAACCAAGGAATCAACTATCACATCGCTGACAGCAATAGCTAAAGAAGATAAGGTGACTGTTATTGTTGCTTTCCAGCTGCTATCTACTAATGTTGCCAAGGCTAACCAACTAGCAGCACCTAGAATCCCAGATAGGACTAGATAGGGACGACGACGGTAGCCAAATATGGGAAAAGTATCAGAAACAAAGCCAAATAATGGTTTAATCATCCAAGGTAGAGTAACTATACCTAGAATGGCTGAAACTTCTACCGGACTTAGCTGTAATTCATCCTTGAGGAAAAAACTCACTGAAAGACGAGACAATCCCAAGGCGCCCTGGACAAGATAGACTGCTAGAATAGCAATTAGTTCTGGCCCGGGTTTATGTCCTAAAAAAATCTTCTCGGTGATTGAATTATTAATTGATTCTTTAAGCTTGGAAAGGCCAGAAGAGTTAATCAGCATGTGATCAGATAGTGTTAAGTTTTGTAAAAATTTAGATCCATATTATATGATACCTTCTGTATCCCGATTTGCCTTTTTGGCAACAATATAGCCTTAGCCATCATATCTACAGGGTTTTAGCCAGCTATTACTCCAACGATGTAACAGTGGAGGATTTGATAGAGGTAGTGTGGGCATTTTCCAATTGACCTGATATGCGACTTATGGTTAGTAGCGGTACTTCTTGACGACAGGATGGGCAAAACCAGTACAGTTCGCTGTGACGAATATGCCGCAAAACGGACCCGCCACAGCAGGGGCATGTATTGGCTCTATTACTCATGTCAATATCCTCCTAAAATTTTTATGCTTAGAGAAAAACTTAGTCAAGTTAAATGGATCCTTTGTTAATTTAGTGTTCACTAACTTGCCCGAGCAATTAGTTGTTTAGTCACAACTGCTTTTGTATATAGTGGTAATTTGATTTGACATATCCTGTTAGCAGTTCCAACCTCACTTAGAGGAATTTTAAGAGGAAAGAAATTTCTACTGAGTTTTTTTCAATTTAAATTAACTTTTCTAATTTCCACAAACAAGTTGGGTTGAAATAACAGTATATAGACAATAAATATAACCATTGTTATTATAGACTAGTATATAGTCGTTTCATCTGTCTTGGGGATCATAAGTGTAGGAGTATATTTGTTGCAATTGACAATTTTCAGATTTTGTAACTCCCCATACTATAATAATTAAATTAATATTCAATATTCTCAAATTCTCTGTTTGTATAACTATTGCTAAATCTGCTCATGAAAATTGCCACTTGGAATGTCAATTCAATTCGTACTCGTCTAGGACAGGTTATTAGCTGGTTAGGGGAAAATAACGTTGATGTTCTGTGTCTACAGGAAACCAAAGTCATAGACACGGATTTTCCCCTAACTGTATTTCATGACATGGGCTATAACACTTATATTTATGGACAGAAGGCTTACAATGGTGTAGCATTAATTAGTCGCCAGCCAATGAAAAGTGTAAGTACAGGGTTTTGTCAAGTCCTGGAAAATCTGGAACCTAAGTGGGATGACCAGAAAAGAGTGATCACGGGTATTGTAGATGAAGTAAGGATTATTAATCTGTATGTTCCTAATGGTTCAGCAGTGGGAAGTGAGAAATATCAATATAAATTGCAGTGGTTAGCAGTATTAAAAACATACCTGGAGGTTTTGCTGAAGTGTAATTCTGATATTATTATGTGTGGTGATTTTAACATTGCACTAGAAGATATAGACATTTATAAACAGGTAGATACAGAAAATCAGATTATGGCATCCTTACCAGAGAGACAAGCTTTAAGAGAGATTTTGAAACTGGGTTTTGGGGATGGGTTTCGCAAGTTTAATTCCCAGGGGGGTAATTATAGTTGGTGGGACTATCGTACTGGAGCTTTTAAAAGAAACTCAGGATGGAGAATAGACCATCACTACTTAACAGATGTACTTTATAAACAAGCTAAAAGTTGCTTTATTGATATTAGTCCTAGAAAGCTAGAACAGCCTAGTGATCATGCACCCGTGATAGTGGAAGTTTAGTGGGTTTATTGCTCCTGAAATCCACCACCACCAGGAGTTTCTATGACAAAAATATCTCCTGGTTGCATTTCTGCGGTAGCAGTGCTATCTAAAACCTCTTGGATGCCATTTTCACGTTGTATCCAGTTGTTTCCCACCTTTCCTGGTGCTCCACCATTTAATCCAAAGGGGGGGACTAAACGATGACCAGAAAGAATATTTGCCGTCATGGATTCCAGAAATTTGATTTTTCTGACCACCCCATTACCCCCGGAATATTTTCCTTTACCCCCACTATTCTCACGGATAGTAAAACTTTCCACTATTACCGGATAACGGGTTTCTAGCACTTCTGGATCGGTAAGTAGGGAATTAGTCATGTGAGTGTGAACTGCATCTGTGCCATCAAAGTCCATACCTGCTCCGGAACCACCGCAAATAGTTTCATAATATTGATATTTTTCATTGCCAAAAGTGAAATTATTCATAGTTCCTTGGGAAGCAGCCATTACACCTAGGGCACCATATAAAGCATCAACAATAGTTTGTGATGTTTCCACATTTCCTGCTACTACTGCTGCGGGATAGGTGGGATTTAGCATACAACCTTGAGGAATAATAATTTCTAAAGGTTTGAGACAGCCAGCATTAAGAGGAATATTGTCATCTACCAGAGTTCTAAAGACATATAATACTGCTGCTTGGGTTACAGCTTTAGGTGCATTAAAATTACTCTTTAATTGTGGTGATGTGCCCGTAAAATCAATTTTAGCTGTGCGATTTTCCCGATTAATAGTGACTTGAACTTGAATTTTTGCCCCACTATCCATGACATATGTAAAGGATCCATTTTTTAAAACATTGATAGTTCTTCTTACTGATTCTTCCGCATTATCTTGTACAAACTGCATATAAACTTTTACAGTTTCCAGCCCATAGTGATCAACCATTTTTATTAATTCTTGGCTTCCCCTGGCGTTAGCGGCAATTTGAGCTTTAAAATCTGCTATATTTTGCTCAGGATTGCGACTGGGATAGGGATGATTTAACAGATAATTTCTCACAGAGGTTTCTTGTAGCTCTCCTTCCTGAACCAGGAGAAAATTATCAAAAATAATCCCTTCTTGGGTAATATCCGTACTATGGGGAGGCATGGATCCGGGGGTAATACCACCGATATCTGATTGGTGTCCTCGGGATGCAACAAAAAATAGGGGAGAGTCTTGCCCAGTTTTTAAAAACATATTTGAAAATGGGGGTAAAAATATGGGCGTGATAGCAGTAACATCAGGTAAATGGGTTCCCCCATTGTAGGGATTATTGGATAGATAAACATTGCCTGGTTTAATTGTAGTTCCCAAATCATTAATTAAACAGCGCACGCTTTCACTCATGGAACCTAAATGCACAGGAATATGAGGAGCGTTAGCAACTAATAAACCAGAACTGTCAAAAATAGCGCAGGAAAAATCCAGACGTTCCTTAATATTAACTGATACAGCTGTGTTTTGCAGCACTATTCCCATTTGTTCGGCAATGAATTGATAGAGATTTTTAAAAATTTCTAAGCGAACTGGATCTGGCTGAATATGATCATATAGTTTTTTCATCTTTCTGCTCTTTCCAAGATTAAATGATTACGTTCAGTTAATTTTACTTGCCAATTGGGTTCAACCACAATGGTGCTGATTTTCTCCACAATAATAGCAGTACCTGGGATAATATCTCCCGGTTGTAAATCTTCTCTTCTATAAACTGGAGTATGCCACCATCTATTGGCGGTAAATAGCTCAACTACTTCTAAAGGTTGGGGAATTTGCCCCTGGGGAAGTTGACGGGAAATGATGGGTTCTTCTGGTGTGTCCATCTGTTGAATCACCTCGACAAAAATAGATTCCACAATTAAGGTTTTTTCTGGCTGAATAAACCCATATCTTGATTTGTGTTCCCTGGCAAATTGCTGCTGTATTAATTCTATATCGTTTCTAAAATCGACGGATAAGGTAGAATTAGTTCCCTCATACTTGAGGTTAAGGTTTTTAATCACCCTGACTGACAAATGATTTACCTGATGTTCTGCTGGATTTAATTCTTGATTGGCGGAAATTTCTAAACGGGTAACTAATTCCTGTAATTGGGGAATTAAGGACTGACTCAAGGGTTTTTCTACTCCGGTGACTCTGGTAGCTCTCACATCAGCTAAACCCATTCCATAAGCTGACAATACACCAGCAAAGGGATGCAAAAATATCTTTTTCATTCCTAAAGTATCCGCAATTAAACAAGCTACCTGTCCACCTGCACCTCCAAAACAACATAATACATATTCGCTAATATCATAACCCCGTTGTAGACTAATTTTTTTAATGGCATTAGCCATATTTTCCACAGCAATAGCAATAAATCCTGATGCTACCTGTGGAGGAGAAAAGGATTTTCCTGTAGTTAATGTCATATTCTGGGTCAAGTTTGTAAACTTCTCCAGCACTATTTCCCTATCCAAAGGTAATTGACCATCATTTCCAAAAACTGCTGGAAAGTATTGGGGTTGAATCTTCCCCAACATAATATTAGCGTCTGTGACTGTTAATGGTCCCCCCCGTCTGTAGGATGCAGGTCCGGGATTTGAACCTGCAGATTCTGGACCTACACGATAGGTGGATCCATCAAAAGATAAAATTGAACCTCCACCTGCAGCAATGGTATTAATCGCTAGGACGGGAACTCGCATCCGCGCACCTGCTATTTCCGAATCTAATTGTCTTTCATATTCCCCTTTAAAATGGGCCACATCTGTGCTTGTTCCTCCCATATCAAAGGTGATAATTAAATTAAATCCTGCTCTTTTACTAGTTTGTACTGCACCAACAATACCACCAGCAGGCCCACTTAAAATGCTATCTTTACCTTGAAATTTCTCTGCATCAGTTAACCCACCGTCAGATTTCATAAACATTAATTTGACCTCAGGAACCTGACTGGAAACCTGATTGACATAACGACGTAATATGGGTGTTAAATAAGCATCCACAACTGTTGTATCTCCCCGACTCACAAGTTTCATTAGGGGACTAACTTGATGGGAAATAGAAATTTGGGTAAATCCAATTTCTTCAGCAATTTTGCCTATTTCTTGTTCATGTGTGGGATAGCGATCGCCATGCATGAGAACAATGGCGCAACTGTCAATTCCTGTTTGATGAATTGTTTGTAGGTCGCATTTAATTTTCTGATAATTTACGGGAAATAACTCGTTACCATGAGCATCATATCTAGCATCTACTTCAATTACTGCTTCATACAGCATGGTAGGTAAAATTATCTGTCGGGCGAAAATGTTAGGACGGTTTTGATAACCAATTCTTAAAGCATCTTTAAAGCCTTTATTAATAACTAAAACAACCCGGTCTCCATGTCTTTCTAGCAGTGCATTTGTTGCTACTGTTGTTCCCATTTTAATCACTTCTATAGTTTGACCAGGAATACTCTGTTGGGGGGGAATTCCCATAATATCACGAAGTCCTTGAATTACCGCATCTGTATACTGATCGGGATTCTCTGACAATAATTTATAAACTATTACCCATTGTTGATCGGGTAAGGGAACAATTAAAAATCTCTGGGGGTAGTTTAATAATCTATTGATTATGTCCTGATTATCTGTTAACGCTACAATATCTGTAAATGTTCCACCTCTGTCTGCAAAGAATTTTAACACAGTTTATTTCCTCATTTTCCTAGCTAGATAATAGCATGACCCGGGAGTCAACCACCCAGCCATGAATTTTAACGATTAACCTATTTTATTTGAATGGAAAAATTCATTGGCAAGTTGTTGTTCAGACTACACCATTTTATCATTACTTGTATTAGCATCGAATATGTTAACAATTGACGATTTTTGTTAATCAACCAACTGTTTTTAAAAACTATAGTCCTATCTCTCCCTTTTGGTATATATGAAATATTCCCCATGGGCCAATGCGGTTCAAGTTCGTCAAACTAAGGAAAACTTTGCCAAACCAGAGGAAAAATTATCTTATGAATTGGGTAAAGCAGTACAAGAACTCCCTCCTATTTATACCCGACTATTAGCTGGAACTATTAGTGCAATTGTATTTAGCAGTATTTTATGGGCTCACCTTTCTCAAGTTGATGAAGTCGCAACTGCAACGGGTGAGTTAATCGCTTCTACTCAAATTAGACCGGTCACATCCCTGGGTAATGGTTCTATTTTAGCAGTAAAGGTCAAGGAAGGAGATCGGGTTACTAAAGATCAAGTGTTAATTGAAAGGAATCCTGATTTTCAACAAACTGATATTAACCGTTTAACAAAGGCCAGTAAATTAATTGAGGAAGATTTACAACGTTTAGACACTGAAAGAACTGGAGCAAAAACTAGGGGAACCAAATTACAAGACGAGTTGTTAAATTCTCGGTTATTAGACTACAAGGCTAAACAAATGGCTGCAGAAGCAGAAGCAAAGCGACAGCTTGCCAATATTCAGCAAGCAAAAATCAGATTGAGTCGCTTGCAAGAAAATCTAGCTAACAGTAAACCTAGTGTAGTTAATTCCCAAAACAATTTAGTCAACGCAGAAAATATTCGTAATCAAATACAAAGCAATTTGAAAATTGCCACCACTAGAGAAGAAAATCTCAGGACTCTACTCACTCCTGGTGCAGTTCCTAGGGTTGACTATCTGGAAGCTCTGGAGAGGGTAAATAGGGCAAATACGGATATTATCAGAGCTGTTAATGAGGTAAATAATGCTAAAAACAGACTACTGGAAGCCCAGGATAGGGTGACCTCTTTAGAAAAAGATATTGCTGCTCAAAAACAAGAAATTAATCAAGCACAACAGACCTATCAATCAGCTAAAAGTCAAAGTCTAATATTAGCATCAGAGAGACAAAGCGAAATTTTAACCCAGATAAATAAACGTAAAGAAGAACTGACCAATATTGTTGGACAATTAGACCAGGCAAAAAAACAAAGGGAGAAAGAAATAATTAAGGCCCCAGTATCGGGAATAATTTATAAAATCAAAGCCACCAAAGGTCCAGTTCAATCCGGTGAAGAATTACTCTCCATTTTACCTGAAGGAGAAGATATTCTACTAGAGGTAAAAGTTCTCAATCGTGATATTGGTTTTATTCGTCAAGGTATGACAGCAAAGGTGAAGTTGGCAACTTTCCCTTTTCAAGAATTCGGTGTGGTGGATGCTGAGGTTTTACAAATTAGTCCTAATGCGGTGGTTGATGAAAAATTAGGTTTGGTTTTTCCCACTAGGATTAGGTTAAATAAGCATTCAATTACTATGGATGGTCAGGAGGTGGAGTTTACTCCAGGGATGATGGCAAATGCGGAAATAGTGACTCGCAAAAAATCAATTCTGACTTTTATTGTGGAACCAATTACTAGAAGGTTCAATGAGGCTTTTTCCGTCAGGTAAGTTGGGATTGAATCTGAGTTATTAAACTCAACCCAGGAAAATCTTAGGATGGGTTACATCCACCCATCCTACAAATAATTCCCTACTTATAGCTGGGGAACAAACTGGGTTTTATCGGGAACAACAGTATACTCAGCTACGATTTGCTGGAACTCATTACCGTCTATGGTCTCTTTTTCAATCAAAAGATCTACTAGACGATCAGTAAGAGTACGATTTTGCTTCATGATGTTTTTTGCCAAATCATAACACTCTTCTACAATTGTTCTCACTTGTGTGTCAATACGAGCGGCAATAGATTCGGAATACTCGGATCTGGTTGTCCAATCACGTCCTAAAAAGACTTCGCCTTGTTGACTTTCTAGGGATAGGGGACCAAGTTCGGACATACCAAAACGTGTTACCATTTGG
This sequence comes from Cylindrospermopsis curvispora GIHE-G1, assembly GCF_014489415.1. Classification (NCBI taxonomy): domain Bacteria; kingdom Bacillati; phylum Cyanobacteriota; class Cyanophyceae; order Nostocales; family Aphanizomenonaceae; genus Raphidiopsis; species Raphidiopsis curvispora. Next base: position 1,975,220 of record NZ_CP060822.1, read on the forward strand.
CGTGCCATACCGGTTACCTGTTGTAAATCATTTCCTGCACCGGTAGTAACTTCTGCTGCACCAAAAATTACATCCTCAGCTGCACGCCCTCCTAAAGCACCTGTAATTCTCGCCTTGAGTTGAGAACGGGTAATTAATCCTTGTTCTTCATTAGGCATAAACCAGGTTAAACCCTGTGCTTGTCCTCTGGGAATTAGGGTGACTTTTTGGACTGGATCATGATCTTTTAACAAAGTACCTATTAAGGCATGTCCTATTTCATGGTAGGCAATTAATCGCTTACTCTTGCTGTCTACTAAAGGAGTGCCTTCCATCCCTGCTACTACCCGGTCAACCGCATCATCAATTTCTAATAGGGTAATTGCTTCTTTGCGTCTTCTGGCGGTCAAAATGGCCGCTTCATTCAATAAGTTGGCTAGGTCAGCACCGCTAAATCCAGGAGTTCGACGGGCAATTGCCTCTAAGGACACGCTTTGATCTAGTTTCTTGTTGCGGGCATGAACCTCTAAGATTTCTAACCGTCCCTTAATATCAGGTGTATCTACGGTCACCTGTCTGTCAAAACGTCCAGGACGTAAAAGAGCTGAGTCAAGGACATCAGGACGGTTGGTAGCAGCAATAATAATGATGCCAGTGTTACCTTCAAAACCATCCATTTCCGTTAACAATTGGTTCAGGGTCTGCTCCCGCTCATCATTTCCACCACCTATACCCGCACCCCGTTGACGACCTACAGCATCAATTTCATCTATAAAGATAATACAAGGGGCGTTATCTTTGGCTTTTTTAAACAGGTCACGAACTCGGGAAGCTCCCACACCCACAAACATTTCTACGAATTCCGAACCGGATATAGAAAAGAATGGTACGCCTGCTTCACCAGCAATTGCTTTTGCTAATAGGGTTTTACCTGTTCCCGGTGGTCCTACTAGCAACACACCTTTGGGAATTTTTGCCCCTACTGCAGTAAATTTCTCTGGTTGCTTTAAGAAGGTAACAACTTCTTGTAATTCCTCTTTAGCTTCTTCAATACCAGCTACGTCGTCAAATTTTACTCCGGTTTTAGCCTCCATTTGGAAGCGAGCACGAGATTTACCAAAACTCATGGCTTGACCAGGTCCCCCAGGAAGGTTGTTAGAACGACGGAACAAAAAGAATAAACCACCAATCAATAAAACGGGGAAGACTAAATTGCCCAATAGACCCCAGATGGCACCGTCGTTACGAACTGGGTGAGCATCAAAACTGACTTGGTGTTCTTTTAGTTTGTTTATTAACTCGGGCGCATTTAAGGGTAGATCTACACGCCAACGTTGAACATGGTTCTCAATATCTTGATCCAGGGCTTCAATAATAGCTGTTCTACCCCCTTCGTATAGGTCCACACTAGTTACACGATCAGCATCCAGGTATTCCAAAAATCGTCCGTAGGTCATTCTGGTATTGGCAGCGTTTTTGCTTTGATCCCCTGGGGATCCAGCAAATGTACCTTGCCAGAGAAAAAAGCCTATTACTAGGGCCAGAACTGACCAAAGTGCTACAACTCTCCAGGAAAATTTCATCTGTTAATTCGCCTCTAGTACTAATATGACTAATTTTGTAACGGATGCTTATAAATCCATTTTGTAATTTGACATGGCAACACAGTTTGCCTAAGCTAGATCTGGGAGGTTTTCCCGCAATCTTAATTAAATTTAACATATTTCTCATACTATTATCAAACGAAAATTGAAAATCCTAGGAATGTGGATTAATTACAGCTGGGGATTTAATTTGTTAAATTATTACTCTGTGGGTAAACACAACATAAGGTGAGGAAGAAATGGGTGTCGAGTCAATTACCGATGAAATCGTCAAAGTTCATACTAATGGACATAAATCAGAATTGAAAAACCAAAAACATAAAAAACTACTACCCCCCAGCACTAAATCGGGTGATTTATCCCGCAGTTGGAAAATAGAGGATAGTGAAGATCTATATCGCATTGAAGGTTGGGGTAGACCTTATTTTTCCATTAATGCAGCAGGACATGTGACAGTCTCTCCCAAGGGAGATCGGGGGGGATCTCTGGACTTATTTGAGTTGGTCAATGCTTTAAAACAACGAAATCTAGGACTACCTTTGTTAATTCGTTTCTCTGATATTTTGGAGGATCGTATAGAGCGCTTAAACTCTTGCTTTGCTAAGGCGATCGCTCGCTATAATTATTCTGGAGTGTATAGGGGAGTTTTTCCAGTCAAATGCAACCAAGAACGGCACTTAATTGAAGATTTGGTGCGTTTTGGCAAGCCTCATCAGTTTGGACTGGAAGCAGGTTCTAAGCCAGAATTAATGATTGCTCTGGCTTTATTAGACACACCAGGAGCTTTATTAGTTTGTAATGGCTATAAAGACCGAGAATATATTGAAACAGCAATGTTGGCTCAAAAACTAGGACAAACTCCAATTATTGTCCTGGAACAAATTGAAGAGGTCGATTTAGCGATCGCAGCTAGTGCTCAGTTAGGGATTAAACCCATTTTGGGAGTACGGGCAAAATTAAGCACTCAAGGTATGGGTAGATGGGGAACTTCTACGGGAGACCGTGCTAAATTTGGCTTGACTATTCCAGAAATCATGGAAGCTGTGGATAGGTTAAGATCAGCCAATTTACTGGATTGTTTACAACTACTTCACTTTCATATTGGCTCACAAATTTCCGCGATTAATGTGATTAAAGATGCCATTCAAGAAGCTAGTCGTATCTATGTGGAACTGGCAATGTTAGGTGCTGACATGAAGTTCTTGGATGTGGGTGGTGGTTTAGGAGTAGATTATGATGGTTCCCAAACCAATTTCTATGCCTCTAAAAACTACAATATGCAAAACTATGCCAATGATATTGTAGCGGAGTTGAAAGATACATGCTCGGAAAGTAAAATTCCCGTACCTACCCTAATTAGTGAAAGTGGAAGAGCGATCGCATCACACCAGTCCGTGCTTATCTTTGATGTTTTAAGTACCAGTGATGTTCCACTGAATCCACCGGAGGAGCTCCAGGAAGGAGAATCCCCAATTATCAAATATTTGTGGGAGACATATCAGTGTATCAACAAAGAGAACTATCAGGAGTTCTATCATGACGCTGCCCAGTTCAAGGAAGAAGCGATTAGTCGATTTAACTTAGGCATATTACGTCTACAGGAGCGAGCCAAGGCTGAGCGTTTATACTGGGCTTGTTGTCAAAAAATCCTGGAAATTACTAGGCAACAAGAATATGTACCAGATGAATTGGAAGATCTGGAAAAAATCATGGCTTCTATCTACTACATTAATCTTTCCGTATTTCAATCAGCACCGGACTGTTGGGCCATAGACCAATTATTTCCCATCATGCCCATCCACCGTTTAGATGAAGAACCGACTCAAAGGGGTATTTTAGCAGATCTAACTTGTGATAGCGATGGCAAAATCGACCGATTTATCGATCTAAGAGATGTTAAATCGGTTTTAGAGCTGCATAAATTCAACCCTGATAAACCCTATTATTTAGGGATGTTCCTCAACGGTGCTTACCAAGAAATCATGGGCAACCTACATAACTTGTTTGGTGATACCAATGCTGTTCACATTCAACTTACGCCCAAAGGTTACCAAATTGAGCACGTTGTCAAAGGGGATACCATGAGCGAAGTAGTCAGTTATGTCCAGTATGATTCAGAAGACATGGTAGAAAATATTCGCCAGCGTTGTGAACAAGCTCTATTAGAAGACCGTATCACCTTATCCGAATCCCAAAGATTGCTGCAAACCTATGAACAAAGTCTGAGAAGATATACGTATCTAAATAACAGTTAATCAAAGTTATCAATCCCCATTCCCCTACCATTTCCTAAACTGTAATTGCTCCTAACAACTCGGCGATCGCTTGGTGTTCTGGAGGAATTTCGGCGGGTGGGATTTGACGTGCATCAGTAATTAGCCAATCTAAAGCTGCTGCTTGTACGTCAATAGCAGCGCCCATTTTATCTACACAATACCGTCCAAATACCAACTTATCTACCAAGCGAACTCCTGGACCTAAGCGAGACCATTCAAAAATCACACTATTATCCACAGTCGCACCTCCACAAATCCAGCAATTTGGTCCAATCATGGATGGTCCGACAATTTTGGCCCCATCCTCAATTCGAGTCATAGCACCAATGTAAACAGGTCCAGTAATATCTACCCGATCCCAATTTACGGCTACATTTAAACCAGTATATATATTTGGAGCAACTTCATAACCGGGTATTTGTACATTTTTAATCTCTCCCAGTAAAACACCGCGAATTGCCCGCCAATAATCAGGTACTTTACCAATATCTACCCATTCAAAATCCATGGGGATAGCATAAAAGGGAGCATTAATTTCCACCAGGTGGGGGAACAACTGACTACCAATGTCATATTCAACACCGGATGGGATATACTTAAACACTTCTGGCTCAAAGATATAAATACCGGTGTTAATATTGGTGCTGAGAGCTTCTTCAACGGATGGTTTTTCCTGAAAAGCTCGCACTCGGTTATCATGATCTGTGACAACCACACCATAACTAGAAACTTCCTCTTGGGGGACAGACTTGGTAATAATAGTAGCCATTGCACCCTTAGACCTGTGCCACTTAACTGCTGCGGTGAGGTCTAAATCAATTAAAGCATCACCACACAAAACTACAAATGTTTCATCAAAAAAAGGTGAGAAATCTTGGATACGACGCATTCCCCCAGCTGAACCGATAGCTTCCCCCACTAATTTCCCTTGATCGTCTATTTTACCCTCAAAAGAATAACCAATCTGCACTCCGAACCTTTGACCATCACGGAAATAATTTTCTATCTCCTCAGCTAAATGGCTCACATTAACCATGATCTGGTCAAACCCATGTTTACGCAATAACTCTAGCAAAAACTCCATTACTGGCTTTTGCAGAATGGGAATCATTGGTTTAGGAATGGTATATGTAATAGGGCGTACACGAGTGCCTTTACCCGCTGCTAGAATCATTGCTTTCATAAAATGTTACTCCTGTTCCTCAACCACAAGCCAGTTTATTATCATTAAAATACCCAATTATAGTTTGATTATCCAATACTTTTTGACAACCACGGATTTTTAGTTATAGCTGGCCCACCAACCAATAATTTACCATTACCATATATTTATCAAATTTGATCTAAGAATTTAGGGTACTAGCAACTACTTCTGTCTTAATAACCGCACTTTGACTTCTTGATAAAATTCTTCCTGGAATAGCTCTACTTTAGACTGGGCACAAAGGAGCAATAGTGCCCAAAACACACTGACTAGGTTACCATGCTCGGAATTGTGCTCACTGCTAGATTTTTTGTCCACCTGATTTGCTTGTTGTGTACCACTCCACAACTCTACCAGTTCTTCTAATCCCCAGGATGGTTCTGATGAATTTTCTTCTTTTGCTGCTAGAAGCAACACCTGTTCCACCTCCACAGCAACCTGGGTGAGATTTTCCTGGTGGGCTAATTCTAAGGCCGCTTTCATGGTTTTCATAGTTGGCTGACGCCTAGGTCGCTCCGATTTGTTTGGCTTTTCTACCTCCTTTAGCTGACTAGCCATAATCTGTAACTGCTCGATTAATTCTACCAGAGTAACGCGACGCTTAGGTGGGGGCATGGCAGCGGTCCGCCTTCTTAATTGCCTCTCTAACTGCAACCTCTCTATACTATGTGACTCTGTATTGTTATCATCTGTAACTACATCTTCAAAACTATTATCTATTGCACTATCTATTCTTGATAAATCCATTAAAGTATTTGCTTTAAACAGAACAAGCATAGATGCGGATAGAAAAGCCTGACCGGACTGGTGCAAATCTGATTCATAACCTTGGGTGGTACTTTGGGGTGACATGAATTCTAAATACCGGTCAATTACCTCCACTACCTCCACATCCCAGGGATCTATCTCTCCCCTTTTGGCCTGTTCAATCAGGTTGTTAATTGTTGCTAACAGATCTTTGGCATCCATGGGAATGTATAATTAAAAACCAATTTATTCTAAGTTATTCCGTTGTTTCTAATCGCGTCAATTGTACTCTTGATAGTACCCGCAATCGGTACTGCTACTAAAGTCCCCAGCAAACCCCCAATTTCAAATCCCATCAAAATGGCAATGAAAATCCATAGAGGATTGAGTCCGGTAAAATTACCAAGTAATTTGGGTGCTAGGATATTATCTCTGATCTGTTGTATGATGATTGCCACCATTGCTACTGGAAATGCTAACCACCAAGTCTGTAGGGATACTAGTAAGGTCACGAACCCTATACCTAAAGTAGCACCAATCACAGGAACTAGCTCGGAAATCCCTATAATAATTGCAAATAATAGGGCAAAGGGAACTCTTAAAAATAAAAAAATTGGTGTTAAAGCGATTACCATGAATAATGCTAACAACAGTTGACTCAAAAAAAAGTTATGAAAATTCAATTGTAAGGATTTACTCAAGGGTAATCCAATATAGGATGGTAGTTGATTAATTAACCCAGACCACAAGCGATCGCCATATATCAGCATATAGAATGCCAATACGACGACTAGGACTATATTTAACAGTCCGGACAATAAAGTTCCAGCAAAACCCACTGCACCGGAGGCAATTTGTTGTAGAATGTTTTGCACGCTGGCATTGATTTGACTGCTAACCACACTAAAATCAATATGCAAACGCTTTTGACGAGCTAAAACCTGTAACCTACTTAAATTTTCTTGACTGGAAGTCACCCAATCGGGGATATTCTTGAGGAGCTGGGTTGTTTGTTCAACTAGCATGGGGACTAGGGTAAAACCTAGAATCACCAATAGGGTTAAAGTGATCACTAAAACTATTATTACTGAGTAAGTTCTAGTAATCCTGGCCTTTTCTAGTAACTGCACAGGGTAATTGAGCAAAAAAGCTAAAATAGCTGCGATGCTGAGGATAGTGATTGGGTGCTGGAAGTAATGGAACAACAAAGAGAGTAACCAAACATTCACAGCGATAAGTGGACAAGCCAGTCCGTATGTTAATATAGTCTGCAGGGAAGCTGAAAGTCGCATGTTTAGTAATCAGGAACACAAAAATGGATAGAACTATAGCCGATCTTCGACAGGACTACTCTTTACAAGAACTAGACGAGAAAAGTATTAATGGTAATCCCCTTGTACAATTTAGAATGTGGTTTGATCAAGCTATAGCAGCGGAATTACCCGAACCTAATGCCATGACCCTGGCAACTTGCAGCTCTGACGGCAAACCTTCAGCCAGAATGGTCTTATTAAAAGACTTTGACGAGAGAGGTTTTGTGTTGTTTACTAATTATAATAGTCATAAAGGACAAGAATTAACGATAAATCCCCATGCAGCATTAGTTTTTTGGTGGGCACAATTGGAGCGTCAGGTGAGAATCGTGGGTGGGGTAGAAAAAATTTCCCCCCAGGAGTCTGATGGGTATTTTGAAGTGCGTCCCCATAGCAGTCGTTTAGGTGCTTGGGCTTCCAATCAAAGTGAAGTCATTCCCCATCGGGAGTTTTTGCAATCAAAACTGTTAGAACTTGAGCAAAAATATGAAAATCAATTAATACCCAGACCTCCTCACTGGGGAGGGTTTCGGGTGATTCCCCAGCAAATTGAATTTTGGCAGGGGCGCTCTAGTCGTTTACACGATAGATTACTGTATACCCGGTTGCATAATCATGATTGGAAAATAGAGCGGTTGTCGCCTTAAATATGTTTAAATATATTATTGATTATCAGCCTTGCTTGGGTGTGTTTGACCTGGAGTATTTCAAGTAGTAACCATACCAAACTAAAATAATAATCATCAAAGTTCCAATACTAAGCATATTGGGGAGCCAAAACACTACATTTATTTGATTTAACTCTCCCAGTTGCATTTGCCATGTTATTTGTCGGTTATTTGTTTCTGGTGGGAGAGGTTTTGCCGTGGAATTAATATTCTTGATTCCCCAGGGTGTTTTTAGGGTAAAGTCTATGTTGAAGAGGGAAATTTGAGTTGTATTTGAACTGTTTTGCTGGGCGACCACTCCTGCTAAAGAGCGCAGATCCAATTGATAAATTAAATTATTTCTGGATAGGAACAAAAAGTTATTTTCTTTTAGAGTTATGTTGGAAGTAATATTGATTGGTTCATGGAGAGAGGTTTGTAGGGAGCGTGGGTAAAAATTGGCTAATTTCTCCTCTAGTTCTTGACCATGAGTAAAAGGTATTTTCACCATCAGTTCACCAGGAGAAATATATTTGGTGGAACCCCCTATGTTGCTAACGCGACGAGATAAAACATTAAACCACTCCTGTAAATAATCACTGCTGAAACTGGTCAAGTTTTCAGCAATCCGAATGTGTTGTACCCATTCAGCATTATTACTGTCATGGAAATTAATACCCAGATTGTATTCTACACAACCGGATAAGATTAAGGACATAAAGATGATTAAAATCATCATCACCTTTTTGGAGTTTTTTGCCAGCTTTATTAAGCTTCTGCTATGGATACTGTTTTTAAAAACCAACCTTGTGGTTTTGTATGTGGCCATATATTTTCTCCTTTAGAACAAGGTAAACTCCATCTAACTGCTAACAACCCATTCAGAAACTCAACCAAACTAAATAGGAAATAGTACAAGCAGCAATAATTAAAGCCACCCAAATAAAAAGATTATCCTGTGTGTTTACCTGACTAAGATCCACATATTCTGAATCCGGGGACTTCTTGGGCAAAGTTGATTTTTGCGGAGCAATTAGGGTTTTGGTTTGACGCTCAGAAATTGTAGCAAAATCAGGTATCTCTGTCATCCATTCTTTTGGTCGTTTAAGTTTGGGAGCTTTTAATATGTAGACTAAGCGCTTAGCCTGGGATTTAACTTCATAATGGGGATGATGGGAAAGTTGTTGACAAAGGGCGATCGCCTCTTGGGATCTTCCCGTAGCTTCATAAGCGTTAACTAACCAGATATTTACTTCTCCAGCAAAGCGAGAATTTTGCGACAGTAGACTAGTAGCTTTTTCCAAGTTATCTACAGATTGTTGATATTCACCGTTCTCAAAGGCAATTTTGCCCTGGGAGTAGAGATTTTTCGCAGTTTCTAGGTTTTCTGTGCCCATTGGTGATTAGTTCATTGATAGTTACTTAGGGCTTAAATTTCTCCTCCAGCTCATCGAGAAACTTTTGGATACAAGCCCTATTAGTGTTTACTGAAACTGAGATCCTAAGATCATAGTTCCAATCCCCACATCCGTGAATATTTCTAACAATAGAGCATGGGGAATACGACCATCAATTATATGGGCGGCCTTTACCCCCTGAGCAAGAGAGCGCACACAACAGTTAACCTTAGGGATCATACCCCCACTCACTATACCATCATTAATCAATTCTCTTGCTTCTCTAATATCCACTTTAGGAATCAAAGTAGATGGATCCTTGTAGTTTGTTAAAATCCCCCTAGTATCCGTTAATAAAATTAACTTTTCCGCTCCTAAAGCAGCTGCTATTTCTCCTGCTACCGTATCAGCGTTAATGTTATAAGCCTGTCCGCTATCGTCAGCTGCTACGCTAGAAACTACTGGAATATAACCACTTTTAGAAAGGGTTTCTAGAACCTTGATATTAACACTGCTGACTTCCCCCACAAAACCAATACTTTCATCTCCCTGGGGACGAGCAGTAATCAAGTTACCATCTTTACCACAAAGTCCCACTGCCATACCACCAGATTGGTTAATCAGAGAGACTATTTCTTTATTGACTCTACCTACCAGCACCATTTCTACCACATCCATGGTTGGTGCATCGGTTACTCGCAGGCCATTTTTAAATTGTGGTTCGATCCCTAGTTTATCCAACCAGCTATTAATCTCAGGACCACCACCATGAACCAAAATTGGTCTTAGACCGACACAAGATAAAAATACAATGTCACGAATAACTTTGTCTTTAAGACTACTGTCTTTCATTGCCGCACCTCCGTATTTGACTACTACGGTACGACCTGAAAACTGTTGGATATATGGTAGAGCTTCGCTGAGAATCTTAACGCGGGTGGCTTCTGCTTGCCTGATATACTCAATATCGTTAACCATTATGTAAATATTCCAAGTTTGATGCTGAATTTGCTATGAAACTAAATATAGCTTTAGCGGGTTAATTTTGGGATTTCTCCACCGGTGTTTTCAGAACTCTAGGAATTGCCTGCACAATATTGGTTACAGTCTGTTCTGGTGTTTCCTGTTGGGTAATCTCAATATGTAAATCAGCCTGGGAGTACAAACTATAACGCTCATCTAAAAGCGATCGCAATTTACTCTGGGGGTCTGGGTCTTGTAAAAGAGGTCTTGTTTGATCTTCCTTTAATCGCTCTAGTAGTATTTCTACTGGTACATTAAGCCAAATTATTAACCCATGATGGAGATAACTCCAATTTTCTCGGCGCAGAACAATGCCTCCACCCGTAGCAATGGTTAATTTAGTATAGGCACAGACCTGAGCTAAAACATTACTTTCCAGTTGACGAAATGCTGGTTCTCCCTCGGTGGTGAAAATATCGCTGATGGGTTTACCCGCAGCTTTGACTATAATTTCATCAGTATCTATAAAACTATAATTGACTGCTTGTGCTAGTAAACTACCAATGGTAGTTTTACCACTTCCCATCATGCCAATTAAATATAGGTTTACTCCTTTTAATAATTGCTTGATTGAAGCATCCATGATCTATTCCTCATCTGTCAAAAAATCCCAATCATCATCAGTATCATTATCACTTGGGTTGGTGCTTGGGGGTTGATAGGGGGGAATAATGACTCGATAGTCCGCATCATAAATTGATTCAGCCTTGCCCACCCCAGTATTTTTAGGTGACTGGGAACTGTAGGAATAAACGGAGTCGGAAGGAGAAACATTCCGTTGGGTTGGTGATTTTGGTGGTTGGGTGAAATCCCAGTCATCACCTTCCTGGGAACCCATTTGCCAATCATCAAATTTATCACCGGTGTCATCATTGCCATTTCTTGACCTGGGTGGATGATTGACAGAATGTGTATTCTCTTGATTATAGGTATCAAAAGATTTTGATCCGCTTGGGGGAGCAGATGAACCGGTCTGAGTGGTGGAGTACCCAGTGATTTTCCACAGGGTGCTAACGAAGGTATTAATAAGTAAGGATGTTAAACCACCAGCAGTAATGCTAAATAAAATCCACAAAGCTAGGGGTAGGGGACGACTCCGCATTCCCAAGAACATTAGAGGTAAGCTAGGAGCAAGATTTTGGACTAATAAAATCATTAGTCCCACCAGTGTTACCACTAAAAAAGGTAATTTTCTACTCACCACTAGTTACCAATTGATTTTCTTGCCTGAGATATGCCTGAATAAAATTATCCAGATCACCATTCATCACATCACTAATAGCTGTGGTTTCAATGTTTGTACGCAAGTCTTTTACTATTTGGTAAGGATGAAAAACATAGTTACGTATTTGATTGCCCCAGGATGCTTCCACCATGTCACCACGAATTTCAGCTATCTCTTGGGCACGTTGTTCCCTGGCAATAACTAAAAGTTTAGCCTTGAGACGAGCCAAAGCTTTCTCCTTATTTTGTAATTGCGATCGCTCTTCTGTACAACGCACTGCTACTCCTGTAGGAATATGAACTATGCGCACTGCTGTTTCCACCTTGTTGACGTTTTGTCCACCCTTACCCCCTGCTCTGGAGGTAGTGATTTCTAAATCTTTCTCTGGTATTTCTAGGGTAACGGAGTTATCTATTTGTGGCATAACTTCCACTCCAGCAAAACTAGTTTGGCGTTTACCATTGGCATTAAAAGGAGAAATTCTCACTAACCGATGGGTTCCCATTTCTGCGCGTAGATAACCATAGGCATAACGACCTGTAATTTCCAGGGTAGCTGATTTTATCCCCGCTTCATCACCTTCAGATTCTTCAGCTAGTGTCACCTTATAGCCATGGGCTTCTGCCCAACGGGTGTACATCCGCATCAGCATAAATGCCCAGTCTTGGGCATCCGTTCCTCCTGCACCTGCATTGATTGTTAGGACTGCGCCCTGGCTATCATAGGGTCCAGAAAGTAGTTGTTGCAACTCCCACTGATCCAGATCGCGGTGCATTTGGTTAATGGTAGTTTCAGCTTCCTGTAAGAGTCCTTCATCTGCTTCTAGTTCCAATAGTTCCACTACTGCTTTAGTATCTTCTAAGTTAGCCTGCCAGTGGTAATACTGATCTAGGTGAGATTTGAGGTCATTTAGCTCCTGAAGTGTTTGTTGTGCCTGGTTTTGGTCTTCCCAAAATTCTGGTTGGGCTGAGATCTGTTCCAGGTCTTGAATTTTGGCTTTGACTGCAGGTACGTCAAAGATAGTCCTGGGTTTTACCCAGGCGATTACACAATACTTCTATTTCCCGTTTTAGTTCTAGAACTTCCATAGTTTATCCTATCCATAAGAACAAGAGTGGTGTGGGAGCAGTTAACTGCTCCCACTTTAATTGATTAGTCCCGACTATTTAAGGCAATTAACAGTCTCAAAATAAACACAAAAAGGTTAATGTATGTTAGATACATTGACAAGGCTGCGGGCAAGTACTCTTCATTACTGTAGGTGCGGGGTAGTATGTAAAAATCTACTACCGATGCTCCAGCAAAGAGAAATACTCCTAGGCCGGAGATACCAATTTCTAACCAGCTGGGTGTATAAACGCCGAACAGGGCAAAAACAAATTGAGTTAGGCATACAACAACCAAAGCTAGTATTCCCAGAGAAATGGTTTTCGTCAGGGCCATGCCATCGGAGTCTGAAAGATTACTACCGATTTGACGGGCCACAATGAAGGTGATACCACATGATAAGGCTGCTATGCCAATACCCTGAATACCCACTCCTTGGGTGCCTAGAGCCACGAATACTAAGCCGCTGAGGGTGTATCCTGACAACAGACTATAAATGGCTAGGAGTGGCAAAGCAATGGCATTTTGACCCTTCTTGGCCACATTTTGGGCAACAAAGAACAAAATCAGTTCCACTACTACCGCACCCAAAAAACTAGAAAAGAATAGTTCTGGGTAGGAATTAATAATACCTAGACCACCATAGGTGCCCACAGCGGTGAGAACAAGACCACCACCAACATAGGGCAAAGCCTTGGCAATAACGTTGGGACCAACAAGACTGCGGTTTTGAGCCTCACGAAAGGCTTGACGAAAATTACTGGTGTTGCTCATACTACAAGTTTACAGCCGAATTTACAAATAGCAATTATCTATGTCATTATAACAACTCTATTCTATCACTATGAACTTCCGCGAAGAATTTAAACTATTACTCCGTGCCCGCTATCCCCTAATTTACATTCCTACCCAGGAAGAAGAAAGGGTGGAAGCTACTATTAGAGAAGAAGCAACAAATCAAGGAAATCGCCCGGTTTATACCTGGGACTTTGTTGATGGTTATCAGGGAAACCCCAATGATCAGGGTTTTGGTAAACGCAATCCTCTGCAAGCTTTAGAATTTGTTGAAAAAATACCATCTTCTGTGTGTGCGGTTATAATTTTAAGAGATTATCATCGCTTTTTAGACGATGTGGCTATTGCTCGCAAACTTCGTAATTTATCCCGACTCCTGAAATCTCAACCGAAAAACATTGTTTTATTATCCCCACGTGTTCTGATCCCCGATGATTTGACAGAAGTTATGACTGTGGTGGAATTCCCCTTACCCACTGTCCCGGAAATTAAAACTGAAGTGGAAAAATTGTTACAGGTCACGGGTAACTCCCTGTCCGGTCAGTTTGTTGATGATTTGGTACGTTCTTGTCAGGGTCTATCAATGGAAAGAATTCGCCGAGTTCTGTCACGGGCTTTAGCATCTCATGGAGAGCTATTACCAGAAGATGTGGATCTGGTTCTGGAAGAAAAACGCCAAACTATTCGCCAAACTCAAATTCTCGACTTCTACCCTGCTACCGAGCAAATCTCCGATATTGGCGGATTAGATAATCTCAAAGACTGGTTAATTCGCCGTGGTGGCTCATTTACACAACGGGCTCGACAGTACGGATTGCCACACCCCCGTGGTTTAATGTTAGTGGGAATTCAGGGAACTGGTAAGTCCCTAACTGCTAAGGCGATCGCACACTATTGGCATTTACCTCTGTTACGCTTAGATGTGGGTCGTTTATTTGGAGGTTTAGTTGGCGAGTCGGAATCCCGCACTAGACAAATGATTCAAGTTGCTGAAGCTCTAGCTCCCTGTGTATTGTGGATTGATGAAATTGATAAGGCTTTTTCTGGTCTGGGTAGTAAGGGTGATGCGGGAACAACCAGTCGGGTATTTGGCACTTTTATCACCTGGTTAGCAGAAAAGACTTCTCCGGTATTTGTGGTTTCTACTGCTAATGATATTCAGTCTCTACCTCCAGAAATGTTGCGTAAGGGGCGATTTGATGAAATTTTCTTTGTGGGTTTACCCACCCAGGAAGAAAGAAAGGCTATTTTCCATGTTCACCTATCTAGGTTACGTCCCCATAATGTCAAGGGTTATGACATTGATAGATTGGCCTACGAAACTCCTGATTTTTCGGGAGCAGAAATTCAGCAGACTTTAATTGAAGCTATGCACATTGCGTTTAGTCAAGACCGTGATTTTATCACTGATGACATTTTAGAAGCTGCCAGTCAAATCATTCCTCTAGCTAGAACAGCTGTGGAACAAATTCAACAACTTCAACAATGGGCAGCTTCTGGTCGGGCCCGTCTAGCTTCTAAGCATAGCTCTTTAACTGAACGTATACAACGTCAATTATAGTAGGTAGTGGGATGTATCCTCTTGATAAAATAAGGAATAACTATGCTATCTGGTTTGCTTAAATTTGTGCTTGGATTTTTGTTAGCGATCGCCGTTTTGTTGGGTAGTGGTATGACAATAGCTATATACTTTATCAATCGCACTGCCATCGCTCCTGAAAAACCCATGTTTGCTAATGACAATCCCGATCCAAAACCTAATTTACCCAAGGTTACCCCCAAACAGGTGGTGAAGGTAAAACCAAAACCTACTGCAACACCAGACCTCCCAAGGGAATCACCTACCCCTTTACCACCAGGATCCTACACTGCTGTGGTTACCTGGTCACAAGGTTTGAGTGTGCGAGATAAACCCGCTTTTGAGGGTCAAGCTATTGGTGGGGTTGCTGGTAATCAAAAAGTGATTATTTTAGAAACCAGTCAGGATGGTAAGTGGCAAAAAATTAGGATTCCAGATACTGATCAAGAAGGTTGGGTTAAAGCTGGCAATACGGCAAAATCAAATTGAAAGGGATAAATGGGAACCCTGTTGGTTCTTATTTACTTCTATTCGCGCCTGGAATGCTTCCTTGAGATGGGGAATATGGGTCACAGTCAAAATACAGGCAAAATCGCTCGCTATTGCGTTAATAGAAGCAATCAGGCGATCGCATCCTTCCGTATCTTGGGTGCCAAATCCCTCATCTATAATTAACAACTGTAGTGCAGCGCCAGCACGCTGGGCCAGCAATTTAGCCAATGCTAACCGAATAGCAAAATTAATTCTAAACGCCTCCCCTCCAGAGTAAGTTTCATAAGCTCTTGTACCTCTTGTGTCAGCAATTAAAATTTCTAAAGTGTCCACCAACTTAGCGCCTTTCTTAGCTGATTTACTCCCCAACTTCTGGGTAATAAACTGTACATGTAACTGACTACCACTCAACCGAGAAAGTAACTTGTTAGTCTCTGCTTCCAGTTGTGGTAACACATTTTCAATCATCAGTGCTTGGATACCATTTTTACCAAAAGCCTGCGCCAATTCCTGGTAAACGCGCTGTTGTTTCTTACAAATTGCTAATTGTTCCTTTTCTTGCTCATATTGATTTTGCAGCATTTCTAACTGATGTAGCTTTTGTTCCAACCTGCCTAAATGAGTGATAGTTTCATCCATTTCTCGACGACGAAATACCATATTCTGGTCTAAATCAGCAATTTTCTCTCTTGGATTGACCATAGAGGCTAATTGCTTCTCTATTTCACCTATTTCCATGGTAACTTTTTGTTTTAGCGCCTCTCTTTGCTGCAAATCACTACTCAAATCTGCCAGTCTTTTTTCCAGATAAGGATATTGTTGTTGAGCAGATAACAACTGCTGATGTTTCAATTGCCAATGTTGACTCCCTTGAACTTTTTTATGAATTTCCTGATGTGCTTCATGACTATAACCAATAGCAGCAATATCCACTGCTAATCCCCTAATTTCCTGAGCTATTGGTGAATTAGTCTGTTCCCATAGCACTTGTGCTTGTAACTCCTCAATCTTGGCCACTAGTTTAGGCCTAATCTGTGCTAGTTGAGCCATTTTCTTTTGAGCATCTTTAATCTGAGCCTGTTTAATTTCTGCCCATCGCCAACGCTCTATCTCACTTCTAGCTAAAGCGTGACTTTCTTCCTGATAATTTAGCTGTTGTAAATGCTGATCTACTTCTTGGAGTTCCTGTTGTAGTTCTGGAGCATAATTCCCTTGTAATTTAGCCTGTAAACTTTCCTTTTCTGCGGTAAGTTGCTTCAACCTTTCCCGGTCATCCATCATAGCTTGTAGCTGAGCACCTAATTCTCCTTTTTTTTGCCTTAAAGACTCATATTCTGCCACCTGTCGGGATATTGCCTGATATTCCGCCCTTAGTGCTTGAATTTCTTGGTCAGACACTGCCAATAATTCTCGTGTTTGCCAAAATTGTTCCTGAGTATCCTTGTATTCTCCCTGAGTTTTTTCTACAACCCGACTCCAATTATGCTCATCTAAAGGACGTTCACACAGGGGACATAGAGCATTAGGCTCCTGAAGTAACTGTATCTTTTGTTCCAGCTTACCCAAAGATTTCTCGTATTCAATTTGATGAGTTTGCAAGCGTTCAATTACATGGCGACGATCATTTCCTTTTTCGTGTACCCTTTGAAGATAAACGCGTTTCTTTTCCAGCTCCTCAATTTGCTTATCCAGTTGTGCAGCGGACTCCTGTAACCGAGAGAAGTGAGAATCTTTAGATTGTAGTTGTTGTCGAGTATTTTCCAACCCCTCCAATTTAGCTGACAAAGTGGCATAAACCCGGTCTATCTGACTTTGTAAACTTGCTCGTTGTTGTAGGAGGGGAGTCACCTGGACTTGTAACTGATCCATCTGGTTAAGATGTTCACGAGCAGCAGATAAACTGCTCAAAGCCGTTTCCACTTCTCCAGATTTGTGTAAGCACCCTTGTAATTCCTGCTCCTGTTTTTCCGAGGCCTTTAATTCTAC
Organism: Cylindrospermopsis curvispora GIHE-G1; assembly: GCF_014489415.1. Lineage (NCBI taxonomy): Bacteria > Bacillati > Cyanobacteriota > Cyanophyceae > Nostocales > Aphanizomenonaceae > Raphidiopsis > Raphidiopsis curvispora. The sequence goes on from NZ_CP060822.1 coordinate 1,992,594, forward strand.
CGACTCCTGTTGTATTTGCAGTTGAATGGCCTGAACTCGTGTCATGAGTTCCTGTTCCCGTGATTGTTTACAACTAATAGCAAGATTATGTTGCTCAAATTTTCTAGTAAAAGACTCTTCCTGAGATTGTAGAGCTTGAAAACCAAGATAACCAGCTTGAATTTCTTCAGACTGACCTAAAATAGAATCCAACTCCTCCAATTGAGACTTGACAATCGAACTATCTTGATAAAGGCGATCGCATTCTGGGACGAGATTCTGGCACTGTTGTTGAACTACCCCCAACTTGGTTTCCCAGTCGTGACGTTGACGTTCAACCACCTGGAGATCTTGCAACTGTTGATAATCAGAAGTCTGTTGTTGTTGCAGATGATGTAACCTGGTTTCCAGAGCTGCTCTTTGGGTTTGGATTGTTTCCCTGTCAGTCAATTGTAACTGAATGTGGTGGATAGAACGTTCCAACTCTTCCACCCTTCCCTTACACTGCTTAGAATTATCCTTAGCTCTTTCCTCCAACAAATCATACTGATTGAGCTTTAATAACTCCGCCAAAATCTCCTTACGTTGAGCAGGTCCTTTTAGCATAAATTCATCAGCGCGACCTTGACGGAGATAAGCCGAATTAATAAAAGTTTCATAATCCAACTTAATATGTTGGAGAATTAGGTCTTGGGTAGCACGGATCCCCTTACCCGTAAGAGGACGAAAACCAGCAGGAGTTTCCAGTTGAAATTCCAAGATACCCGTAGCACCTCGGGTACGGGTACGAATTACCCGATATTTTTGTAAATTGTTGTAGAAGGTAAAATCAACCCTAACCTCTTGTGATCCAGCATAGATAACATCATCCTCAATGTTGGCACGACTTTGACCCCAGATTGCCCAGGTTATAGACTCCAACAAAGAAGATTTACCTGCTCCATTAGGACCACAAATGCAGGCCGTGTGCAATCCCGTAAAATCTAAAGTTGCATCACGGTAACTCAAAAAGTTTTTTAGAATCAGTCGAACTGGAATCATTATTAACTCTGGTGGGATATGAGTAAGTTGGCGTGAAAAGACCAAACCAAGTAGGGAGGCACAATTATTTGTAGGATGGGTCGAGTAACGAGACCCGTGGCGTTGGGTTTCATAGTTCAACCCAACCTACGTTCATCTTATATTTAATTCGACCCACCCACTTATACACGAGGTAGCAAATACTTCTATCCTAATAGTTTATTTCAAATTAGGGATGCAAAAAACAATTTTTTAGTGTTGAATGTTAAACAGTGGGGAAATTCTTGACATTAGCCATGGATTTTTTCCCAAAAAATACTAACAACTAAAGATGTTACCATACCACAATACTACCCAATAATATGAATACTATGTTCTTTGCCAAACATGTTTTTTGCCTATCTAGTTTACTAACCTTAGTGGTTTTAGGTGGTGGTTCTTCCGCAATAGCACAGGTTAGTCCATCAGATAATACTCCTCCTGGTCAAGCTACCCAATCTCAAATGGATGCTGCTTTAACAAGACCTATTCAAGAAGGGGGAAGTTATATAGGGGTGGGAGGAAATATTGGCATAAGTGGTGGTAGTTCGCCATTAGCTGATGGTAATTTTGGAATTGTCAGCAAGCTCTCCGTTTTCAATTCCTTTTCCATAAGACCAGGAGCGGTTTTAGGTAGTGATACCACATTTCTAGTTCCCATCACCTATGATTTTGCCTACCCACAAATAAAACAAGTATTAAATGGTTCCGCCCTACCCATTGCTCCCTATGCGGGAATTGGTGTGGCAATTAAAGACAGTAAGGATACTAATGTGCGAGTTCAAAATGATAAATATCCTAAAATTGCTCTGTTATTATCCGGTGGTGTGGATATGCCATTAAGTGATAGAATTACCGCTACAGCATCTATCAATGCGGGGTTTTTCCGCTCCGTTGATATTGGTTTGTTATTTGGCGTGGGCTATAGATTCAGCGGAATTTAGTCACCAGGGGGAGGGTACCTCCCCCATAACCCTATTTGGGACTTACTTGGTCAATAACCGTAATTTTACCATCATCACCCACGGTCCAAACATCATACACACCAAGTACATCGCCATTAGCATCCACATCCACATCCCCGCTGGCGCCTTGGTAATTAATCTTTGTGCCTGCTTTTATTAGTTTGAGTCCTTCACACACATCAGAAACTTCTGTGCCACTACCCCCAGCAACTTCCCGGATTTTGCTAGCAATTCCCACACCGGTATTTTCCTTAGCCGATTGAGCTGCTAACACCAACAAAGCTGCAGCATCCCAGGCTTGGGGTGCGTATTCTCCCGGAGTGCCACCTTTTTTTTCTTGCCACAATTTTTTGAAGGCCTCTAGGGCTTTACCGTTGGAACCGGGGGTTGTTCCTATTGCTCCAGATAGTAAATATTTACCATCTGCTCCCTTACCTACTTGTTCTGGGAAGCTATCTGATTTCACTCCATCAGTTAATAGGATTTGTACTCCCTTAGCTACTCCTTGTTGATAAGCAGCTTTGAGAAATAAACTGCCTGTTTCTGCATACATTACACCCAAAACTGCATCTGGCTTACCTGCAAAAGCGGCACCAGCTTCAGTTTCAAAAGTTTGAGCTTTGGGGTCGTAGCGCACAGGTTTGTTTTTATTAACTACTGTTCCACCTAACTTTTCAAAAGTTTCCACAAATGCTTTTTCAAAACCTACACCATAGTCGTTATTAATCACAACTGTGGAAACCCTCTTAAAACCCTTTTTCTTGGCCAGTTGAGCTAAAGCCAATGCTTGATAGGTATCTGGTGGTGCAGTCCGTGCCCAAAAACCTTGAAAGTCACCTTTTTGAGCTTTTTCGGTAAATACAGGACTGGTGCTTCCTGGTGATATGAGCATAACCTTATTGGGTGTAGCTACTGAAACAGCTGCGGTGGAAACACTACTAGCAAAGGAACCAACTACACCAGCTACTTTATCTACTGTAGCTAGTTTAGTCATACCAGCTGCACCACTTTCTGGTTTAGTTTGGTCATCTACTTCCACTAGTTGTACTGGTTCACCATTCACACCACCACAAGCATTGACAGTTTCTACCAGTAGGGGGACTGAACCCGCCATTTGTTGACCAATGGAAGCTAGATCCCCAGTGGTTGGCAATAAACTACCAATTTTTAGACCTTTACCAGTTCCTGTGTTTGCAGGTGAGGTGGTATTACTTGTATTTTCGGTTGTATTTTGAGTTGTATTTTCACAACCACTCAAAAGACAGGCACTAGTTACCAATGTTACACTCAACATCAGAGAAACGTTACGTTTTAACATCTGTTTCCTTTCACTCCTTCCAATACCCTTAGAACCTCAAGTCAGCATAGTCACCCGTAGGTTATCCGTGCATGACTTTTAAAGATTAATCAAAGATTAAATTGTTATTTGCGCTGCTTTGTTTAGCCAGGATGATTGTTTCACAACTTTTTATTTTTGTCAACCGTGTCAACTCGGATAATCAATATTTAATAATTGTTCCAGGGTGTAAGGGAACTTGGTGGGAAACTGTACTTTAAATTTTGTCTTGATCTGGACAAATTTTTATGAAACCCAACCCCTGCATGGGTCTCGTTACCCGACCCATCCTACAAATAATTGTGCCTCCCTACTTAAGCTCTTCATTTAGTAATGGTTAGTCAACCAAGATAATTAATATCTAGCAACTGTTCTAGACTATAGGGAGATTCTCTGGGAAAATCAATTTGATAGTTTGTTTTTCGTTGTACGTAACCTAAAGCTCTTTGATAAATCTTTGGCATTTCTGCAACTAGATGGCTACGTAGGTTACTGGTTAATTTACTATTTACCTGATCTCGAAAGTTGTAAATTTCCGCTTGCCAATGTCCGGAATTTCTTTCAATTTCCACATGCCAATACTGATAGAGTAATAAGTGTCTAATAACCTGTTGCAGCAAACTTTCTACTGCATTTTTTTTCTCGTTACCCAAGTCAGTTAATTCCTCAATTAAATTTTCTAAATCCAGCTGGTCAAACTGCTTATTCCTCAATAATTTAATGTTGGTCAACAACCACTGGTAATCATCTGTTTCGTGCAGTTGCTGTAAATCTCCTAACCCTAAGTCTTCTAAATTGCCAACACTCATACTTTCCCTCCCTAAATATTAGCTACTGACTAGAAAACCTTGTACTTTCTCTAAATAAGTCTCCGGATCCTCTAACATGGGAAAATGAGCTGTATCAGGGATTATTTCCAACTGAATTTTATCATTCAAATTGGCTGCTTTTTTCCCAAGATCAGCAGGAATAATGATATCATGTTCTCCAGCAATTAATAATGTGGGTACTGTTAATTTGGCAAATTCATCAGGCATGGTTTCTGCTTGTTCTTTGCTTACAGATGTGAAAATTGTCCCTAAAGCTGCATCGTAATTCGCAGCTACAAAATCTTCTAAAAAGGCTATTCTTTCACTATCAGGAATTGGACGATGCAAAAATCTCGCCATGAACATTCTGTCAGCTAAGGGTATTTTGGTTAACCATTGGGGGCGAAATTTAACTACATAACCACCGAATTGATAAAATGCAGCAAAGGCTTTTTCATCATATTCAAAGATTCCACTACAAGTCAAAATTCCTTTCACCACTCTTTGGGGATAACGATTGAAAAATAAGGTGGCAATTGAAGCTCCCATGGAATGAGCATTAATATACACGCGCTCTAGGTTCAATTGGTTTAATAAAACTGCTAGATCTTCCGCGTATTCTGTTAGTTCATAACTTAATTTAATAGTTTCTTGATTATTCCTAGGCTGACATTCGGAACTGCCAAAACCTCTTAGATCATACAACAAACAATCAAATCTCTCCGATAATACTTCAGCTGTACTACGCCAATATCTACAAGAACCTGCCCAACCATGCAAAAACACTATCACCGGTTTTGCTATTTTCGATGGTTTTCTTATCCACTCATAGTAGTGATTCACACCGCGAACTTCTATATAAGCCATAGACCGTTAGTTATAATCCATATAATATATAGCTTTTTCCAGAACACCTCCCACAGGATTGATAAAGAATAGGGGGACAATTTTTGCTGTATCTCATCCCCAAACTCTTTTATCTATTTAGTCTAAGCAGATTCTGGCTTGGGCAAAGAAGAAGGATGAACTAACAATTCGGCTGTAGAACGCTTCTCTACCATCTCTCTTGTCACCGTGCAGGTGGTTACATCTTTACGAGATGGCAGCTCATACATTACGTCTAACATTAGTTCCTCTACAATCCCTCGTAGCGCCCTGGCTCCCGTTTTCCTCCTGTACGCCTCCTGGGCGATCGCACTTAATGCTTCCTCTTTAAACTCCAGGTTTACATTATCCATTTTAAGCAGTTTTTGATATTGCTTGACTAAAGCACTACGGGGTTGGGTGAGGATAGCCATGAGAGCATCCTCATCCAAGGGTTCAACCACTGCTACCATGGGCATGCGGCCGATAAATTCTGGAATCATGCCAAATTTAACTAAATCATCGGGTTCTAATTGTTTGAGGGTAGTTGCTACCCGTTTTTCTCTAGATTGCCCTTCCCCAGACTGCACAAAGCCCATTGACTTTTTCCCAACTCTGTGGTCTACCACTTTTTCTAAACCTACAAAAGCTCCGCCGCAAATAAATAGGATGTTGCTAGTGTCAATCTGAATGCAGTCCTGATAGGGATGTTTACGTCCCCCCTGTGGTGGTACGTTGGCAATAGTACCTTCTAACATTTTTAAAAGGGCTTGTTGTACACCTTCGCCAGATACATCTCTAGTAATGGAAGTGTTTTCACTCTTACGAGCAATCTTATCTATTTCGTCAATGTAGATTATACCCCTTTGTGCTTCTTCCACATCTAAGTTGGCAACTTGTAATAGTCTCAGGAGAATATTCTCCACATCTTCTCCCACATATCCTGCTTCCGTTAAGGTTGTGGCATCCGCTACAGCAAAGGGAACATCCAGGATTTTAGCTAAGGTTTGAGCTAACAGGGTTTTACCACAACCAGTAGGACCAATTAACAGAATGTTGGATTTTTGTAACTCCACACTGTCCTCTCCTGGAGACTTGCCATTTGCCTTACCTTGAGCTACTGCTAAACGTTTGTAGTGATTGTAAACAGCAACAGAAAGCACCTTCTTTGCCTCGTCTTGCCCGATTACGTGCTCATCTAAGTAGTTTTTAATTTCCCTAGGTTTAGGAATTTGATTCAGGGAGAGATTAGCAGAATTAGTACGACGTTTTGGAGTTTGTTCTGGTTTAGGTGGGGAAGAATTGGCTGTATTATTAGCATCTAACAGTTCTTCGTCCAAAATTTCGTTGCATAGCTCAACACATTCGTCACAGATGTATACTCCCGGACCTGCAATTAACTTCCGCACTTGCTCCTGAGACTTGCCGCAAAACGAACATTTTAAGTGTGAATCGTATTTAGACATATCAAGCCTCTTATTGCACGATGGTGACTGGTGTCCCGGATGAGGGGAGATTTTGCCTGGAAATAACCTGGTCAATTAAGCCATAGTCTTTAGCTTCCTGTGGTGACATAAAAAAGTCACGCTCGGTATCAGCTTCAATTCTTTCTAAAGGTTGCCCAGTGTGTTTTGACATTAGTTGATTTAAGTTAGCCTTAATGTAAAGAATTTCCCGTGCTTGGATCTCAATATCAATGGCTTGTCCCTGGGCACCACCCAGAGGCTGATGAATCATGATCCGTGAATCTGGTAATGACATGCGCTTACCCGCAGTCCCTGCAGTTAACAAAAATGCTCCCATACTAGCTGCTAGTCCAAAACAAATAGTTACTACGTCAGGACGTATTTGTTGGATGGTATCATAGATTGCCATTCCTGCATAAACAGACCCCCCGGGGGAGTTGATGTACAGTTGAACGTCCTTTTCTGGGTCTTCCGCATCCAGAAACAACAACTGGGCAACTATGGAGTTGGCTACATTGTCATCTATGGCGGTTCCTAAAAAAATAATCCGCTCCCGCAGTAATCGCGAGTATATGTCAAATGCTCTCTCACCCATACCAGACTGTTCCACCACCATGGGGACAATACTGCTAGGGCTAGGATTCAGGTTACTATAACCACATTGGATATTCATGGTGCTCAGACTAGTGATTGGGGTATTTTCCGACTGTGATATAAGCATACAAAAATCTTTAAAACTTCAGTTAGACTAATTTGGACAGAATGTAAGTTCGTTGGAGATGGAGGCGAGGATATGGTTTTTAAATATTGAGGTTTTTAGGGTTTGTGTTAACCATTATGCCTTATATTTACTTTTCTTGTGGTTTCTTTGGAAAAATTAGGTATTTATTCACGGGAAGACTTTACAAACCATGATTTGTCTTCCCATTCTTCTTACTCAGGAGTAGCGGTTTCTGGTTCTTGGTCTCCACCACTCAAGGAACCTTCGGGTACTAGTTCTAGGGATGAGTTGGCAATTAGCCACTCCAGAACTTTCTCTCTTTCTAACTCTATCTCTAATACTAAGTTTAAATTCTTTACATCTATGTCTTCACCAGAGTATTGTTGTAACACCTCGTCGGCTTTTTTCTTAACTTCTTCCTTATCTACTGTGATTGATTCCCGTTTAGCAATTTCTCTTATGGCTAAGTCGCGTTTGAGATCCTCAATTGCAGAGGTTCGTATATTTTCTCGTAATTGAACCACAGTTTCTTTAGTGAACAGTTTTTTCACGTCTAAACCCTGCTGTGCTAGATTGAAAGCAGTTTTTTCTAATCTGTGATCTACCTGTTGTTCAATCATGGTTTCTGGCAAATCAATTTCTACATGCTGCAACAACTCTTGCAACAAAGCCTCCTGCTTATTTTCAGTATTTTTTTCTTCCACTTTCTGTTGAAATTGTTTTTCCAAGGATGCTCTTAATTCTGCTAAGGTTTTAAAATCACTGACATCTTGGGCAAAATTGTCGTCCAATTCCGGCAGTTCTTTTTCCTTAATTTCCTTGAGTGTTACTGTAAATAATGCTGCTTTATTGGACAGGTTCTCATCGGGGTAATTATGGGGAAACTGAGCTGGAATTTCCCTAGTTTCTCCCGGAATCATGCCCACTATACCAGTGACAAATCCAGGAATAAACCGATCCTCATTTAAATCCACTGAAAAATCTTCTCCCTGGGCACCAGGAATTAGTGCGGGTTCCTGTTCTGGGGTTTCCGCAAGTGATCCACTAAAATCCACTAGCACTACATCTCCTAGTTGGGCCGCCCTTCCCTCTACTGGGACTAAGGTCGCTATTTTCTCCCGTTCTTCCTCAATGGCCCGATCCACTTTGCTGGAATCATACTTGACTTCCTCCGCTTTAATTTGCATTCCTGTGTATTGTTTAATGTTTACTTCAGGTTCCACATCCACCGCAGCAGAAAATGTCAAGGTTTCTCCTGGCTTATATTTACCAATAAGATCATCGAAAGATGAAACCAGTTTTGGCTGACCAATGGCTTTTATATTCTCTTGTTTAACTGCTTGTTCAATAGCTTCTGGAATTAATTCCTCTAACACAGATGCTTTAACACGATTTGCGCCAATACGTTGTAATAATATCTGTCGGCTTACTTTGCCTTTACGAAACCCAGGAATGTTTACATTACGCATTAGGTCTTTAATTACCTGCTCGTATTTTTCTCTGGTGGATTCCTGTGTGATTTCTATTTCTAGTCCAATTTGGCTTCTTTCTAGTTTTTCCTGGGTAATTTTCATGCTTGGTCTCTTGTGGTATTTTTATCTTGACAGCTGTAGCAATCTGATTTAACTAACTTGCTAGGGTACAGATGTTGTAATAGTCGCTGATAATCAACAGCAATCGTTAGAAATTATAAATCAGTTTTGTGCAGTTTGGGCAATAGATAGTGTGTGTTGGGAACTCAGCCCCCATTGTCCATTCCCTATTTTATCTAAAAGTTGTTTTGATCCAACCTCATATCCATTCTACTCATGGTTATTTTCTGCTACAATAGGAATGATTAGTTTAAGGAGTGCCATTTGTCTAAATCCTATTCTGTAGCTATTTTGGGTGCTACCGGTGCTGTTGGTACAGAACTACTGGAACTACTAGAAAGTCGTAAATTCCCGGTTGGTAATTTAAAATTATTGGCATCAGAACGCAGTGCTGGTAAGGTTATCCAATTTCAGGGAGAGAATCTGGTAATAGAGTCAGTTAATGACGGATCCTTTGACCAGATTGATATTGTTTTGGCTAGTGCTGGAGGTGGAACCTCCAAAACTTGGGCCCCAAAGGCCGTGGAGAGGGGAGCGGTAGTTATAGATAATTCTAGCACTTTCCGCATGCACCCGGATGTGCCTTTGATTGTCCCAGAGGTGAACCCTCAAGAGGCGGCAAATCATAAAGGCATTATTGCCAATCCTAACTGTACAACAATCCTCATGGCATTGGTTGTTTGGCCATTACATCAGGTCAAACCAGTTAAACGAATTGTAGCTGCCACCTATCAATCAGCCAGTGGTGCTGGAGCCAAAGCCATGGAAGAGGTGAAAATCCAGTCCCAGTATATATTGGAAGGTAAACAACCCGTGGCCCAAGTCCTTCCCTATCCCCTGGCTTTCAATTTATTCCCCCATAACTCTCCTATGACTAGTATGGGATATTGTGAAGAGGAATTAAAAATGGTCAACGAAACCCGGAAAATATTCGGGAATCAAGATATTAGAATTACTGCTACTTGTGTGCGGGTTCCCGTACTGCGGGCCCATTCGGAAGCTATTAATCTGGAGTTTGACACCCCCTTTGCTCCACATACTGCTAGGCAAATCTTAAGTGATTCCCCCGGTGTGCAATTGCTGGAAGACTGGCACAAAAATTATTTCCCCATGCCCATGGAAGCTAGTGGGAAAGATGAGGTTTTGGTGGGTAGAATTAGACAGGATATTTCCCACCCCTGTGGACTGGAACTGTGGCTATGTGGGGATCAGATTCGCAAGGGAGCAGCTTTAAATGCTGTACAAATCGCTGAATTATTAGTCAAACAAAATCTTCTGAGCTAAACTGCGGTATGATCAATTTGTAATCCTCGATTGTCAGTCATCTTTAATAATTTACTGTAAGGAGTGAAAAACGGGTGGGAGATTTTGGCACAGTCATAACGGCAATGATTACGCCGTTTACACCGGAGGGAAACGTTAACTACGATCTGGCAGGAAAATTGGCCTCCCATCTGGTTGATAATGGCACAGATACTGTGTTAGTATGTGGTACAACTGGTGAGTCACCGACCCTCAGCTGGGATGAAGAATACCAGCTGTTTGTTGAGGTCCTACAAGCTGTGTCGGGGAAAGCTCAGGTGATCGCAGGTTGTGGTTCCAATTCCACTACAGAGGCGATCACAGCTACCCAAAAAGCAGCTAAATTGGGTGTACATGGTTCTTTACAAGTGGTACCCTACTACAATAAGCCTCCCCAATCAGGACTATATAACCATTTTCAGGCGATCGCCAAATCCTGTCCAGATATGCCAGTCCTGTTATATAATGTTCCTAGCAGAACAGGTCAAAATTTAATTCCGGAAACAGTGGTGCGATTGGCAGAAATTGATAACATTGTGGGAATTAAAGAAGCTAGCGGTAATTTGGATCAAACCAGCGAAATTTGCCGCTTGACACCACAGGAGTTTAAGATTTACTCTGGAGATGATTCCCTGACTTTACCTCTACTAGCAATTGGGGCCAAGGGAGTGGTTAGCGTGGCTTCCCATTTAGTAGGTAATCAAATTAAGAAAATGATTGAGTCTTTTAGTCTTGGTCAAATTAAAACTGCTACCGAGATTCATCTACAACTCTTTCCCCTGTTTAAGGCTTTGTTTTTAACTGCCAATCCCATTCCCGTTAAACAAGCACTAAAAATAACCGGTTGGGATGTGGGATCCCTGCGTCTACCACTATTAGAAGCTGATATGGAAGTATGTCAGAAATTAAAAACGGTGTTGTGCGAAATGAAATTGATCTGAATCACCATTTTAAAATGTCTTCATTGGTAATTTTATAAGCAGAATGATAAAGATTACCTACAGGTAGCAGTGAACAGGTTTCATTTCTAAGTAACAAGTGTTAAAACTTTAACAAGAATGTGAAAATGTATATAAACAAAGTACCTTGACAAAATACACGGTAGTATCTTTCCCCTAAGGTTTCGTGGTTAACCGTATTGGGGGAGGTGATATGTAAGTGTTTTATTTTATACGATAAATCTAACTTTCAACTGACGGATCACTGACACAATATTATCTAGGAGACAATGGCTAGAAACGAAGTTAATTCTGCCCTCAAAATTATTCCCTTGGGGGGACTGCACGAAATAGGTAAAAACACATGTGTTTTCGAGTACGAGGATGAAATTATCCTCCTGGATGCTGGGCTGGCTTTCCCTACAGGAGCCATGCACGGGGTAAACATAGTATTACCCGACACCACATACCTCAGAGAAAACAAGCACAAGATCCGGGGAATGATTGTCACCCATGGTCACGAAGACCACATTGGTGGCATAGCATTTCACCTGAAACAATTTGATATCCCGGTTATTTATGGTCCCAGACTGGCACTAGCTGTCCTGGAGGGAAAACTGGAAGAAGCAGGAGTGAGCGATCGCACCCAATTAAGAAAAGTAATGCCTCGTGACGTGGTACGTATTGGCAAATCCTTTTTTGTGGAATATATTCGCAACACCCATTCCATAGCGGACAGTTTTACCGTGGCCATTCATACTCCCATAGGCGTGGTAATTCACACAGGGGATTTCAAAATTGACCACACGCCCATAGACGGAGAAACCTTTGATTTACAGCGTCTAGCAGAACATGGAGAAAAGGGAGTATTATGTCTCCTGAGCGACTCAACCAATGCGGAGGTGCCAGGTTTCACCCCTTCAGAGCGTGCGGTTTATCCCAATCTGGATCGAGTATTCTCCCAAGCGAGGGGAAGACTATTTGTCACCACATTTGCTTCCAGCGTTCATAGGATCAACATAGTGTTACAGCTGGCCAAGGAGCATAATCGGGTGGTAACAGTTATAGGGCGTTCAATGTTGAACTTCATTGCCCATGCTCGTAACCTAGGTTATATCAAATGCGAAGATAACCTATTTCAGCCCTTACATACTATTCGTAACTTACCAGATGAAAACGTAGTGATTCTCACCACCGGTTCCCAAGGGGAGACTATGGCCGCCATGACCCGCATTGCTAATAAAGAACACCCCCACATCAAAATTCGAGAGGGGGACACAGTAGTTTTCTCTGCCAACCCTATTCCTGGTAATACCATTGCCGTGGTCAACACCATTGACAAACTAATGATCCAGGGAGCCAAAGTAGTCTACGGTCGAGAAAAGGGAGTACACGTTTCCGGTCATGGTTGTCAAGAAGATCAAAAACTGATGATAGCCTTAACCCGTCCTAAATTTTTTGTGCCTGTCCATGGGGAACACCGGATGTTGGTTAAGCACTCAGAAACCGCCCAGAGTATGGGAATTCCCCCGGAAAATATGGTAATCATCCGCAATGGAGATGTGATAGAACTAACGGAAAACTCCATCCGTATTGCTGCTCAAGTCCCGTCCGGTATCGAGCTGGTAGATACCACCAGTTCAGGGATGGTGAGCGCTAAAGTCCTACACGAAAGACAAACTATGGCAGCAGAAGGACTAGCAACAGTAGCAGCAGCCATTGATTGGAATGGCAAACTGCTGGCTAAACCAGAAATCTACCTCCGAGGTGTAGTCAGTAGCATCGAGCGATCGCTATTATTAAAGTGGGTACAGCAGCGGATTGAGGAAATTCTGAGTGTTCGTTGGTCTGATTTTTGCACCACAGGTAGTAATGATGTAGACTGGGGTGGACTGCAAGACACCCTAGAGAAAGAGTTAGGTCGTTCACTGCGGCGGGAATTACAATGTCAGGCTTCCGTAACATTGTTACTACAAGTTCCCGAACAATTACCCGAAACCACAGTTAAAGCTTCTGATGGTAGAAGAAGAAGGCCCCGTTCTACCGCTGTGGCTTCATAGACAGGAACTGGGAGAGGTGGAAATCAACATGTTGCCACCTTTCCCCAGATATGTTAAGATTCATTACGTTAGTCACCAAACTCATGTAAAGGTTCAGGTGTGAACTAGAATTGGAGAGGTGCCAAGTTATCAAAAACTGTGGGCAACAAACTATTCTTCCGGTAGAAGTAATCGTCAAATTGTATATTCATCAGTCACAAACAACCCTCATCATAAAAGAGGAGTAAACATGAAAGTATTTGAGAATACAACCAAAAAGATTTTTTTGACCAGTTGGGTATCGCCACACCAAATGGACGCAAATCCCGGTAGTGTGGTCAACAAAGAAAAGCATTCCCAGTCTGGATGGGACATACTGCAGCCTGTGCGTAACTGGTTAGATAACATCAAAGTGCAGGATAGAGACTTTGCCCACATACTGTGTAAACTAATTCCCGCCCAGTGTCCTTTTGAGCGAGATGTCAAACTACTAGGAAAAGTCCTGTTTCACATTCCCCCCTTGTGTAAGCTCAATCCCTTTTATGAACAGCTGACCTATCTAAGATTTCGGGCCCTATGTTATTTAGCAGACGAATGTGGTGAAGCCTAGGGATTTCCATCCCCCCGATCCTTTTGTCTACGCCATTTTTGAATGGCATCTTGAGCATCCTCAAAAGCAGAGGTTTGGGGGGGTACTAAACCAGCAGTTTCTATAGCTTGGCTAAGTTCTCCCTGATCGGCATGATTTTTAGCCAGTTGTAAAATTTGGTCGCTCCAGTGATTAATAGCAGCTTGGGCCAGATCAAACTCCGGTTGTCCCGGTGGTATTTTTTTAGCCATTTTAATGGCATCACCATAACTAGATGCTTGGTCTGGTCGAATGAGGGACTTGGCCGTATCCAAGAGAGGAGAAGTTAAATTTTGGGAAAATTCCGAATTGCTGCTGGTATCATGGGGCGTGGAGAATTTATGCAGTCGGAAACTGGCATGATTTTGTAGAATTATCGTTGCCATCACAATCACCCCAATAATAGTACCACCCCCCCACCAAATAAATTGTTGCCAAAGGGGAGCTGATTGTGGAGTGGAAAGTTGAGCATAATCCTTGGCAAAGGGAGGAGTAGGGATAAATCTACCACCACCTCCACGGGACTGTAAAGAGGTGACTACAGATTGATTTTTATTTTCTGCTATTTGATTTTCCGGTAAGGAGGAATTCAAATCAGGAGACTTTTGGGACTGGATCTCCTGAGCTAGGGGTAAAATCTGGGCGAAACTTTCCTGGGGAAAAATTAACTGTTCAGTAGAATTGTAATTCCACGCTTCTTCCAACTCTGAAGCTGGGAACATAGAATTGAGGCACTCAGGAATAGCAATTACAGGATTTTGAATAGGTCGCCAATGATGTTGACATAGCTGTGGAGTGAGATAACTTAAATAAGAGTCTAAATCTTTTAAACTACGACATTGGGCGGAAGATAAAGCTTCTAATAATGCTGCAGTAAAAAAACCATGACCTAATTCACTGCTTTCATGAGAGAATTGTTCTGGACTGCAAGACAGCATAATGGCCATATTTAATTCCCGAGCCAGATCGAGCATTTCCTGACCTACAGGAGCATCTGCTTGGGTTCCAAAAGCACGATTAATATCAAATATCAGTAAGACATTTAACCCAGCAGTCTGGAAACCTTGCATGATTTCCCCAACTGGTATAGCAGTTTCCCATATCCTGTCCGGATTGGCATCCTGGGGCAATAAATAGTCTTTATTGTTATAATTGACACCATAACCACTCAAGAAAAACCAGAGATAATCTCCTGGTTGCCAAAATTTTGTCTCCAGTTCGTGCAATAAATATAATATATTTTCTCGGTTGGGGTGAGAAGACCTTTCTCCTCTTGGTGGGGAAGAATTTGTCATTAACACACAATTCTCCTCTGAGAACCCCAATTCGGTCACTAATAAATCGTTTAATGCTTCTGCATCGTTTTGAGCCCAACCTAAGGGTTGAAACAACTCATACTGATTGATGCCAATAGTAATTGCCCAGTAATTTGCCATCCCGCCCTTAGTCGGTTACTATGTGCTTGAAACAAAATATCATGAAGTATAGTATTAACAAGTTACAATTAGCAGTTATTATAGATCATATTCTTCTTACTTACTAGCCAATTTGGCAGGGAAATTCTTAGATTTCCACTACTTAGCGGTTTTTTTAGAGAAGAGTCGTTGAGAAGCCCACACTTACCTGTAAGGGAGTGTGTGGAGTATGTCACTATTGAAATTAATAGAGCTGTTGGGTTGAGGAACGAAGCTTAACCTACATTGTATTTATAATGTTTTACTAGATTAATGGCAATCGCTCAAAAATTAATGATAAATTCCCCGTTGATGGACTAGAATAGGGAGGTTGTCAAAAATCACCATACTGGTTCTTATGGCCGTTCCTAAGAAGAAAACCTCTAAATCAAAACGAGACAAGCGTCGAGCTACTTGGAGACATAAAGCTGCTGTTGAGGCCAAAAAAGCTCTTTCTCTGGGTAAGTCAATTTTGTCTGGACGTTCTACTTTTGTTTATCCCACCGACGAAGACGAAGAATCCTAGATTAAGTGGGTGGGTGGAATTGGAATCAAATATAAGATGAACGTAGGTTGGGTTGAAGTATGAAACCCAACACCACGGGTTACGCTACCACCCATCCTACAAATAATTGTGCCTCCCTACTTGCTCCAGAAAAAGCACCCTAACCAGTTGGTGAGTGCTTTTTCTGGAGGAGATTGTAAAAACCTACCCTCCAATAATCTTTTTCAAGGTGGACATCTTACTTAAATATGGTGCATAGCGCCAGTTTAAGTCTAAGCGAAAACCATTGTACAAAACACTTTTATAGTGAGAAAAAGTGTCAAATCCTGCTTTACCGTGATAGCTACCCATACCGCTATCACCAACCCCCCCAAATGGTAAAGAAGAAACCGCTACTTGAATAATCGTGTCATTGATACATACGCCACCCGACGAAGTATTAGTCAAAACCTGTTCTTGCAGCTTTTTATTTTCAGAGAATAGATACAGAGCTAAAGGTTTGGGTTTAGAGTTAATGATTTCTATTACTTCTTGAATATCTGTATATTCAATTATGGGTAAAATAGGTCCAAATATTTCCTCTTCCATAATTTTATCAGTTAGGGAAATATTATCTATTAGTGTTGGTGCTATATATAAGCGTTCTGGGTTTATTTTACCTCCCACAATAATTCTACCAGCTTTAAGTAGTTCGGTTAATCTATGGAAATGATGTTTATTGATAATTCGGGCAAAATCTGGACTAACTTCTGGATTATCTCCATAGAATTCTTGAAGAACTTGCTGGAGAGCATTAATTAAATCAGATTTAATTTTCTTATTTACCAATAAATAATCAGGTGCAATACAAGTCTGACCAGCATTAATAAACTTGCCCCAAATAATACGTTTACTGGTGTGTTCTAGATTAATTTCTTTGTCAACAATACAAGGACTTTTGCCACCTAATTCTAGGGTGACTGGTGTAAGATGTTTAGCTGCTGCTGTCATAACTATTTTACCAATACCAGTACCACCTGTGAAGAAAATGTGATCAAATTTTTGTTCTAGTAAATGCTTGCTAGTTTCCACCCCACCTTCTACCACCCTAATGTATTCTGGCGGAAAATATTCGCCGATCAGTTGGGTTAGTAGTTTGGCTGTATGGGGTGCTAGTTCAGAAGGTTTAATAATGGTGCAATTACCTGCAGCGATAGATCCCACCAAGGGGGAAATAACCAACTGCAATGGATAATTCCAGGGGGAAATAATTAAAACCATTCCTAAGGGTTCAGGCAATATTTTAGCCGAATAGTTAAAGAATTCTAGGGGAACTCCAGTCTTTTTAGGTTTAGTCCATTTTTTTATGTGCTTGATGGCATAATCTATTTCTTTAATAGCTCCGATTTCCATGGCATAACTTTCAAATTCTGGTTTTTTTAAATCACCCTTTAGAGCTGCAATAATAGACTCTTTATTATCAGTCACCAGGGTTCTCAATTTTTGTAGTTGTGCCAGGCGAAAATTAACATCTTTAGTTTTACCCGTGGCAAAGAATTCCCTTTGTGTTTGGAGATAGGTGGTTATGGTATTTGGGTCTATACTAGCAATGGAAATCATGTAATCTTCCTCTAGGTTAACAGCTTCTCAACTCAAAATAGTTCAAAATAACTTAAAACAAAAAATATCTTTGTGCCATTGGTAAGATTGTAGCTGGTTCACAAGTTAATAATTCTCCATTTGCTCTCACTTCGTAGGTTTCTGGATCAACTTCAATGCGCGGTAACCAATCATTTAGTTTCATATCCTGTTTAGTAATTGTTCTAGTTTTGCCAGCAGCAACCACTGATTTCTTCAGTCCTAACATTTGGGGAACTTCTCTGACTAAACTTATCTGAGACATGAAAGTTAGTGATGTTGTGTGACGAGCACCAGCAAAATTACCAAACATAGGGCGGCTATGAACAGGTTGAGGTGTGGGAATACTGGCATTGGCATCACCCATTTGGGCCCAAGCAATCATTCCCCCCTTAATTACTATTTCCGGTTTCACACCGAAAAAAGCTGGGTTCCATAAACATAGATCCGCCATTTTTCCCTCTTCCACCGAACCAACATAATCAGCAATCCCATGGGTAATAGCAGGATTAATAGTGTATTTTGCTATATATCTTTGGGCGCGAAAATTATCTGCTTCTTTTCCTGAGGTAGAGAGTTCACCCCGCTGTACTTTCATTTTATGGGCAGTTTGCCAGGTTCTAATAATTACCTCTCCCACCCTTCCCATAGCTTGAGAATCAGAAGAAATCATACTAAAACCACCCAAATCGTGCAGAATATCTTCAGCTGCGATCGTCTCTCTTCTAATACGAGATTCGGCAAATGCTACATCTTCAGAAATGCTAGGGTCTAGATGATGACACACCATTAGCATATCTAAATGTTCATCTAGTGTATTGAGAGTATAAGGACGAGTGGGATTGGTGGATGATGGTAACACATTGGGTTGTCCACACACTTTAATAATATCAGGTGCGTGACCTCCCCCTGCTCCCTCTGTGTGGTAGGTATGAATGGCGCGATGTTTAAATGCTGCAATGGTATCTTCAACAAAACCAGCTTCGTTTAAGGTATCAGTGTGAATAGCTACCTGAATATCATATTCATCGGCAATGGTTAAACAGGTGTCAATTGTTGCGGGTGTAGTGCCCCAGTCCTCATGAAGTTTTAAGCCTATTACTCCAGCTTCTATTTGTTCTATTAGTCCTTGAGGTTGACTGGTATTACCCTTACCAGAAAACCCTAAATTGACAGGGAAAGCATCTGCTGCTTGTAGCATTCGGTAAATATTCCATGGTCCTGGGGTACAAGTTGTGGCATTTGTTCCCGTAGCAGGTCCCGTTCCTCCACCAATCATGGTCGTAATCCCGGAAGCAATAGCTACCTCAATCTGTTGGGGACAGATAAAGTGTATGTGGGTGTCTATTCCACCAGCAGTGAGAATCATACCTTCACCAGCTAGAGCTTCAGTTCCAGGTCCAATAATGATGTCTATGTTGTCTTGAATGTAGGGATTTCCAGCTTTACCAATCTTATAAATTTTCCCATCTTTAATGCCAACGTCTGCTTTAACCACACCCCACCAATCCAAAATTAGGGCGTTAGTAATGACTAAATCTACTGCACCATCCCTATTGGCAATTGGGGATTGTCCCATACCATCCCGAATCACTTTTCCCCCACCAAATTTGACCTCGTCTCCATAGGTAGTGAAGTCCCTCTCTACCTCTATAAATAACTCAGTGTCTGCCAATCTAATTTTGTCTCCTACGGTGGGTCCGTATGTTTCAGCATAAGCCCGGCGATTCATTTTATAAGGCATTATTTCTCCTGTTTATTATTTTGACTGGTTTAATTATTTTTTTGTTTTGTTTATGTGCGTGATCTTATAACTTACCGTTGATTTTACCGTTGAACCCATAGATTTCCCTTCTCCCCACTAGGGGAACTAGGGTAATTTCTTTCTCATCTCCAGGTTCAAATCTGACTGCTGTTCCTGCGGGGATATCTAATCTCATTCCCCGTGCTTTTTCTCTGTCAAATTTCAGGGAGCTATTAACTTCATAAAAGTGAAAGTGTGAACCAATTTGGATAGGTCTATCTCCTGTATTGGCTACTATAAGGTTAATGGTGCTGCGACTAGCGTTTAGTTCTATGTCACCTGGTAAGGTGATAATTTCTCCTGGAATCATGCTGGTTCCTCTATCGAATGGGATTGTGAACGGTTACTAATTTTGTGCCATCGGGAAATGTAGCTTCTACTTGCACTTCATGAATCATTTCCGCTACACCCTCCATTACGTCGTCTTTTGTTAGTAGGGTTGTGCCATAACTCATTAGTTGTGCTACTGTGTGTCCATCCCTTGCTCCCTCAAGAATGGAGGCGGAAATCAGGGCTATGGACTCGGGATAATTTAACTTCAATCCTCGATTTTTTCTTCTTTCAGCTACTAAAGCAGCTGTGAATATTAATAACTTGTCTTTTTCCTGGGGTGTTAGTTGCATTTTTACCTCCTGGTAATTTGCCAGACTCTAGGAATACAATTACCACGGTTTAACAAAGATTGTCGCAAATCCTGCCAAACATTTGTAAACCAATTTCTTACCCAGGATGTAGAACTACCACGATATCTACACAACATTCCCTGTTCTAACCTGGTCACACCAGCATCCCACCCATTAGCAATCCCAGAACGGGACTTTTCTATCCTTTCCTCGGATATGGGTAAACCAACACAGACAAAACTGCCAATTACCGGGTTCCCTTTTAAACTATGAGGGTTGTAAAATGCTTCTACACCACCGGGTATATATTGTCTGTCTATCCATAGTGGTACTTCCCCTTGCCATATTTCTGTATGGGATAGGATTTCCCCTTCCACGAATTTTTCCCCTCTTGCTGTTCTCCCCAATCTACTGATTTCCCACCCTATAAAACTACCCCCTTCTCCTAATTCTATGCGCACGTCTTGTCTATATTTCCCACCATTAAATACTATTGTCTCTTGAGGTAGGTATTCTAAACATGATCCCCTATCTATTTGGATACTTACTGTTTGTTTAGCATACAACCCATTGCTCCGATAGATTTTATTGGCAGCTGCTGTGGTTATTAGTACGTCCGTCTCCGATTGTAAGTGAATTTTTGAACTCAGGCGATCGCCTGCTACCACACCTCCAGCGGTATGCAAAATCACACTGTGACATATTTTTTCACCTTCTGGATAAAAGGGGCGTTGTACTTTTAAGGGTGCTTGATTGTGACTGAACATTAATTGGGTGGAGTTTTGACGTTGAGCATAGACTAACTCGAGTTTTCCATGCCAACTATTTTCCTGATTATCCATAAGTAAGGAAACGCTATAATTGACTACCTAGCCATCTACCAAAAACTATGACTGCCAAAGTAATTAGTATCTGTAACCTCAAAGGTGGAGTGGGTAAAACCACTCTAGTAATGACCTTAGCAGAATATTTAGCAGGTGACACCATATATGACAAACGGGTGCTTCTGATTGACTTGGATCCTCAAACTAATCTCACTAGTGCTATGATGTCGGAAGATGTATGGGAGTGGGAATATGACCAAAAGGGTTTAACTCTACCTTTCTTACTGAAAAATGTCGATTACTTCCTGGAAAAACCCCATAGTACAAGGTTCATTGTTCAAGACCACGTTTCTAATGTCAGAAATAAAAACTCTTTTAACTGTCTGCATTTAATTCCTAGCAGTCCCAGACTATTTGATGTTCAAGAGTACTTACCAGCTAATGCTGTAGCTATTTTACATAACATTCTTACACCCTTAAAAGAACAATATGACTATGTTCTCATTGATTGTCCACCTAGCATCAACAATGTGATCAAAAGTGCCTTCTACGCTAGTGATTTTTGTTTAATCCCCTGTGTACCCAGTCGCATGTCAATTCATGGTCTGGAATTACTCCTGGAAAAACTCAGACTATTTAAAAAAGAATATGACCATCATATTACTCCTATGGGTACCATCATCTCCCGCTATAATGGTACTAATTCTCAAACACACAATTTGAATTTTATTACTGTTAATCCTCTATTACCTCCCACTTTTACGATCAAAATTCCAGAAAGATCGAAAATAGCTGAAGGATTGGATTTTGACCAGCAGTTAACCTATAAACAAAAATATGGTGATGTCCATGAAACCATGATAGCGCTAGCTAAAGAGTTTATGTACAGAGTGGATAACAGCACTGTTTTTCAATCAGTGATTGCCTAATTACTTGGAATCACGGCTCTATCAAAAACACGGTTACTTGTATCAATAGCGTTAATTTCCATCCTATCTGCATAAACATCATAAGCAGCAAAACTCAAATCCCTAGTAGAGTATTCTGTCCATGGGGAGCGACCAACGGGACGACTTCCCGCACCTGCACCGCAAATCAGATAGGTTGTGCCATTAATGGGTTTAGTTCGCTCATAATGATGTTCGTGACCGTTAATGTAAAGTTGAACTCCATACTTTTGAAATATGGGGGTGAAGGTTTTGATGAAATTGGCATTGCTCCCATAAACACCAGAAGCATAAATTGGGTGATGACCAAATACAATCTTCCAAACAGCTTTGCTGGAGTTTAGTTCTTTATCTAACCAAATTAGTTGATTTTTCCAGTCCGCATTGCCATTGGTATCTAAAGCGAAAAACTGAACGTTTTCTCGGGTGAAGGTATAGTATCTCCCTAACATGTTAAATTTGGGATAATTCACTTGAGGCACACCATTATCGGTTCTAATGTCGTGATTGCCCAAGCAAGCATGAAATTTCACGCCCTTTTCCAGTAAGGGTTGATAGGGACGTTCAAAAACTGCTTCTACTTTCTCAATTTCCCCATTGTTATAAATGTTGTCTCCAGCCAAAATAACCAGGTTGTAGGGTTTTTTTTGATGATATTCATTCATCGCTTTTGCTACTGCATACTGTCCTTTATCTCCTGTCCCCGTGTCTGCTACGGAAACAAATCGCAGTAATGGGCCCTGATGTTGGACATTCCCCGCTATAGCAGTCTTGGGGTTAGCATTTTGACTGTTTTTGTTAATCAGGTTTTTGCTTACAACAGTTAATCCTAGTGTACCTAAACCGCATAGGAGAAAAAATTCTCGTCTTTTCATAGCCATAATGTCGGTATATGTTAGTTAGTGTTCACACATTTAATTATGTCCCAAGATAAAAAGCCTAGGTCTAAACAACAATTTCCAGTAATGGACCTATCACGAGTGTACCATAAAAAACCGCCATTTTGGAAAATTTTAATTATTCAGGTGCTGCGTGGGACAATAGGAATTCTCGAGAGGATGGTAACTAGGTTGGAGACTTCTTCTTCTACGACTCCAGAAAAAGGAGATCTCCTACTATGGTTTGTTCGCAAATGGGATGGGTTTTTACGGGGGTTTCGTCTGTTTTTACCTTCTAAGGTGGCTAATAATGTATCCGATGGTTTCTTAACTCTTATTTTTGCCTTTCTTGCACTGTTGGCAATTGGTGCTACAGCAATTTCTCTGATTTCCCAAATCGGTTCTCAACCAGTTCCCCAGTTAGTTCAACCACTAGCTGATTCTACTGTTGAGGGCAAATCTCAACCCCAGTTAGTTCAACCACCAGCTGATTCTACTGTTGAGGGCAAATCTCAACCCCAGTTAGGTCAACCACCAGCTGATTCTACTGTTGAGGGCAAATCTCAACCCCAGTTAGGTCAACCACCAGCTGATTCTACTGTTGAGGGCAAATCTCAACCCCAGTTAGGTCAACCACCAGCTGATTCTACTGTTGAGGGCAAATCTCAACCCCAGTTAGGTCAACCACCAGCTGATTCTACTGTTGAGGGCAAATCTCAACCCCAGTTAGGTCAACCAGTAACTGCGTTTATAGAAAAGCAGCTAAAAGAAATCACCGCAACAAGTATAATAAGCAAAGATAAACAAAAAATAGAGCTGGAACTTGTTCAATCAATTAAAATTAACTTCCGTATAAGTGAGATAGTTATAAGGATAACTAATGCTTGGTATAAATTAGAATCTTCACAACAAGAAAAATTAGCAGCAAAAATATTAAAGAGCTGTCAAGAAATGGACCTGATTCATGTAAAACTTGTTAATGCTCAGAGTCAAGTAATTGCCAGAAGTCCGGTAATCGGGACGAAAATGGTCTTCTTCCAATTTCCTACTTCATAGGATATAATAGTCCCGGATCCTTAATTTTCTCGCAATTTTTTTCAAAGACCACATTTTTACGCATTGGCAATTTATGACCCAAACCTTCCAAGTAGAAATCAACCATCAAGGGAAAAAGTATAACTTAGAAGTTCCTCAAGGTGAAACCATATTGTCTGTTGCTGACCAAGCACAACTAGGCCTACCTTCTTCCTGCCACGCAGGAGTATGTACCACTTGTGCGGCTTTAATTACAGAAGGGACTGTTGACCAATCAGATGGTATGGGTGTAGGAATGGAACTCCAAGCACAAGGTTATGCTTTGCTTTGTGTCGCTAGACCTCTTTCAGACCTAAAAATTGAAACGGAAAAGGAAGAAGTGGTCTATCAAAAGCAATTTGGTACAGCCAACTAACAACCGATAATTAATATTAATAATTAATAACTAATTAACAAATAATGGCCGTACTTTAGTAGAATCAGTACCGTAAATCAATACCTTTACCAACATGACTACCCATTTCATTACCGCTGAAGTAGATCTGCAAGAAACCCCGGCAGAATTACAACAAACCATTGAAGCAGAAATAAAAAAACAAGGTCAACCCCTCCGCTGGGCTGTAACCTCTGTAGATACCACAAGAGAAAAAGCAACCGTGGAAGCGGTGGTCACCCGTTAACCTATTGGCTTGATCTGATGGAACGCCCATACACCGCAGTTCTTATTATACCAACTGGCATAGGCGCTACTATTGGTGGTTATGCAGGTGATGCCATACCATTAGCTAGGGTCATGTCACAGGTATGCGATCGCCTGATTACCCATCCCAACGTACTAAATGGAGCAAGTCTATACTGGAACATATCTAATTCCTACTATGTAGAGGGATACGGTTTAGATAAGTTTGCCTCTGGAGAGTGGGGACTACGCCCGGTGCGTAGTAATAGAATAGGGGTAATTTTAGACAAAGCCATAGAGCCGGATTTAATGCTGCGGCACTTACAAACGGTGGATGGTGCCAGAGCGACCCTAGGTTTAAACATTGTAGACAGTATAGTTACGGATACTTCCCTAGGGGTAGAAATAGGTGTATCAGCCTCTGGAGTAAGTTGGGGAACTATATGTAACCCAGACAGTTTGTTGCGGGCGGCGGCAAAATTGGTAACTACAGAGAAAGTAGAAGCCATAGCAGTAGTGGGGAGATTTCCTGATAGTATAGAGGGGGAACGGGGCGAAAAATATCGTCAGGGGAAGGGGGTAGACCCAGTAGCAGGTGCTGAAGCTGTAATTAGCCATTTATTGGTGCGAACTTTTAAAATTCCTTGCGCCCATGCTCCAGCTTTAGCAACATCCCCACCCGAATTGGATTTATCACCTCTTGCAGCTGCTGAAGAAATAGGTTATACTTATATGCCATCTGTTTTAGTGGGCCTGAGTCGTGCACCCCAATTTATTACCAGTGAAAAAAACAAAAGTTTACCTGGGGATATTTGGGTAGAGGAGATTGACGCTGTCATATCACCTGCGGGTGCTTGTGGTAGTAGTCTGCTCATGAGCTTAAGTCAGAAACAGTGTCAAATAGTCACGGTTACAGGCAATGAGACACTAATCACCGTACCTGCTGCATCTCTAGGAATCAAAGCTACACAAGTATCCTCTTACTTAGAAGCAATAGGTGTATTGGCAGCCCATAAAGCGGGAGTAGATCCCCAAGCATTATTAAGAGAATAAATATCGCCCATTTTTTTATTTTTCCCAGCCGTTTGCGATAACTAATTAATACCCGTGGTAGAGCAACAAAAACAAGAACCAGAGATTCCAGAGCTTTCACGCACCCAAGTTCTAATAGCCATGGGACTAACAGCCATTATCCTATGGACAGTTGCCAAACTGTGGTTAGGGTTTGGAGATGTTATTCTATTTAGGTTGTACTGGCAACCCACACACGTAGTTTGGGGTTTAGGATTGGGTTTGGGCATCACTATTTTCAGCAGTTTAGCCTATCGGCTTTCTTCTGATTATCGAGAAAGTGCTGATTATTACCTTCGTATGGTACTTAAACCCTTAGTTTTACCTGACTTAATATGGTTAGGACTGCTACCCGGTTTAAGCGAGGAATTATTGTTTCGTGGTGTAATGCTACCAGCTTTAGGAGCAGATCATCTGGCGGTGATAATTTCCAGTCTTTGTTTTGGAGTTCTGCACCTCACTGGTGCCAAACAGTGGCCCTACGTGGTGTGGGCAACAATTATCGGCATAGTTTTATCCTATGGTGCCCTGTGGAGTGGTAATTTACTAGTACCCATTGTAGCGCACATTTTCACAAATTGGCTGGCTAGTTATTTGTGGAAAAGATGGCAAATGGCAACATAGTACAGGGAGGAAGTCGCCGAAAGACACGAGGAGGTGCCAACGGCGATTTCAGCTAAAAATCATCTATTAAACTGCTTAACCTATCAATCACAGGATCAGTTTTTTCCACTGGAACAGGTTGGGAAACAGATGGGTTAAAAACGCCCAAGCTTACTGGTGAAACCACAGATTGGCCCTGATTGACCATGTTGGCCAGTTGGGCTACCTGTTGACTAAGTTGCAGAATATGAGATTCCCTGGCAAAAAAACGCTGTTCAAGCTCCTTGACCTGACGTTGTAACTCACTGATTTTTTGATCTGGAGACAGGGGGATTGTAGCACGGGTGGGCGACTCCAACACACACAGGTACTGCGAAAGAGTTTCCTTACACAAGTCACTAAAAGTCTTGCTGGGGTTTGCCTGCAAATAACTTTCCACCTGTGCTAGTAGACTCTCGTCGCTAATCCCAGGATTAAAAGTTACAGATTTAACAGTCTTTTTTGACCACTGGAACATTGTTTTTATTACCTAGCAACGCGACTAGCAGATAATTGGGCTTCACCATAAAGATATTGTCCCAAAGCATTAGCTTCGCGAGAGGGAGCAGCCAAATAAGCGTTAATTCTCGCCTCTTTGAGTAATCTTTGTATATCCGCCCAGAAGAACTCGCCGCCACCACCGGTGATAATTACATCGGTCACCCGGTCTGGCAACCAAGCTAACACACGAGAGCAAATTTCTCTAGAAAACTGCTCCGTCAAGTTGGGGAGGAAATCATCCAGATTAGTTGGCTTAGTAGCACCTTTAGGACGATAAAAACGTTCACCTTTTGGTTTGTTCACAGCAGAAATAAGTGCTAAAGACTGGCTATCAGCACCTTCAATTTCGCCTGCAACTCTCTGATAGAATTCACTCATACCAAAATCTTCACTTAGGGAAAGACCTCGAGCAAAGCGAAAGTGATCAACCATGATTAGGTCAATAGTTTGATGACCAATATCCACAATTCCCACGGAAATTGTGGTTAAATCAGGAACTAATGGACTCTTATTTGGTTGAGACTCGGTCCACAAAAGACTACCATAGCCCTCTGGCATCACCCAAACCTTAGTTATACTAATATATAAGGAATCACCACGAAAGTTAACAATATGTTGGCCAGTTAACAAGCTAATTAACTGTGCTTTCTCCCTTTCAAATTGTTCTAGAGAAAGGAAGGGTAGACCCAAAATCACGGAAATTTCGTCTTGTAGCTTGAAATAACCAGCAGCAGCTAATACTTTGATTAAAGCATCCTCTACTTTGGATTTGCCAACGCCCAGATTCGCACCGAAGTCTGCTGCTAATTGACCGACTGCATAGCCACTCCCTTGATACTCCAACCACAAATCCATGAGGGGATCGGCAGTCTTACCTTCAAATACTCCACTACGTATCTGTTCTGCGGACATGTGCTTAACATTGGCGGGAATAAAAGCTACAGTTCCAGGTTCGCGACTTACGCAGGTTTTAGTGGAGGTTCTACCCAAATCAACACTGAGAATATTTTTCCCAGAAATGCTGGTGGGCTTATGAGTAGGGCTGATGCTGGATACAGTTGGTTTGCTAATACCACTATTCATAGGCACAGCGGCCAAATTAATTGGATTAGCTGCGGAGGTTGGTTCTGTCATGAAGGCTCCTGTTTGTTGACTTAGTGGATCATTTCTATTCAGATTTATCTACGGATCTGTTGACTTTTGCGCTTAAATACCCAAAGAAAAAATAATACTAATATACCAACCAAAACAATTTTGGATATGGGGTCTATGTATTTTTCCACAAGTTTATACTGGGTTCCCAAGAGGTATCCTGAATATGTCAAAAAGCCAACCCATACTGCACTACCAAGGGTGGTATACAGCAAGAAAGGCAACATGGTCATGTTGGCCATTCCAGCAGGGATGGAAATCAAGGTGCGGATTCCCGGTACTAAACGACCTATAAGAACTGCTTTGCCACCCTGTCTATTAAACCAGGTTTTAGCCTTGTCAATATCATCGCTAGATATAGCCAACCACTTACCATATTTTTTAGCCAGTTTTTTCAACTGTTGTTCTTGTAACAACTTGCCTGGATAGTACCATATAAGAGCACCAAGTGTCGAGCCCACTAGTCCCGAAAAAAACACACCAATGATATTCAGTTTTGCTCCTCCTGGTTGATAGGGACTGGCTGTAAATCCTGCCAATGGCATAATCAGTTCCGAGGGTATAGGAGGAAAGAGATTTTCTAGGAACATCATCATAGCAATTCCTATATATCCTAGAGAGTTAATTGTGTTGGTAATCCATTCAAGCATACTGAATTATTTGTAAGTGTGTCCTTGGTGGTTGATGGGGAATTAGGTTAATATGTCTCCCATTCCCCAGTGGTAAGTTTAGTCCATAGCCATTCCTAAACGCTAGAGGTTAGGGATTGGGACACAGATTCAGATTGCCATTCTAAGGGATTCCAAACTCTTTCTTCCACGGCCATTTGCTCAATTAAACTGGCCAGTCTCAAAGCTTTCAGAGCTTGTTCACCACCCACAGAGGGCTGATTACCCCCACGTACACAGTTGACGAAATGTTCCAACTCGGCACTTAAGGGTTGAATGTTACTAGTATAGACTTTTTCTATGATGCCATCTTGTCTATAAAGGGTCTGACGCTCGTTCTGGGGATTGGTATTTTGTCGATGAATAAAAATTTCATTGTTGAGAAAATCAGCTTCTGTAAATGAATTTTTGCAATGAGCAACGATGCGGCGAATTTTTCGGTGGGTGACCTTACTAGCTGTGAGAGTGGCCACAATGCCATTGGCAAACCCTAGGGTAGCAGTGACGTAATCTAAATATCCCGAATCTAGTGAACGTGTGCCATTAGCTGTTAATTTGACTACTGGCGAACCAGCTAACTCTAGCAGCAGGTCTATGTCATGTATCATTAGGTCTAATACCACTGATACATCATTAGCTCGACTTGAATAGGGGCTCATCCTATGGGACTCCAGTGCTAAAACCTCCTCGGTTTTCAACACCTGGCTTAGTTCTCTAAAAGCTGGGTTAAATCGCTCAATGTGTCCTACCTGTAAAATACATTGGGACTGGGCGGCAGCATTTACTAGAGATTCTGCTTCAGGAATGCTCGCGGCAATAGGTTTTTCAATTAGTACGTGGATTCCAGCAAGCAAACAGTTAATGCCTACAGCATAATGAAGTCTCGTTGGCACCACTACACAAACAGCATCTACATGGGGTAACAAATCACAGTATTCTTCAAAAAATCGAACTTTATATCTGCTGGCAGTTTCTATTCCTCTCTCAACGTTAATATCAGAAACCCCCACTAGCTCCACATCTTTCATGGAACTGAGCAACCGGGCATGATGTTGACCCATGTTACCCACCCCAATCACCCCCATGCGAATTGCACGCGGTTGGGTGCGTTGTGAGTATAGGTTTGGTTCCGCAACTGATATACTATTGTTGTGCACTATTGTTTTCTCCTCAACCACCAAATTAAAAAATGCTACGGCTGTTGGCAATTATACTAAACTGTCAAACATTATCCGTGCAAAACCATCCAAATGGTAACATAGTAGCCCAGTTTATGAAGAATTTTAAAATTTTTAAAATTTATGTTTTTTATGTTCAATTCCCGATTTACCCTAAAAGTTGCTAAAAATTGATTATGAAAGCTGTAATTCTTTTGTCCGGAGGTTTGGATTCATCTACGGTCTTATATCAGGCTCGTGCGGATGGTTATGAATGCTATGCTATTTCTTTTGATTATCATCAGCGACATCGGCGAGAGTTACAATCAGCTATGTCTATCGCCAAATCCTTAGGAGTGGTTGAACATCAACTGGTCACTTTTGATTTACGTTCTTGGGGGGGATCAGCTTTAACTGATAATTCCATACCTCTCCCTGAGAATCGTCCCCTAGACCAAATGTCAGGGTCTATTCCCATCACTTATGTACCCGCCCGGAATAGCATTTTTTTGAGTTTTGCTCTCGGCTATGCTGAAGCAATCGGGGCTGAACGGGTATATATAGGTGTTAACGCTTTAGATTATTCTGGCTATCCTGACTGTCGTCCTGATTATATCCACGCCATGCAGGAGGTGTTCCGTTTAGGAACTAAACAGGGTCGGGAAGGAAAACCTATTGATATTATCGCACCCCTGATTAATCTGACTAAAATCCAAATTATCCAGTTGGGTAACCGTTTAGGTGTACCCTGGGAATTAACTTGGTCTTGTTATACTGGTGGGGAACACCCCTGTGGTGTCTGTGACTCCTGTCAGTTACGTTGGGCAGCTTTCCATGAATTGGGTCTAAAGGACCCAGGTGTGTAGTTAATTTTGTTGTAATTAAGTGCGCCCTGCTGGAATCGAACCAGCCTGAAGACGAATTAGTTACCTAAATTACCCAATTACTCGGATAACTCGGCTGCAAAACCGTGCTTGCGACTTTCACCGCACACGGCTTCAAGCTACACCCAATATCTCTTTTTGAGATACCGTCATCTCTTGGTGACTTTCATGACAGTGATTATGTACTACTGCCTTGTTTTCCTTTCTGTTGTTGTTCTTATTTCCGTCTATATAGTGGATTTCAAGGTAGTCCTCAACTGTTAGGTTTTGTCCACATAAGTAGCATTTACCCTCTTGTTTTGTTATTCCGAACTTGATGTCTTGAGGTGTTTCCGGGTGGTCAGCCATTCTTTTCGTCCAATAGACCCAATCTCTGTCATAGGGGCTTTTTATTCCCTCTACTTTAATGTGTTGGGCGTATGGGAACTCGTATAATGTGGGTACTGTGAAGAGAGTGTTTCCTTCCTTCCACCCGAAAGTACTAGTCTTTCTTGGTGTTTTATGGAATATCTTCTTGCGTATGTACCCGAGACCGTCTTTGGCAAATCTTTTTCTTCCCCAGTTTAGATACACTTTATCTAGCCTGTGGTTTTCCAATTCCCCAAAGGTTTCCCAGGAGTGGCTACCTGACTTGAAGTAGTTTGCCCAGCTTCTGATTATCCAGCTCAACCGCTTGATCATCATCGGGGGGTTTTTGTCGTGTCCCTGATTTAGAGTTTCTTTGATGTCATTCACAAATCTTTCCACGGACTTCTCCGATGGTTTGATTTTAGTTAACATTCCCGGAAATTCGCCATTGACTTTTTCATTGGATTTGTACTTGCCTATTTTATAGGTTCTGATGTTAAATCCAAGAAAGTCTAGTCCTGGTTTTTCCCCGTTGTATTCCTCCATGGTGTGACACATCCTGATCTTTTGTTGATTTAGGTTTAACCCTATTTCTCCTAACCAGGTCTCTACTTCAGTCTTTGCTGCTTTGATGGTTTCCTCTTCCCAGTGTAGTACCAGGAAGTCATGGGCATATCTTATAAATTTAGCCTCCCCCATCTCCTCGACCTTACCTTGAGCCTGATTGGCACTTAGATATGGAAATTTCTGGGAAATGTGAGTTTCTAGTCCGTGTAGTGCAATATTTGCCAAAAGAGGCGAAATGACTCCTCCCACTGGCACACCTTTTTCCATTGGATGGAACACCTCGCCTATCATTACTCCGCTTTTCAGCCATGCTCTGATTTGGCGCTCCATTATGGGGAAGGTGTTGCACTTTTCAAGTATTGTCCCATGTTTTATTTTGTCAAAGCAACCACTAATATCCACACTTAGGACATATATAGTTCTTTTACGGACTTGGCTTTCAATGGCGCTGATGGCATCATGACAGCTTCTCCCTGGTCTAAACCCATAGCTATTGGGTTCAAATTTTGCTTCCCATTCCGGTTCTAGAGCCATTCTTGCTAACGCCTGTTTAGCTCTATCCTCCCTAGTTGGAACTCCTAGATTTCTCGACTCTCCATTTGATTTGGGGACTTCTACCCATATTAATGGACTTGCCTTTCCGTCTAGTTCCAGGTTTTTGGCTAGTTTGATCCCTTCCTCACCATCTGCTGTTTTTTTACCCTTGTTATCCTGTGTGACCTTTTTGATTGCCAATAGTTTGGCGCTGTAGGAATTTATTAGGATTTTCTGATATTTAACAACAGAAATTTTGTCACCATTTAGAGATGCTTGATAAATCTTGGATTGCAACCGGGACACTTTATATTGGATTTTACTCCAGTCTAAACGTGTCCATACTGCTTCTTGAGCTTTAGTCATCGGCTTTTATCCTTGATTTACCTCAAATGTAGCCACTTACCTTTTGGCATATTCCACCCATTACAGGTAGACTTTGGCTTGAGGTAAGTTCCTTCCCAACTGTCTTAGGACTTTGACCTAGCCTCCTTATAAAGGTTCACAAGACAGTTAGTTCCCAGTCTTTATTCACCAACCATTATTGTGTTCACTTAGGCTCCTACTTTCTACGGTGTGGTCTGGAAGGTCAGAATTCCTATCACTCAACATAGGGGTTACTCCACTTGCCACATTGAACTTTTGTTCGCAGTGTGTCAGTCCATTTCACTGCTGTATTTGACCGTAGTTCTCACGTAGGTTCACTTTCGTTAGCCATATGAACTCCCTTTCCTTTGCTTTGAGCGGACTCTCTTAGCGTTGGATTTGTGTACTTGCTTCCCCCCTCTATTGGGTCAGAATAGAGAGGTGTACACTGGAGTCACCATCTGACTTGATGGAGGGACTTTCACCCTCATGGATGGAGTTGAGACTGTCGCACTGAGTTCGTTGCCTCCCCAATCGGCCAAAGGCGCTAGTTGCTTGAAGTTCAAACCAACTCAAACTAACATAGCATAGTTTTTAGAATTTTACGCCAACCAAAAAAAAATTTTTCGTTTAGGCTGGAAATCGCCATTAAACAAGGTCTGACAATGATAACAACAAATTCAACTGCAGTTCTAACTTTAATTTTGGTGGCCCTAATGCTGATGACAGGTTCAGTTAGTGCCTTTTTGGGTTTTTCTATGGGAAGCTCCGCTCTCAAGGGGGTAACATCACCAGATGGTCGTCCCACATCTAAGTTAATTAGTAGTAGGAATAATGATTTGCAAGCTGTCCCCATATCTTTTTTACAAGAAGAGGATATAATTAATCAGGTAAAAAAACGAATAGAACAAAACAAGACTAAAAATAATCAAACAAAAAAGGTCGAGGAAGAGGAAGAAACCGTATCTACAAAAGATAAATCTCAACAAAAAGCACAAGAACTTCCAGAGGAACCCCCACAGCCAGGATTTCCCGTGGTGGCTGAAAGTGAGGGTGTAAATATGTCCGTACGGTCAGCTAGTTATTCCGGTGGTCAACTCATACTCAAGATCAAAATGCACAATCAGTCTAATGAATCTGTGAGATTTTTATATAGCTTTCTAGATGTCACAGATGATAAAGGTAGAGTTTTAACTGCTACTACAGATGGTTTACCCGCCGAGCTGCCAGGTAACAGTCCCATATTTACGGGTAAGATTAGCATCCCTGCCGCTTTACTTAACGATGTGAGTAGTTTAACCTTGTCTCTAACAGACTACCCTGCTCAAAAACTCAAATTACAGCTGTCTGATATTCCCGTAGAAAAATAAGCAAAAAGAAAAAATCAACACCAGATTTCATCTAAGATAGGGAGTTGCGAGCAGTCTAAAATTCTCATGAAAATTCTTGTACACGAGCTTGAGAGGTGATCACTTTTCCCCAGTTAATTTGGACAGATATAGGATTAAAATTGTTGTCAATACTAATTTTGATAACAATTAATGCCTTTTTTGTAGCAGCAGAATTTGCTATGGTAACCGTGCGTCGAACCCGGATTCATCAACTGGTTCAGTCTGGTGATGCACCTGCGATCGCAGTGGAAATGTTACAACGTAGTATTGATAGGTTGCTATCTACCGCTCAATTAGGTATTACTCTTTCTAGCTTGGCTCTAGGTTGGATTGGAGAAAGTAGCATTGTTCCCCTCATAGAAGCATGGCTACAATCTCTTTCTTTACCGGGGAATTTGGGCAATGTAAGTAATGTAGTAGCTCATTCTTTATCAATTCCCCTGACATTTTTTCTGATTGCCTACTTGCAAATTGTTTTGGGAGAATTATTCCCCAAATCAGTTGCCATGATGTATTCGGAAAAATTTGCCCGTCTTTTAGGCCCTTCGGTTAAAGCTATAGTTAGATTTTTTAGTCCGGTAATTTGGATTCTCAACCAATCTACCCGCCACCTACTAAAATTATTTGGTGTTGAGTACACAGGTCAAAGTTGGAGACCTCCCGTAACACCAGAAGAATTGCAATTAATTATTTCGACGGAGCGAGAATCAACTGGGTTAGAACTAGCTGAAAGGGAACTTTTAAACAATGTCTTTGAATTTGGAGAAATCACCACCCAATCGGTGATGATCCCTCGGACAAATATTATCTCCCTACCAGAAGATGCTAGTTTTCAAAAACTTTTGGAGGAAATAACATCTAGTGGATATTCTCGCTATCCCCTCATTGGTGAGTCTTTAGATGATATTCGTGGTATTATCTATTTTCAGGACTTAGCCACGCCCTTATCCCTGGGAAAAATGAACCCAGAAACAAAAGTCTCGCCCTGGATGCGTTCTCCCCGCTTTGTCCCAGAACAAACCTTGGTCAGCGAATTATTATCAATGATGCAACGGGAAAAATCAACTATGGTGATTGTGGTTGATGAGTTTGGTGCTACAGCAGGTATGATCACCATTGGGGATGTTATTGAGGAAATTATCGGTCATGCGGGCAATTCTTTAGCAAATGAGGGAGTAGCAATTCAAAGATTAGAAAGGCAAAGTTTTCTAGTACAAGCACAGACAAATTTGGAAGAACTCAATCGGTTCCTAAAAATTGACTTACCGCTTGCACGAGAATATCAAACGTTAGGTGGGTTTTTATTGTATCAGTTACAGAGAATACCCAGTAAAGGAGAAATATATGTCTATAAAAATCTACAATTTACCGTGGTTTCCGTTAATGGTCCTAGGTTACACCAAATTGAAATCACCACTAAATCACCAAAAAGCAATGAATCCAGCCGATCGTAAATACAACATTTATCTACAACCATTTAGCTGCTTCCTTAGCATGATAGGTCAGAATCATATCGGCACCTGCACGCTTGAATCCTATTAGAGTCTCCATCACAACTCGCTGCTCATCTATCCAGCCATTTAAAGCAGCTGCTTTTACCATAGAATACTCTCCAGACACATTGTAAGCTGCCACAGGCAAATTACTAGCTTGTTTAACCTGCCAAATAATATCCATATATGCCAAGGCTGGTTTTACCATCAGCATATCAGCACCTTCAATAATATCCAACTCTATTTCTTTGAGAGCTTCTCGGGAATTAGCTGGATCCATTTGGTAAGTGCGTCTGTCACCAAATTGTGGTGTGGAGTCTGCGGCATCTCTAAATGGACCATAATAGGCAGAAGCATACTTAGCAGCATAGGACATGATGGGAATATTTTCAAAACCTGCTTCATCTAAGCCAGCGCGAATAGCTTGGACAAAACCATCCATCATTCCAGAAGGAGCAATAATATCAGCACCAGCTTGAGCTTGAGAAATTGCAGTTTTTTTCAACAGCTCTAAAGTGGGATCATTTAACACTCTTCCCGTTAAGTCTCCTGTTTGTAAGTAACCACAATGACCATGACTAGTGTACTCACACAAACAAGTATCCGTGACCACGATTAAATCTGGAACTGCTTGTTTAACAGCAGTTGTTGCCTTTTGCACAATACCACAATCATGCCACGCACCAGTAGCATCTATATCTTTGTCTTCAGGTATACCAAATAAAATAATTGCTGGAATTCCTAAATCATAAACTTCCTTTGCTTCTTCCACAATTTTGTCTATGGAGAGTTGATAAACCCCTGGCATGGATTTTACCTCATTAGCAATACTTTCACCAGGAACAGCAAACAAAGGATAGATTAAATCACTTGCAGTTAAGACTGTCTCACGCACCATTCGACGTAATTGAGGATGGGTACGTAGACGACGGGGACGATGGGTGGGAAACATAAAACCTAATTTGATCTCAGACAATGTGGTGGACATACAAAAAACAGTCACAAACACCATAATCGGGTCTGGGACTTTCAGCCAAAATAAAAACAGTGCTTAACTGTGTTTGCCTCACTGCTAATCAAGCTATGGGGCAATTTTGTATTTTACAGCCGGGTTGACACTTTCTCGGAAATAATTTACTAAAAATTAATGATAACCTTTAAAAAACTCGAAAGATAAAAGGATAGCTAAAGGCCAAATCTGGATTTGTCAAGACCTTGACAATGGCAAAAATTGTGAGAGCCCAGTGAATTAAATATCCCACACCCGCTAGAGGAAGTAATATTATTAGGGGTAGAACTAACCAACCCAACAGAAAAAACAAACCTGCTAAAATGGCCCCATAAAACCAAACGTTAAAATGGAAATTTATGGACTCCTTGGCATTATCTTTAACAACTGGGTCATCGGAAATAATTAGTATGGCAACAGGTAAACCCACAGATATCACCGTAGTGCTAAAGAAAATGGCACCGTGGCAAAGGGCGGAGAGTATTTTGCGTTTGTCTTGATCAAAGCCCGTATACATCTTAACTCTATCCTCATCTCTTATGGTCACTCACACAGTTATTATTTCATACCTTGAATAGATTTGACCATGTCGCCATCTCCCCAATACCACAAAGTAAATCTAAGTGCTAAATTTGACTCAAAACAGGTCTTCTATCTGGGTTGCTGCTTCCAAAGACCAGATACTAACGCCAACTGCTGTTGCTCTTGGTAAGTTTGATGGTGTTCATCTTGGTCATCAACGAGTTATTGAACCGGTTCGAAATTTCCACACGCAGGACAATATAAAGTCCCAATCCCAACACATCCACTCAACTGTTGTTACCTTTGATCCCCATCCTGAGGAATTTTTTAGCGGCCAACCCCGCTCCCTGTTAACACCACTGGTGGAAAAGATAGAATGTCTACAAGGACTAGGTATAGATCAACTGGTATTGTTACCCTTTGATAGGGAATTATCCGCTCTTTCACCCCGGGATTTTGTAGAAAAAATCCTGGTGCAACAACTCCAATGTCAGAAAATTAGTGTGGGTGAAGACTTTTGTTTTGGTCAAAAGCGTCTTGGCACTGCTAGGGATTTGCAAGTCTTAGCTGGTTTATACAATATACCTGTTAATATAGTTCCTATTAAAATGGATATGATTAATTTACCCGCAAATGATGGAACAATAGATGGTCAGGAGAATCGTATTAGTACTTCCCTAATCCGAGAATCTTTATCTCTAGGTGATATTCCCAAGGCTAACCGTCTTTTGGGAAGACCTTATACTCTATCTGGTATAGTAGTCACCGGAAAAAAACTGGGTAGAACTATCGGTTTTCCCACAGCTAATCTTCAACTACCACAGGATAAATTTTTACCTCGTCAAGGAGTATATGCTGTTAGGGCTTTAATAGACACTAGTCCCCAGGTCATCCTTGGGGTGATGAATATTGGCAATCGCCCTACAGTTAATGGTTATTCTTTATCTGTAGAAGTACACTTGTTTGATTGGGAGGGCGACTTATATGGTAGAAAACTGGTGGTGGAGCTAGTAAAATTTGTACGTCCTGAACAAAAGTTTCCAAATCTAGAAGCTCTTAAGCAGCAGATTAGACTAGACTGTGTTACTGCTAAGCATGTTTTGGCTGCCGGTTAGTCAAAAACCCCACTGGAGCTGCCAGAGGGGCTTTTACTAACACAAATGGCGGGAAGTGGATTTGAACCACTGACCTTCGGGTTATGAGCCCGACGAGCTACCAGGCTGCTCTATCCCGCGTTACGCTTTTTCTCCACTCATCTAAATATAACTCCAAATCTAGAATTTGTCAACTATAAAAGTGATAATTCTCCAATTACCTCCAAACGCTTGTATTTGCTCAGGTTCATGAATTTATCTCCTAAACTTTGGGCCACGCTGGGACTAATCCATCCCATTTGTTGTAGTAGATGAATAGCTGCTGCGTATTTAGCTCGTTTGCTCCCATCAGTCACTTTAATGGATAACCCCATTCCTTCCCCTAGTCTGCTAATACACTGCACTCCCTCAGCTCCAGACTTACTAATTAGTTCTCCGGGAGCTAATCGCATTATTTCCGTATCAAATTCTCCTTCCCCAGCTACCATCGCTGGATGGTGATTCATTGCTCGCACAATCCTCTCCATGTCCAGGTTATTGCTAGATCCCAAAAGAGCATATAAGAAAGCCATTTGACCCAGTTGCATGAGATATGTGGGTGCACCACAGTCATCACGAACACCTATAAATTCTGCTGCTGGCATTCTTAGTAGTTCTGCTACTTTGCCCAGAATCAACTGTTGGACAGGATGTTTTTTATCTAAATAATTGTTTAAAGGCCAGTGCCTTTGCTGACAAACAGCCAACATACCTGCATGTTTACCAGAACAATTGTATTCCAATGGACTGCGCTTACCGGAAGGAATGGGGCATTGTAACGTGGTTGTTTCTAGATCAACCCGCCAGATAATATTAAATACTTGTCTAACTTGTTCAATGCTACCTTGATGAGAACTAGTGATAATTGCTAGGTCGCGATCGCTCAAACCATAGCGTTCTATGGTGCCCGTGCTGGTGACGGCTAGAGCTTGAAATGGTTTCAATGCGGAACGGGCAAATGTGGCTGTTTCAGCGTTACCAGCTACAGATAAAACCCTTCCTCTGTCATCACTAACTGCAGCTTGGACTACGTGTCGAGATTCGATAATACCTTCTCGCAGCAGTCTAACTTCCAGTTCTTTGGCCTGTGTTCTTTTTCCCATTGTCATGGGTCTGTTTTCTAATTGGTCTTGTAGTGGTCGTGATAATAAAACATCATATCATTAATTTCCGGTGAGTTGGGGGATATTGCTCAGGTATTTTCCCAGATGTAAAACGCCCACCTCTGATTTTTAACCATCAGTGGTTTTTTAACCGCTTTGGCTAAGACTATAATTACCATTCAAGGTACGATAGTATTGATTAAATGACAAGGATCCCTATGTCCAAAACACAGTCCAAAAGTCAGCTCGTTAAGGGCACCAGTCAAAATCCTCTTGACCTCAAACCGGAGGTAGCCATCTCCATCCTCGGACTTTTTTCCGCTGCTAATGAGCAAGAAGGTATTATTTACACTAAAGATTACCCCATACCTGACCTGTTTGATGGTTTACAAATTTTTGATGAATACACTGAAGAAGAATTTAATGCTTTATCATCTACAGTGGATTCCTATATTGATGAAAACAAGAACCGACTTGAGGATCTGATCCCCAGTGCTATTTCATCTCTATTAAAATTAGAAGACGAAGGTGTTTATTGTGAAATCGCATATGTCCTGGCCCTACTCATCATGGATATTGATGAGGAATTATCTGAACTTGACCAAGACTATCTACTTGCACTACAGGAAGCATTAAAGATTCCTGATGAACGCGCTGAAGAGTTAATAGATGAGATTTTTGATGAAGAATATGAAGAGGAGGAAGATGAGGATTGAGAGGGAACAAATAGCTAAGTAATAGAAGTTATGAAAAACTAAATCACTTTAAATAATTGCAAACAAGTTTAACTGCATTTAACTGCTCATGAATAGTATGAATTGGTAATTCATGGGCTTTTATAATCTCTAATCATATTGAGAACAATCCGTGGGGATTTCCATGACAAATTCTGTTCCCATTCCCGGTTGGGATAGACAATGAATTTTTCCCCGATGTTGATTGACTATAATTTGATAACTAATAGATAATCCTAAACCAGTACCTTCACCTACGGGTTTGGTCGTGAAAAAAGGCTCAAAAATTCGGTTTTTCATTTCGGTACTCATCCCCTTACCATTGTCTTTAATACAAACCCTCACCCAATCACGATTAATCACTGACGTGGAGATAATTATTTGACCATTAAAACTCTCTTTTGCTGCTGCTGATAAAGTTAGTCGATGTTCATATATGGCATCAATTGCATTACTAATCATATTCATAAACACTTGATTTAGCTGGGAAGCATAACAAATGATTAATGGCAGATCACTATAATTTTTGACAATAATATTTTTGGCAGGTCCTAACTTTTCCTTAAATTGAGGTTGTAACAGGATTAAGGTACTGTCAATACTCTGGTGAATATCCAAAGGTTTGATTTCTGATTCATCGACACGAGAAAAATTACGTAAGCTCACAACTAAATCTCGAATTCTTTCCGCACCTACAGACATAGAATTTAATACCTTTGGTAAATCAGATACTAAAAAATCAAAATCTATAGACTTAATTTTTTCTACAATTATCTGGTGGGGAGTGGGATATTCTTGTTGATAGATATTGAGTAAATCTAGTAGGTATTGAATGTAGTCAATGGCGTGATCAACATTAGCATATATAAAATTGACAGGATTGTTGATTTCATGAGCTATACTAGCTACCATTTGTCCTAAACTGGACATTTTTTCCGTGTGAATCAACTGCATTTGGGTAGATTTTAACTCCTGTAAAGTTTTTTCCAGATGGAGATTATTATCATTTAATTCCTTAGTTCTAATAGCGACTTTTTCTTCCAATTTTTCATACAGTTCAGCGTTCTCTAAAGAAATAGCTGCTTGGGAAGATAATAGTTTTAAGACTTTCAGTCTCTCAGGAGTAAATGCACCTGTAGTCAAGCGATTTTCCAAATAAATTATACCCATAAGTTGTCCATGCTTTAAGATAGGATTACACAGTATAGACTTGGGCTGATATTTGATAATATAAGGATCTATAGCAAATTTTTTATCTATACTATTACTATCAATAAGTATGTCATTTTGAGTGTTGTTGACATAATTGATTATATTAATTGGGATATCTTGACTATCCTTAATTGGTATGAGTTCCCAACCGGTATTTTGATTTTCTCGTACTACAGTAAACAAGTTGGATTCTTGTTTAAGAATTAAAGCAGCTTTTTTCGCTCCCGTATTTTCAACAATTACATTCAATAGAGTACCCAGCAGTTTATCTATTTTTATTTCTGATGAAATGGCTAAAGATGCTTTTGTAACTGTTTCCAAATCTAGAATAGCTGATACGTTTTTGTTGCTATCCATAATTTTAGTCATAAAATTGGTTTCTTCTGCAATTATTGTGCTGGGTTTGATGACAGGAGCAAGTAATTCAGGATAAGATATTTCCAGATCTATTACTTTTGACTTAGCCCCCCAATTCACATAACAATAGTAAGCATCAATTAAGTAAGTTTGAGCAATTTTGTTCCTACCACAATTAAGATAGAATCTAGCAGCTAACTCATTTGCCAGAGCTTCTTCCTGAATGTATCTATTTTTCCTGGCACCCATAATAGCTTGGTCATAAAGTTCACCTGCTTGCCAATGATTGCTAAGAACTCTTGCCATTTCTGCGGCTATTAAATCATACTTGTGCTGATAATTTTCCGGACATTGACGGGCCCATATTGCCATAGATTCTTGATTGACTTTAACAGTTTGTAAATATTTTTCTAAATTTTCTTGATTTGCATTTGATTTTTGGGAGCATTCACCCAATAAAACCAAAGAATAATAAAAATTATATTGGCTACAAACAATCTGAGTGAAGACGTAGTTCAAATGTTCAGTCATTTGAAGAACAGCTTCTAAAGATTTCTGATAGTTATGGAATAGGTAGAAAAATATAGTTTTAGCCAAGTAGAATGTGAATATTAGAGTAGAAGCTTTGGATTGGATTAAGATTGACAACAATTCAGTGTCATCAAATGAATTATGAAAACAACCAGACTGACTGGGATCATAATTTAACAACTCTAAAACTAACTGCTTCCAAATTAAATGTACTAGAACTGCGCCCTGTTGTTTAAATCTATACATTAGATTTATATGGGTTTCCAATTCCTGTAAAACACAGGTCAAATTTTCGCCAATTAAAAATTTATTTTGATTATAGATAGCAGATGCATAACCTACATGTTCTAAATCGCCAGTTTCCATGCCATAATTTATGCATTCTGATAAACTAGCTATGGTTTGTTGTAAGTGATTTTTCCAGAAATTAATGTTTGAGTTACAAGTTAAGAGAACCACACATTTAACTTCCTGAGCATTAAACCTGTTGGCTAAATTCAATGCCAATTGACCATAACGGTATCCATTGTCAATATTGCCAGCAACTCTACATAATAACAGACCATAATGGGCATATCCAGAAGCAGAAGTTGAACAATTACCATATTCTAATGACAGATGGATCATCGTAAAAACTATTCTGTCAAATAATTCTAGGTCAAAACAATAAGTAGCGGTGGTAATATTTCCCAGTATTCGCATGGCCGCCATTTTATCGGGTGCAGTCATGACAGGTAAATTAATCAGTTTATCCACATAGTTTTGATTCTGGTCATTGAGAATTTTAGGTGATTCTCCTACCAATTGAATTCCCAACATATTGATAATATGTATACCTGTTTCGATTGCCAATTTTATTTGGACTTTTGCCATATATATTTGAATTTGGATCTCATATACAGGTACTTGATCAAGGAGGGTAACTGCCTTTTCTTGGACCAATTTAATATAGATTTCTGCCTGGTCAAAATTGATGTTCAGAAATTCTACTTCTACCGCTTCTAAATACAAGTTTAAAGTTAGATGATAATGAGTTTGCCAACTATTTACTGGTAAAAGTTTCAAGGCAAATTTTAAGTGTTTTATAGCCGCTTCATAAGCTGTTGACACTTTGGCTTTATGACCTGCTATTAAGTTAAGTTCAGCCAATTGACATTTTTCTACTTCCCCTTGTGTGTCAATTATTGTTTGGGCGACATTCAATTGATTAGCTATAATAAAGATTTTTTCTTCTAGTTCCTTTTTATCTCTATTTTTAGTGTATTCATAAATTAATTTACCAAGGCGCCAATGGGTTGATTCCTTCTCGTTATCTGGAATTAATAAATAGGCTGCTTGCTGTACTCGGTCATGGAAGAATTTGTATTTTTTGATGTGATTATTGTGGGATTTTTCCGGATATAAATTCTGTTTTTCGTCTTGAGTAATAATCAATTCTGCTGTCAAAGCATTCTGCAAGTTTGATTCTATTTCTAGCTGGGACTTCTCACAAGCAATGGCTAGGGTTAATAAATCAAACTCATTACCAATGCAAGCAGCAATCTTTAGTATTTCTTGTGTAGCAACAGGTAATTTGTGGATTTGCGTTGCCAATAACTGGAGAATATCATTACCATATAAAGCTTGAGCCCTATAAATGTCACATTGCCAACAACCCAACTGAAAGTCAAAACTTAGTAACCCATCTTCATACATAGATTTAATTAACTGATTGCTGAAAAATGGGTTGCCCTGTGCTTGATCGAATACAAATTCAGTTAAAGATAAAGACAGGATTTCTTCACAGGCTAAATTGCCTGAAATTAGTAGATTTAACTGGTTTTTATCTAGAGGTTGTAAATGAATTTCATTAATGGCAATTTTGGGTTCAACTTTTTGCAAATCCTCTAGGGTGACTGTGAGAGGATGTCCACTATAAACCTCATGGTCGCGATAAGCACCGATCAGTAATAAATATTTGGTATCTGGTTCTTTAATTAAGAATTGGATTAATTTTAAAGAAGTGGGATCTGCCCACTGCAAATCATCTAAAAAAATCACTAAGGGATGTTCTTCATTAGCAAATATTTGGATAAATTTAGCAAATAATACATTGAACCTATTCTGAGCAGCATTACTGGTTAACTTGGACGCTGCTGGTTGTGGACCAATAATCTTTTCTAACTCAGGAATTAGATCTATAATAATTTGTGCTTGTTCTCCCAGGGTTAATAAAATCTTGTTTTTCCATACTACTAATTCTTCTGGACTTTGAGTTAGAACTTGTTGTAATAAATTCCCCAAGGCTTTTAATAAGGCTGAAACGGGAATATTATTTTGTAGTTGCTCATATTTACCAGCTGTAAAATAACCTTTTTGCTCCAGAATCGGTTGGTTAATTTCATGGACAATAGCAGTTTTACCAATACCTGAAGAACCTAGAACTAGCATTAATTCTTTACTGCCTTGACTAACTCTTGTAAACGCATCTAATAAGATGGAAATCTCTTGATCTCTACCATAAACTTTGTCACAAATTATAAATCTATCTGCTATGTCTCTACTTCCTAATTGCCAAGACTTAATCTGACCATGATTTAATAATATTTCTTGGAATCTTTCTAGATCGTATCTAATTCCCCTAGCTGTTTGATATCTATTTTCTGGGCTTTTTGACATTAATTTGATAGTTATTTCCGCTAACAAATCGGGAATTGCTGGGTTAATCTCTTGGGGAAGCGGTGGCATTTTCGCCAGGTGAGAATGTACTAACTTGAGAGGATTTTTGCTGATAAAAGGTAATCTTCCTGTGAGTAGTTCATAAAAGGTC
Organism: Cylindrospermopsis curvispora GIHE-G1; assembly: GCF_014489415.1. NCBI lineage: Bacteria > Bacillati > Cyanobacteriota > Cyanophyceae > Nostocales > Aphanizomenonaceae > Raphidiopsis > Raphidiopsis curvispora. The sequence continues at coordinate 2,036,842 of NZ_CP060822.1, forward strand.
ACCCCCAGAGAATAAAAATCGCTGCGATAATCTATACCGCAATTCATTCTCCCTGTTTGTTCTGGTGACATGTAGGAAAGAGTTCCTTCCAATGGATTGAACTTTTTGATTTCCACTATTTCTTGAGGTAGGAGACAGGAAATACTGAAATCTGTCAACTTAATTTGATGAGTTTTTGGATTAATAATAATGTTTTTTGGTTTAATGTCTTTATGGATAATTTTGTAATTATACAAATACTCCAGTGCTTTCACCACGGCAATGGCAATTTTTAAAAACATGTTTAGTGCCAGGGGCTGAGATTGGGCATAGTCGTAAACGGATATACCACCTATATCCTCACTGATGAGGGCGTAAATATTACCATAAGGTTCTAAAGCATAGGATTTAATAATATGGGGATGGTCAATTTTTTGAGTAATAGCAAATTGATTTTTTAAGGCTATCAATTCATTTAATGGTGGATATTGGGCGTTAGCAGTTTTTATAATTACCGATCTTTTAGTTGTTTCTTGTTCACCTCGATATACACTGGTTCTACTGCTAACGTGAATTACCTCAAGTATTTTATAGCCTGGAAGTTGGATATGACTTTTTTCCATTGGAAATCTATTGTGTGGAAACACGAAATAAATGATTGTATTTGGCATCATATAGATGCGATCGCCCACTTACGGGAGACAGGGCGGGGCTAATTATATACAAGGTGGTACGCAGCAGTTTTTGTTCATGGGTAGACTCTGCCATTTTCTCTAGGGGAACAATAAAGATCTTTTCATCGGGCCATCCCACGCGAAAACAAATGGCCACAGGAGTTTGTGGAGGATAATGTTGTAAAAGTTGGTTTTGGGCGCTAGCTACATGACGGGCACTCAAATATAAACACAGACTGGCTTGATGTGCTGCTAAACTGGCCAATTGTTCCTGATTTGGCACTTTTGTTCTTCCACTCACCCGAGTGAGAATAATACTTTGCACCAAATCAGGAACTGTCAACTCTACTTTTAGTTTTGCCGCAGCAGCTTGAAATGCACTAACTCCTGGGATTATTTCAAAAGGTATATTTGATGCGTTTAGTAATTCTATTTGTTCGTGAATAGCACTATATAAACTAACGTCTCCTGAGTGAAGACGTACAACAGATTTATTAGATTGAACTGCTTCTATAATTGTGCCTATAATCTCATCTAAAGTTTTGGTGGCGGTACCGATAACTTGTGCGTCTGGACGACAAATATCCAAGATCTGTTGGGGAACCAAAGAGTCAGCGAAAAGTACCAAATCAGCACCAGCTAATAGCCTTTGTGCTTTAACTGTCAATAAATCTGGGTCTCCAGGTCCTGCACCCACAATATACACTGCTGGTTTTAAGTAGTTAATCATGTTGCACCCAAAATAGGAAAGGTCTGCCAATTTTCCCGTGAAATTTCTCAATATTTCTGCCATGGTTTTCCGGATCAACCGCTTGCGAGTGGTAGAAAGATATGGTAGATGCACCCTGGTTAAGCCCTGGAGAACACTCTGGGGCATTTTTTATTGGTGGTTATAACTAGGAGATACTACATCCGGTAGGGAGCGTTTGTATACATAAAGCCAGACTAAACCGGCTAAACCCACTACTATTCCCGTTAAGCTAACCAATTGGGCAATTCTCAGAGAACCTAACATAAGACTATCCGTACGTAAACCTTCAATAGCAAATCTTCCCATACTATAGGCTATCCAGTAAACCAAAAATAAGGTTCCGGTCTTTAATTCCGGTTTGCCAGATAAACTCCGAAAAAATAAAGTTAGTAATAGAGCAAATACCGTCAAATTCCACAGGGATTCATATAAAAAAGTGGGGTGGAAATATTCAAAGTTTACCAAAGCGGGAGGACGATGCTCTGGTGGAATGTATAGTTTCCAAGGTAAATCTGTAGGATCACCAAAAGCTTCAGAATTAAAGAAATTCCCCCAACGTCCAATGGCTTGACCTAAAATCAGAGAAGGCGCGACTAAATCTGCCAATTGCCAAAAAGATATTCTTTTGAGTCTGGCAAAGATTAAAGCGGCTATAATACCGCCAAGAATGGCTCCATGAATGGCTATACCACCCTGCCAAATGGCTAGGATTCTCCCGGGGGAACGGGAATATTCTGACCATTGGAACAGGACATAATATAATCTCGCAGCTGGAATAGCTCCCACTACCAGCCAAACGGATAAATCACTGATTATATCGGGATGTAAATGACGACGTTTGGCCAGATGCTGGGCAAGACTAACGCCAATTAATACGGCTGATGCAATTAGCAATCCATACCAACGAATAACAAATGGTCCAAATTCTAATCCAGGTACTACGGGACCCGGGGAGGTGAACTCGAACCCCAACAGTAAGGCGGGGAAATCTACTACCATGCAAATTACCTAACAATATGTTTCTACTTCACAGGAAACAATTGCAATATTTATGTAAATAATGTACAATACCACAACATATTAATCAATAAATTCCATCATTCACTCAAAAAGCCTGTTCCTCCAAGGTCACTAAACAGTGTACTCGAACCTAGAAGCTTTTTAATTTCTATTTAACATGATTGCTATTTATCCTGGCAGCTTTGACCCTATTACCTTGGGGCACCTTGATCTTATTGAACGAGCTACTCGCCTATTTAGTCGGGTCATTGTTGCTGTTCTGCGAAATCCTAACAAAACCCCATTGTTTACCGTAGAACAGCGTTTGAAGCAGATTATTTCAGCTACTAGCCATTTACCCAGCGTAGAGGTAGATAGTTTTGACGGATTAACGGTTAACTATGCCCAAATGCGACAAGCGGGGGTTTTATTACGTGGTTTGCGAGCTGTTTCTGATTTTGAGATAGAGTTACAAATGGCCCATACTAATAAAACCCTTTCAACTCAGGTCGAAACTGTTTTTCTCGCCACCTCTAATGAGCATAGCTTTTTAAGTAGTAGTGTGGTGAAAGAAATTGCCAGGTTCGGTGGATCTGTCGACCATCTTGTTCCCCCGCACATTGCTACGGATATATACCAATGCTACAGCCAAATCCCCCTATGGGAAAACCCAATGACAACCCCCAGGGAATAGTAGATATTCTCCAGGAGCTTAACCGTCTGGAAGATATTATCCTCTCTGGGATGCAAATACCCTTTATCAGTCGTACCCTCATTGATGAGGATAAGTTCCTAGAGCAGTTAGATTTTATTCGGGTTTCTTTACCCTCCGTATTTCAGGAAGCAGCAGAAATTCTCCGAGAAAAGGAGGAGATTATATTGTCAGCGGAAGAATATGCACAACAGGTTATAGAAGCAGCACAAATCAAAAGGTCTCAAATCTTGGCTGATAATGATATTATTCGCCAAGTAGAACGGGAAACTATTCAACTCCGTCGTGAAGCACAACAGGAGTGTGATGCCATAATGCGAGATACCTTGGCAGAAATCGAACGTAAACGACGGGATTGTGACCAGGAAATGGAAGAGACACGCCAAAATGCGATCGCCCATGCTAGGGAAATCGAAAATGGCGCGGATGAATATGCAGATCGGGTGTTGGAAAATATCGAGGAGGATCTGCAAGAAATGTTGCAAATTGTCACTAATGGACGACTACAACTACGAGGGGAAACCCGAAAAAACAGTGGGTCTTATGATATTCCAAAGGGATAATTAACTACCTGCTAACACCAGCTAAGTCTAAAATCGGGGCGATCGCTTCTTCCTTTTTAACAGCCATAATATGTACTCCCTGGCATAAATCCTTTGCCATTCTTACCTGTTCTGAGGCAATTTTCATACCTTCTTCCAAAGGATACTTGGCTTTGGCTAGGCGCTGGATAATATGATCGGGTATATTAACACCAGGAACCATCCTGTTAATAAACTGAGCATTTTTCGCTGATTTTAACAGAAAAATACCTGCCAATACGGGTTTATTGTAACCAGAGGCGATTTTATCCATAAACTTCTCTAATTTTTCAAAATCAGTAATTAGTTGACTTTGAAAAAATTGTGCCCCTGCTTGTACTTTTCTTTCAAATCTACTCTGTAACCCAGACCAACTTTTAGATTGAGGATCCACTGCTGCTCCAGGAAACAAATCCAGACCTCCATCAACTAAAGTCCTATGATTAAAATCCAGTCCTTGGTTCATATTAGTAATTAATTGCAATAACCGGACAGATTCCAGGTCAAAAACAGCTCTAGCATCCGGATGATCACCAGCTTTCACTGGATCACCCGTCAAAGCTAAAATATTCCTAATACCCAGAGCATGGGCCCCCATCAAATCAGCTTGCAGTCCGATTCTATTGCGATCGCGACAAGCTACCTGACAGATTGGTTCAATTCCATGTTGGCATAAAATGGCGCATACTGCCAAAGGTGACATACCCAAAACAGCACGACTACCGTCAGTAATATTAACAGCATGAACTCTCCCCTTAAGAGTCGCTGACATGGCAATGGTATGGTTGATGTCCCCTCCCTTTGGGGGTGCAACTTCTGCAGTGATTAAAAATTCTCCTGCTTGTACTGCTTCACGGAAACTCGTGAGAGAATTGCTAGTATGGATAGTGGTGTGATTTTCCTGCATGGTAATTTTTTTATACTTAAAAGATCTTATTTTCAGGTTTATAATGGTGCTGTGTAGCCCAAAGCCTCCTTAACATCTGCTAAAGTTTGACTGGCTATGGCTTGAGCTTTTTCCCTACCTGTTTTAAGTACGGACTCTAAGTAACCTTTTTCTGTTATTATCTCCTTGTACTTTTTTTGAATTGGTTCTAAAGCGTTAATAGTTGTTTCTGTGAGTAAAGGTTTAAACTGTCCCCATCCCATATGAGCACACTCCCCAGCTACCGCTTCCTTGGTTTTGCCAGATAATAGCATATACAAAGTCAATAAATTATTACATTCAGGACGTGCTGGGTCATCAAAACTCAAACCACGAACTGGATCGGTTTTACAGCGTTTAATCTTATTGGCAATTTGGTCTGGTGGATCCAAAACATTAATTCTGCTCAATTCGGAAGGGTCAGACTTAGACATTTTCCTAGTACCATCAGCTAAACTCATTACCCTGGCGCCCTCTTTCCTAATTAAAGGAGCAGGTAACTTTAATACGGGATGCTCTTGGGCAAACAAGTAATTGAACCTATTAACAATATCTCTGGCTAGTTCTAAATGTTGCTTTTGATCTTCACCTACTGGTACTTTATCTGCTTGATACAGCAAAATATCAGCAGCCATTAAAACCGGATAAATCAATAAACCCGTGCCAACATTTTCCCCCTGTTTAACCGCCTTCTCCTTAAACTGGATCATATCCTGTAGCCAGTTCAAAGGAGTAATACAGTTTAGTAACCAACAAAGTTCACTGTGTGCAGATACATGGGATTGTACAAAAATATGTGAGTACTGTAAATCAATACCACAAGCTAAATATAAAGCTGCAATGGTGTAGGTATCAGCTGCTAAAGTGGCAGGGTTATGTGGTACAGTAATAGCATGTAAATCTACCACACAAAAGAAATTATCATACTGATCCTGCATCTCTACCCAGTTGCGAATAGCACCTAAATAGTTACCTAAGTGTAAGTTACCAGTTGGTTGAACTCCAGACAAAACGCGTTGCTTACCCATAATTGTTGGTGATTTTTTTTTGCCAACTACCATTCTACTGTTGTTTTTTAGCCTCCCGCAACTAAAGTTGGGGAGAGATGGCTCAACAAGTCGCGCTAAACTCAATTCACATATATCTTAAATTATGTAGTTTCTGCAAATCTAACATGCTAACTTTTGGGTGACCTATATTGCATTTTTAGATCAAAGATCATAGATTATTCAATTATAGGAGATAAGTTACAGGAAAATAATTCCAAATTTATTAGGATAGCCAAGGTACTAAGTCTCCTAATTATTTAAATTGTAGTGTAAATTAGTTTACTGATTTCTGCGTATTTGCCGAGAGGGGTGATTAAGAGTGCTGGATTGGTTTTGATATTTATTCAGCGTGTAAGAGTTATAAATGCTTTTTCTTGACACTTTGTGTCAACGGTGCTGTTTACCATGGACAAAATCATTGACCTGGAAATAGTAAGGAAGATCTCAGGTAATTTCGGCAAAAATTTCCCATCTTGGAGTTATTCTAACCATGCAAGTGAATGAGTCACGCACAAATGCTAATGTGAAGGCAAATATAGAAGCAGAAGCATGGCATTCCTTAGAAAAATCAATTCTTTACTATCAGAAACAACCAGTAGGCACATTAGCAGCTGTTGACCCGTCTGTAGAAGCCTTAAACTATGATCAGTGTTTCATCAGAGATTTTGTTTCTTCAGCACTGGTATTTTTGATTAAGGGAAGAACGGACATTGTTAAAAATTTTCTAGAGGCGACATTAAAGTTACAGCCTAAACAAAAGGACTTGAATCCCTATAAACCAGGTAGAGGATTAATTCCAGCCAGCTTTAAAGTTGTCACTAACCATGGTGAAGAGCATTTAGAGGCTGATTTTGGAGAACACGCCATAGCTAGGGTGACCCCAGTAGACTCCTGTTTGTGGTGGTTAATCTTATTACGTGCTTATGTGGTAAGTACGAATGATTATGATTTAGTCTACCGACCAGATTTCCAAACAGGTATTCGATTAATTCTGGATATTTGTTTAGCAAATCGTTTTGATATGTACCCCACCATACTAGTACCAGATGGTGCTTGTATGATAGATAGACGCATGGGTATTTATGGACATCCACTGGAAATACAAGTGTTGTTTTTTGCCGCATTACGTGCAGCAAGGGAGTTGTTAGTTTGTGAAGGTAACGAGGATATAGTAGAAGCAATAGACCACAGATTACCATTGTTGTGTGGACATATTCGGGAACATTATTGGATAGACATTAATCGCCTCAGTGACATTTATCGCTTTAAGAGTGAAGAGTACGGAAAAACTGCGGTAAACCTTTTCAATATATATGCTGATTCCCTACCCTATTATAATTTAGATAAATGGTTACCAAGAAAGGGAGGTTACTTTGCGGGTAATGTGGGACCTTCTCAATTGGATACCCGGTTTTTTACCCTGGGTAATTTAATGGCAGTGATTTGTGATTTAGCCACAAAAACACAAGCACAAGCGGTCATGAATCTAATTGAAAAAAGATGGGAAGATTTAGTAGGGGATATGCCAATTAAAATTTGCTTTCCTGCTTTGGAAAATGAAGAGTACAGAGTTGTAACAGGATGTGACCCTAAAAATATACCTTGGTCTTATCACAATGCTGGAAACTGGCCGGTTTTAATGTGGATGTTAGCTGCAGCAGCGGTGAAAACAGGAAGAGTGAGCATGGCCCAAGAGGCGATAGAAATCGCTCAATCCAGACTAAGTGAGGATCAGTGGCCAGAGTATTATGATGGTAAAAAGGGTAGATTAATTGGCAAACAGGCGCGAAAGTATCAGACTTGGACTATTGCGGGATATTTATTGTCTCAGGAAATGATAGAAAATCCCGATAGTTTGTCCTTGGTTAGTTTTGATAAATTGCTTCCCCAAGGAGCTTTTAAGGCTTGTAAGTTGGAATTTTCCACATAGATACAAGACAAGGAAACCTTGACCCCCGGGGGATCTATCCCCCTAATCTTGATTGTCTCTTGAGAGTGAGGAGAAGTTAATATAGTCCCATTTTCTCCATCATTAATTTTTGTACTCTTTCTTTTAAAACACTATTATTATTAATTTCTGCTGTGATTTGATTAAACCTATCAACAGTGAGATTGTTTTGGGATACTGTTTCTTCATATTCATTACAATAGTTGATAGCTATTTTCTGGGCATTTCTCGGTAGCAAATTGATACTGTTTGCGTCGTTACAAATGATTGTGGGGATGGCTCCGGTATTAATTAGAGTTTTAATTTCCTTAAAGGCTTGCTGACGTTTAGGTTCCATAATCATTACTGTTTGGGCATAGTTAGTGATTTCGCTACTGGTGATAGCCGGGTTTTGACCGTTAGCATTTAGTGAGAGAGTAGAGATTAAACTAGCAGCAGTGAGAATTGACAATAGGGGAAATTTTGACAGCTTAGAGAGCATAATAAAAGTTGATAACTAGTACAAGATTGTTTTGCCCATGGCACGTAAAATAGAGGCTTTGGGATTGCCATTACCTCTTGATTTAAAATATACAGTCATATTTATGTTAGTAGATTTGATTTATTCTCAGGTTGAAAAGTTCCGGATTTCTGATATAGTTGGCAAAGTTCAATTACTTTAGTTTGGAGGGTAAGGATTTCGGAAGCTCCTTGCTTGAGACTAACTTCTAATTCCAACAGTAGAGGTAAAGAGAAAACAAGCTGTTCTACAGATAGGGATTTGACTTCTTGCTGTAAGAAGTAAATCCGTTTAGGATTGCTGACCTCCGCACCTTGGGCGATGGACTGAGGATTGCGCTCTCCCGATTCCATCATCATTTTTACCCATAGCCAAGTACGGAATTGACCCGTGAGGGTAGCAACTATTCTTAATCCTGGTTCAGCAGCGCCAATTAAATCCGCTAAAATGCCCAATGCTTTAGCTGAATCACCTGTTTTAATGGTCGCAGCTAATTGAAGGGTGTTGTGAGTGGTATTTCTGACTAGTTGGGTTACAATTGCACTATTCAGTGGAATATTACTACTGGCTAAATAAAGACGCAATTTTTCCATTTCTGTGTGGAGAAGTCGGCTATCATTACCAATAGATTCCGCCAAAGTTTCGGCAACTTGTGGTGTTAGTTTGATACCAAAATCCTGAGCAGCTTGATTCACAGCTTGGACTAATAATTCAGTTTTCCAGGGTGGGATGAGCGAAAACTCCCGGAAATCAGCAAATTGTTTGAGTAGTTTTGTGGACTTGAGACGTTCATCGGGTTTATGAGGACTAGTCACCAGCAAAAAGGAATTTTCTGGTATCACGGGTAAAGTGCGTTTCAGTTCCGAGAATATATTCTCTGGACAATTTTGACACAAGTTGGAGTTGATCAACCAAACCAACCTCCCACCAGCTCCAAAACTGGGTGTCATAACTTGATTAAGGGCCTGAATTACAGAATCGCCCTGGTCAGGGAGAAAAGTAGTATAATTGAAACTAGTCCATAAAGGGTCAAGAATGCGATCGCGCAGTAAGGTAACTGCTTTTTCTATAGCAAAATCATCTTCACCCCAATAAATATAGATTGGCATGGGTGTGAGCGGAACTTAGGATTTATCCTGGTTAAATCAGAGTGTTAGAGACGGTTCTATAGTATCGTAATTCTAATGGCATTGTGGGATTCATTATGAAACAGCTACTTAAACAATTATTCAGCACTCCTAAATACGTCACTAGCTTGATACTATCAGTATTAGTGATAATCGTATCTGTCCCCATGTTTTCCGCCCCAGCTAGTGCTACGGGCGTGTATCAAATACCTGATCTAACCCCCAATACTTGGGTAGTAGACGAAGGAGATGTAATTAGTCGCTTTAATGAGGGGCAAATTGCTAGCGCTTTTCAAGACCTGGCCCAAAAAACCGGTAAGGAAGTGAGAATAGTAACTATTCATAGGTTCGACTACGGAGAAACACCACAGACTTTTGCTCAGTCCCTATTCAGCAAATGGTTTCCCACACCTGAAGCTCAGGCAAATCAAGCCATTTTAGTGGTTGATACCCTAACTAACGGCTCTACGATTGTGAGTGGACAGGAGGTGAAAACTCTCCTAACTGATGAAATAGCTACCAGTGTTACTGCAAAAACCTTGGGAATAGAATTACGTTCTGGTAATAAATACAATCAAGGACTGCTTAAAGTGCGCGATCGCCTGGTAGCAGTGCTTTCTGGTGAACCTGATCCTGGACCACCGGAGGAGAAAGAAATCATCCAGGTAGAAGGGACATTTGCCACAGCAGAGCAGACTGATAAGAACAAGAGCAATTCTACTGCGTGGGTAGTAGGACTGCTAATCGCAGCGACGGTTATTCCCATGGCCACCTATTACCTATACCAAATCAATCAACCATCCAAGGAAGGTTAAAGGGAGGGCCACTCCCCACAAATACTTAATCCTGCACGTACTCCTTCCCGGTAACTAAAGCCACTTCAGCTCGGACAAATTCCCGTCCCAAGTAGGCTGCATGGTTTAGGAAGCTAACAGGGCAAGGTTGGGTTTGTTCAAAGATTTTCACACACAATTCTTTGGCAGTACGACCACTGAAAACAGTTGTATGATTTCTTTCCACCTTACCTCGTGCAGGAATGACCTTACCCGTTTCCGGGTCTACAGCTAAACCACGTTCATCAATAAAATTAGTAAAGTGTTTAGCATGAATTAAACGCTCATTGGCATCTATATATATTATAAAGTAACCCTGAGGATCAAGGTCAATGTGACGCTGGGAAAGTTTATCGTCAATAGCAGTTAAATCGTCAATTATTAAATCCATGATTGTAGAAAAATATGTCCATATTTTCTTATCTTACAGATCCAAGGTAATTTTTTGTCCGTTGTTTTCAAGAGGGATGAGGATTGAAAGGTAGGTCTGCGTTCATAGCTGTTATTTGTTGTGCTTCATGATGATTTGCCTGGGAAATATAACGGCGTAAAAGTTGACCCAGGTGGTTATGATAAAAGCGGTGCAAACTGTGATTGGGAGTAGCTGGAAAACCTCGCCGTTGCTTGTGTCTACCACCTGCACCTGGATCAAAAATTTGGATTTTACGGGATATAGCCCACTCAATAGGTGTATAATAACAAGCATCAAAGTGGAGACAATCTATTTCTTGAAAACTTCCCCAGTAACGTCCATATAACCTGTCATCTTTAAATAAACAAAATGACATTCCCAGAGGTTGGCTTGTGGATTGGTGATTATGGGCGGAAAAAAATACTACTCGATGGCGATAATTATGGTACAGACTTTCAAAAAACCTTTTAGTTAGATATTTACTACCCCACCAACCGAACTTATCACAGGTATCAGAGTAAAATTCGTACATTAATGGAAATAAAGACTGAGGGATCTCCTCACCTGTGACAGCTTGGAGTTTTAACCCCGCTGCTTCCACCGCTTTACGTTCTCTTTTAATATTCCTCCTTTGGTTGGCATTAAACATTTTTAAATAATCATCAAAACTCGCAAAACCGTCATTTTGCCAAATATAGCTGTGGTGTAACCAGGGAATAAAACCCTGTTTTTCTAGCACTAATTGCCATTGGGGGTCAACATATAAAAAATGACAGCCAGAAATATTGTGCCTAACACAAAAATCATCAATTTCACGAACCATAACCGCTGTGATTTCTTCCTCATCCTCTCCAGGAGCAATTAGAAAGCGATAACCTTCAGCAGGAGTAAGGGGTGACATTCCCAATAACTTTGGGTAGTAGTCCACACCTATACGATAAGCTAAATCTGCCCACTGATGATCAAAAACAAATTCTCCTTGACTATGCCCTTTTATATAAAGAGGTGCTGCACCAATTAATACATTATCACGCCACAACGTTAAATGGTTTGGTAACCAGCCAGTGTTAGCAGTGATGCTATGGGAACTTTCCATATTATGTAACCAGCACCATTCCAAAAAGGGGGTTTTTAGGGGTATTGCTAAAGCATCCCAAGCAGTTTGAGGAATTTGGCTAATCTGATCACTCCATTGTACACAATAGTTAGATTTCACTTGTTTTACCATGGTTAGTTTGGGAGATTATGGGAGGATGACAAGGTGGGATCCTCCCACTCAGATAATTGTCTATTTACCGCATTTGCAAAATCCTTAGATACCAACAGAACCTCTATACTTTGACTATTGCTATCAGTATAATTAACTTTTGCATATAATAAAGTATTATTAAAGTTAGGTTTACCTAAAACGAGTTGATGCTTTTTTTGACCTTGAAGTTTAACATCAATAACTGCAACAGGTTTATCTAGCCCAAACTCGCTTAATCGACCAACTGGGACTGGGATGATATTTTCACTTTTACCCTTAGTCAATAAATCTGTCAAATAGGAAACTATAGCTTTCTGTGCTGGTTTGGGCGTAGTGGATGCAGGTAGTTTCACTAACCATGTTGGCGGTTCCGATTTACTCCTCTGTTCTAAATCCAATGTATAGTCCTGGGTTTTAATGGTTATTGACTGAATATCACTGGTATTAAAAGAGAAAATTTGCTTTTTTTCCCGTTGATTAGATTCATGAGAACTGTTAGGTTGATTTATTTGTTTTTGGGTATTTTGTGCAACTTGTTCTGATTGACTCTTGCGTTTCATTTCATCAAAATAGACAAAACCACCTAAAGCTAGGGCTAAAATTACTAAAACTAAAGTTGTGTGCTTCATTTTGCTCCAAAAAAGGTAAGAAAAATAAACAATTATCAATTATCCACTATCTTCTGAACCACCATACAACAACACTGCTCAAAAAACCAATGAGAGGTAAAACCAATAGAGAGGAAACACCCAGCAAATTGGCTTTCATATTCGACATAATAATCCGACGGTTTGTTTGTTCCTTGGGTCGAATGGATAAAGGTTGTTCCTGTTTTTGACTTAACCAACTAACTGAATTGAGAAACACATCTCCATTCAATTGTTGTTGAAATAACCCGTCCCTGGCAAACTGTGAATTGCCAAAAATAACCAGTCGAGATTCTTGAGTCTTAGGTGGGGAATTTTTCTGCATGGGAGATGCTAACTTCTTAGTTAATGCTACACCTAATGTTAAAGGACCCTTTAAATCCTTACCTTCGTTAAACTCCAGCTTTTCGTTTTCTTGATCACTTTCAGCCCAACTATCAGGATATGCTTTAGTTCTGAGTAGAGGGGTAGAGTGGATACCAGGAGTGGGTTCTATAAGAATAGGACGTGCGAGAGGATAAAAAGAAATACCGTTGCGAAAATCCTGGGTGATAGGGTGTTCTCCATATTCGGTAATCAAAGGAGAAGCAGGTCCTAGTCCTAGATTTCCTCCACTGATATCAATAGCCAATCGGTTATCCAATTGCACACCCCAACTTTTTAGTAAAGTATCAAGTTTTGGGTTATGATTTGGGTCAATCATGAGCATAAGATTGCCACCAATATTCAGATAGTTTTCCAAAGCTGTAATTTCACCTGGCAATAATTCCCGTTTGGGACTGGCAATTACGACAACCCCAGCATCTGTAGGGACTGTAGTTTGTTGGGTTAAGCTCAGAGGTAGGGAGGTGAAATTATTATCTGTTAATCCTTGAATAGCTTGGGATATGGAATTCTCAGGATTTTTAGAGTTGGCAATTTCTAATTCACCGTGACCTTGTAAAAAATAAACTTTAGGGGAATCGTTGCTGATAATCTTTTGTAGTTGACTGGTTAACTTTACTTCTGATAAACGTTCATTTTCATTGACATCTTGTACAAACTGACGTTTATTATTAAATTCGAGATAGACTTTACCAAAGTCATTGACTCCAAATTTTCCTGCCAAACCAGGTCTAGTTTGAGGATCGACATATTCAAAGTTAAATTGGGGATTTTGTTCACGATACCTTTGTAGTAGTTCTTGATCCCCAGGATTTTTTTCTTTGGTGAATAACCAAAGTTTGGCTGGTTGAGGTAGAGTGCGTAGTATTTCTTGAGATTGGGGAGATAGGGTAAATAACTGGGTTTCTGTTAGGTCTAACCTAATCTGATAGCGATTACCTAAAAAATTGATTAATCCTAAGATTGTTAATACAGCTAATGTGGCAATTAAAGCATTGGTGTTTGACTGGGTAGAACGTTGTTGCCAAAACTGACTTTTCTGAGCTTGCAGGAGTACCCAAAAAATACAAATTACCGCCCCAGCAGTGATAAACCCTAGGGGGAGGATAGTCCATTCCGATGTAGCGCCAATCATTAATCCCAGAGCCAAAAAGAATGGTCCTAATAAGAATCCTAATACAATCAGTGGTTTGATGAAGTTGATTTTAAGTAGTTGTCTCATTTGTAGTTATGTAAATCTCTGATGATTGTGACTCTTACTAAAGTGACTATTGGCGTTGAAAACGCAGAGCATCTATTGATTGAGCAGTCAAAAAAATTCCCAGAATAATATAGCTGGCAAATAGTATGAAGCTACTGCTATCTAAAATTCCCTTGATTAAGGTGTTGTAGTGTTTCAACAGCGATAGATAACTCAGAATTTGTCCTAGTAAGCCTGGTAATGCTTGTGATAGGGAATCTATTAATAAGATTAGGATAACCACCACAAAGGTCAAGATTGCCGCTAAAACAGTACTACTTGTTAAGGAGGAAATGAACATTCCCAAGGATAAAATTGACGCAGCTAGGAGTATTAGTCCTAGATTGCTAATCAAAGGAATGACCAAAGACATGGGTGGATTTGATTCGCTAACGACTATGATCTGTAGTCCTATTATTGGTAAGAGTATACTGATGAAAAATGTTAAAACTCCCAACAGTTTACCTAGAGCCACCGCCCAGTTAGTAATTGGTGAGGTGGCTAACAATTCTAAGGTTCCTAATTTCCGTTCTTCTGCGTAAAGTCCCATGGAAAGAATAGGTAAAACAAATAATAATAACCAACTTATCCGATCTAAGAATGCCCGAATAAACTCGTATGGTACGTCTATGGGAGGAATGGGTACTCCAAATTGTTGTCCCTGTAAATCATACATGGAAACTGTAGGTAAAATTCCTCCTGGACCTAATAATATAAGTATGAAAAATACACTGGCAATAAACCAAAAGATGCCCGCTATTCCATAGGCTAATGGTGATACAAAATAACTTTGTAATTCTCGCCGATAAATGGCAATTATATTAGGAATTATGATACCTATATTACCCATATTAAATGTTGTCTCCTGAGGTTTCTGCTAGGTCTTTCGCTTCTATAAACTGAGATAAGATTTTTTCTTCAGTAGTTAGTTTCAAAAATACATCTTCTAAACTGGCACCAATTCGACGCATTTCGTGTAATTCAAATCCACCGTGAATTAATGTAGATGCTATATACTTTCCGGAATTCGATCCTGGTTCTGATAAGACACGCAGTACAGCATTCTGGCATGTACTCAAGTTAGACATGGATTCTACTAAACTTACCCCCGGTACATTTTGTAAAACTTGTTTAGCCAGGTCAACTTCCCCAGAAATAGTCAACTCATAGCCAGAACCTTCTGTTAACCTTGTCATCAGGTTTTCTGGACTGTTAGTAGCCACGATTTTACCACGGTTAATAATAGCTACTCGGTTACAGGTCATACTTACTTCCGGGAGAATGTGAGTGGAAAGAATAATGGTGTGTGTACCCGCTAAACTTTTAATCAGGTTTCGCACTTCGATAATTTGTCTGGGATCTAATCCCACCGTGGGTTCATCCAGAATAATAGCCGGGGGATCGTGAACAATGGCCTGGGCTATTCCCACTCTTTGACGAAATCCCTTGGAAAGCTTACGAATAATTACTTGACGCTTTTCTGTAATATTGCATCTCGCCATGGCAGCTTTCACTTTTGTCGGGCGATCGCCTGCTGGAATACCTTTAATTTGAGCAACAAAGTACAGAAAACCTTCCACAGTCATTTCAGGGTATAAGGGAGGTGTCTCTGGCAAATAACCGATTTTTTTGCGTACTGCTAGGGAATTGTCCTGGACATCATATCCAGCAATTTTCACTGTTCCCTTTGTAGCGGGGAGATAACCAGCTAAAATCCTCATGGTTGTGGTTTTACCTGCACCATTAGGACCTAAAAATCCCAGGATTTCACCAGGTTCCACTTTGAAGGTCACATCTGTGATTGCAGGGGTGGAACCATATATTTTACTCAGGTGATCAACTTCTATCATGAATTGTATACTGACAAGGTTGAAGACGGCATAATTTTCCTAGTCTATTATACTCGCGGAAAAATTGTCTTATGGCGTGTTCTTATTCTCTAGTTTTGATAGCAAATCCTATACTATTTATATTGTATTACTATTTTTTAGGTGTTAACGTGTATTATGAAACTTGTCTCATTATATATAAATCCTATAGCCGGTAACGATAGCAATAATGGTTCACAATTGAGTCCATTTAAAACTATCACCCGCGCCCTAAAAACTATCCCATCCCCGGGAATTATACGCCTGTCTATGGGAACCTATAGTACCCAAACCGGGGAGATTTTTCCCCTGGTTATCCCCCAAGGAGTTGTGTTGCTGGGCAATGAGTCTAAAAAGGGTGAAGGGATTATTATTACTGGAGGGGGTGAATATCACAGTCCCAGTTTTGGTCTACAAAATATCACCCTGTTATTTTCCGGTGATGGAAGTATACTGGGTATAACCATCACCAATTCTGTAAATAAAGGTACTGGAATTTGGATTGAATCCGCAGCACCAACCTTGGCTAATAATACTCTGTGTAAATGTGGTCGGGAAGGAATATTGATTACTGGTCAAGCTAAACCAGCGATTTTGGATAATGTTTTTATACAGAACACTGCCAGCGGTTTAATGATGGCACGTTCTAGTAAAGGGGAAGTTTTGCGCAATGTGTTTGAAAATAATCCCGTGGGAATAGCTATTACAGATTTAGCCGCGCCTTTGATTGCTAATAACAAGTTGGGGAAAAACCAAATCGGAATGGCAATCTCCCGCGATGCTAGTCCAGTGTTGCGGGGGAATTTGATTTATCAAAATAGCCAATGTGGTTTATCAATTAATGGTAATGCCATTCCTGACCTTGGCAAACCACAGGATCCTGCAGGCAATATTTTTCGTGAACAGGAAAATTTCGATGTTCAAAATAGTTCATCTCAAAGTTTAATTTCCGTAGGTAATCAAGTCAACACGTCTCAGATTAAGGGGTTATTAGAACTGGTAGCAGCTACTAATGATACAATTACTCCAATTATCACTAGCAGCTTCTCTGACCTTTATGGACACTGGGCTACAGCTTTTATTACAGCTTTAGTGGCTAAGGGATTTATTGGCGGTTTTCCCGATGGGACTTTTCAACCCAATACACCTATTACCCGTGCCCAATATGCGGCCCTGATTAAGAAAACTTTTCAACTACCAGATAGTCAAAATCTAAATAGGTTTAAAGATGTTAGAACCGATTTCTGGGCTAGTTCAGCTATTGCTAGTGCAGCTGATGCAAGTTTTTTAGGTGGTTTTCCTGATGGTACTTTTAGACCAGGACAAAACTTAACTAGGGTTCAAGCTATAGTATCTATTGTTAATGGACTAAAACTCACTGGCAGCAATCCTAATGGCTTACTAATTTATGGCGATCGCGCACAAATTCCCAGTTATGCCATTAATGCAACAACCATTGCCACCCAAAAACTGCTAGTCCTGAATTATCCCCAGCTAGATTTATTGGAACCCCTGAGAGAAATAACCCGTGCGGAAGTAGCAACCCTAATCTACCAAGCTTTAGTGGTTAAAGGTGAAGCGGAAGCTATAGCTTCGCCTTACATTGTCAAACCCGACAAGGAACAACCTTCTTTTTCTGATTTAGTGGGGCACTGGGCAGAAGCATATATTAGAGCATTAGTTAGTATGAATCTTACCAGTGGTTTTGCTGACGGTAGTTATCAACCAGATAAACCCATGACCAGATCCCAGTATGCAGCTTTAATAGCAGCTGCTTTCAACCCCGTAGCTAAACGAGCGACTGTGGATTTTATAGACATTCCCAGTGACTTTTGGGCGGTCAAAGCTATTCAGATAGCTTCTAGTGGAGGATTTATCGCTGGATTTAGTGACCGGACTTTTCGTCCCGATCAAAACATCCAGAGAATACAAGTCATTGTCTCTCTGGTGAACGGACTGGGACTGGTTTCTAATCAGAATCCCTCTTCCCTTAGTTATACGGATAAAAACTCCATCCCAGAATATGCCAAAGCAGCTGTGATCGCAGCAAGTCAACAAAACATAGTTGTCAATTATCCAGATCCAAAAATACTTGCACCCACAAAAGAAGCCACCAGAGCGGAGGTTGCAGCTATGACATATCAGGCACTAGTGGCTGTAAAAAGGGTTAAACCCATTGCTGAGAGTTGATTTTTCATGGTTTATTCTGGGACTAACTATTAAAATATATAACATCAACCAATGTTATGCCAAAATCATTCTGTAGCTCACAATACCTTGAAGTAAAGACAACCAGTGTTGACACAAAGACTGATACTTATTGCCTAAAGGTGACTACCCAGAAATCACTCCTGGAAAATTAAGACCCCATGCTAAAAAAATTCCCCAGTCCTTATGCTGAATTAGCGGTTAACTTATTAGTCCATTATGGTTTTGACTTAAATGGACACACTGCCATTGACCTAGTTGCCTACTGGGGTAAAGAATATCCCCATGATTGGTTACATATAGGAATTATAGAAGCCCTATATCAGGGACGATATAAAGCAATATCAGTGCAACAGATATTAACATTTTGGCAACGAAGAGGATGCGTCTATTATCATTTCAACACGGAATTTGAACGAATGATTTGTAACAAGTTTCCACAAATCCTCAAGCAGGACTTGGGTACTGTTTTATCTATTAAAACATCATTAAACTTGACACGGCCAAGTAATGGAGTTAAAAAAGTGTCTCCCCACTCTGATAATTATCACTTTCAGAATAATGATTTATCAGAAGATTTATTTATGGAAACCCATCTAGCATCACTAACAAGAAATTCTCAATATAATATTAGTACGCCTTTAAAAGACGTAATTAATCGCGAAGAAAAAATTAATCATGAAAGTTTATCCGAACCGGAACCTTTATCAGAAGTAATATCCGTTAATATTAATCACCCTCCAATTGGTCAATTTACACCCGAAAGTACCAACAACTCGGAAGTATTTACATCTAAACTTATAGCTATGACTATGAACTAGGAATAATTGCCTGTCAATTGATTGCTGGTAGTTATGTAATTAAGATAATTTGCTAGACTATTGAAAACTATTATTTTTATTTATTTGTATGTCCGAGGACAAATTAAAATCCCAGAATCGAATCGTCTACCGGGAATTTGGCAATGATCCATCGGAAGCTCTAGAACGTCCTGTTCCAGAACTACCCCCTAACCAACAAAATATCAGGATACAAGCTACCCGTGCGGGAAGAAAAGGCAAAACAGTGACCTTAATTAGCGGCTTTAAAAATAAACAAGAAAACCTTATAAACTTGTTAAAGCAATTAAAAACCCAATGTGGTACAGGGGGAACCTTGAAAGAAAACGAAATTGAGATTCAGGGGGATCATAAACAGAAAATTTTAGAGATTTTGTTAAAACTGGGCTACAAGGCTAAAATTAGTGGTGTTTGAGCATTAACGCTGTATGAAGCTCGCTTTCATGATTTTTAACGTTTTTGCTATGAGTACATAAAAAATGTAATTCCCTGAGAAGAAGAAAACTGCCAAACAGCAGTTAGGTGTTGAGTTGTAGATGAGTACAAAGAAATCCTGAGCCCCGTATGACAAATACTCGCACCCCACTAGCAAAATACTAGCACCCCTACCCAAAAAAAAAGATTTAATTTTTATCACCCTGATATTTAGTGGGATGATCACATTTGAGTAGATCAGTAATAAATCCAATAAATTCTATCCTAGGGACGGATAAATGGAGCATAAAAAGTGCTGCTATAAATCATTTATCGCCAATCACTTAACGCTCCTTAACAAATCAACTGCGAAAAGTGAGTGGAGGGCACCATTCCACCGAACCCTTGCGAAATTCAATGACACTACCGGCCACAGGAATTCTCACTTCCTCCCCACAGGAAACTCCCACAGGTAAATCTGGTGGTTGTGGTTACCACAGCACAACAACCTCAGAAATGGACGAAAAACTCAAAGAGCGGATTGCTAAACATCCTTGTTATAGTGAAGAAGCACATCACCATTATGCAAGAATGCATGTAGCAGTAGCTCCTGCATGCAATATTCAATGTAACTATTGTAACCGCAAATACGATTGTGCTAACGAAAGTCGTCCTGGGGTAGTCAGTGAACTGCTGACCCCAGAAGAAGCTGCTCATAAGGTATTAGTAATTGCCAGTAAAATTCCCCAAATGACGGTTTTGGGAATTGCTGGACCGGGAGATCCTCTAGCCAATCCTGAAAAAACATTTCGTACCTTTGAGTTGATTGCGGATAAAGCGCCAGATATTAAGCTTTGTTTATCAACCAATGGTTTGATGCTACCAGAATATATTGAACGCATCAAACAGTTAAATATAGATCACGTGACTATTACCTTGAACACCATTGACCCAGAAATAGGTGCAAAAATTTATTCCTGGGTTCACTATAAGCGGAAGCGTTATAAAGGTGTGGAAGGTGCGAAAATTTTGCTGGAGAAGCAAATGGAAGGATTGCAGGCTTTAAAAGAAGCTGATATTTTATGTAAAGTTAATTCCGTGATGATTCCTGGAATTAATGATCAACATCTAGTAGAAGTTAACAAAGTAATTAGAGAAAAAGGTGCATTCCTGCATAACATTATGCCCCTGATTTCTGCTCCAGAACATGGTACATATTTTGGGTTAAACGGTCAACGAGGTCCGACTAATAAAGAACTCAAGGAAGTGCAAGATCAGTGTTCTGGCAACATGAAAATGATGCGTCACTGTCGTCAGTGTCGAGCAGATGCAGTGGGACTATTAGGAGAAGATCGCAGCCAAGAATTTACCAAAGAGAAATTATTGGAAATGTCTCCAGAATACGATCTAGAAAAACGTCAACAAGTACAGGAAGGTATTGAGAAATTCAGAGAAGAGCTGAAACTGGCAAGACAAAAAGTTACTGCGGGCAAACAAATACCCAATCGGCTAAAAATTCTGGTAGCTGTAGCAACTAAAGGCGGTGGGTTAGTTAATCAACACTTTGGACATGCTAAGGAATTTCAGGTCTACGAGGTGGATGGAAATGAAGTTCGCTATGTAAGTCACCGCAGAATTGATCAATATTGTCAGGGTGGATACGGTGAAGAAGCAACAGCTGAAAATATAATTAAAGCAATTGCTGATTGCCAAGCAGTTTTAGTTGCTAAAATTGGCAACTGTCCCAAAGAGAAATTGCATGCAGCGGGTATACAGACTGTGGAATCATACGATCTAATTGAGAAAGTTGCCCTAGAATTTTACGAACAGTACGTAAGGGCTAATCACCAGTGATTCACTGCTTATAGCCCTAGCCAAACCAGAACGCCTATCCAGCAATTTACCCATCAACTCCTAGGCGTTCTGGAAAAAGCTATATGTTAGAGACCAAAATCTCCAAGGAGAAATAATCATGGCTTACACTATTACTAGCCAGTGCATTTCCTGCAATCTTTGTGTATCTGTATGTCCGAATGGTGCAATTGAAAAAGTTGAAGGTAAGCACATTATTGATGCTGAACGCTGTACAAACTGTGCCAACACAATTTACAGTGTACCTCAATGTAAAGCAGTTTGTCCTACGGCTAGCGGGTGTGTAGAACAACCGAAAGATTATTGGGAAATTTGGTTTTCTACCTACAATCGTATCATAGCCAAACTGACAAACAAACAGGACTATTGGGAACGTTGGTATAACACCTATTCCCAGAAGTTAGGGGAGCAATTGAAGAAGCATCAAGTTGTAGCTTAGGTAGTAGTAATCGATGGTAATTGGTAGATAGTAAAATACCTAAGATATACATTTTCTATTTGCCGTTACCATTTGTTAGCCATAAACAATAAATCATAAGTAATGAGTGAAATGTTGAAAAATTGTGTCTATCTGGATAATAATGCAACTACTAAGGTAGATCCTCAGGTTTTGGAAGCCATGCTACCTTATTTAACAGACTACTATGCAAATCCTTCTAGTATGCATAGTTTCGGGGGTCAACTGGCTAAAAATGTGAAAATAGCTAGAGAAAATGTTGCAGCTTTATTGGGATCTCAAGAGTCAGAAATCATTTTCACAAGTTGTGGAACTGAAGGTGATAATGCTGCTATTAAAGCAGCTTTGCTATCCCAACCAGATAAGCGCCATATCATCACTTCCCAGGTAGAACACCCAGCGGTTTTGAATGTTTGTAAACAATTGGAAACTCAAGGTTATGAAGTTACTTATTTGTCTGTTAATAGTCAAGGACAAATAGACTTGAATGAATTAGAGGCATCCCTAACTGGAAACACTGCTTTAGTGACTATTATGTATGCCAATAATGAAACCGGCACTATATTTCCAATTGAAGAAATTGGTGCTAGAGTAAAAGAGTATGGAGCTATATTTCATGTTGACGCAGTACAAGCGGTAGGAAAATTACCCTTGAATATGAAGACTAGTACAATTGATATGTTAACTATGTCTGGTCATAAAATTCATGCTCCTAAGGGTATTGGTGCTTTGTATGTGAAACGTGGTGTGAGATTTCGTCCCTTTTTAATTGGTGGACACCAAGAAAGGGGAAGAAGAGCAGGGACAGAAAATGTTCCAGGAATTATTGGTTTAGGAAAGGCCGCCCAATTGGAATTATTGCACTTGGAAGAAGCAACTAAAAGAGAAAGAAAACTACGGGATAATTTGGAACAAAGTTTATTAACTAAGATTCCTGATTGTGCAGTGAATGGAGATATTAATCATCGGTTGCCTAATACTTCTAATATTGGTTTTAAGTATATTGAAGGTGAGGCCATACTACTACTTTTAAATAAGCATGGTATTTGTGCCTCCTCCGGTTCTGCTTGCACTTCTGGTTCTCTAGAGCCATCTCATGTTTTAAGAGCCATGGGTTTACCTTATACTACCTTACATGGTTCAATTCGTTTTAGTCTTTCTCGCTATACTACCCAAGAGGAAGTAGATCAGGTAATAGCTGTCATGCCAGTAATTGTGGAAAAACTCCGCAGCTTATCTCCCTTCAAAAATGATGAAGCACAATGGTTACAACAGCAGTCTTTAGTAAGTAGTAAGTAGTCATTGGTAAATCCACAAATATCTAATCTAAAACTCCAATCAACAATTATGTGGGACTATACAGACAAAGTATTAGAATTGTTTTACGAACCGAAAAACCAGGGGACAATAGAAGATAACAGGGAACCTGGAGTTAAGGTAGCTACTGGTGAAGTGGGAAGTATTGCATGTGGTGATGCTTTAAGATTACATTTGAAAGTTGAAGAAGCTACGGATAAAATTCTGGATGCTCGTTTTCAAACTTTTGGTTGCACCAGTGCTATTGCTTCTTCTAGTGCTTTAACCGAAATGGTGAAAGGTCTCACCTTAGATGAAGCTTTAAGAGTCACCAATAAGGAAATAGCAGCATATTTGGGTGGACTACCTGAAGCTAAAATGCACTGTTCAGTCATGGGACAAGAAGCCTTAGAAGCAGCTATTTATAATTATCGAGGTATTCCACTAGCATCCCATGAGGACGATGATGAAGGTGTCCTAATCTGTAGTTGTTTTGGCATCACAGATGCTAAGATAAGAAAAGCAGTAAAGCAAAACAATCTGTTCAGTGCCGAGCAGGTTACAAATTATGTAAAAGCTGGTGGTGGATGCGGTTCTTGTTTGGCAAAAATTGATGATATAATTAAACAAGTACAGCAGGAGTTTACCCAAAAAATAGGCGCTGGCAATGGTACGGTAAGTCACAAACAATTTTCTGCTTTAGGTGATAATTTAAGACAGCAATTAGAGCAACAAAAACCGCTAACTAATGTCCAGAAAATTGCTCTGATTCAAAAAGTATTAGATGAAGAGGTCCGACCTGTTTTAATTGCCGACGGGGGAGACGTAGAATTATATGATATAGAAGGCAATAAGGTCAAAGTCATTCTTAAAGGCGCTTGTGGTTCATGTTCTAGCAGTACCGCTACATTAAAGATAGCCATTGAATCTAGATTACGAGAGCGCATCAACAAGGAAATTATCGTCGAAGCAGTTTAGTTTCATTTCTAAATAGTTAGAGTCTAATAAATACTATGAAAAACACAACAGCATTATATCTAGTAGAGCGTTCGCCACCATTAAACCGCGACGTTCTATACACGCTCACTGCCGTAGATACAAGGCGTGAGAAATCGACACACAAAAGACCGGTAAACCACTCAGACTAGGAACTAGGAAAAATGAGCGACGAAAGAATTAGACAGATAGCATTCTACGGCAAAGGCGGTATTGGTAAATCTACCACCTCTCAAAACACTCTAGCAGCTATGGCTGAAATGGGCCAACGCATTCTAATTGTGGGTTGCGACCCCAAAGCTGACTCTACCCGTTTGATGCTGCACTCTAAAGCTCAAACTACCGTATTGCACTTGGCTGCTGAGAAAGGTGCTGTAGAAGACCTGGAATTGGAAGAAGTAATGCTGACCGGATTCCGTGGTGTTAAATGCGTGGAATCTGGTGGTCCAGAACCCGGTGTAGGTTGTGCTGGTCGTGGTATTATCACTGCCATTAACTTTTTAGAAGAAAATGGTGCTTACCAAGATTTGGACTTCGTTTCCTACGACGTATTGGGTGACGTTGTATGTGGTGGTTTCGCTATGCCCATTCGTGAAGGTAAAGCACAAGAAATCTACATCGTTACCTCCGGTGAAATGATGGCGATGTACGCTGCAAACAACATCGCTCGTGGTATTTTGAAATATGCTCACTCTGGTGGTGTGCGTTTAGGTGGTTTAATCTGTAATAGCCGTAAGGTTGACCGTGAGGCTGAATTGATTGAAAACTTAGCTGAACGTTTAAACACCCAAATGATTCACTTCGTACCTCGTGACAACATTGTTCAACACGCAGAATTGCGTCGTATGACAGTTAACGAGTATGCACCCGATAGTAACCAGGCTAATGAATACCGTGCATTGGGTAAAAAGATCATCAATAACACCAAGCTAACTATTCCTACTCCTATGGAAATGGATGAGTTAGAAGCTCTGTTGATTGAGTATGGTATTCTTGATGATGACACCAAAAACGCTGAAGTAATTGGCAAGCCTGCTTCTGCAAGCAAGTAGTATTTAGTGATTGAGAAATGGGAAAAAGGAATACTCTACATTAATTTCCTTTTTACCTTTCTTTGGCAAATTTGGGGATGGAATTCCCCTACCTAAACAATACTAGAAAGAGCTAAGAGACATGACACCTCAAGACAACAAGAAGATTGTTGAAGAAAGAAAAGAACTGATTAAAGAAGTTCTCCAAGCTTACCCTGAAAAAGCTGCTAAGAAGCGTGAGAAGCATCTGAATGTACATGAAGAAGGTAAAACAGATTGTGGTGTTAAATCTAACATCAAATCTTTACCTGGTGTAATGACCGCCCGTGGTTGTGCTTATGCAGGCTCCAAGGGTGTGGTTTGGGGTCCTATTAAGGACATGATTCATATCAGCCATGGTCCTGTAGGTTGTGGTTACTGGTCTTGGTCTGGTCGTCGTAACTATTACTTAGGTACTACAGGTGTTGATACCTTTGGTACCATGCACTTCACTTCTGATTTCCAAGAACGGGACATCGTGTTTGGTGGAGACAAGAAGTTATTGAAGTTGATTCAAGAGTTGGAAGAATTGTTTCCCCTCAACCGTGGTGTTTCTGTTCAATCTGAATGTCCTATTGGTTTGATTGGAGATGATATCGAAGCGGTTTCTAAGAAAGCTGCCAAGGAACTGGGCAAACCAGTGGTTCCCGTCCGTTGCGAAGGTTTCCGTGGGGTATCTCAGTCTTTGGGACACCACATCGCTAACGACCAAATCCGTGACTGGGTATTCCCCAGAGCAGATCAAGCTAAAAAAGACGGTAGTCTCAAGTTTGAATCTACCCCCTATGACGTAGCAATTATTGGTGATTATAACATCGGTGGTGACGCTTGGGCTAGTCGTATTCTCTTAGAGGAAATTGGTTTACGTGTTGTTGCCCAGTGGTCTGGTGACGGTACCATTAATGAAATGTTGTTGACTCCTAATGTGAAGATCAACCTCATTCACTGTTATCGTTCTATGAACTATATCAGTCGTCACATGGAAGAAGCTTATGGTATTCCTTGGATGGAGTATAATTTCTTCGGACCTACCAAGATTGCTGAATCTTTAAGAGCGATCGCAGCCAGATTTGACTCTAAGATTCAAGAAAATGCTGAAAAGGTAATTGCTAAGTATCAGCCTTCCATGGATGCGATTATTGCTAAATACGGTCCTCGCTTGGAAGGTAAAACCGTAGCCATGATGGTTGGTGGTTTACGTCCTCGTCACGTTGTACCTGCATTCAACGATTTGGGCATGAAGTTAGTTGGTACAGGTTACGAGTTTGCTCACAGTGACGACTATAAACGTACCACTCACTATATTGACAATGGCACAATCGTTTATGACGACGTAACCGCCTTTGAATTTGAAGAATTCATCAAAGCTCTGAAGCCAGATTTAATTGCTTCTGGCGTAAAAGAGAAGTACGTATTCCAAAAGATGGGTCTTCCTTTCCGTCAAATGCACTCTTGGGATTATTCTGGTCCTTACCACGGTTACGACGGATTTGCCATTTTCGCTCGTGACATGGATTTGGCACTCAACAGTCCCACTTGGGGATTAATAGGTGCTCCCTGGAACAAATCTGCCAAGAAAGCTTTAAGAAAAGCTACAGCAGCAGTCTAAACAAAGAAAATATCAGGGTAAATTGCCCCCATAAATACTAAATAGTCCCCTATAAACCCTGACCAATATAGGTGAAAATATGGGCAAAGTAGGGGTGAGAAATTCAAAATTCAAAATTAAAAGTTCTCAAGTTTGAATTTTCCATTCTGAATTTTGGGCAGCATTTCCGACCCCCTACTTAAAAAGGGGCAATTAACTGATATCGCCACAGAAACACACCACATACAGCAATCTTGGAGAACTAGAAATGCCTCAGAATCCGGAAAAAATTAAGGATCACGTTGAACTATTCCACCAACCAGAATACCAACAACTGTTCCAAAACAAGAAAGAATTTGAAAATGGTCACACCCCTGAAGAAGTTCAACGGGTTGCAGAATGGACAAAGACCTGGGAATATCGTGAAAAGAACTTCGCTCGTGAAGCTTTAACCATTAACCCTGCTAAAGGTTGTCAACCTTTGGGTGCTATGTTCGCTGCTGTGGGTTTTGAAGGCACTCTTCCCTTCGTTCAAGGTTCTCAAGGTTGCGTTGCTTATTTCCGTACACACTTAACCCGTCACTATAAAGAACCATTTTCTGGCGTTTCTTCTTCCATGACTGAAGACGCTGCGGTTTTTGGTGGTCTGCAAAACATGATTGATGGTTTAGCAAATGCCTACGCACTTTACAAACCTAAAATGATTGCAGTTTGCACCACCTGTATGGCGGAAGTTATCGGTGATGACTTGGGTGCATTTATCACCAATGCTAAGAATGCTGGTTCCGTACCCCAGGATTTACCCGTACCTTTTGCGCACACACCTAGTTTCGTAGGATCCCACATCACCGGTTATGATAACATGATGAAGGGTATTCTTTCTAACCTAACAGCAGGTAAAAAGAAAGCTACCAGTAATGGTAAAATCAACTTCATCCCCGGTTTCGATACTTATGTAGAAAACAACCGTGAAGTGAAGCGTATAGCTGAACTAATGGGTATTAACTACACCCTGTTATCTGACAACAGTGATTATGTTGACTCACCTAACGATGGTGAATTTAACATGTACCCAGGTGGCACAAAACTAGAAGACGCAGCGGACTCCATCAACGCTAAAGCTACTATTGCTCTTCAAGCTTACTCCACCAGCAAGACCCGCGACTACATTGCTAAGGAATGGGGTCAAAAAGTTGAAGTTTCTCGTCCTTGGGGTATTAAGGGTACAGACGAATTCTTGATGAAACTCAGCGAGTTAACTGGTAAAGCAATTCCTACTGAATTAGAAGTAGAACGTGGTCGTGCAGTTGACGCTATGACTGACTCCCATGCGTGGGTACATGGTAAGCGTTTTGCTATCTACGGTGATCCTGACCTAGTCTATAGTGTTGTTGGGTTCATGCTAGAAATGGGTGCTGAACCCGTACACATTTTGGTTCATAACACCAATGAAGCATTTGAGAAGGAATTGAGAGGTCTTCTAGATTCTAGCGAATTCGGTAAAGAAGCTAAAATCTGGGGTGGTAAGGACTTATGGCACTTACGTTCCTTATTGTTTACCGAACCTGTAGATCTATTGATTGGTAATTCTTACGGTAAGTATTTGTGGCGTGATTGTGGTGTACCTTTAGTTAGAATTGGTTATCCCATCATGGATCGTCACCACTACCACCGTTATGCAACCGTTGGTTACAAGGGTGTTATTAACTTGTTGAACTGGATTGTTAACACCATCTTTGAAGAAATTGACCGCAATACCAATGTTCCTGGTAAGACAGATATTTCTTACGACTTAATTCGCTAGACAAATAACGGTTAAGTAGGGAGGCACAATTATTTGTAGGATAGGTTAGTGGTAGGGTAACCCATGGGGGCGTTGGGTTTCGTTCCTCAACCCAACCTACGTTCATGTTTAATTCCACCCACCTACTTAGTTGTCAAGCATCATCTTGAGGCCACTAATCCCTAAGTTAGTATCGGATGGGGATTGGGTATTAACCCAATTCCCTATTTCAATGAATCACCTGGTATTAAACCAAGGGAAAAATTCTCCAGTACCGAAATTATCAAGAATTGCTGTTATAAAAATTCAGTTACGGATAAATAGATATCTTTTTTTGAGAATTGAAATGTGTGAATCTAATGTGAAGAGGAATTTTGCAGTAAGTCTATAGATATTTCCAACCTTGAAGTTTTGGAAAGTAACCGAATTATAAAAACTGCCAAGACCAGACATAAAGCGAGACATCAATATGAAAATGAGCCAAGGCAAAATTAACGAACTGCTGAATGAATCAGGGTGTGAACATAATCAAAAAAAGCAAGCACAAAAGAAAAATAAATCCTGCACTCAACAAGCTCAACCCGGTGCTGCTCAAGGTGGTTGTGCTTTTGATGGTGCAATGATAGCCTTAGTGCCCATCACTGATGCAGCACATTTAGTCCATGGTCCAATTGCGTGCGCGGGAAATTCCTGGGGGAGTCGAGGTAGTTTGTCTTCTGGACCAATGCTGTATAAGACCGGTTTCACCACTGACTTAACAGAAAATGATGTAATTTTTGGAGGTGAGAGAAAATTATATCAAGCTATTCTAGAAATTCACAAACGTTATCAACCATCAGCTGTATTTGTTTACGCTACCTGTGTAACTGCTTTAATTGGCGATGATATGGAAGCGGTATGTAAAGTAGCAGCTGAAAAAATTGGCATTCCAGTGATTCCCGTAATTTCTCCTGGATTTATTGGCAGTAAAAATTTGGGAAATCGATTTGCAGGTGAATCTTTATTGGATTATGTGGTGGGAACTGGTGAACCAGAACATACCACACCATATGATATTAATTTGATTGGTGAGTACAATATTGCGGGAGAAATGTGGGGTGTTTTACCCCTATTTGAGAAATTGGGGGTTCGAGTCCTTGCCAAAATTACTGGTGATGCTCGCTATCAAGAAATTACATACGCTCATCGAGCCAAGTTAAATGTGATGATCTGCTCGCGGGCATTATTAAATATGGCGCGGAAAATGGAAGAACGCTATGGTATTCCCTATATTGAAGAGTCATTTTATGGGATAGATGATATTAATCGTTGTCTCAGAAATGTAGCAGCTAAATTAGGAGATGCAGAATTACAAGCACGGACTGAAAAACTAATTGCTCAAGAAACAGCTGCTTTAGATATTGCTCTAGCACCTTATAGAGAAAGATTAAAGGGTAAACGAGTGGTACTATATACCGGGGGAGTAAAGAGTTGGTCAATCATTTCTGCGGCTAAAGATTTAGGGATAGAAGTAGTGGCAACAAGTACTAGAAAAAGTACGGAAGAAGATAAGGCTAAAATCAAGAAATTACTAGGGAATGATGGCATTATGTTAGAAAAAGGTAATGCCCAGGAATTATTAAAATTAGTGAGGGATACAAAAGCCGATATGTTAATAGCTGGTGGCAGAAATCAGTACACAGCATTAAAAGCAAGAATTCCCTTTTTAGATATTAATCAAGAGCGTCATCATCCCTATGCTGGTTATATGGGAATGGTGGAAATGGCTAGAGAATTATACGAAGCTTTATATAGTCCCATCTGGGAACAAATTCGCAAACCAGCACCATGGGATAATGGGGAAACATTTTAATTATTAAAGATTACATTTATGGCAATAGTCACTATTCCTAATAAACCAGTTTCTGTTAATCCCCTCAAACAAAGTCAAGCCTTGGGAGCTGCTTTGGCTTTTCTGGGATTGAAAGGAACAATGCCTTTATTTCATGGTTCCCAAGGTTGTACAGCTTTTGCTAAGGTTGTATTAGTAAGACATTTTCGGGAAGCAATTCCCTTAGCTACCACAGCTATGACAGAAGTCACCACCATTTTGGGGGGAGAGGAAAATGTGGAACAAGCAATTTTAACTCTGGTGGAAAAAGCTAAACCGGAAATTATTGGATTATGTACCACTGGATTAACAGAAACTAGGGGGGATGATATTGAACGTTTTTTGAAAGAAATTAGAAAACGTCATCCCGAATTAGACCATTTACCGATTATTTTTGCTCCTACTCCTGATTTTAAAGGTGCATTACAAGATGGTTTTGCAGTTGCTGTGGAAAGTATTGTCCGGGAAGTACCTAAAGCTGGAGGGGTAAAAACAGAGCAAATCACCATTTTGGCCGGTTCTGCTTTTACTCCTGGAGATATTCAAGAAATTGAAGAAATGGTCAAGTCCTTTGGATTAGAACCCATTTTCGTACCCAATCTAGGTGCTTCTTTAGACGGTCATTTGGAAGATGATTATCGTGCGGTAACAGTGAGTGGGACTACTCTCCCAGAACTGCGTGCTGTGGGTAGTTCAGCTTTTACCATTGCATTGGGTGAAAGTATGCGCGGGGCAGCAAAAATTCTTCAAGAAAGATTTAATACCGATTATGAGGTCTTTCGAGATTTAACAGGTTTAGAACCGGTGGATGAATTTTTGCAAGCTTTGTCGGTATTAAGTGGAAATCCGGTTCCGGAAAAATATAGTCGTCAACGTCGTCAATTACAAGATGGGATGTTAGACACTCATTTTTATTTAGGTGCCAAACGAATTTCCTTAGCATTAGAGCCAGATTTAATGTGGTCTATGATTAGGTTTTTACAGTCCATGGGTGCTTGTATTCATGGAGCTGTGAGCACCACTAAATCCCCCTTATTAGATATTTTACCCATTAAAAGTGTCACCATTGGGGATTTAGAAGATTTGGCAGATATAGCTGTTGGATCTGATTTATTGATTGGCAACTCTAATGTAAATACCATTGCCAAACGTCTGAGTATTCCCCTTTATCGTTTAGGAATACCAATTTATGACAGATTGGGAAATGGATTATTTACCAAGGTTGGTTATCGAGGAACCATGGAAGTTCTATTTGCCATTGGCAACCTATTTATAGAACAGGAAGAGTCATTAATGATGCAACAATGGCAACATGTAATGAATAAGGGATAAATCAAATTGTCAAGTTGTTAGTTATAAAGGACAAATGAAAGTGAAAATTGCATTTACGACCAGTGATAGAATTCACGTCAATGCCCATTTTGGGTGGGCTAAGGAAATTGATGTTTATGAAATTTCCGATCAAGGCTATGAATTTAGGGAGACTCTCAAGTTTGATGGTGATTTAAAGGAAGATGGCAATGAGGATAAAATTACCCCCAAACTTGAAGCTTTACATGACTGTACCATAGTTTATGTTCTGGCGATTGGTGGTAGTGCAGCAGCTCGACTAATTAAACATGGTGTGACTCCGGTAAAAGCCAAATCTGAAGAGGAAGAAATTGCCGAAATCTTAAATAAACTAGTACAAACCTTAAAAGGGAATCCTCCACCTTGGTTACGCAAGGCTTTAGGTCACAAGAAATCTAATTTTTTAGAGGAAGTAGAAAACGAAGCTGCAATATGAGTGATATGAGTCAAAATCATAGTGTCAATGGTCATGGTATGGTTTATCCGTTTTTAAAAACCTTGGTACAACAGATCAGAGCTAGTGATAGTTATGGTTTTTATAGAAATTGGTCTGATGAACTAATCCTCAAACCCTTTGTTGTTACCAAGCAAAACAAAAAACAAATCTCCGTAGAAGGAGAAATCGATCCGGCAACTATTTCTCGAATTAATGCCTTTTTTCGAGCTGTAGCTGCTAGTATTGAACAAGAAACCGGTATGATTTCTAATGTGGTTATTCAATTGGGTCATGAGGGTTTTGGTTGGGCACTAGTTTTTTCTGGGCGACTATTGTTGGCTATCAAAACTTTACGGGATGCTCATCGTTTTGGATTTGAATCCCTGGAAAAGTTAAACGAAGAGGGACAAAACTTCGTTCAAAAAGGAATTGATTTGGCTCAACGTTTTCCCCAAGTTGGTAACTTGTAGTCTTGGATTTTGATTCTCAGCTTTGATATTTGGGTACTGGGTAATTTTGTCATTGATTAAGTTTTCAATAACTTCTGACACCCTACCCAGTCTACTAATTCCTCATCATCTATTGCAATGACAATTGAAGATCTAAGAAATACAATTAAAAAGCTAAATAGCAAAGCAGGTCAAATGAAAATGGATCTGCATGATTTAGCGGAAGGACTGCCAACAGATTACGAAAAATTGATGACTGTTGCGGCTAAAACCTATGAAATATACAAAGAGTTAGATCGGCTAAAACAACAACTAAAAACTATGGAGACAAGTTCATGAATAGAACTATGGAAGAATTTAAAAAAATCGTGGATGCGGAGGCATATTTTCAATTTTTTAATCTGGGTTACGATCAACACTTTGTCAATGTTAATCGTCTACATATTTTGAAGAAGTTTTCTCAATTTATGTATGAAATTGACCAAGAATATCCCAATTTAAGTGACTTGGAAAAATTAGAGAAATATAGTACAGCACTGCAACAAGCATACCGGGTCTTTATGGAATCTACACCCCATGAACAAAAACTGTTTAAGGTGTTCAATGATAAACCCAAAAATGTAGTTACTTTAACAGACATTATATCTGATTAGGAGGTATGAATTAATGAGTTTAACGCCTAAGGAATTAGAGCGATATAGTCGCCAAATGATGCTGCCAAATTTTGGTGAACTAGCTCAAAATCGTCTTAAATCAGCGACGATTCTGGTAACTGGTGTGGGGGGATTAGGTGGTACTGCAGCTCTTTATTTAGCAGTAGCAGGTGTTGGGCGTCTGATTTTAGTTCGTGGTGGTGATTTACGTCTGGATGATATGAATCGCCAAATTTTAATGACTGATGATTGGGTGGGTAAACCAAGAGTTTTTAAGGCTAAAGAAACCCTAGAAGCTATTAATCCTGATGTAGAAATTGAAGTGGTTCATGATTATATCACTGCAGAAAATGTAGATTCTTTAGTGCAATCTGCTGATATGGCTTTGGATTGCGCTCACAATTTTAATGAGCGGAATTTATTAAATGCAGCTTGTGTGCGCTGGCGCAAACCAATGGTAGAAGCAGCTATGGATGGAATGGAAGCATACCTAACAACAATTATTCCTGGTGTTACTCCCTGTTTATCTTGTTTGTTTCCAGAAAAACCAGAATGGGATCGACGTGGGTTTTCAGTTTTGGGTGCTGTTTCTGGAACTTTAGCCTGTTTGACTGCTCTGGAAGCTATTAAACTCATTACAGGTTTTAGTCAACCATTGTTATCGGAACTGCTAACAATTAATTTTTCCAGAATGGAATTTGTTAAGCGTCGTTCCCAGAGGGATCGCAATTGTCCAGTTTGTGGTAACACTGCACCTTGGCGATATTCCCAATCTCAGTCTTTATCTGTTTAAAGACTTAGACTCTGAAACTTCATGATTGAAGTGATAAGTAGGTGAGTGGAATTAAATATAAGATCAACGTAGGTTGGGTTGAAGCATGAAACCCAACACCCCCATGGGTCTCCTTACTCGACCCGTCCTACAAATAATTGTGCCTCCCTACTTAAATAACTGGGAAATCAGAATCACACTTAGCCAATAGGAAAAAAAATGACTGTAACTCTAACCGAAAAGGCGGAATTTCGTTTGCGGGCGTTTTTAAAAACTTCTTCTAGCCAAGAGTCCGAGAAAGGTGTACGCATTTCTGTAAAAAATGGTGGTTGTAGTGGCTATGAATATGGTATTGAAATTACCAGTCAACCCCAACCAGATGATATTATTATCAAACAGGGTAATGTGTTGCTTTATATTGATGCCAAAAGTGTGCCCTTGTTAGAAGGTGTGGAGATTGATTTTATTGAAGGAGTTATGGATAGCGGTTTTAAGTTCTCTAATCCAAATGCTACCGATACTTGTGGTTGTGGTAAGTCTTTCAAATCTGGAGATTGTTCACCCAATGGTGTACCTTGCAGCTAAAACTATTTGGAACTTGGGAAAAAATAAATAAGGAAATTATTTGCATCGCATCATTTCTCAGTTTACAACCTTACCGTAGACATTCTCCACATTTTTGTCTGGGTAGCATTTACCTAAACTACAAATTCTATTCAATCTTCAGGAAGGACTATGGCTAGTTATAAAGTCAGATTGGTTAACGAAAAGCAAGGTTTAGATGCTACAATTGACTGTGATGAAGATACATCAATTGTTGATGCAGCAGAAGAAGCAGGTATTGAATTACCTGTTTCCTGTCATGCTGGTTCTTGCTCTAGTTGTGTAGGCAAAATTCTAGAAGGTGAGATTAACCAAGATGATCAAAATTTCTTAGATGATGACCAATTATCTAAGAAGTTTGCCCTATTATGTGTTACCTATCCTCGCTCTAACTGTACAATTAAAACTCATCAGGAAGCAAATCTTGTATAGCAAAGGCGAACCAGAACACTCACCTGGCTCTCATTTTTAGCCATCTGGTGTTCTTTGCAAAGCTATAACCTATATACAAGTTACAAGTTGGGGTTTTGCTGTAATGATGAAAGGTGTTTATCATCTTTCATCATTGATGACCCAGTTGTTTCAATTTCTCTTAGTTTTTGAAGATGTTTATGTTTACTCCTTTTACTGTGGTTGGTTGTTCTTTGGAATTGCTTCAAGCTGGAGAAAAGGGGATTGTTACGGTCTGTCAACCCCAAAATGAAATAATTAAAAAAAAGTTGCTCTCAATGGGGATTAAGACAGGAACTAATATCATGGTTGAGCAAAAGTTCCCAGTTTTTATTATTAAAGCTGCTAATGTATCTATGACTATAGATAGGGAAACCATACGAGCTATTTACGTCAGAGTATTACAACATAATCCTAAAAAGGAATAACTTGTTCAAAAACATTGCTTTTGAAGTCATCAACAAGGATGGAAATCAGTTTCTTTAAACTTGTTTGTTTGATATGTCCTAAAATTTGTGCCAGGTCTCTAAAATCTTCTCTAATGTGAAATCTTTGCTCTGATATGTTCTCATCTTCTGGGTATCCTTTCAAAATACTACAGTGAATCAAAGATAAACAAATATTATTGAGCTTATTGCTTTCAATCTCAGGAAGCTCCTGACTAACAATATCCAATATTTCAGATACATTCATTAATCTGTCGCGTTTTGACATTAAACTATCAATAAATCTTTCCAGAGTGTATTTGTCTTCAATTGTAATTCTAGGTTTACCACTAGCTAATAAGTTCTGATAGCGTTCTGGTGTATGTAAATCTTCATTTGATATATCTGTTAGTATAATCACTCCATTGGGAATAGAGTTTCTAAAAACTAGCAGCGTGTTTGATGGTGGAAGAGTCCCCACACAACATTCTGTATTTGCACAAACAAATTGCAAGAATTCTGCAAATCTACTAAATCCTACCATTTCTGGTTTGAACTCTGGTATTGCATATTTGAATGCTTCCCTAATAGCAGAAAGGGGAATGCCATGACGATTCATTTGTCTTCTAGATTCTGGGTCTTGACAAAACCAATTAACTATTGTTTGACTATGAGAAAAAATATTTTTCTTATCTGCTTGATATATGGGTTGAATATTATTTGCCATCCTCACTACAAAGGGATGAGTTATGCCAATACCTAATCCCTTATCATTGGCAAAGTTTGTGTTTTTGGAATCTACATTATTAATATCTTCTAGGGAATATTCTTCGGGTATTTCCAGTTTAATAAAGTAATCACACACTGATTTAAAAATATCATTGACTGCATTCTCGTATGCACAACCAATCACTTGCTTGCCATATTCGTGTAATTTTTTTGCTAGAGAAGCAAAACCCCCATCTCCAGATACAATCACGTAGACTTCAATATGAGGAAGACGAATAGTTATATCCATCGTATCAACTACTAGTTGAATATCAGCAGCGTTTTTTTTATGATAACGTGCGAATCCAAAAATTTGAATTGGGTCTATACCTAGTTCATTAATTTCTGCCCTGAGCAAACTTAATCTGTGGTCACTCCAATTAGCATAGGCTCTCTGGAGACAAATTTTATCAACAATCTCTACCTCTAAAATCTGTCGATATATCTGTTTTAATGATAATTCCTTGATAAAGTCTTTGGAAAAACTATAGCCTTTAGTCAGATTTTCAATATCATAAAATATGGCTGTGTTAAATATGGACATAAAATTTTTTCCTTCTAATATTTTAGTAATCTGGCTGAGTAATAAATGACCTAACATACTCAGACCAAAATCTCAAACGTCTAATTACAAAACTTCTCTACCTAAATAGATCTGCAATTCTTCTGGTACTTTAACTGTTCCATCAGCTTGCTGATAATTCTCTAAAATCGCTGCCATTGTTCTTCCCACAGCTAATCCGGACCCGTTTAGTGTGTGCACAAAACGGGTCCCTTTTTTACCAGATTCTTTAAATCGAATATCTGCCCTCCTAGCTTGAAAGTCAATACAATTAGAACAACTGGAAATCTCTCGATATTTGCCAAACGACGGTAACCACACCTCTAAATCATATGTCTTGGTTGCTCCAAATCCTAGATCACCAGTACATAGTTCAATTACCCGGTAAGGTAATTTTAAAGATTGCAAAATTGACTCCGCGCTGGCTACTAATTTCTCTAATTCCTCAAAGGAAGATTCAGGAGTCACTATCTTTACCAGCTCAACTTTATTGAACTGATGCAGTCTAATTAAGCCTCGCATATCCCTGCCATAACTACCAGCCTCTCTTCTGAAACAAGGGGTGTATGCAGTATGATAGATTGGTAAATCTTCTTTGTTTAAAATTTCCCCTCTATATAAGTTAGTCACGGGAACTTCTGCTGTGGGAATTAACCATAATTCATCCTCTGCACATTTAAAACTCTCCTGGGCAAATTTTGGCAGTTGTCCAGTTCCCGTCAAAGAATCCGTATTTACTAATAAGGGTGGGCTAATCTCAATATAACCATTTTTTATGTGTTTACTTAACATGAATTGAATTAGTGCTCGTTCCAAAGCAGCCCCTGCACCTATTAAGTTTACAAATCTGCTTTGAGCTATCTTTACTGCTCTTTCAAAGTTTAAGATACCTAACTTTTCCCCTATTTCCCAATGGGGTAAAATATTGGTGTTTTGAGGTTTATATTCATCTCCCCATCTTCTAACCTCCGGATTATCATCTTCGCTTTCACCAATGGGGGTACTGTCGCTGGGAAGATTGGGAAGTGCTAATAACAGCTGTTCAATTTGCCCTTTTAACTCTTTTTCTCGAGGTTCTAAATCGCTTAGTTTAGTTTTAACCAGATTGCCTTCTTCCTTTAACGAGAGAAGTTCTTCACTTTGAGGACTAATTCCTGTTTTTACCTTTTGACCTACCAGTTTACCAATTTCATTACTTCTAGCTTGCAATTCGTTGCGCTCCAATTCCAACTCCCGTTGTTTTTGGCTTAAATCCAATATGGGCTGAATGTCATATTTACCACCGCGACTATTCAGCTTTTTCTGTATCAGTTGTGGGTTTTCTCTAATCTGTTTAATATCCAGCATTGGTCAGTATGGTTAGGTTTTTTGTTTGTCTACTCCACAAGCTATCTCGGTAGAGTTTACCCATTGTGCTGCACTAAGTGCAATTTGTGAAGTCATCACTCCAAAAAAGGTTGAAAAATCCCTAATTAACTATCTTGTGATTCGATTTAGTAAGAATAGCGAACAAACAAGCCCTGCAAAGTGAGCCGAAATTGTATTAGTGTTCGCTTGAACCACTAACATATCCAATCCACTAATCACTCGATTTGGATCCAATAGCTGGGTTGTCACAGCTTGGGGGGAAATTGATCTGGCAACCAATGTGCCCACAATTGCCTGGGCACCTAATAGTGTCACTAAAATCCCTCCTAGATTAATCCACACGCCTAGTCTTATCACCTGCACACTCTCTAGCTTTCGCGGACGATTGCTAGGGTTGGATGAGTCCAGTTGTTTACCAATTCTTGTATACCTATAACCTAAATAAATGCCCGCGCCTAAAACTATTAATCCACATATGGCTAAAAATATGCCCAATCCCGTTCCTGGATTGTTAGTAGGGCTACCTGGTCTCTGACTAAAAAAGGCATACAACAATACTATTATCCCAGATATCACACCTAATACCAGTTGTATCCAAAAACTAATCCAACCTCCTAGGCGAAACATCTGGGCGATCGCTCTTATATTAGTGGATTGCATTTCCGAGTCCTTCGTCATATTTAAATAATTCCCATAGGATCAATAAACTCTTTAGGAAAATTCTATAAAATTCAATGGATCTAGTAGCTTTTGTCTTAATGACTATCAAAAATCCCATTTAACTGGTTTGATTCCAGAATAGATCAACAATCATCAATAATAAATAGGTAGGATTCATTTAAAAAATAAAAGTCATGGATACTGCTATCATTCCATCCACCTTTCTCCTCACCTTGTTGTTAGTTGTGGGGTTGTTTTTCTTTATTCGTGCTTCCACCAAAGATCGCACTGAACGAGCAAAAATAGCCTCTGAAGACAATGAAACCATCCTCATGGGTCAACTCCAGGACTATTTCCAATCCCGTGCTTATCGAGTGGTTTCCGCAGATCCAGAAAAAAAGGAAGTCATTTTCGAGGGCTTTGTCCAACCTAGTTGGTTCCTGGCCGTGTTTCTGACTGTTTTAGCTGCTCTAGGTCTTGCTTGCCTAGGACTGGTTTTAGCCCAGCTTCTTTCCAGCCAAAATCCATTCTTTTTGGTTTTAGTAGCACCATTAAGTGGTATATTCTACTGGCGTCAATCCGGGAGAATTGAGAAGGTATTAATCAAAATGGAGTTTCGCCAAAATGAACAACACCCCTCAAGTATAATCACTGTCATTGGTCACCGAGATGAACTCGCAGAGTTAAAAAGGGCTTTACAACTGAAAATTGTCGATTGATTTTTGGTGATAGTCACAACAACTTAGATTAGATGACGAATAAATCGGCCAGTGCCCCATGTGTCAAGCTAAACCTTACTTCCTCACTAATCTTGCAGTGTGATCACCTTACACCCTGACACTAATTACTTACTTCCGACCTGTTCAGAGAAAAGAGAGGACACAACAAACTTTGTGTTGATGGTTTTACTAAGAAATAAACTTAACTCAGTTAGTTTAGTAACATACCCATTTATTCGCTTGATTTTGTTGTCACTCTCTGCTGCACTAGGTTTAATTATCCAATTGATTAGCACCACTGTCAGTTCGGCCACAAACTAAAAAAAAATTGAATTTTTGCGTCAACTGTTCAATTTTGCCAGTTAATTGATTTTGGGGTCAGAAGTAAGAAGTTGAATGCGTAAAAAAACCATTCCAGAACTTAGCGATTTGCCAGATTCACTAGTTCTGCACTAGCTGGAGTTTCCAACATTCTCAAGCTAGGGAACAAAAAATGATTTTCTTCTACGTATTGAGCACCAAACAGACCCTTTTCCGCCCAAAAATAACGGTCTGTGGTGTGTTCGTTCCTTTTTACTAATAGCAAGGCAGGAGGCAAGATACCTTCAGCGTGAATAAACTTTCTCGCTGCTGTCACTGGTTTGTCTTCGCCGCTTTCTATGCTGTACTGAGGCACATTTTCCAGAATCCGTCGTCCTTCCTGACGACGACGGCTTTTTCTTTTACGTCTCCTTGCCAACTTATTGTCCTCCTCTTTCAAGCTAGAAGATTGTAGTCACAGCTACAAAACTCGTGGTAATTATATACGGTTTGCCAGAAAAAATCAATGGTTTTTAACCTTTCGATACATCCCTATCAATCTATTTCCCAACTGGGATCAATTACTCAGTATTATTAAAATAATCTGTGTATATTAAATCTTAATAAATACGCAAATCGTAGTAGTTAAGGTGTTATATGATAGCTAATATAATAGGACTGTTGGGAAATTAGAATATGATTTACTCGCCAATTGGCTTAGTTAGGAATTAGAGTAGATAAGTGACAGCAATAAACAAGGTGGTAAAATGCCGCGCACTGATCAAACACAACCTGTAGATTGTGCAAGAACAACCTCTAAGTTCCAACCCTAGTAATTTTATCCGCCTTATCTACCATCAGTAGCAGTCATCCAATTATCAGTGGAAGTTAAAAAATGTTAATGTCTGCCAGTTCTGATTTTATTGCTCTATGTCAGGAGCAAGTATCATTGTTAACCCAGGGACTGGGAGCATCTTCAAGTGTGGTCTACTTAACACAGGAACTAGTAGACCACCCAAATGGAGAAGGGTTATTAATTCCTGTT
Organism: Cylindrospermopsis curvispora GIHE-G1; assembly: GCF_014489415.1. Taxonomy (NCBI): domain Bacteria; kingdom Bacillati; phylum Cyanobacteriota; class Cyanophyceae; order Nostocales; family Aphanizomenonaceae; genus Raphidiopsis; species Raphidiopsis curvispora. The sequence continues at coordinate 2,077,672 of NZ_CP060822.1, forward strand.
CTGGTTTATCCAGAGGGATCTAGATTGGATTATTCCGGAGATTTGGCTAACTTGAGTGACTTGGGTTATGTTTTACCAGATCAGGAACAAAAATTGTTAGCACCAAAATTAGGCTCTCTTTCTTCATCTCCCCAGTTCGCAGACGATCATACTACTTATCTCAACTTAGAAGATAAATATCCATTTGGACAATATCAAATTGTCCTACCTTTAGTTTATGAAGGTTTAATGGTAGGGTTGCTTTTAACAGCAAGGGAGGATCGTCCTTGGAACCCAGTGGAAGAAAAAGAAATTCGCCGCATAGCTACCACTTTAGCGATCGCCTGTATATTGGATCAGCGTCAAGTTTGGTTACAACATCAACTGCAGCAGGAAAAAGCATTACAAAAGGAGCAGGGGGACTTACTAGATAATCTTTTACATCAGTTTCGTAATCCTCTGACTGCTATTCGTACCTTTGGTAAACTTCTTTTAAAAAGATTAAGATCTAATGATACTAATAGGGAAGTAGCCATAAATATTATCAACCAAAGTGATCGCTTACAGGAGTTATTGCAAAAGTTTGATCAGGTTTTAGACTCAAAAGATAGAGACACAAAAGCTATTCCCATACTAGGATCAGTACTTACAGTGGAAGCATCTCCCCAGAAAACAGCGCCGCTGTTGTTGCCAGGAATGGGAGAAGAGCCTACTAGTTGTCATATAAAAGATATACTACTACCCTTACTAGCATCTGCACAAGTACTAGCCCAGGAAAAAAGTATTAACCTGTTAGTAGATATTCCCAACCATTTACCACCAGTAAAAGCCAATATTAAAGCACTTACAGAAGTTTTCAGTAACATCATAGATAATGCCCTAAAATATACCCCTGCGGGTGGAAAAATCTCCATTCATTCTCTACAAAAAAATACAGACTTTCAGGGTATAGCTATTAGCGATACAGGACCCGGTATACCTAAAGAGGATCTGGATCATTTGGGTGAAAGACATTACAGAGGAGTACAAGCTAATACTGACATTCCCGGCACAGGTTTAGGAATGGCGATCGCCAAACAACTCATAGCACAAATGCAGGGAGAAATAGAGGTTTTCAGCCCTGCAGTAGAATCTCATAGCCCATGCTCTTCTCTTCCGGGAACCAGCTTTATTGTTTGGTTACCTCAATTACCGGATCATTTGAATCAACATCCTTCATAGGGGAGTTAATTTTACCGTTACGAGAGTTCCAACCATCAATAACCAATTTAGACACTTCAGATATCAACAAAGTTAATAAAACTAAGTCATCAATTTGACCAAGAACAGGGATAAAATCGGGGGCAATATCAATGGGACTAACCAAATAAACAATAGTTCCCATAATTACCCACCAGCGGTACTTAGGTTTACGGATCAAACTGCCATACCAAGAGTAAAGCGACTGTACGGAAAAGCTCATATTTTTCCCCAGAATTTAGTGGTTAAGAAAAATGTTCTAGCATAATTGCTATATTTAGTGTAGTGAGGAGACTGGAAAAGTGGATATTTTAGATTTGTTCAAGAAAGGCGGTCCAGCCATGTGGCCGCTGTTAGTACTGTCCGTGTTATCTGTAAGTGTAATCTTTGAGCGTCTGTGGTTTTGGCTACGAATTTTGAGCCAAGAGAAACAAGTAGTAGAAAGAGTGCTAGATGCTGCAATAGACAGCTGGGAAATAGCCACAGAAATTGCCCAAAAAGCCACAGATCAGCCCATAGGTCGTTTTCTATACGCACCACTGCGGTTGCAAAAAAGTGATGCTGAAACCTTTAAACTAGCCTTGGAGTCTACAGCAGCAGAAGAAATAGCAGGAATGAGAAGGGGAGAAAAACTTCTAGAATCTGTAATCGCCCTTTCACCACTATTAGGATTGTTAGGTACGGTTTTAGGTTTAATTCAATCCTTGCGAGCAATTAAAATTGGTGATCTGGGTACGGAATCTACAGCGGGTGTCACCACAGGAATTGGTGAGTCCTTAATTAGTACTGCTTCTGGTTTGATAGTTGCCATTGTCACCTTAGTCTTTTATCGTCTATTTCAATCCTTTGCGGTTAACCAAGTGAAAGTGTTTAATAAAGCTGGCAATGATTTAGAGTTGTTGTATCGTCAATCTCCACCTGGGTTTAAGAAAAGAGAACTTGTTTTCATTACAGAATCTCCAAAAGAGTTGACTCACCCCATCGAAAATCCTGTGACCAGTTCAGAATCAGAGCAAGAAAATGAAAGTTAACCTACATACACCCATTGAAGAAGTTCAGATTCAAATTATTCCTTTAATTGATGTTGTTTTTTGCATCCTGACTTTTTTTCTATTAGCAGCACTGCAATTTACCAGACAACAGGCAATTAATGTTGATTTACCCAAAGCTAGCACAGGTACAATCTCCGCTGCCAGTTCCCAGCCAAGTAACATTCTACCGGTTACTATTGATGCTGTAGGTAAAACTTACATTGAAAAGGATCCGGTGACCAGGGAACAATTGGAAGTGCGATTAAAAGAGTATATTACTGGCAATCCCCAGGGTATTTTAGTTCTGAATGCTTCTCGCACAGCTACCTATAATGATGTTGTTCAAACATTAGATTTACTCAGACAAGTGGGGGGAAACCGAGTATCCTTGGGAATTATCCCCGGAGCTTCTCAACCAGTGATTGATTCACCAAACCTTCCCGGGACTCCCATTGTACCACCACTAAATTTACCCACAGTTCCTGGTGCTGATCCTGGGTTGAATCTACCAAGTGCTCTTCCCACACCACCAACTGCTCCTACTACTATCCCCCAAAGACCTTAACAACATGGGAAGCAGGTAGTCCGGAAGTTTGAGTATCAAGGAGTTAAAGGAATTCATACTCATACTTCATTTCTTGTCTTTTTTGTTTGCGATACATACCATCCTTCCAGAACCAATGGCATACTCCCGCTCTAAGGTGCCACCACCATTCACTACCCGATGTAAAAATGCCATTAACACTAAATGAGGAGCAATCTCATGGTAGGGGGCACTTTTTAGCAGTGGTTCCCCCTTGTCGCGGCGCATGAATAATAAAGTAATTGCGTCCATCGATTAGTGCTTTCAAGTCCGGTAGTCGAGCGATGGGAGAGAGCATGTAGTGGATATCAGATTGGCAAGGACCAGCAGTATTAAACTGTTTAAGCATGGTGAGATCTGATCTATCAAGTGCGGGGGTTTGCGAGGGTAGTGTCAATATGTCAACCTCCCCCAGTTAGTTGTTCTGGCTGAGTTTCCACCTTTTGTCCGATTTTTGGTTCTTTACCTGCTAATAGTCTGTCAATATTACTACGGTGACGAATAATTACATACAAACCACCAAGCAAGCTAAATATAATGTAAGCCAATGGTTGTTGAAAAACTATCATCAAAATGGAAACAGCAATTGCACCAGCAATAGAACTTAAAGAAACAATTTTAGATATGGCAATAACCATTATAAAAACACCCAGGGTGCCCACACCTACCTGCCAATTTATTGCTAATAAAATACCTAAGCTAGTAGCTACTGACTTACCACCAGTAAAACCTAAAAATATGGACTTGCTATGTCCCAATATTGCCATCAACCCTACTAAGGTGACTAACCACGATTGCCATACTTCCACATTTAAACTGCTACCCATTAAGTTCAATTGACTACTGTATAATATATACACTAAATTAATGGCTAGAACTCCTTTCAAACAGTCAATGACTAGTACAAAAGCACCTGGGCCTTTACCTAAAGTTCTCAAAACATTAGTTGCACCAGTGGATCCAGATCCGACTTGTCTAATATCAATGCCTTTTAATATTTTACCTGCTAGATATCCTGTAGGGAAGGAACCCAACAAATAAGCTAATATAATTACTAACCCACACCATATTAACCAAATAGTCATAATTTAAAACCTAGAGATGTTTGGACTTGCAAAATTGGGACTTGTTTTCTTGTTTATTAGAAATCTTCATCGTATCTATCTCGCATCATTTTAGGATCAGGGGCAAAAGCTAACCACAAAGGGAACTGTAACAGTCCTAAACTGACCTGCTCTTCAGAATCATCAATAATAATCAAAGGCATTTGATTAGACTTAATTAGTCTATCCGCCTTTTGGGCTAAAGCGGTAGCTGCTTCAAATAATACCACACCTCTGTCCGGACCAAAATCAGAACGACCAATACCCAAACAATCTTGTAAACCCCTGCGCCATTCCCCTAACCTTTCGGGACTATTCGCTAAAATTAGCGTACGCAGGCGATCGCCATATAACTTGTGTAAAATTGACACAGCTGCGGAGGAAATCAAAACATTTTGCAGACGACTACTCATGGTTTGTAAAGCACCACGTCCACCCAGGGTAAAAAACCAGTTAGAGACTCGTTCCACATGAACGGGTTCAAAAGTGCGTCTTAGTTGCCATGGGGGACCATAATAGTCCGGTTGACTACGATACTGTTCTAATAATCGGTTAATCTGTTTTGTTGTTTCCTGAAACTGTTGTTGAGCGAACTGCACACTAACAGACTGCACCGCATTGGATTTAACCTCTTTCGGAAAATCCTGCTTAACTTCCCTAGTTACCGATTTAATTTTTTCTGGAATAAGAGGTAATTGTTCTGCTGCGGTTACCAAATCCTGTAAACTCCCTGTGAGGTAATCCTTAAAACCCTGCACCCGAATTGCTAGATCCTGGGAAGTACCCGCAAAAGTTGTGCGCATTTCATTTTTAATGCGTTCTTGTCTCCGTTCCAACTGCTCCACGGATATTTGTAGGCTTTGTTTACGTTGTTCTAAAATAGCTAAAGACTCCTCAACTATTTTAGAAAGAGCCTTTTGGGTCTCCGATACTTGACCTTGAAGCGTAATATAAGTAACCTGTAGTTGGGAGATTTCCGTTTTCAGTGCAGTTTCAGTAGCTTGTAAATCAGCTAACCGTTGTGTTGTAACTGCATACAAAGAGTTAAGATGGGCGTCTGAATCCACTGCTGGATTGAAATAGGATGCAGTAGCTGTGAGCATGGAGGGATTATCCGCTGTTTGAAGGGTAGCGGGTGTTTCCGATGGTGGAGGGGTTGACGGAATTGTTGCTTCCTCCCGTCCGTCATCCATCGGTTTTGCAGTTGAAGATTCCTCTTGGTTCATAAAAAATAGCCTAATTCCATATTACCATCTTGACATACTCCCGAACCAACAAAGTGACCTTAGTGGAACAGAGATCCGCATTACCATTGACACAGAAAATTTTTCAAAAAATACTTGACAGCACCCCGGAGGTAACTGCTATAGTAGTAGGGTGAAATTGATGGGGCGTAGCCAAGCGGTAAGGCAGCGGGTTTTGGTCCCGCCATCCCTAGGTTCGAATCCTAGCGCCCCAGTTCTATAGCTATCACCTTGGTATTTTATTTAGTTGGTATGAGGTGCTAGAATAAATGGCACATGGGATGGTTCCTTAATGGAATAAAATAGGAGGCGAGAATGATACCTAATCCCGCTATTATGGGGGCCATAGAAAAACTCGGCTACCGTGTTACTATAGGTGATGTGGCTAGCAGATCTGGATTGGGTCTTGCTGAAGCGAATGCAGCACTGTTGGTTTTAGCTGCTGACGCAGGTGGGCATTTACAAGTAGCAGACACAGGAGACATTGTTTATCAATTTCCACAGAATTTTAGAACAATTTTAAGAAACAAGTATGTGCAATTGCGCTTACAGGAGTGGTGGGCAAAGATTTGGCAGGTGCTGTTTTATATAATTAGGATTTCTTTCGGTATTTTACTGATTGCTTCAATAGTTATCATTACCTTAACTATAATTATCATTATTACTGCCAGCAGCTCCAATCGGGATGAAGACAATAGAGATGGAGGGTTTAGGGGATTTGATGTCTTCTTTTTTCCAGATTTGTTTTGGTATTTTAGTCCCAATTATTATAGTCAAGAAAGACAAATAGAAAGAAAAGAAAATCGAGGTAATGGGGAACTAAACTTTTTAGAAGCAGTATTTTCCTTTTTATTTGGCGATGGTAATCCTAACAGCAAATTAGAGGAAAGACGTTGGCAGCAAATTGGCACTGTAATTACTAATAATCAAGGAGCAGTAGTTGCTGAACAAATTGCCCCTTATTTGGATAATTTAGGGGAAAAATACCAACAGGAATATGAAGATTATATGTTACCAGTTTTGGTCAGATATAATGGTAAACCTCAGGTAAGTCCGGACGGACAAATTGTCTATTATTTTCCTGAACTACAGGTAAAAGCCAGCGAAAAACAAGATCAGCCAGTAGAATTATTCCTAGAAGAGAAACCATGGCAATTTAGTGCTGCTAATTCTGGACAAATTATGATGAGTGCTGGGTTGGGAGCGTTAAATCTTGTGGGAGCTTTAGTCCTAGGTAATTTACTAACTCAGACAGTTGGTTTGGAAACAGGGGGACTAGTAGGTTTTGTGCAAAGTATTTATTGGTTATTGTTGAGTTATGGAATTGGCTTTTTAGGGATACCCTTGGGACGTTATTTTTGGATTCAATCACGCAACCAAAAAATTGCCAGTCGCAACCGGGAGCGTTTAGAGCGAGTAAGAGTTCTCGCAGACCCTAGTGAAAGTTTACAAAAGAAAATAGACTTCACCCGTAACTTTGCCCAAGAAACAGTTATTGGTAAGGAAAATGTAATTTATGGTACTGATAGAGATCTGCTAGAACAAGAGTTTGAGCTTATTCTTCCTCCCCCTAAGAAACAGGACGAAGAATAGCTCAATCTCAGCTTAGTTCCATTAAGTAGGGAGGCACAATTTCACAATTATTTGTAGGATGGATTAGCGGTGGCGTAACCCGTGCGGGTGTTGGGTTTCATACTTCAACCCAACCTACGTTCATCTTATATTTACCCACCTACTTAGACAGGTCTAAAACTCACCCGCTAGGGATAAAACACATCTCTCACACAACAGGGGATGGTCCGAAGACTCTCCCACACGGGTGGAATAATTCCAACACCTATCGCATTTCTCTCCCTCCGCATTTACCACCCCTATTGTCCAATTTTCCGTGGTTGTTGTATATTGCAATTGGGACAGTTGGGTTAAATCCTCTAGGATTTCTACTTGTGATACTATGAGCAGGTATCTCAGTTCATCTACTCCATTCTCCCTATCCGGGTTGAAATGGAAGTCCTTGATAGTTTGAGATAGGGGTGAATGGGAATTGGCAAGGTGAACTAATATTTTGGCTTCTAAGGAGGAACCAATCCTTTTTTCCATCCGCACCTGCTCTAAGACCTTATTAACATCTGTGCGCAGCATCCGCAAAGTATGCCATTTCTTTTCCAATTCGGGACTTTTCCACTGGGGATCAACCTTTACCCACCCAGCTTGAAAGACTGATTTCTCACTCCTGGAATAGGGAATAAATTGCCAAATATCTTCCGCAGTATGACACAACACTGGAGCGATCGCCCTGACTAGGTTTTCCAGGGCTATGTGTAGGATTGTTTGACAACTGCGTCTTCTAAAACTATCAGCTGCGCTAATATATAGTCTATCCTTGGCAATGTCTAAATAAAAGTTAGACAGGTCTACAACGCAAAAATTCTGAACTGTTTGGAAAAATCGGAAAAATTGAAAGGTTTCAAAGGCTGATGTTACTTCGCTAAACACCTCGTACATGCGATGCAACATGTACCTATCTAGTTCAGGCAATTTTTCTAGGGGGACGGCATTTTTTTCCGGGTCAAAGTCATGTAGACTACCCAATAAAAATCTTGCCGTATTACGGATTTTATTCCTGATGTCAGCTAGTTGCTTGATGATATTACCCCCCAAGCGAACATCTCCCGAATAATCAACGGAGGAAACCCACAAGCGTAGAACATCTGCACCGTAGGCGGGGTCTTTTTTCTGATCCTTACCACCGTTAATGATAATTTGTGGATCTACTACGTTACCAATTGATTTACTCATTTTTCTTCCTTGTTCATCAAGGACAAATCCATGGGTCAATACGGTTTTATAGGGTGCAATGCCATTTACTGCTACGCTGGTTAACAGGGAAGACTGGAACCAACCCCGATGCTGATCGGAACCCTCCAAATACATATCAACGGGATAGGTTAGTTCCTGTCGCTGATTTGCCACAGCTGCCCAGGAAGAACCAGAGTCGAACCACACATCCATGGTGTCCATACCCCGGCGATATTTATGTCCATTGCTACGATAAGGTTCTGGTAAAAGGTCTTCAATTTCCAATTCCCACCAAGCATCAGAACCTCGCTGGGCAATAATAGCTTGAACGTGATTAATTGTGTCCTCGTTCAGCAACACCTCCCCCGTTTCTTGGTCGTAGAATACGGGAATAGGAAGACCCCAAGCCCGTTGACGAGAAATACACCAGTCCGATCGCTCTGCTACCATGGGGGTAATGCGGTTTTCCCCTTGGGGAGGAATCCACCTCACCGAAGCGATCGCTTTTAAAGCATCCTCTCTAAACCCATGAACAGAAGCAAACCACTGTTCTGTAGCTCGGAAGATGGTTGGTTTATTAGTACGCCAGTCATAGGGATATTTATGTTGATAAGGTTCTTCTTTTAGCAAAGAACCTGCTTGTGCAAGAGCATCAATAATTGCTTGGTTACCTTCCCCTAGGACATTCAATCCAGCAAATTTACCAGCATCTTGAGTAAAATTACCGTTTTCATCTACGGGGGCAAGGATTGGTAAGCCATAACGCTGTCCCACGATGTAATCTTCTTGACCATGACCGGGAGCTGTATGTACCAGGCCCGTACCGGAATCGGTAGTAATATAATCACCACCAATAAGCACAGGACTTTCCCGGTTAAACAGGGGATGACTGTAGATAGTATGTTCTAGATCCTCACCAGAAAAACTCACCTGCAATCTCAAATCCACATTGAGAATGGTGGTCAACCGGGGAACTAAATCAGTGGCCACAATCAGATATTTGTGGTGGAAAAGGGAAGTTTCATTAGGTAAAACTTCTACCACCGCATAATTTAATGACCCATTGACTGCGATGGCTAAATTGCCAGGTATGGTCCAGGGAGTAGTTGTCCACACAGCTAGTGCCAAATCGGGCATAAATGGTGCCAGAACTGATTTTAGCTTTTCACAAACCTTAACCACTGGAAAGACGGTGTAAATGCTTCTAGAAACGTGTCCTTCTGGATATTCTAATTCAGCCTCTGCCAAAGCGGTTTTAGAGCTAGGACTCCAATGTACAGGCTTGAGACCCCGGTAGATATATCCTTTTAAGTACATTCTGCCAAATACACCAATTTGGGCAGCTTCATACTCTGGCTGTAGGGTTAAATAGGGATGATCCCAATCACCCCATATCCCATAGCGTTTAAAACTATTCCGTTGTTCATTAACCGCTGCTAAAGCAAAATCTTTTGCTTTTTGACGTAACTGTAGGGGGGTGAGATTTTGCCGTTCTGGGGACTTCATAGCTTGCAGGACTTTCAATTCAATTGGCAGTCCGTGACAATCCCACCCAGCCACGTATCTAACTTTACGACCCTGTAGTAACTGGTAACGGTTAATAATATCTTTGAGAATCTTGTTTAAAGCGTGACCAATATGCAATGAGCCATTGGCATAGGGAGGTCCATCATGAAGTATAAATAGTTCGCCCGGGTTTTCTTGGGACAAGCGCGAGTAAATGTTATTTTCCGCCCAAAATGTTTGGATTTCTGGCTCACGTTTTATTGCGTTTGCCCGCATATCAAAATCAGTTTGGGGGAGATTAACGGTGTCCTTGTATTTTCCAGTTTCGGTCACGGTTTCATGCCTATATATTTGCTGTTATTTGGTTAATTATAGCCATCAACCGGGTGAAGGTGGGAAAGAAGGCCTATCCTGCAATTAGTTTTCCCCATCATCCTTAACACGAGTTTTACGCTCTAAAATTTCTTTCAAGACCAAAGTAACAACTGCTAAAAGTGCTAACAAAACTGCTGCAGAAAAAGCTGCTTCTGTTTCATACTGTTTATAGGCATCTTCTACAAACAAAGGTAAACTTTGGGTCGTATTAGCGATGTTTCCAGATACTACGGAAACCGCCCCAAATTCCCCCATGGATCTGGCATTCGTTAAGATTAAACCATACAGTAAACCCCAGCGAATACTAGGTAGTGTAACACGCCAAAATGTTTGCCATTCATTAGCTCCCAGGGTTTTTGCTGCTTCTTCCTGATCTTTACCAAACTCCTCCAATACTGGAATCACTTCTCTAGCAACAAATGGCATACTAACAAAACAAGTCGCTAGAACCATGCCAGGAAAGGCAAAGATAATTTGAATATCATGGGATTGCAACCAACCTCCAAACCATCCCTGTCTCCCGTATAGCAAAACAATCATTAGACCCGCTACTACGGGGGAAATGGAAAAGGGAAGGTCAATAATACTTAAAACTATTGCACGTCCAGGAAATTTATGCCGTGCGATCGCCCAAGCTGCACATAAACCAAATACCGCGTTAATAGGTACGGCAATTACTGCTAACAAGAGAGTTAACCAGGCCGCATGAAGAAAGTCTGTTTTGGTTAAGTTATCCCAGAAAGGTCCAACACCTTTAATAAAGGCTTGAACAAAAACATTAAGAGCTGGAATGTACTGTACCAGAAATAAATAACTAACTGCTATGGCAATTAAAACAGATGGTACCCAATTTTGCTGTTTTTGATATTGTGATTTTTGTCGTGATTTATTTGTTGTCATATCTTCTTGCCCAAGCCTGTAATAAATTAATTCCCACCAATAAAACCAGGGAAATCAGCAGTAAAACCACCCCTATTACTGTTGCACCTGAATAATCATATTGTTCCAATCTTTGGAAAATCAATACTGGTGCAATTAAGTCTTGAAATGGTGTGTTAGAAGAAATAATCACTGTGGAGCCATATTCACCCACAGCACGGGAAAAACCTAAAGCCACTCCGGTTAAAATTGTCGGTAATAGGGGTGGCAAAATCACTTTCATAAATGTCTGCCATGGGGAAGCGCCCAAACTCCACGCAGCTTCTTCCACATCCTTTTCCATTTCTTGCAATACAGGTTGTACAGTTCGCACCACAAAAGGCAAGGATATAAATACCATTGCTACACCTACACCTAACCGAGTAAAAGAAACTTTAATTCCCCAAGGTGCCAATAAAGAGCCCAACCAGCCATTATCACTGTAAACAGTCGCTAAGGTTAAACCAGCTACTGAAGTGGGTAAGGCAAAGGGTAAATCTACGGTGGCATCCACAATTCGTTTTAAGGGAAAATCATACCTGACCAGAACCCAGGCTACTAGGGTTCCAAACACCCCATTAACCGCCGCCGCTAAAAGAGAAGTAATAAAAGTCACATTATATGTGGCTAAAGCTATTTCACTGGTAGCAATTTGCCAAAACTTTGTTGGTGGTTCCGTACCAGCTTTGAGAAACATAGCCAAAACGGGTAAAAATAACATGACTAACAGGTAAAAAATAGTAATTCGCCATGTCCAAGATAAACGAGTCGCGCTATTTAACAATGTTCTGGCAAAACCTGGTCTTTTGGAGTTGCTCACATTTGTGGGTGTGGATAAGGTCATAATTCTAAATTCATAATTGATTCAACTATTTGCCCTGCGCTTGAATCTGATCAAATAGGGCACCATCATCAAAAAACTTTTTCTGCACACTATCCCAACCACCTAAGTCTTTTACCGTACTCAAGGTCTTAACGGGGGGATACTTATCTACAAAGGGTTTAGTTTTTGCTACCCTATTATTTACCGGACGAAAACCAACTTTGGCAAATTCCTCTTGAGCTTGGGGAGTAAACAAGAACTGAACAAAAGCCTCCACCACTTCCCTATTATTATGTTTATCAACGTTCTTATCTACAACCGCAATGGGATTATCAATGGAAATATTCACATCCGGAACTGTGTAATTTACCTTCACTCCATTTTCCTGTGCCAAAATTATCTCATTTTCATAGTTAATTAAAGCATCCCCTTGACCTTGTTTAAAGAAAGCATCCGTGGATTCCCTTGCATCTTTTGTTAATATAGGAACATTTTTATATACCTGGCTAACAAATTCTTTGGCCTTGGCTTCATCACCACCAGTTCTAATCACTGAGTTCCACAGGGTCAGGAAGTTCCAACGTGCTACCCCGGATGTTTTAGGATCGGCAGTAATTAGTTTGACATCTTCTCTGGATAGGTCAGCCCAGGTATTAATATTTTTAGGATTGCCCCCACGGGTCACCAAAGCAGCTACAGATTGGGAAACTATGGCATTATTTGGAGCCTCTTTTTCCCAATCTGGTTGAATTAAACCTGCTTTTTCAATCTTTTTAGTATCCAAACCCAAAGCTAAGTGCACAACATCAGCAGGTAAACCATCAATTACAGCACGAGTTTGTGAACCTGAACCACCATAGCTTTGTTTAAATATCACCCTTTGCCCATGCTCTTCTTGCCATTTTTCCACAAATTTGGGAATAATCGCTTCATGGGCGGTCTTTGTCACGGCGAAGGACACTAAAGTGATTTCCACATCTTTCTTACTAGAGGAATTAGTTCCCCTATCTCCACAACCACCAACCACCAAACCTAAAAATATACCCATTAAGCAAGGTGAAATAAAACTCTTGGTCGATTTTAGGCGCGGTATATTTATGGGCAATCTACAACCCCAACCCATTTGTTTTCTCCTTAGTACTTTTAAAGATCCGGGAAAGAGTAAAAAACTTGACTTTGACGATAGAGAATGAGGTGATTTTAGCAGATTTAGGATACAAGTTACTAACCACAGGGAAAAAATTATTAGATAATTATTACTTATGCAAAACCTACAAACTATGATTTAATTAAATACACCGACTATACGATAGATATTAGGAGTTTTACTCGTTGATTTTGAATGTGGGATTTGATAGAGTCCAACTAGTAGACTAATTACAAATTGTCTATCAACTTATGGTGGATTACAACAATCACAGGAAAAGTTACCATGTTTATCAAAAATAGAGCGGTTTTAAAAACTACCAATACTGTATTGGCAGTTGTTTTAGGTGTTAGCACCGTAGTACCCGTATTAGCGGGAAGTACGGATAAAAGCGCACATCAAAACAAGCTAATTAGCCAGAAACCCAAAAACGTGGAGATTACCCTAGTAAGTTATGCAGTTACAAAAGCCGCTTACAGTAAAATTATTCCCGAGTTCGTAGCCAAGTGGAAAAGGGAAAAAGGTCAAGATGTAATCATCAAAGAAAGTTATGGTGGTTCCGGTAGTCAAACTCGTGCGGTGATTGATGGATTACAAGCAGATGTAGTAGCATTAGCACTAGCACTGGACACTAAGAGAATAGAAAAAGCAGGTTTAATTAACCCAGGGTGGGAAAAGGAAGCACCTAATAACTCTATAGTTACCCGTTCAGTTGTAGCCATAGAAACACGAGCAGGAAATCCTAAAGGTATTAACACTTGGACAGATCTAATTAAACCAGGAGTAAAAATAGTCACAGCTAATCCCAAAACATCCGGAGGGGCAAGATGGAACTTTTTAGCTTTGTGGGGTTCAGTGACTCGAAATGGAGGTAATGAAAAACAAGCCCTAGACTTTGTGCAGAAGGTGTTCAAAAACGTAGTAGTATTACCCAAAGACGCTAGAGAAGCAAGTGACGCATTTTATAAAAAGAATCAGGGAGATGCACTACTGAATTATGAAAACGAACTAATTTTAGCAGCACAACAGGGTAAAGCAGATACAACCTACGCAGTGCCAGCAACGAATATTTCTATAGAGGGTCCTGTGACTGTAGTGGATCGAATTGTGGATAGGCGGGGTACTCGTGAAGTTGCGGAAGCATTTGTGGAATTTTTATTTACGCCACAAGCACAAAGGGAATTTGCCAAAGTTGGATTTAGACCAGTTAATTCCACAGTAGCCAAAGAGGTAGCCGGTAAATTTCCCAGAATTGTTAAGCTTTATACAGTTGCCAATTTAGGTGGTTGGGATGCAGTGCAGAAGAAATTCTTTGACGATGGTGCCATATTTGATAGAATCCAGTCTGCAAGATAATTATTAATGTTCATAGTTTTTTCCTCCCCCAATATCCCCCTAATTTTGATACCCTAGCTTAAACTGATTTGAGAAAGGTGCAAGAGTGGAAATTAAACTTGGGCGGGGAAAAAAGGCTCGCCGAGCCTATGGCATTGATGAAATTGCCCTAGTCCCCGGTAAAAGAACAGTAGATCCCAGTTTGGCGGATACTAGATGGAAAATTGGTAATATCGAAAGAGAAATACCAATTATTGCCAGTGCCATGGACGGGGTGGTTGATGTGGGTATGGCTGTAAAGTTATCTGAGTTGGGAGCTTTAGGGGTTCTCAACCTAGAAGGAATTCAAACTCGCTATGACGATCCAAATCCCATTTTGGATAAGATTGCCTCTGTGGGTAAAGAAGAGTTTGTTTCCCTCATGCAAGATCTCTATGCCGAACCAATCAAGCCCGAACTAATTAAAAAACGTATTCAGGAAATTAAACAACAGGGTGCGATCGCTGCAGTTAGTGCTACACCAGCAGGAGCTGCCAAATATGGTGAAGTGGTATCTAGTAGTGGAGCGGATTTATTTTTTATCCAAGCCACAGTGGTCTCTACTGACCACATTTCACCAGACTCCATTACCCCACTTGATTTAGTGGAGTTTTGCCGTTCTATGCCCATACCGGTGGTGTTGGGTAACTGTGTTACCTACGAAGTCACTTTGGACTTAATGAAAGCTGGTGCTGCGGCCGTCCTAGTAGGGATTGGACCCGGTGCTGCTTGTACATCACGTGGCGTGCTAGGTGTAGGTATTCCCCAAGCCACCGCTGTTGCTGATTGTGCCGCAGCGAGGGAAGATTTTTATCAAGAAACTGGTAAGTATGTTCCCATTATTGCCGATGGAGGTTTAATTACTGGTGGAGACATTTGTAAGTGTATTGCCTGCGGTGCTGACGGAGTGATGATTGGTTCACCCTTTGCTAGAGCAGTAGAAGCGCCAGGTCGGGGTTATCATTGGGGTATGGCAACTCCCAGTCCTGTTCTTCCCCGTGGTACTCGCATTCGCGTTGGTACAACAGGTACCCTGGAACAAATTGTCAAAGGTCCAGCTGGACTAGATGATGGAACTCATAATCTATTAGGGGCTTTAAAAACTAGTATGGGTACCCTAGGAGCTAAAAACCTCAAAGAAATGCAACAGGTAGAGGTTATAATTGCCCCTTCTCTGCTAACAGAGGGTAAGGTTTATCAAAAAGCTCAACAATTGGGTATGGGTAAGTAGGAATTAATAATTGAGGTTGTCCAAAAAAATTTTGCCACCATTGTCAACAACCCCGCGAAAAACCATATCTGTAGCTTACAATAGAAGTGGCGGAGACAAATGTTTCCGTTCACTCCTCACACCACACTCCGCCTGAACTATATTTCGGGCGGTTTCTTAATTATTAGATGTCAAGAGGAAAAATGAGGCATTTTCGGCAAAAGTCTCTGATCAACTCTCCAATGTGTCAAGGTGTGATAGAATTATCATAAAGCTCACGACCATAACAGATAAAGGTTTTTAGCAATGTCAGCAGCATTACAAGTTACAGACTCTTCTTTCAAGCAAGAAGTTATTGACAGTGATATTCCCGTATTAGTTGATTTTTGGGCCCCATGGTGTGGTCCTTGTCGTATGGTGGCCCCTGTAGTGGACGAAATTGCTACCCAGTATGCAGGAAAACTGAAGGTAGTCAAAATAAATACAGATGAGAACCCAAAAGTTGCAAGTGACTATGGCATTCGCAGTATTCCCACACTGATAGTTTTTAAAGGAGGAGAAAAGGTGGGTTTCCATGTAGGTGCAGTACCTAAATCCACCTTGTCTAAAACCATAGAAGATATACTCGCAAAAAAGGAGGGGTAAAGGTGGATTGTGGGTGCAGTGTCTAAATTCACCCTGTCTCAAACTTTGGAAAAAAAAGCTATAATTTCAACCTGGGCACGCTTTTCTTGCCCGGGATATTTATATATTAATATATTGAATATTGTACTCAGATATTCTAAATGTAAGGGAATTAAATATGCTGGAATTATTGGGTTCAGGTTTAATTTCTATTTGGCTGGACTTAGCGGGAATTAAAATTCAACCTGTCAGTGCTTTAGAAACATTAGCAGGACAAACCAGTCCGGGCTTTGTGATTGCCCCAGATCCCGGTCTGGTGGGAGCTACGACCACAAGGCAATATCTTCAAGGGTTAATATCTTCTAAGTTGATCCCGCCCAATTTAGTCAGTCATCAGGGAGTTTGGCTACAATCAGGTCCCATATTAATGGCCAATCACCAAGGTACCGTACCCCTACCTGCTGCATCCCTAACTAAAGTAGCTACTTCTTTGGCGAGCTTTAAAACCTTGGGTCCCAATTATCAGTTTCAAACACTAGTTGGTATTACTGGTCCCATAGTTAATCAGGTAGTCAATGGTGACCTAGTTATTACTGGTGGTGGCGATCCTATGTTTGTGGGGGAAGAAGCTATTGCTATTGGTAATACTCTAAATAAAATGGGTATTCGACAGATAAAGGGTAATTTGGTTATTAGTGGCAAGTTTGCTATGAATTTCTCTAGTAACCCCAATGTAGCAGGTCAAATCTTGAAACAAGCCCTCAGTCACAAAACTTGGAACCGTAATTTAACTTACCAGCATTCTATTATGCCCAAGGGAACATTGAAACCCCAACTGGTAATTAATGGTGCCATAAAGGTCGCCCCACCATCTCGCCACAATCAACTACTACCTCAAACTTTATTAATACGTCATCTTTCTTTACCACTACGTCAAATCATTAAAGAGATGAATGTGTATAGTAATAATGAAATTGCTGAAATGTTATCACAGCATATAGGTGGTGCAAATGTGGTTAGATCTATCTCATCTCAATTGGCTATGGTTCCTCAGTCGGAAATTCAATTAATTAATGGTTCTGGACTAGGAAGAGAAAATCGCATTTCTCCCAGAGCAGTTGCTGCTATGTTTATGGCACTTCAACGAGAAGCAATGGCGAGTAATTTGACCTTAGCTGATTTGTTTCCTACCTCTGGATTAGATAATCGCGGAACAATGCAGCATCGGAATATGCCCAATGCTACTATCATGAAAACTGGTACTCTTAGTGATGTTAGTGCATTGGCTGGAGTGCTGCCTACACGCGATCGCGGTTTAGTGTGGTTTACAATTATCAATCGTGGTAATCAAGTTTCTAGTTTTCGAGCTGAACAGGACAAGCTTTTACAACAATTGGCTAAACAGTTGGCAACATATAATATTTTTCCCAAGACCCTTACCCCTCATTCGGAGAATAACTCTGTACTATCATTGGGCTCACCCAATCGCAATGAAGTCATGTATAAAGTTGACTACCCCTGTCAAAATAGAACCCTACGAAAATTGTGTTAAAAACGCCTATCCAAGCCAACAGTACCAACCGAGGTAAAACCTCGGTGAGTATGGGTGGCTGGAATCTGTTTTTAAAAACAGCACAAGTCATCGAAAGAACCTAGTAGTACAATGCGGTGATTTCTTGCAATCTGGAAATAACAAAAGATTTTTCCAAATAAGAGAATAAACCACCCGCTTTAGGTCCTTTTTCCTTGTTTAAAAATCCTAGATATAAGGCTTTAAAAGCATCCGCTGGAGGGATGTTTAACTGTTTAGTGGTAGAGAAAATCACCGTTTGTAACGATTCTGCTTCCCAAGGGGTAGCACATTCCAGATTTTCAGCTAACTTTTGAATATAAGTTACCTGTTCTGAACTCAACCCACGGGCTTTTTCTGGCACTTGTTCCAAATACAAAACTAACTTTTCTTCCTGATCTGCATAGTCTTCTAACCATCTTTGGGCTGAAGCAATTCTTTGATTGACAATAAATTGGTCATACTCAGTTAAAGAATTAGCACTACGTTGCACAACTTCATCTTGAATATTTAACCGAGGAATTTGCAACAAAGAAATTAATGTGCTGTAATCAAAAGGCTGAAAAACCTTGACCTCATCACCCAACTGAGCATAAAACAAAGACATTAACTCTTCAGTTAATTCAGGATTAACCTTATACTTGCTAATTAAAGTATCATAATCCCGAAACAGTCGAGTAATAGTTTCATAATTGGGGGCAAAATTAATTACTGTTCTTGGCTGAGTTCTTAACATTAAAAACCTTAATAACTCAGGTGGTAATAAATTAGCAATTTCCCTAGCACTAGAACCCACACCCTTGGAAGAACTCATTTTTGTGCCATTGACAAGAATAAATTCATAAGGTGAATGAAAGGGAGGTTGTTTCTCCAAAACTTGACGACAAATGGCATTAGCCACATCCCTAGAACCGCCTTTTTGAGAGTGGTCCTTACCGGCCATTTCAATAGTTACACCCAAAACGTCCCACTTGGCTACCCATTCAACCTTCCAAGGTAATTTGCCATTACCATTCAGGGGAGACACCCAACCAGAATGACCACAACCTTGAACATAATTAGTGGAGTCCGGTTGACAAGTGTAAAAAACCTCGGAACCGTTATAATCTGTGACCACAGTGGTAGCTATCTTCCCACAATTTTCACAAATCACCTGAAAAGGATACCAGTTTTCCTGACGATCTGCCTTACTTACCTGTTTATATACTTGCCTAACCAGGTGAGCGTTTTTTAAAAAGATGTTGATATGGGAATTAAGTTTACCAGAACGATATAAATCACGTAGGAAATAGGTCTCTGGTTGGATTCCTAAATACTCAAAAATCTCAAAAAACTCACCAATGAAATAATTAGCATAGTCTGGCGCACCTTCCCCAGGAGAAGGGACATTACACAAGGGAAAACCCAAATAAGGTTTAAATTTTTCCCGGTCTAAATATTTGGGAACCGTATCTAAAGCGTCATAGTCATCCACACCATAGGTGAATTTTACAGGCTTGCCTGCATGTTTCAAGGCACGGTAAATAACGTCATGGATAACTACACCCCGCAATGATCCGACGTGAACCCTTCCCGAAGGGGTCTTAGAATCATTAACTACCTGGTAACCTTGTGCATCAGCAGCGATTTTATCAGCCCAAAACATTTGACATTCTATTTTTTCACAGTCTCCCCATTGTAACCTAATATTATTTATTATTTATATTTATTTTATGGGATAGGAATTGCCCATCTTTTTTATCATTAGTCTCCGGGTAAAAATTGGTTATTTAACACCTGTTCAGGGGTAAAAGGACACTGGGATGGGAAAGTTTCCGGTGATAATCCTGTTTCTTCCATGGTCCAATCTACAGCGGGGAGGTAGGATTCTGAAAAAATCTTCTCGTAATATTTTTTTAAATAGGGGTGTTTTTGGATGGATTTATTAATTCGGCGTCGATGTTCTTTAATACTAGCTTTCCAACTACCAGACCGCCTTTGGGGTTGATATTGCCACTTGAGTAAATGGGCTAAAATCAAAATTAAATTGTTTTCTAAGGCATCTTTTAAACTACCCCCCATTTCGGAAATCTCTTCTATTAGGTTGTCAATATCTATATGGTCAAAATTGCCCCGTTTTAAATTGTCAATGGTTGATTCTAACCACAGTTGATAGTTCTCTTCATGGAGAGATTTTATATTTGAACTATTGCTCATTTAGTGGTTAACTCCTTTACTGCTTTTTTAGTTAGATCCTCGATGGTTATTAACTCTGGTTGGGAGACTTCACCTATCATGCTCAACCATAAAAGATATTCAATATTCCCCGCAGGTCCTGTAATGGGAGAAAAGGTCAATCCCCTATAATGCCATCCCAGTTGTAAAGCAGTCTGCAAAACCTGGAAAATCGCCTGGGCCTGATCTTTGGCATCCCTCACTACCCCTTTTTTACCTACACGATCTTTGCCGACTTCAAACTGTGGTTTGACTAATAACACCGCCTCTTTTGGTGCTTGAGTTAAACGCCAAACTGCAGGTAGAACTTTGGTAAGAGAAATAAAAGAAACGTCCACAACTGCTAGATCAGCAAAGCTATCTAACCCCAGATATAATTGTTCTGGTTGTAATTCTCGTAAATTTGTTCTTTCTTTTAAAATCACCCTACCATCATTTCTGATTTTCCAGTCAACCTGTCCATAACCAACATCAATACCATAAATCTGTTTGGCACCATTTTGTAATAAACAATCGGTAAAACCTCCGGTGGAAATTCCCCCGTCTAAGCAAATGCGCTCCCTAACGGAAATTTCAAACAGTTTTATTGCTTTGGCCAGTTTTTCACCCCCTCGGGAAACAAAGGGAGGACGTTCTTTAATTTGAATTTCCGCACTTATGTCTATTTCTGTTCCTGGTTTATCTATTGTTTGTTGATTAACCATTACTTCCCCAGCTTGAATTAGTCTCTGGGCCTGCTGACGGGAACCACATAGTTCTAGTTTTAGTAATAATATGTCTAGTCTTTCTTTCATTTTTTTAATCCAACACAAAGGGTAAATTACATATTTTACCCTTTTTTATCTCTCTTCAGTTCACGAAACTGTAATTGTCACACCTAAGCTCTCATTACCCAGTCTATCTACCGCACATACTGCATAATTACCTGGTTGTACAGTTGCAAAAGTGGTACCAGCAGATAAAATTCTTTGTATTGTCCAGGTATCCTCAATTTGACGGTAGAGAGTCCAAGACCGTACGGATATATTATCTCCCCTTTGCCAATTTAGTTTTCCATCTTGAAAGGTTACATTTTGAGGAGGCGGTGGGGGTGTTTGATTTATCCACGGCATAGTAGGAACTATGGAAGGACGAGGATAATACACCCGTTTAAATTGATCCCCAATCCCTTGGCGATTTTCCGCTAGGGATTTCATGCTGAAAAAGATATTCCCTAGAGAAAAATTGTTCCTTAAGTTGCGAGAAATAACAATTTGTTTTTCAATTTCTGAATTTTTCCATACTTTACCATCTAGTTGTCCAATATTATTACCAGCGTAAACATGTCGCTGTTTAGTGTTGACTTCTGTCCACCATTTTAGCAGGGTCTCATAACTTTGTTGTGTTTGATCTGTCCGCCAATATAGTTGAGGTGCTAAATAGTCAATCCAACCTTCCTGTAACCATTTTTTTGAATCAGCATACAGAACGCTATAGGGATCTAAACCCACAATTCCTGGCGGTTGTCCCGGACGGTAAATCCCAAAGGGACTAATGCCAAATTTTACATGGGGTTTGATTTTTTTAATGCCTTCCGATAACCTCCATACCATTTGATTGACGTTTTCTCTTCGCCAATCTTCCACACTCAGTTTACCACCATTATTTTTATAAGCACTGTATGTCTTTTCGTCGGGGAATGATTGACCAGATATGGGATAGGGGTAAAAGTAATCATCCAGATGAATACCATCCACATCATAACGATTTAAAACATCAATAATAACATTATAAGCTCTGTCTTGAACAATTTTGGCACCGGGATCCATCCATAACTGATTACCCCATCTATAAACCACTTCAGGATTAGTTATGGCTATATGGGGACTAACATTAGATCCACTTTTGGTAGTGGTTTTTGCTCGGTAGGGATTAAACCAGGCGTGAACCTCTATATTACGTTTATGGCATTCCTCAATGGCAAATTCCAGGGGGTCGTAAACTGGTTCGGGAGCTTTCCCTTGAGTTCCCATAATCCACGCACTCCATGGTTCTATGGGGGAAGCATACACCGCGTCTCCTTCTGGACGTACTTGTAAGATTAGAGCGTTGAAGTTTAAGGATTGCAGTTGTTTGATGATTTCCACTAGTTCGGTTTTCTGCTGCTCCACACTTAATCCCGGTTTAGATGGCCAATCACTATTCCACACTACTGTTATCCAGGCGCCCCGAAATTCTCTCTGGTGACTCACCTTTACAGTCTTGACCCCTAAAGGTAGTGTCACAATATATGGTGAATTAATCTTTTGCACCCTACCTAAGTACACAAGGGCTTGATAGATCATCACCGCCACATCCCCACGGGTCGCGCCAGTTTGGGGGCTCAGTAGTTTGATATTTGGATAGTTCACTACTAAACTATTCCCAGATGCGATCGCAATAGAATTAATGGCATAACTAGGAATATTTGCCGCATCTTCATAGATCTGTGCCAGTCTACCCACCGATTCAGGGGAAAACTGACTGGCAATTCCCAAAGCATTAACCATAACAACTAACACATCAGCTCTAGACACCCTATCATTGGGACGGAAGGTTTGATCGGGATAACCTGTCATCACTCCTGTCTCATATACTCTCCTGATGGCATTTCTCGCCCAGTAGTTATCCGGAACGTCTTTAAACCCTATATACTCCCGTTTTACTGGCAAGTTAATAATCGCCCCCATCATGGCTGCAAACTCTCCACGACTCACGGGGTTGTCCGGGCGAAATGTACCATCAAGGTAGCCATTGAGAATTCGT
The DNA here is from genome assembly GCF_014489415.1 of Cylindrospermopsis curvispora GIHE-G1. Taxonomy (NCBI): domain Bacteria; kingdom Bacillati; phylum Cyanobacteriota; class Cyanophyceae; order Nostocales; family Aphanizomenonaceae; genus Raphidiopsis; species Raphidiopsis curvispora. The sequence continues at coordinate 2,100,195 of NZ_CP060822.1, forward strand.
CTTTGGGCTAATGCGTGAATGAATAAACTTGCCCAGTGATTTTCAAGATCTCTGAATAATGTAGTGTTAGATACCATTTTTTTAGATCATCCCCACCAATATATATTTATCCAATATATACCTTATGTATTCTACCGTGGGCTATTTGTATGCCAACCATCTATACCGTTCCTTATCAAAATTAACTATAAGCTAACAAATATAAAATCTTTTTTAAAAACAAACTCTTTAAATTTAACAAGCTTTGTTGTGACTAGACACTATGCACAACAATAAAGCACTCCAAATTTTTCCATTTAGAAAGTTATTATCAAGCTAATAGCTGTTTTAAATCACTATATTTGATAGTTCGAGCAATTTTTATAAAAACGAAGTGATTTTTATTACCTAAAAAACCATAAATTAGGGTTGAGCTGATTTTTTGGCTATTTCACCACCAGTATTATTTAATTCGTTAAAACGGTTTTTGTATACTGCTATTAATTTAGCAATAGTATATTTATTGAATTAAATAAAATAATTTTATACTGTTTTCTTGGCAAGACTGGTATAATTTTTATGTCAATGAGCTACATTTTCTTCATACCTGACATATGAATCTATAAACCTTGTGAGATGGTATTTTAAATAATCCACAGGAATATAACGAATATAATGGCAGTGGATTTTCCCTTAGAGCCTAATTTTAAGAGTAATTTTTATAACTAAGCATTTATTAAATATTGAGTTTTATATATAACTCTTATTACCAGATTGGCAATTATTGTTGGATTTAACGATCAAGATATTAGCCCAGTCAGCTAAGAGCGGGTTAATATGGCCTCCTAAGAAAAAATTATTTACCATTTGAAAAAAAATGTTACACGTCCAAAAAGCTGATTTACAAAAGGTTTGGAGTGAAAAAAGAGAATGATGACAGGAAGCAACAAAACCAGAACTACGGTAAATCCCTGATCCCCAATCCCAAAAGTTCATGTTACTGTAATCGAGTTACAAATCAAAAGTGAAAACGGAACGATTTCGCGTTGTCCCATCAGTTACCAAAACCCGGTAAAAGACACAAGGACACAAGAAGTAAAAAAAAACAAAAGTTCTAGAGTCGCTTTAAAAACAAACTCATGAATCAAAAAAATTTGTGGACTACTGCTGCCGTGTTTATATCTGTTGCGAGCCTACCTGCAATGGGTTTTACTCAAACAGCCAAGGGGAGTACCCCCATTAAACAAGCATCTACCAAAGGTGATGCAGTAAAAGTGGGAGAATACCAGTCCCCAACACGGGAACCTGAGCTAGAGGGTGTGACCAGAATTCAACCGCATAGCCTACAGGGTCGTCAAGCAGCAACTCTTTACATCCGAAACACTCCAGTTCTTACCTTTTTGGGTTCTCGCGGAGAAACAAAGGTGGGGGACCGTAGTAGTAAAGTTGTAAAATACGGCAGCGTAAACACCGGTAAGTCACCCCAAATTACCAGCGGGGGCGGTATTAGGGGTGCGAAGGAGTCTCCCAGATCCATTTTGGTCAATGACCCAGTATACAGAGCCAGTTTAGTAGCAGCGAAAATTAACCAGCTAGTGCTGGACAGTGCAGACGGTAGACAAGTTACCGTCAGTTGGAATCCCAAAGGGAAATATTCTGGCAATGAGAGTTCACCCGCTTCAGTCAGCATGGGTAACTACACAATTAGATTTGACGGTAAAGAATTGGTGGAAATTAATGAATCCACCCGTTTAGCAGATGGTACAAACAATCTGGCAAAAGATGCCTTACAAGCAACCAATAATTTGAGAAAAATTCTCGGAGAAACAGCTGAAATCAAGGAAATTGCCAACTTACCCAAGCCAGGAAATATATCTATACCCAAACTCCCCCAAAAAGTTGCCATTGGTGGGATCAGAATTAACTTTAGAGGTATGGCCTCCTGGTATGGTTATGATTGGGCTGGGAGAAAAACGGCCAACGGGGAAAGATTTAATCCTGAATCCATGACTGCGGCCCATCGTAGTTTGCCCATGGGGACAAAAGTTCGTGTCACAAACACTCACAATGGTCGTTCCGTAGTGGTGCGAATTAATGACCGTGGCCCATATATAGGCGGTCGAGTTATTGACCTTTCTGTGGGTGCGGCCCGAATCTTAGGTATGGTTAGTAGTGGTGTTGCTGCAGTACGTATTGAAGTGCTGGGAAGATAATACTCGACTCTAGCTCAACACCTTGTGATAGCTCTGGGGGTAGCCAGGGGGTTCAATTCCCTGGCTCGCAGATCCTCGGAGGTCAGGGTTTTTTCATTGGAGATTATCAGCCATACCAAAACACTTTAAAGGAATTTTGTGCGTGTACTAACAGCTATATCAGGTTTACGATGTTACTTGCAGGAGCGTCGTCAGCAAACAAATAATAAAAACAATACTCAATTATTGGGTGAAAAAGTTCGGTTGTTCCCTACCTCTGTTGGGTTGGTGCCCACCATGGGTGCACTTCACTTGGGTCATTTAAGCCTAATTCAAAGGGCTAGAGAAGAAAACCACACGGTAGTAGTCAGTGTTTTTGTTAATCCGCTTCAATTTGGACCCCAGGAAGACTATCAACGTTATCCTCGGACTTGGGAAGGGGATAAACTACTCTGCGAGCAAGCAGGAGTAGATGCCATTTTTGCACCTAGTCCAGAAGAAATGGGAATTTCTGGGAAAAATATAGAAGAAAATCAAGTTACACAAGTGTTGCCTCCATCTGGTATGATTAGCAGTTTGTGTGCTAGTTATCGACCAGGACACTTTCAAGGTGTGACAACTATTGTCACCAAACTCTTTAATGTGGTACAACCAGATCGAGCCTACTTTGGCAAAAAAGATGGTCAGCAACTGGCTATTATTAAACGTTTAGTAGCTGACTTGAATTTTCCCATAGAAATTATTGCCTGTCCCACGGTACGAGAAGCTTCAGGTTTGGCATTGAGCTCTCGTAATCAGTATTTAACGGACACCGAAAAAGAGCAGGCTGCTCTATTGCATCAAGGCTTAGTTCAAGCTGAGACAGCTTTTAGATCTGGTATTCGCCATAGTAATCAGCTTCTAGGAATAGTCCAAGCTGAAATAGCAAAATCTACGAATATCTACGTGGAATATATTGAATTAGTTGAACCAAGTACACTAATGCCTTTAAACGAAATTCAAAAAGAAGGAATGTTGGCGATCGCAGCCCGCATTGGTAATACAAGACTAATTGATAACACAATTTTATCTGATGTGAAGACTACCCCACGACAACCAATTATCGCCATTGATGGTCCTGCTGGTGCTGGTAAATCTACTGTAGCTAAACAAGTGGCAACACAGTTAGGGCTAGTGTATTTAGATACAGGAGCTATGTATAGAGCCATAACCTGGTTAGTGTTACAAACCGGCACTGATCCTGAAGATGAACAAGCGATCGCCTGTTTAGCAAGAGAGTGTAAAATAGAACTGATTGCCACGGAAAATCCAGAAATTCCGCTAGAGGTATGGATAAACAAATACAATGTTACTGGTGAGATACGCAGTGGAGAAGTAACAGCAAAAGTATCAGGTGTATCTGGTCAAAGTGCAGTTCGTCAATTCCTAGTGAGAGAACAGCAAAAATGGGGTGAGAAAGGGGGTTTAGTCGCTGAAGGGAGAGACATTGGTACTAATGTTTTTCCCGATGCGGAAGTAAAAATATTTCTTACAGCTTCAGTAGAGGAGCGGGCCCGTCGTCGCCAGCAAGACTTTATTAAACAGGGGCGAGGTGAAATAAATTTAGAGCAGTTGAAGCAAGAGATTCAGGAAAGGGACGAAAAAGATAGCACCAGAAAGATTTCCCCTTTAAGAAAAGCGTCAGACGCGTTGGAAATAGAGACTGATGGGTTAGGTCCGGAGGAAGTAACTGCGAAAATTGTAGATTGCTATCATAGGATACAACTACACCGTGCTGACTGAACTGGGAAAGGAATTAGAGTGAAAATTCATAAATGGGCGATCGCCATACTATTGTGGGGTTTTGTCTTCCGGACCACTTGTGCGATCTATCTCAATACAGGTTTTGACGAGGCTTACTATTACCTGTATACCCAAAATCTGGACTGGAGCTATTTCGATCATCCGCCCCTTGTCGCTTTTACTACAGGATTAGGCGTATGGCTTACAGGTGAAGTGACACCATTTACGATCAGAATTGGTGGAGTTGTACTGTATACAGGAACCCTAATTTTTTCCTATTTAGCTAGTCGCAAGCTATTTGGTGATCCCGTCGCCACATTAACTTTAGTGATTTTGACGACTATTCCGATTTTCCAAATTGCCTTTGGGATTCTCACACTACCAGACAACGCCTTAATGTTTTTCTGGAGTATCTGTTTGTGGCTCTGTGCTACCGAATTTTTTCCCTCTGGTGAGTCCTATGACCCTATTTATGACACAAGACCCTATCGACCCACTTATAAACTTGCGTTTGTTGGTTTGCTAGTGGGCCTATCATTTTTAGGGAAGTATCATGGAGCATTGCTAGGCTGCGGCTTAGTTTTGTTTTGCCTGATTAGTAATCGACACCGTTGCGCTCTATTCTCCATGTGGACATTGGCAGCGGTCGTGCTATTTCTCATTGCCATTTCTCCCGTGCTGTATTGGAACTCAGAGCATGAATGGGCCTCTTTTCGATTCCAAAGTGGTCGTGCGGTTCCTTCTATTGGCTATAATCTGGAACGTCTTTTAGTCACAATTTTAGTAGGGATTGGCTATCTATTTCCTACTTTTGGCTTTCCAATCTGGTGGACAAGTTTCCGTACCTTTTGGGAATGGTTACCCTTCAATAAATCTCAAACCACTTCTAATTATGCTCATACTAAGAAGATAGAACCACAGGCGATCATCCTAGATCAGCTTGCTCATGATCTAGTGGATCAAAAACGCTTGCTGATATTATGTGTGTCAATGCCAATCTTCTTTGGTTTTACCTTCATGGGTGGCTTTATCCAAATCCTTCCCTCATGGCATATGCCCGGATTTTTTGGAGCAACACTTTTGTTAGGTGAACGTGCAGCATTAGTGCAAGTCAAGCACCCCAAATTTATCCGCAATTGGCTTTGGGGCTCGGGAATGGTAATTTTGCCACTGTTGCTAATTAGTTTGCTCCATATCCATTGGGGTATCGCTCAGAAGGGAGGCAATGTGGCGATCGCTGGCGGATTCTGGGAAGCGAAGGATGATCCTTCCACGCAAATGATTGATATTGAACAGTTACGACAAGCATTTGTGGATTCACCTGACTTAAAAGCGGAACTAGAAAAGGCAGATTTTGTATTTAGCAACAATTTCTTTGTAGCAGGACAAGTGGGTATGGCTATCAAGCCTCTTGGCAAAGAAGTGACCTGTTTCGACGAAGATTTGCGAGGTTTTGCTTACTGGAGTAAAGGGACAGACTTTGTTGGCAAAACCTCTCTCTATGTCACTTCTGAGCATTTTATGGAAGATGAGCGCTTTCCCCAACCCTTAGATAAATATAAAGGTTACTTCCAATCCTTACAAAAAATTGCTGATATCGCTATTAAGCGGGGTGGGCAAACTGTTCAAATTTTCCCAGTCTATCGTGCTTCCCCCATGCTCAAACCCTATCCTAGACCCTACGGTAGACTTTAATGATTAATATTTATCGCTTCTCGGTCAGCCTTTTTCTAAGCCCGTGACGAGGATTGAACTCGTGACCTCACCCTTACCAAGGGTGTGCTCTACCACTGAGCCACACGGGCAAACCGTAATATTTTCCCACATTTAATTAAGTGGTGGGCCGGGCTAGATTCGAACTAGCGTAGGCGCAAGCCAGCGGATTTACAGTCCGCCTCCATTAACCGCTCGGACACCGACCCTTTCTACTCCACTTTCACTAGGTTAGCAGCACTTTTTGATTTTGGCAAGGGGTTAGGAAAAATTTTTTTCTGCCCCGGGCGATCGCCTATCTTGGAGTTTTGTTCTGGCAGAAAAAACCCCAGGTGATAGCGATAAACAGCTACTGGTTGGGAACCAGCACGGAAATAATCCGGATCCTGGGGAGATAGATAAACTGCGGTAACTTGCTCTGCTTCTATCAGAGGATTTGCCGCTGATGAGGAATCGAAGGTAGCAAGTGTATTACCAGGTAAGTGATGATAGTCAGTAATGGACTCTACCATGTTAAAATATGGAACTGAACCACCTTTAAAATACTGCTCAAACACTTCTGCGGTGATAAAATGTTGGTCAGGTCTCTCCGTAGCGCGATCGGTTATCAAGGAGACTAATTGTTTCTCTCCACGAAAAAAGGTAACTTGACGATTAGGAGATTGAGGATCTGCTTTTACAGCCAATATTGCCCTGTCTCCCAAATATGCTTTGAGCAAATTCCAGCTATTGAATACCCTATCAGCTACTAAAACCTTTGATTTTTCCTCTTTCTTTCCCCAAAAGTGAGACTTAGAGGTTTGTGGTGTAACCTCAATAAATCTGACTAAAAAATTGATTGGCTGGTACAATTGCTTGCGGTTATTCTCAAACCCAGGACTGATAATATCTGGTGCTAAAGGAGCTACTAAATCCACTAGAGTACTATTGACTTTCCAAGTTCCCTTCATCCACTGAGGATAGATTAAGTCCCCCTGAGCAGGTTTAACCGAAGTTAATTTTTGCCAATGACTAAAATCAGCCAATCTCTCCGCCAGTTCTCCCGCTTTAGCCTCTCCCTGGTTGAATGAGAAAAGCAGAATTAAGCAAAAAACCAAAGTAACACCCAGTAGGGGGATATTCCATGATTTCATGGCTATAAACTCGTAACCGGTAAAGGTTGCCAGACCTCACCATATTGTTCCCTTAATTCTAGCCAGTTTTCTACCTGTCCCGGTTCATATTCTCCCGGTTTACCCCATTGTAAAAATAAACTCAGCGCCGCTTCTTTCTTCTCATCTAAAAATCTGATGGCATAAGTGGTAAAATTGCCCCTTTTTGCTTCCCCTGTTTCAAACTTCACCTCCACAATTTTATCCATATTTAAATGAAATTCAAATCCATCATTGTGCATGTTAGCATATTTCCCCTTAGCTAATTCCGCATAGAATAATTTTTCTATTTTACCCCTTGCTTCTAAAACAGCAGCACTGCTAGTAACAATTAGTCGTAAAGTTCCTAAAGTTTCGCAAGCTGCCAAAAATTCCTTTAATGTTGTGTTCATATTCCGTAATATTTGTGTTTACCATTCAATTACCATCAAAACTGGCGTAGGAACCTCAAATCACTGTTATACAAACGGCGGATATCATCAATTTGATGTAAAACCATAGCAAAACGCTCCACACCAAAACCCGCAGCAAAACCACTATAAATTTCTGGATCGTAACCTACAGATTTCAATACATTAGGATCAACCATACCACAACCCATTACTTCTAACCATTTACCATTCCATTCCAAGTCTACTTCCGCTGAAGGCTCTGTAAAAGGGAAATAACTAGCTCTAAATCTTATGGGTAGATCTCCAAACATGGATTGTAAAAATACTTTTACGGTTCCTTTTAAATCTGTAAAGGTTAAACCTTCATCTACTGCTAAAAGTTCAATCTGGTGAAATACTGCTGAATGGGTAGCATCCACATCATCTCTACGATAAACCCTCCCCGGAGCAACAATTTTCACCGGTGGTTCCTCCTTCTCCATATAGTGAATCTGTACTGAGGAGGTATGAGTTCTCAATAGATTTCCATCCGGTAAATAAAAGGTATCCTGCATATCGCGCGCTGGATGGTCTGGAGGAGTGTTCAGAGCTTCAAAGTTATAGTAGTCCGTCTCCATTTCTGTTCCCTGAGCTACAGTGTAACCCATACCCATGAATATGTCTATGGCTTGGTCAATTATACCATTTAAAGGATGAATCTTTCCTTGAGGTCGATATGTGCCAGGCATAGTTACATCTAAAGTCTCTAACTCCAGTTGTCTCTCAATCTCCCGAGCTTCTAACTCCTTCCTTCTCAACTCTAGTGTTTCTTGAATGCCATCCTTAACCGTGTTGGCGATCGCACCGATTTTTGGACGTTCCTGGGGACCCATGTTTCCCATACTGCGTAAGAGCACCCCCAATTGTCCCTTTTTGCCCAAGTAATTAACTCGTAGCTCTTCCAGACGTTCCAGGGTTTCAGTTTGGGCGATCGCCGTTTGTGCTTCCTCACGTAAAGCTAAAAGTTGATCTTCTAAAGTACTAGTCATTGTTAATAAATCAGTAGTAAAAGGAAAAATACAACCTGCCAACAATTGAAGTGGGAATTTGCCAGAACCATGGCTTGAAAACCCATATCCAGAATAGCTTGACATGGTACTATAATATTCGAGGTCATAGATAAAGTTGTGATAGTGAGTTTAATGCCTAAAATGAGATTACTAGTTAGTAACGATGATGGCGTTTCTGCTTTGGGCATTCGTACTTTGGCTAACACCTTAGCTAGGGCGGGTCACGATGTAAGTGTAGTGTGTCCGGACCGAGAGCGCTCAGCAACGGGACACGGACTGACCCTACATCATCCCATTCGAGCAGAAATTGTGGAAGGGGTATTTGATGCCAATATACGAGCTTGGGCTTGTGATGGTACTCCCTCGGACTGTGTCAAGTTAGCACTCTGGGCATTATTGGATTCTCCTCCCGATTTAGTACTCTCTGGAATTAATCAGGGTGCCAATTTAGGAACCGAAATCCTTTACTCAGGAACCGTTTCTGCGGCCATGGAAGGTATGATTGAAGGTATTCCCAGTATAGCGTTTAGCCTCACCAGTCACACTCACAAGGACTTTCAACCAGCTGCTCAATTTGCCCAACTGCTGGTTGACCATCTGGGCACAGCACCCCTAGCGGATTTAATGCTACTCAACGTGAACATTCCTCCCCTTCCCTGGGAAGAAATTGCCGGTGTCACCTTAACCCGTCAAGGAGTGCGTCGCTATGTTGATGTTTTTGATAAACGGGTAGACCCCCGTGGCAAAACCTATTACTGGTTAACAGGGGAAGTGTTAGAAGAAGTAGAGCCACCTGCGGGTTTAAACCTACCCAAAAACTTTCCCACAGATGTAGAAGTCATCCGTCAAAACCTTATTAGTATTACTCCTTTACAGTATAATCTTACTTATGCTCAAGGTCTAGATAAGTTATCCATTCTGGATTTAAAGTTAACCAAAGGGAATTAATTACTTATGTCTACAAAAGATACAAAATTTATCATCGACAAAACGGACGAGGAATGGAAATCCATTTTGACACCGGAGCAGTTTCAGGTGCTACGAAAACACGGCACAGAACGTTCCCATACTAGTCCTCTGGACAAGAACTATGAACCAGGTACTTATGTCTGTGCTGGTTGTGGACAACCTCTATTTACTTCTGACACCAAGTATAATAGTGGCACTGGTTGGCCCAGCTTTTTTCAACCCATAGAAGGGGCCATTTCCACCACCGTAGACCGATCCCTATTCATGACCAGAACGGAAGTTCATTGTAGCAAATGTGGTGGACATTTGGGACACGTCTTCAATGATGGACCCCAACCCACAGGTCTAAGATACTGTATGAATGGTGTTTCTCTAAACTTTCAACCTGTTTAGAAAGTGGTGGAAGACCAGGTCTGAAAATCCATTCCTGTCTTCCATTATGGTGGATCTATGCCGATACTAGGTGTAGATCCAACCATAGTCGCGGTTGTGAGTGTTTTAGGTTAGATAATGGATCTCGTAGTAATCGTTTAGCATTCATGCAAACAACTTGAATTAGACCCATATTTTCTGCCACCTCTCTCAAAATTGCCCTTTGTGATTGTACCAAAGGCATAACATTCCCAGGACAATAGATAGCCACATATTGAAAACGTTTAGGAGGTCTTCCCCAAAAAGAAGTAACCACCTTCACATGACAGATTGCCAATATTTCCCCCAAATCGGGATAATAATGGTCAACAATTCTGGCAAATTCTTGAGCTAAGATATCTTCAGTAATCATTGGACTGATATTTCTGATGGATATTTTTGCAGTGTTAATCAGCGTTAATCACCACTATTTATGAAAATAATCATAACATAGTTTTGTTATTTAAACCTGACAATTTATATATTATTTATATTTGACCTTACCCCAGATCCCCAAGTCCTTTAACGAGAATTCCTTTCAGCTACCAAAACATCAGCAATAATGGGTGGTAAAGATTTCAAATCAACATAGCCATCAGTGCCAGAAATAGGGGATTTAAAAGTATAATTGGGGTTACAGGATCCAGAATCATAAACATGAATAAACCATCGATCCGGGAACCCCTCAACACCCAATTCTACGGTATACCAATACTCACCCATTAAGCGGGAGTGGACAATAGTAAACCAATCTCGATATTCCTCTGCTAGGTTCCAGTCAGCTAATAGGAACTCCAGGGCTATCTTTCCAGCTTCTGTTGCAGTCAATAGCATAATAACTCCTGACTTACAATCCTATGAAAGATCGGGATATAAACCCAACTGTTTAGATAATTCTCGTGCTATAAAAAACAAAAATTGCGCGCCATCTTGATTTCCCTCATGGGCAAACATGGTTGCAACTTGTAGCATTGTATGTATCAAACCAGAATCAATTAGTTCTGGTTGAGCTTCCAGCACTTCTGGTTCTTGACCATTAGGACATTTCAATAACTCATCAATCAAATTAAAATACTGATTTTGGCGTTCTTCTGACATAGTAATTTAGTTCATGGTGAATAAGTGAATGGAAGATATTCCTGATCAAATAATTGCAAATAATGGTCTTATTGTTCTATACTTTGTTGCCAAAGTCTTTCTAACATTTCTACCTGTGTCCTGAGAACAGCACTACGATAAACCAGATATCTATCGTAAACAAGTATTGTCAAACCAATACCAATAGGTACAGCGACGAGTAACCACTGTAAAATAGTCATAATTTGGTATTTTTGGACTATTTGATATAATGAACCTAAAAAATTATGGCCCGGCAATAATCTTTTATCGGTTATTCTATCACCTAGAGATGGAGGATAATTAATACTCTGGGTCTGAAGAAATGAAGGGTCAGAACATTGATTAATTTGCTCCTGATTAATTTTGGTAAATTCTTCAGCCAAATTCTGTGTTCTAACTAACTCTATATGCTTTCCCCAAATTAAATTAAAGATGATAATTCCTGGAGAAAGTACTACAAAAGTAACTAAACCAACTACCAGCAGATTCAGAATTTTTAATTTCATTTTCCGCTTTGCTAGGTAAAAGTTATTATTTAGCAAATCCATCAAATTACATCAAGGTTTCTAAAGGCAAAATTATAGAATCAAGATTTAAGAAGTCCCCCCTAGTTCACCAGACTTACGTCCAGTAAATTCGGGGGGTAGAGGGGAATCTCTGCGTAAATCCTATAAATGTTTATATCAGTCCCCATTTCAGCACTAAATTTAGCCCCAGTCATTGAAAATATTAAAATCATTAACATAGTACTCAAAGCTTGTAACCCTTACCCAGTCAAGAAAATAAAATTTTTTTGGTATGGGGGTACGAGAATTTATTTTGCAGGGTACGAGAATTTATTTATAGAGGATCCGGTTTACCTGTACTCAACTTAAACACCAATCAGCCAATAGTCTAGGGGAATTAACACTAAGATTTTCATAATTGGCTTTGTACTCAAATCCCAGTATATCATAACAAATAACTTCTTTCTCCGTAAAATGAGTGTGATATAATACTATATAGTTCTAAGATAATTACAGGAAAACAATAAGCACTATTTTATGAAAATAACATCAGAAGAAATACGTAAAAACCTGAAACAGATTTGGGGTTATGAAAATTTTCGTCCTCCTCAAGAGGAAATAGTCAATAGTTTGCTCTCACAGAAAGATGCCTTAATTATTATGCCTACGGGGGCGGGAAAATCTATTTGTTTCCAACTTCCAGCCCTCTTAAACAATGGTTTAACTCTGGTGGTTTCACCATTAATTGCTTTGATGGAAAATCAGGTTGAAGAACTAAAACAAAGAAATCAAAAGGCAGATCTTTTACATAGTGAATTACCTACTCATCAACGTCACAGGGTTTTAGAATCTATTACTAAACAACAGTTGAGATTATTATACCTATCACCAGAAACTCTCCTCAGTTCTGCTGTGTGGGAAAAAATCTCCCATCCCCACATACTAATTAGGTCTTTAATATTAGATGAAGCACATTGTTTGGTACAATGGGGAGAAACATTTCGACCAGTCTATCGTCGTTTAGCCGCCGTGCGTCCAGCTTTATTAAACACCAAACCACCAGGAACAAAAATTACTGTAGCAGCTTTCACAGCTACCGCTGACCCTACTACACAAAATATTATTAGGGATGTTTTACAATTACAACAACCAGATATTTACCAACTTAATCCCTATCGTCAAAATCTAAAACTTACTATTAAAACTGTGTGGACACCAAGAGCAAGAAAACAGCAATTATTAAAGTTTCTTCAACTCCATCCCCATCAAACTGGATTGATTTATGTTAGAACTCGCAAAGACAGTGAAGAATTAGCAAAATGGTTGATAGATCTTGGCTATGATACAGCTAGTTATCATGCAGGTTTAGGTGGAGATGAAAGACGAGCCATAGAAAAGAGCTGGTTGCATGGAAAAAAAACATTTGTGGTGTGCACTTGTGCTTTTGGTATGGGGATAAATAAAGCTGATGTTCGATGGATAGTCCATTTTCACGCTCCATATTTATTATCGGAATATGTTCAGGAAATCGGACGTGCAGGAAGAGATGGAATACTAGCAGAAGTTTTAACTTTTATTAGTGAACCAACCGGTTTTTTAGATGGGGAAGATCAAAGAAGACAACAGTTTTTTCAGCAGCAAATATTACAACAATACCAGAAAGCCCAGGAATTAATTAAAAAATTACCACTACAGGGAGAAGTTAAATCTGTACTTAAAGAATTTCAACATGGTGCTATAGCACTCTCCCTGCTTCATAGTAAAGGAAACCTAGTCTGGATTGACCCTTTTCATTATCAGATTTTAGATAAGGAGATTAAGCAGGGTGAAATAAACTTTAAAGCTGCCCGACAAATGGTTGAATATTTAAGAACTAAAAACTGTCGTTGGCAGTTTTTATTGGGGTCCTTTGGTTTTAACAAAGGTGGAGAAAATTGGCGTTGTGGACACTGCGACAACTGCAAATAATCCCTATGTGGAGTACAATGTTTCCCCATACTAACTTTAATTAACTTTAGCTTTAATTACCTTTGACTTTAATGAGTTTAGACAAAATATATAAAACTGATGTTTTAGTTGTGGGTGGAGGAACCGGGGGAACTGCTGCTGCTATTCAAGCAGCTCGCAGGGGATGTAAAACCATTCTGGTGAGTGAGTTTTCTTGGTTGGGAGGGATGCTAACTAGTGCTGGTGTATGTGCGCCTGATGGTAATGAATTAAATTCTTTTCAAACAGGAATGTGGGGAGATTTTATCCGCGAGTTACAAAAACGACAATCAGGAGGACTCAATAACAGCTGGGTCAGCTTTTTTAGTTATCAACCCCAGGTGGGAGCAGGAATTTTTGCTGATTGGGTAAAAGAACTACCCAATCTACAATGGATTACCCACAGATATCCCCTAGAAGTATTACGCCAGGAAGATCGCATTGTAGGTGTACATTTTGCAGATTGTACTATTTATGCCCATATAATTCTAGATGGTACGGAATTAGGCGATGTTCTAGCTTTGGGAGAGGTCCCTTATCGTTGGGGTTGGGAGTTGCAATCTGAATGGGGAGAACCCAGCGCCCCCTCTAGTTTTAGCCCCCTGACGGAAAAATACCCCATACAAGCACCAACATGGGTGGTAATCATGGAAGATTTTGGGGAGGTTCTCGCTCCGGAAATTCCTCCCGCACCCAATTATGACCCAGCTTTGTTTATAGGAGCTTGGGAAAACTATGGAAAAGAAAAATTTTTAAACTATGGACGTTTGCCACAAAACTGGTTTATGATTAATTGGCCGATTTGTGGCAATGACTACGGTCAACGAACCAATCGGTTGTTAGAGTCAAAAGCAAGGAATGAGTTCTATCAAGAGTGTTTCTGGCACAGTCAAAACTTCGCCCGTTACATTCAAACCAGTTTCGGTAGGCGTTATGGTCTGGCCCAAGGAGCTTTTCCTAGTGTATCTCCAGCTTTTGCCCTTCATCCCTATTTTCGTGAAGGTCGTCGCTTACAAGGGGTTACTACCATCTGTGAACAGGATATTTTGCCCCTACCAAATGGTTCAGCAGCACCTCTTATGAGGGATACGGTTGCTATTGGTAACTATGCCAATGATCATCACTATCCGGGCATAAAGTTCCCCCTACAACCTAAGTCTCTTCTCTGGGGAGGACGTTGGACAGGTACCCCTTTCACTATTCCATATTCCTCGTTAATCCCTAAATCCATAGATGGTTTACTCGTATGTGAGAAGAATATTTCTGTATCTCACATTGCTAATGGTGCAACTAGACTTCAACCGGTAGTTATGGGTATAGGACAAGCTGCTGGTATGGCAGCAGCACTCTGTTGTGAGCTGAATTGTCAGCCGAGAGATTTGCCAGTGAAGACGCTACAAATGGCTCTGTTAACTGATAAGCACTCACCCACAGCAGTTATTCCCCTATTCAATTTACCTATAAATCATCCGGATTGGTTAAACTGGCAAATTGATATTTTAAATCATCCAGAAACCTATCCCCCAAGTGGTAACATTTTGACCTCTGGGGAAGGATATCCGTTAGTTGAATTTCCATCATTTTCAGGTTTATCAATTGATGAGCATAATCAGTTAAACCATGACTGTTGGATAGGAATTTTTAGTCGCATCGGTAAACAAGATTACGAGTTTACTATCACAAATTGCCCGGACTTGTGTTTTACAACGTGGAAAATTGTTACTTTGGAGTCAGCTGTTAATCAACAGTTAGAAGTTCTCAATCACAATTGCAAGATTTGCATCAGAGGATGTTTAAATTCTTCTGGTAGCTGGATTCTTGCGGAGCATATTGAGATACTATGAAATTGGGTTTCTTCAAAATCATCCGGATCCACACCTTCAAGGTAAGTATAAGTTAAACAGAGAGTTCTAAAATAGACATCTACTATGCGTGCTGCCATTTCAATTTTAGTATCAAGTATGATACTCGGTTCCTTAGCTTTTCATCTCAAAACTGTGTCCACCAATCCCTCGCGGTTGTCAACCTCTAATTCCGGAAGGGGTTTACTGCTTGCAAACAGTTCTAAACCCAGTCCTAATCAACCCGAGGAACCAGCACCCCACCGTGGTAGTGGACGCAAAGAATCAATAGAGTTTTTCGGAGTTATTTCTTTAGCCTAAACGCATGTAGTCTAAAAGCTATTTGCTAAACCAACTACCCTTCCTTAAGGGTCTCTACTTGTAGCTAAAAGCCAAAAAATTAATGGGTGTTTAATTTTTTGTACTCTTTCCAGAACAGAAACATTCACAGTTAATGCACTACATTTTCTGTTCTTAGGTTCACAATTGATTTGTATTGACAGAAATACAACAAGTTAATGGATTGACGTTTACCCAATAACCTCTAGAACTACTAAAAGCATCAAGGTTGTTGAGATTGACGTAAGTTGATAACAGAACTCCAGCAACAAACCAAATATTTTCTGACCATATTTCCGGGTTTGACTTCTCCCTGGGTTAAACTAAACGGATGCTAGGAGAGACGGGTTTACCTGTCTCTCCTAGCGTGTTTTTGACTGTCACCTACAAGGGGATGGCAAGGTATAAACCATACGTAACTCTATTTATCAGACAGGTTTGCAAGCAATTATATACTTACTCAAGAAATGTACTTGGGTTTCCACGTGTTTAAAACCTGCTTTCTCTAATCTTGCTACTAAATCATCAAGACTATAATTGATATAGTAAGGTTCATGAAATGTGCGAGGAAAGTTGTTAATTATATCAACTAGCTCAGGAGAATCACTTATTTGAATGGAATCACAAATAATGAAAACTCCCCCTGGTTTAATAACTCGGAAACATTGTTCAATTACTGTTTGTCGCACTGCTGCTGGTAATTCATGAAATAGAAAAACACTAGTTACCCCATGGAAATAATTGTCTAAATAGGGTAGTTCTTCCGCATTGGCTTGGATGAGCTGGGGTAATTCAGTATAATTTTCAACTAGAAGTTGATTGGCCTTGCGCAAGTAGTTGGGCGATAGATCAACGCCAAATAGAGATGCTTCAGGTATTGCCCGTCTCAGTAATTTTATGGTTCTGCCAGTGCCACAACCTACGTCTAAAATACGGATATGGTTGGAGAATTTTTTCAGTTGATGCTTGAGAGGTGATAGAATACGACGTCTCATAGCGTCCCCAGTCCCACTAAATAGGATTTCTACCTGCAGGTCATACAAGTTGGCAGAAAGGTCGCTTAAATAGCCATCTGTCTGATGATGAAAGTTTTGCAAATAGTAGCTGGGATAGATTTTTTGCTCCTGTGGTTGGGAAAAATCTTGATATTGCTGACGGTTTGCTCTTTCCCACACTTTAAACATGTCTACACAGAGCGCAGGATAGTATAAACAAAAGTCTAACCAGGAATTGTCAAATAGTAGATCATAAGTATATACACCTTGTTCAGCATCCCGCCAATCCCATTCCAATAATCTATGGAGTCTTTCCTGTAAGTTAGCGATCGCCTGTTGAGAAATTGGTTGAGACTTGTTCAAGTTAGGGTAAAGATGGTTTTTAACTCGCGTACCCAAGAATTTATGAGCTAGACTAAAGTAGGTTTTTCCTTGTTGGCAAGTTTGATAGCTGAGTTTTATCAAGTCGTTGAACATAAAAGTATTTTACTAAAGATACCAGGATCAAGATTGCTTGGCGTTTTTTCCTTACTTATTGTAAACCCATAACTTGATTGTAAATTTTTGTAACAATTTGGGATTTGGTAGTTTAAGTTACGGAATTCCCTGTTATTATGAAGGAGTGGGAACAGAAAACCCATCCACATCAAAAAAGAAGAGGAAAAAAATATGTCTATCCAAGAAAAGTCCCGTGCTTTAATGGTACGTCAACACCAACAAGTTAAAAACCGTCAGCAATCAATGTTAATGCGGTCTGCCCAAGAGTTGGGACTACCCGAAGAAACTTGCCACTATTGGAGTCCAATTCAAGGGAAAGTAGATCCTACCACTCAAAGTCTTTATAGCCGTAGTGGTGCGACCATGAGCTAAAGATTCCTCATTACCTGGGCGTGCGTTAAGAATTGTCTTGATGAAGGGCGCAGGGTGTGTTTTTAGTGTGTCGTTTCTACACGGTATAAAGGACGTTTCCGCATGCCTGAAAATATTAAGGAGTACAACTGTTTACGGTTGTACTCCTGTTGTTGTCTGGAGTTAGCTTTGTAGCAGCGAAAGCTATACTGGTGGAGTTGACTGTGGAGAAAGATTCCTAAGAGAAGATTGGCATTAACAATCGTAATAAAGGAAAAATTCGTAGGGGTGAGGACGTAACTGCAACTGCTTGACCTCATTCACCAGCTTATAGTCAATCCAATTTTGGATGAAATCTTCTGAGAACACACCTGTTTCGGTTAAGAAAGCATGATCATTTTCCAGTGCTTCCAGAGCTAGTTCCAGAGAACCTGGAGTAGAAGGAATCTTAGCCAGTTCTTCTGGAGAAAGTTCATAGATGTTCCTATCCAAAGGTTCGCCAGGATGAATTTTATTCTTAATTCCATCAATACCAGCACAAAGCATAGCAGCAAAAGCTAAGTAGGGATTAGAAGTAGCATCAGGGCAGCGAAATTCTAAACGTTTAGCTTTAGGATTGTCTCCACTTAAAGGAATACGTACAGAAGCAGAACGGTTTCCTTGGGAGTAAGCTAAGTTTACGGGTGCTTCGTAACCAGGAACAAGACGTTTGTAAGAGTTAGTAGTTGGGTTTGTAATAGCTAGTAGAGCAGGTGCATGTTTGAGAATTCCCCCAATATAGTAAAGCCCCATATCACTCATACCAGCATATTTATCACCAGCAAATAAAGGCTTACCATCTTTCCAAATGGACTGATGACAGTGCATACCAGATCCATTATCACCGAAGATGGGTTTAGGCATGAAAGTAACAGTCTTACCGTACTTTCTAGCCACATTTTTGATTACATACTTATAAGTCATTAACCAGTCAGCAGCTTCAATTAGCTTGCCAAAGCGGAAGCCAAGTTCGCACTGACCACCGGTAGCTACCTCATGGTGTTGTTTTTCAATAGGGACACCACATTTAGCCATAGTTAACAACATTTCCGTGCGCATGTCGTGGAAGGTATCGGTCGGGGGCACGGGGAAATAACCTTCCTTAAAGCGGGTTTTGTAACCTAGGTTAGGACCATCCGCTTCCCCATTTTTACCCTTTCTACCAGTATTCCAACGACCTTCTACGGAATCTACGTGATAGTAACCTTCATTAGCGGTTTGGTCATAACGCACATCATCAAAGATAAAAAATTCTGCTTCTGGACCAAAAAATGCCGTATCACCTATTCCCGTGGTTCCTAAGTAATCTATAGCCTTTTGAGCAATCACCCGGGGACAGCGGTTATACCATTCACCCGTACGGGGCTCTTTAATACTACAAATAATGCTGAGAGTTGGTTCCTTCATGAAGGGGTCAATCCAAGCTGTGTTAGCATCCAACACCATGGTCATATCTGACTCTTCAATTCCCTTCCAACCTCTAATACTGGAACCATCGAAAGGTACACCACTAGTAAAAGAACTTTCGTCAATTTGATTGTGGTAAACCGTTAGATGTTGCCAGGTTCCTGGTGTGTCTATGAACTTGAGATCAATCATCTGAATGTTTTGATCCCGGATCATCTTTAACACTTCTTGTGGGGTTGTCATTTTTGCTCCTTCTGTAGCCAGTCTTTTAATTTACACTAAACTCTACTTAAGCATTTTAACCCATAGGGGTTAATTTAGCTCATAATACACCATTTGAAATATCCTAAAGACTGGAGTCCTGTCAAGGTTGTATTGTTTGTTACGATTGTTCAAGTTTTTGGGTTATGTTAAGTTTTTTAACACCATTTTTACAAGATAAGAAACTTTATATGACCAGGGTCAACTTTAACATAGAATTCTTATGTAATGGATTATTTGATATTCCCCAGTCCTAAGGGGACGACAAATATCAAATGAGTGCAACCAACTTTAATATCCAATCATAGATAGTAACTATTAACTATTGGGAGAAACACAGAATGCGCGATGCAGTTACAACTTTAATCAACAGTTATGACCTAGCTGGTAAGTATTTTGATAGAAATGCACTGGATAGTCTCAAGTCCTACTTTGACAGTGGCACATCCAGAGTCCAAGCAGCTACTGCTATTAATGCTAATGCTGCTGCTATTGTCAAACAAGCTGGGTCTAAATTATTTGAGGAATTACCAGAGTTAATTCGTCCAGGTGGCAATGCTTACACAACTCGTCGCTATGCTGCTTGCTTGCGCGATATGGACTATTATCTCCGTTATGCTACTTATGCCCTGATTGCAGCCAATATGAACGTGTTGGATGAACGGGTGTTACAAGGTCTTAGAGAAACTTATAACTCCTTGGATGTACCCATAGGTTCTACAGTGCGTGGCATTCAAATTATGAAAGACCTAGCGAGAGAACAAGCCATAGCTGCTGGTGTGGCTAACGCTGCTTTCGTAGATGAACCTTTTGATTACATCACCCGTGAGTTGAGCGAGCAGAACATTTAATCAAGTTTAATTAGGATCTGGGAAGAGCTGGAGCTAGGTTAGGTCTTACTCCGCTGATTCCCTTTTGATTTTCCACCCCGGTTTCACCACCTGACGACTTCTGGCTATCACCAAAGCATCATTTTCCACATCTTCTGTAACCGTCGACCCTGCAGCAATATATACATCATCACCTATGGTAATTGGTGCTACTAAAACACTATTGGATCCAGTTTTGGTGCGATCGCCTATTCTGGTTCTGTGTTTTTTCACCCCATCATAATTAGCAGTAATTGTCCCTGCGCCAATATTCACCTGTGTGCCCGTACTTGTATCACCCAAATAAGAAAGATGGGCCACATTCGAGCGATCGCCTAGTTGGGTATTTTTCAATTCTACAAAATTACCAATACGACAATTTTCGCCAGCTTCCACATGACCACGTAAGTGAGCGAAGGGTCCTATTTTTGTTCCTTGTTCCACCAAACTATCTGTGATTACGGAATATAGAGCCGTAACATTTGCTCCTATTTGACTATTTTCGATGAAACTTCCAGGTCCAATGCGACTACCAGAGCCAATGAAAGTTTTTCCTCGCAAATGGGTTTGAGGTTCAATAATCACATCTGCTTCCATTTCCACAGTTTCATCAATAGTAACACTACTTGGGTCCGTGATGGTCACCCCTGCTAGGAGCCATTTTTCCTTAGTGTGTTGTTGCAAAAGCTGATAAGCATCAGCCAATTGTCTTCGGTCATTAATTCCCCAAATTTCCCGTTCATCAGTCACATCTACAGCCATCACCTTACCGACTTGAACCACCGCATCGGTGAGATAATATTCCTTTTGCACATTATTGTTATCCAAATGGGGTAGTATAGTTGCTAGTTTTTGCCAATTAAAGCAATAAATACCGGCATTCACACGATTATTCTTTCTTTGTATATGGGTACAATCTTTATGTTCAACCATTTGGTGAACTATTTGATTATCATCGCAAAAAACCCTACCATAACCATCCGGTTGGGCCAGGTTAGCAGTCAGGATAGTACAAGCATTATCATTTTCCCGATGAGTTTGTAGTAACTGCTGTAAAGTTTCTGTTTTGAGTAAAGGGACATCACCATTTAAAATGAGCAGATTACCATCATAATCAGATAAATAGGGAAGCAGTTGTTGAATAGCGTGACCAGTACCCAGTTGTACAGATTGCTCCACAAACTCCAAATCAGAATGTTTACCCGAATTTTTACTTAAAGCACCCCTAACCATCTGGGATTCATATCCAACAATCACAAACTTTCTAGTAGGTGCTAGAGGTTGAACACTGTCAATTACTCTTTCCACCAAAGACTTGCCACCAAGAGGATGTAAAACCTTAGGGAGGCGTGATTTCATTCTTGTACCTTTACCAGCTGCGAGAATTGCTACTGCTACCATAACTAATTTCAGTAAATTTATTTAACAAATCATAGATAGCTGGTCCCCCCGTGGATGGGCACAGCTATAATATTCATCAAGTTCATAAAGTTCCGACAATTATATAGTAAAGTTGCCAAGAACGGAAGGGGGATGATTTTGGGTGAGCGATCGCATTCTCCTTGAAAATTCTAGTGCGATCGCTTGAGAAGGATAAGTGGAGAGAGCCTCTTTCCAAATCCATATCGAATATGGACATAAAAAGACTAGTTAGCTTTTGTCACGTCACATCTTGTTAAAAATCATTATAATTATTACGGTGTCAGAATATTACACTCCCCCCTCTTAACGGGAAATACGACTTAAAAATTACGGTTGACACCAATTCGGAAACGTATTAACTCTCATACATTATTCACAGGTAATGACAAGTTCAATCCATGAGCAAACCGTTTCAAACCCCATTTAGGTTCGGGAAACCGCCCTTAACGGACTGACTACACAAGTTCAGTATATATATCAGCGTAATTTACGGTTTCAACTAAAAACTGGTTAAATGATGCTCAACTAACTGCTGATTGTCATCAGTTGGTTCGAAAGGTTAAACATACAGTCCTTTATAATCCCATTCATTTGTAGTTATACGGAAGCAGCAGCTAAAATGGCAAAAGTAGTAGGAATTGATTTAGGCACAACTAACTCTTGCGTAGCAGTGATGGAAGGTGGAAAACCTACTGTAATTGCTAATGCTGAGGGTTTTAGAACCACTCCATCTGTGGTGGCATTCGCTAAAAATGGTGATAACCTAGTGGGTCAGATCGCTAAGCGTCAAGCGGTGATGAATCCTGAAAATACTTTTTATTCAGTAAAACGCTTTATCGGTCGCCGTTTTGACGAGGTTACCAATGAAGCTACAGAAGTTTCTTATAAGGTTCTTAGTAGTAGCGGTAATGTTAAATTACAATCTCCCGGTGCTGGTAAACAGTTTGCACCGGAGGAAATTTCTGCTAAGGTTCTGCGTAAATTGGTGGAAGATGCTAGCAAGTATCTGGGTGAAACCGTTACTCAAGCAGTGATTACTGTCCCCGCTTATTTTAACGATTCCCAACGCCAAGCTACCAAGGATGCTGGTAAAATTGCGGGCATTGAGGTACTGCGAATTATCAATGAACCCACAGCAGCTTCTTTAGCTTATGGCTTTGATAAGAAGAGTAATGAAACCATTCTAGTATTTGACCTTGGTGGTGGTACTTTTGATGTATCTGTGCTAGAAGTGGGAGACGGTGTGTTTGAAGTGCTAGCCACCTCCGGTGATACCCACTTGGGCGGTGATGACTTTGACAAGAAAATAGTTGACTTCTTGGCGGAGCAGTTCAAGCAAGTAGAGGGTATTGACCTGCGCAAAGATAAACAAGCTCTACAAAGATTAACTGAAGCAGCTGAGAAGGCTAAAATTGAACTTTCCAGCGTTACTCAGGCGGAAATTAACCTTCCTTTTATTACCGCTACCCAGGATGGTCCAAAGCATTTAGATACTACCCTAACCCGGGCTAAATTTGAAGAACTTTGCTCTGACTTAATAGACCGCTGTCGTATACCGGTAGAAAATGCGCTGCGCGATGCTAAATTAAATAAGAGCAATATTGATGAAGTGGTGCTAGTGGGTGGTTCTACCCGTATTCCTGCTGTTCAAGAGGTTGTGAAGCGAGTTTTAGGGAAAGAGCCTAATCAAAGCGTTAACCCAGACGAGGTGGTAGCCGTAGGTGCTGCAATTCAAGCTGGTGTACTTGCTGGTGACGTAACAGGTATATTATTACTAGACGTAACTCCCCTGTCTTTAGGTGTGGAAACCCTGGGCGGAGTAATGACCAAGATCATTCCTCGCAACACCACTATTCCCACCAAGAAGTCTGAGGTGTTCTCTACTGCAGTGGATGGTCAAACCAATGTGGAAATTCATGTTCTCCAAGGTGAACGAGAATTTGCCAATGATAACAAGAGTCTAGGAACTTTCCGTTTGGATGGCATTCCTCCTGCACCCCGTGGTGTTCCACAAATTGAAGTGACTTTTGATATTGACGCTAATGGTATCCTCAACGTTACCGCCAAAGATAAGGGAACTGGTAAGGAACAGTCTATTAGCATCACTGGTGCTTCTACTTTAGATAAGTCTGATGTGGAGCGCATGGTTAGGGAAGCGGAACAAAATGCTTCCACAGATAAGGAACGTCGTGAAAAGATTGAACGCAAAAACCAAGCTGACTCTTTAGCTTATCAAGCAGAGAAGCAACTACAAGACCTAGGTGATAAAGTACCACAAGCGGATAAAACCAAAATTGACAGTTTAGTCAAAGACCTGCGGGAAGCTGTAGCTAAGGAAGATGATGAGCAAATTAAGAGGTTAACACCGGAATTGCAACAAGCATTATTTGCCGTAGGTAGCAACATCTATCAGCAAACCGGCGGTACTACTCCTGATGCTGAAGCTCCCAACAGTGGAAATACTGGATCTTCTGGTGGTGATGATGTCATTGATGCCGACTTTACTGAAACTCGCTAAGACTTGAAAGACGGGGGGTCAATTCCCCGTCTCAAGGTTCAGATTGGTTAAACTGGGGGTAAGGACTGGAGGTATTTAATCTATCACTACCACCGGATGCTACTTTATAGTCCCGCACATCCCGTAAACCAATTAATCCTACCAATGAGGGAAAATTGTCAGGACGTTTAAACGACTTGTGGGAGACAACATATAGTGGATATTTTCTTTACAAGGACCTGCAATATTAAACCAGCGATTCACCATGATTTTATTATTTAGTGTATTATTTAGTGGACACTTTTATTTTAGACTATTTTGGAGTTGTTTGACTATCTAAATACTCACGCCCGAATTACGGTAATTTTCCGGTGATTTTCCGTTATTACAACTTCAGTTGATAACCTTTCTTCCATGGGTAGGGCATTTTTTCGCCTATCAAACACAAATAACCAACCAAAATCTAATCCCAAACGAGCTAAATAAGATTCCAATTGTTCAATCCCTTCAGCTTGTGGATCTCTTTTTTTATCCCGCCATACCTTTAACTCAATCCCTAAAATTACGTCTTGATAACGCAAGCATAAATCCATTCTGTCCCTACCAATTGCGTATTCTCTTTCTAAAACTCCTTCACCATTAACCACCCGATGTAAAAAAGCCATTAATACTATATGGGGGGCAATTTCATGGTAAGCAGCACTACTTAATAATGGTTCCCCATGTTGTCGCCAAAATTTAAGAAATGCTTCTAGCAAAGCATCTATATTTAATTTACCTTTTGGGGTTAACCAACTGGGACTAATCAGAGGTAAACTATCTTGGGTTCCCTGTACTAGAACGCGGGGAATAACTTCACGATAAATCGGGTTGGAAATAACTAATCCTCCCATTAGATCACGTCGTAATAGTCCTAAATCAATTAGATATTGGCGATCATCTGCTGGAGTGTCTGGTAATGTCTTCCCTGCTAAAATCGGTTCAATAATGTTTTTAACTCGGGTTTCTCTGAGTTTTTCTGCTAAACTATCTAAATGGGTATCTTGACGTATAATTAATATTTCTTTAGCTTGTAAAATATGTTCTTTGGTAATAGCTATACTTCTATCTTTCACCATTTTTTCTACTACTTCTTTAGCCAAAGCATTCACTAACCAAGGTTGTCCCTGGGTTAGATCAAATGCGGTTGCTATTGCTGCTGGTGTGAAAATTTGTCCAGTTGCTTCCGTATGTTGTTGATATAATTCTCCCACCTCTTCTGGATTAAAGTTTCGCATAGTAATAGAACTAACTTTAATATTAAAAGGACTGGAGGTATTTAATCTATCACTACCACCGGATGCTACTTTATAGTCCCGCACATCCCGTAAACCAATTAATCCTACCGA
Organism: Cylindrospermopsis curvispora GIHE-G1; assembly: GCF_014489415.1. Classification (NCBI taxonomy): domain Bacteria; kingdom Bacillati; phylum Cyanobacteriota; class Cyanophyceae; order Nostocales; family Aphanizomenonaceae; genus Raphidiopsis; species Raphidiopsis curvispora. The sequence goes on from NZ_CP060822.1 coordinate 2,125,351, forward strand.
TGAGGGAAAATTGTCAGGACGTTTAGGAAAACCATCTCGTAACTGTCGTAAAATAGAAATTAATGTTTGGTCTTGTAAAGAATCAATTTCATCTATAAATAATACTAGGGGACGATTTATAGCTTTTGACCAACCTCTTAAAAAAGCCTTAATTCTGTTTCCTGCTTCTTCTTGTTGCCATTGTTTAGTCGGTGGTTTTAGTTCTTGAGTTAAGCTATCCTCAATTGTATCATACCAAGCTCCCAAAATAGCTAGTTCCGCAGCGCTGGGGTCATGATTAAATGCACTTCCTACTTCCACTGATACCATTACTGCAGCATAATTTCCTGTAGCGGTAAGTTGCTTTGCTAGGGATAACATGGCAGTGGTTTTCCCCGTTTGTCTTGGTGCATGAAGTACAAAATAACTTTCTTGTTCTATTAACATTGATAAGTCGGGTAAACGACTTGTGGGAGACAACATATAGTGGATATTTTCTTTGCAAGGACCTGCAATATTAAACCAGCGATTCACCATGATTTTATTATTTAGTGTATTATTTAATGGACACTTTTATTTTAGACTATTTTGGAGTTGTTTGACTATCTAAATACTCACGCCCGAATTACGGTGATTTTCCGGTGATTTTCCGTTATTACAACTTCAGTTGATAACCTTTCTTCCATGGGTAGGGCATTTTTTCGCCTATCAAATACAAATAACCAACCAAAATCTAATCCCAACCGAGCTAAATAGGATTCCAATTGTTCAATCCCTTCAGCTTGTGGATCTCTTTTTTTATCTCGCCATACCTTTAACTCAATCCCTAAAATTACGTCTTGATAACGCAAACATAAATCCATTCTGTCGCTACCAATTGCGTATTCCCTTTCTAAAATTCCTCCACCATTAACCACCCGATGTAAAAAAGCCATTAATACTATATGGGGGGCAATTTCATGGTAAGCAGCACTACTTAATAATGGTTCTCCATGTTGTCGCCAAAATTTAAGAAATGCTTCTAGCAAAGCATCTATATTTAATTTACCTTCTGGGGTTAACCAACTGGGACTAATCAGAGGTAAACTATCCTGGGTTCCCTGTACTATAACCCGGGGAATAACTTCACGATAAATTGGGTTGGAAATAACTAATCCTCCCATCATATCACGTCGTAATAGTCCTAAATCAATTAGATATTGGCGATCATCTGCTGGAGTATCTGGTAATGTTTTCCCTGCTAAAATCGGTTCAATAATGTTTTTAACTCGGGTTTCTCTGAGTTTTTCTGCTAAACTATCTAAATGGGTATCTTGACGTATAATTAATATTTCTTTAGCTTGTAGAATATGTTCTTTGGTAATAGCTATACTTCTATTCTTTACCATTTTTTCTACTACTTCTTTAGCCAAAGCATTCACTAACCAAGGTTGTCCTTGGGTTAAATCATAAGCTGTTGCTATTGCTTCTAGTGTGAAAATTTGTCCAGTTGCTTCCGTATGTTGTTGATATAATTCTCCCACTTCTTCCGGATTAAAGTTTCGCATGGTAATAGAACTAACTTTAATATTGAAGGGACTGGAGGTATTTAATCTATCACTACCACCGGATGCTACTTTATAATCCCGCACATCCCGTAAACCAATTAATCCTACCGATGAAGGAAAATTTTCAGGACGTTTAGGAAAACCATCTCGTAACTGTCGTAAAACAGAAATTAATGTTTGGTCTTGCAAAGAATCTATTTCATCTATAAATAATACTAGGGGACGATTTATAGCTCTTGACCATGCTCTTAGATTTTCAGCAATTCTCTGTCCAGGAACATTATAAACCCAAGTTTGAGGTTGTAGTTCTGCAGGTAAGCTATCCTCAATTGTATTTCGCCAAATTCCTAAAATGGCTAATTCTGCAGCACTGGGGTCATGATTAAATGCACTTCCTACTTCCACTGATACCATTACTGCTGCATAATTTCCTGTAGCGGTAAGTTGCTTTGCTAGGGATAACATGGCGGTGGTTTTCCCCGTTTGTCTTGGTGCATGAAGTACAAAATAACTTTCTTGTTCTATTAACATTGATAAGTCGGGTAAACGACTGGTGGGAGACAACATATAGTGGATATTGTCTTTACAAGGACCTGCAATATTAAACCAGCGATTTACCATGATTTTATTATTTAGTGTATTATTTAATGGACACTTTTATTTTAGACTATTTTGGAGTTGTTTGACTATCTAAATACTCACGCCCGAATTACGGTGATTGTACGTTGATTTTCCGTTATTACAACTTCAGTTGATAACCTTTCTTCTATGGGTAGGGCATTTTTTCGCCTATCAAATACAAATAACCAACCAAAATCTAATCCCAACCGAGCTAAATAGGATTCCAATTGTTCAATCCCTTCAGCTTGTGGATCTCTTTTTTTATCTCGCCATACCTTTAACTCAATCCCTAAAATTACGTCTTGATAACGCAAGCATAAATCCATTCTGTCGCTACCAATTGCGTATTCCCTTTCTAAAATTCCTCCACCATTAACCACTCGATGTAAAAAAGCCATTAATACTATGTGGGGAGCAATTTCATGATAGCCAGTACTACCTAATAAGGGTTCTCCATGTTGTCGCCAAAATTTAAGAAATGCTGTTAACAAAGCATCTATATTTAATTTACCTTCTGGGGTTAACCAAGTGGGTGCAATCATGGGTAACGAAGCCATTGGTGTCACTGTTAATACTCTCGGTAATACTTCCCGATATATGGCATTGGCAATAGTTAATCCTCCATAGGGGTGCATTTTACATAATCCCAAATCAATCACAAATTGAATGTCATCGTTGGGTATATCTCCTAATTCTAAACCTGCTAACATCGGTTCAATAATTGCTTTAATTCTTGGTTCTCTTAACCTTTCTGCTAAACTATCTAAATGGGTATCTTGACGTATAATTAATATTTCTTTAGCTTGTAGAATATGTTCTTTGGTAATAGCTATACTTCTATCCTTGACCATTTTTTCTACTACTTCTTTAGCCAAAGCATTCACTAACCAAGGTTGTCCTTGGGTTAAATCATAAGCTGTTGCTATTGCTTCTGGTGTGAAAATTTGTCCAGTTGCTTCCGTATGTTGTTGATATAATTCTCCCACCTCTTCCGGATTAAAGTTTCGCATAGTCAGAGAACTAACTTTAATATTGAAGGGACTGGAGGTATTTAATCTATCACTACCACCGGATGCTACTTTATAATCCCGCACATCCCGTAAACCAATTAATCCTACCGATGAAGGAAAATTTTCAGGACGTTTAGGAAAACCATCTCGTAACTGTCGTAAAACAGAAATTAATGTTTGGTCTTGCAAAGAATCTATTTCATCTATAAATAATACTAGGGGACGATTTATAGCTCTTGACCATGCTCTTAGATTTTCAGCAATTCTCTGTCCAGGAACATTATAAACCCAAGTTTGAGGTTGTAGTTCTGCAGGTAAGCTATCCTCAATTGTATTTCGCCAAATTCCTAAAATGGCTAATTCTGCAGCACTGGGGTCATGATTAAATGCACTTCCTACTTCCACTGATACCATTACTGCTGCATAATTTCCTGTAGCGGTAAGTTGCTTTGCTAGGGATAACATGGCGGTGGTTTTCCCCGTTTGTCTTGGTGCATGAAGTACAAAATAACTTTCTTGTTCTATTAACATTGATAAGTCGGGTAAACGACTGGTGGGAGACAACATATAGTGGATATTTTCTTTACAAGGACCTGCAATATTAAACCAGCGATTTACCATGATTTTATTATTTAGTGTATTATTTAATGGACACTTTTATTTTAGACTATTTTGGAGTTTTTTGACTATCTAAATACTCATGCCCGAATTACGGTGATTTTCCGGTGATTTTCCGTTATTACAACTTCAGTTGATAACCTTTCTTCCATGGGTAGGGCATTTTTTCGCCTATCAAACACAAATAACCAACCAAAATCTAATCCCAAACGAGCTAAATAAGATTCCAATTGTTCAATCCCTTCAGCTTGTGGATCTCTTTTTTTATCCCGCCATACCTTTAACTCAATCCCTAAAATTACGTCTTGATAACGCAAGCATAAATCCATTCTGTCCCTACCAATTGCGTATTCTCTTTCTAAAACTCCTCCACCATTAACCACCCGATGTAAAAAAGCCATTAATACTATATGGGGGGCAATTTCATGGTAAGCAGCACTACTTAATAATGGTTCCCCATGTTGTCGCCAAAATTTAAGAAATGCTTCTAGCAAAGCATCTATATTTAATTTACCTTCTGGGGTTAACCAACTGGGACTAATCAGAGGTAAACTATCCTGGGTTCCCTGTACTATAACCCGGGGAATAACTTCACGATAAATCGGGTTGGAAATAACTAATCCTCCCATTAGATCACGTCGTAATAGTCCTAAATCAATTAGATATTGGCGATCATCTGCTGGAGTGTCTGGTAATGTCTTCCCTGCTAAAATCGGTTCAATAATGTTTTTAACTCGGGTTTCTCTGAGTTTTTCTGCTAAACTATCTAAATGGGTATCTTGACGTATAATTAATATTTCTTTAGCTTGTAAAATATGTTCTTTGGTAATAGCTATACTTCTATCCTTCACCATTTTTTCTACTACTTCCTTAGCCAAAGCATTCACTAACCAAGGTTGTCCTTGGGTTAGATCAAATGCGGTTGCTATTGCTTCTGGTGTGAAAATTTGTCCAGTTGCTTCCGTATGTTGTTGATATAATTCTCCCACTTCTTCCGGATTAAAGTTTCGCATGGTAATAGAACTAACTTTAATATTGAAGGGACTGGAGGTATTTAATCTATCACTACCACCGGATGCTACTTTATAATCCCGCACATCCCGTAAACCAATTAATCCTACCGATGAAGGAAAATTTTCTGGACGGTCAGGAAAACCATCTCGTAACTGTCGTAAAACAGAAATTAATGTTTGGTCTTGTAAAGAATCAATTTCATCTATAAATAATACTAAAGGTTGGGTTAAAGATTTTGCCCAAGCTGCTAAAAAAGCCTTAATTCTGTTTCCTGGTTCTTCCTGTTGCCATTGTTTAATAGGAGGTTGTAATTCTTTAGGTAAGCGGATATTTATTGTATTGTGCCAAGCTCCTAAAATGGCTAATTCTGCGGCGATTGGGTCATGATTAAATGCACTTCCTACTTCCACTGATACCATTACTGCTGCATAATTTCCTGCAGTGGTAAGTTGCTTTGCTAGGGATAACATGGCGGTGGTTTTACCCGTTTGTCTTGGTGCATGAAGTACAAAATAACTTTCTTGTTCTATTAACATTGATAAGTCGGGTAAACGACTTGTGGGAGACAACATATAGTGGATATTGTCTTTACAAGGACCTGCAATATTAAACCAGCGATTCACCATGATTTTATTATTTGGTGTATTATTTAGTGGACACTTTTATTTTAGACTATTTTGCGATTAAAGAGTTTGAGTATAAGTGAGATTCACACCCGAATTACAGTGATTCTACGTTGATTTTCCGTTACTACAACTTCGGTTGATAACCTTTCTTCTATGGGTAGGGCATTTTTTCGCCTATCAAATACAAATAACCAACCAAAATCTAATCCTAAACGAGCTAAATAGGATTCCAATTGTTCAATCCCTTCAGCTTGTGGATCTCTTTTTTTATCTCGCCATACCTTTAACTCAATCCCCAAAATTACGTCTTGATAACGCAAGCATAAATCCATTCTGTCGCTACCAATTGCGTATTCCCTTTCTAAAATTCCTCCACCATTAACCACTCGATGTAAAAAAGCCATTAATACTATGTGGGGAGCAATTTCATGATAGCCAGTACTACCTAATAAGGGTTCTCCATGTTGTCGCCAAAATTTGAGGAATGCTATTAACAAAGCATCTATATTTAATTTACCTTCTGGAGTTAACCAGGTGGGTGCTATCATGGGTAAGGATGCCATTGGTGTCACTGTCAATACTCTCGGTAATACTTCCCGATATATGGCATTGGCAATAGTTAATCCCCCATAGGGGTGCATTTTACATAATCCCAAATCAATCACAAATTGAATGTCATCGTTGGGTATATCTCCTAATTCTAAACCTGCTAATATCGGTTCAATAATTGCTTTAATTCTTGGTTCTCTTAACCTTTCTGCTAGACTATCTAAATGGGTATCTTGACGTATAATTAATATTTCTTTAGCTTGTAAAATATGTTCTTTGGTAATAGCTACATTTCTATCCTTGACCATTTTTTCTACTACTTCCTTAGCCAAAGCATTCACTAACCAAGGTTGTCCTTGGGTTAAATCATAAGCTGTTGCTATTGCTTCTGGTGTGAAAATTTGTCCAGTTGCTTCCGTATGTTGTTGATATAATTCTCCCACTTCTTTCAGATTAAAGTTTCGCATAGTCAGAGAAGCAACTTTAATATTAAAAGGACTAGATGTATTTAATCTATCACTACCACCAGATGCTACTTTATAATCCCGCACATCCCGTAAACCAATTAATCCTACCGATGAGGGAAAATTGTCTGGACGATTAGGAAAACCATCTCGTAACTGTCGTAAAACAGAAATTAATGTTTGGTCTTGTAAAGAATCAATTTCATCTATAAATAATACTAGGGGACGATTTATAGCTTTTGCCCAACCTGTTAAAAAATCATTAATTCTATTTCCTGGTTCTTCTTGTTGCCATTGTTTAATAGGAGGTTGTAATTCTTTAGGTAAGCGGATATTTATTGTATTATACCAAGCTCTTAAAATGGCTAATTCCGCAGCACTGGGGTCATGATTGAATGCACTTCCTACTTCCACTGATACCATTACTGCAGCATAATTTCCTGTAGCGGTAAGTTGCTTCGCTAGGGATAACATGGCGGTGGTTTTACCCGTTTGTCTTGGTGCATGAAGTACAAAATAACTTTCTTGTTCTATTAACATTGATAAGTCGGGTAAACGACTTGTGGGAGACAACATATAGTGGATATTTTCTTTGCAAGGACCTGCAATATTAAACCAGCGAGTCATCATGATTTTATTATTTAGTGGACACTTTTATTTTAGACCCTTTTTAGAGGGTGTTTGAAAAGTTTTTGGCAGTAAATAAGGTAGATAAAAGTCTCAGTAGAATGGGACTCAAGTAAGGTATAGAAGCTATACATAATAATATGAAAAAGGTTTAGCGGTGCTAAACCTCCATAGAAAGCAGTTATTCGACACACCAGCACCAATTTAAATTGACTTCTAGTCAAAATCATCTTCCTTTAGGGGGAGTTATGAATAAATCTGAACTTTTACACCCAAGATAGTAACATAAATAATATGAAATGCATTGAAGAATTTATATAACTGCAATTTATACTATGATAGACAAATTTGTTTTAAAGCCAAAAGAATAGTAACAGGCTACGAATTAACTGCGCAGATAAAAATTAATAAACATTGTAATACTGGTTAGGCTTCCAGTATGCAGCAAACATGCTTAATAGTTGGTAAGGCTTTTAAGTCGTTTAAACCATTATTGAGAGAGGCAAAAAAAGGTACTATGGACCAAAAGCCAAAAGCACCAAATTATAGAAAAACTAATGGATTATTTACTGTTAGTTACCCTAAAAGATGGCTAAAATCAGTTGAAGAATAACCCTATTTGGGGGAGAAAGGTTATTTAGTAATTATTAAATAATCCTCTTCCTTCAGTATATCAGATTATATTCATACCCACGCAGTTAAGAATCAGATACAGGAGAAAATTCAATTCAATACAAGATTTCGTCAGTCGGGAACCTATAAAATGTGGATGCAATTTAATCACAATGGTACAATTCAAACAGTGGATTTCTGGGTAAAAGTAGACTAAAAACTTCCCAGTAATTCTCGTCCTATTTTTGGGTTTATTCACATCCTAATCTATGGTAGATAATAAAAACATCTTGTTGCGTAATCTTTGGTACTATGCACTACCCAGTAGTCAGCTAAAAACAGGTAAAATGATATCACGTGTTTTGCTGAGAGAACCTATACTATTCACAAGAGACAAAAATGGTCAAGTTTTTGCCATTGAAGATATTTGTCCTCATCGTGCAGTTCCCTTGAGTTGTGGTAGATTTGATGGTGAACAGGTAGAATGTTGCTATCATGGTTGGCGCTTTGACAGTCAGGGCAAGTGTACAGAAATTCCATCACTGTTGCCAGAACAAAGTATAGACTTGAGTAAGTTTAATGTTAAATCATATCCTGTTTATGAAACTCAAGGTAATATTTGGATATACATATATGATAAAGAAGGATCTCCTGTGAATGCACAGATCAGCGATATTCCTCAAGTACCAGGTTTTAGCAATGGACAACCAGATTTAGTGGAAGTAATGAAATTTCCCTGTTTTATTGACCATGCAGTAACAGGTTTAATGGATCCTGCTCATTCTCCCTATGTTCACCAGGTATGGTGGTGGAGAAGTGGAAAACTGCATGAAGAAGTGAAACAATTTGATCCTTCTGAATATGGGTTTACAGTCAGACGCCATAAATTATCCGATAACACGGAAAATATGAGTCGATTATATTGGTTAGTGGGTGGGGGAATACCAGAAGTGGAAATTTCCTTCCGTTTACCAGGAGTGAGAATTGAAGAAATTACCTTTGGCAAACATCGAGTTTGTAATTTAACCGCAGTTACACCAATTTCTGACACAGAAACTGAAGTAAATTTTGTTCTTTATGGTATACCAGCGTGGTTAAAAATATTTACACCTTTGATTCAAATTCTAACTCGCAAATTTTTGGATCAAGATAGGAATGTGGTGGAAAAGCAACAAATTGGACTTCAATATAATCCGATTTTGCGTCTAATTAAAGATTCGGATATGCAAGCACAATGGTATTTTCAATTGAAACGGGAATTTAGCCGTGCAGCAGCAGAAAACAGAGAATTTGTTAATCCTGTAAAAAGTGTACTATTGAGGTGGCGTGCCTAATATTCTTCAAGATTCCCTAATTTTTTAATAATTTGGGGTGTGAAGGAAAAGTAAGGGAGTTTTTAAAAACAGCTAAACATATGACAATAATAGTTTTTGGTAGTATTAATATGGATCTGGTAGCAACAACTCCCAGATTGCCCATACCAGGAGAAACCTTGTTAGGAGAAAGTTTTTTTACCGCACCCGGGGGTAAGGGAGCAAACCAAGCGGTAGCATTGGCAAAATTGGGTATTCCTACACAAATGATCGGTCGTGTTGGTAATGATAACTTTGGTAGACAACTAATTAAAAATTTGGAAAGTTATGGTATAAAAACGGAGAATATTATAATTGATGACACTGTCAGTTCAGGAGTTGCGATAATTACTGTGGATCGGCGGGGTGAAAATAATATAATTGTTATACCCGGAGCCAATGGACAAGTCAACCAAGACAATATTGACAGATTATATGGTTTATTGCCATCAGCTAATGCCATACTATTGCAGTTAGAAATTCCTCTTGATATGGTAATTACTGTGGCCCAAATAGCTCACCAAGCTAAAGTCCAGGTTATTCTGGACCCCGCCCCTGTACCACCAATCAATTTGCCAGAGGAAATTTATCCATTAGTTGACATAATTACACCCAACGAAATTGAAGCCAGTCAATTGGTAGGATTTGCTGTCAATGAAGAGCAAACCGCCTTCAAAGCTGGGGAGATTTTATTAACAAAAGGTGCAAGGTGTGTGGTGATTAAGTTGGGTGCAAAAGGTGTTTATTGCGCTACTAAAGAAGAAAGGTTTTTTATTCCCCCATTTTCCGTGAATGCCATAGATACGGTTGCTGCTGGGGATGCTTTTAACGGTGGTTTAGCAGCAGGACTTTTTCATCACAAGACTCTGCGAGAAGCGGTGATTTGGGGTGGAGCTGCGGGAGCTTTAGCAACAACTCAAATGGGTGCTCAAAGTTCTTTCCCTGATATGATGACATTAAAAACTTTTTTGGACAAAATGACAAGGGAATAATAAGAATGAAACTACAAGTTAGCACCTTTACTGTCAATAAGAGGTTTGCCCTAACAATTAGTAGGGGAACAACTGCACAAACCACAAACATCTGGGTTAAGATTATGGAAGGCGGTATTGAAGGATGGGGAGAAGCATCTCCATTTAGTGTAGGAAGTTACCAAGAAACCACTGATATAATTTTCCGGTCTTTGCAAGAAATATCTCCTGTGCTAGAATCTTATAGTCCTTGGCAGCGGGATGATATTGGTAAAATTTTAACACAACATCAAATTCCCTCTGCGGCTAGGACTGCTATAGATATGGCACTACACGACTGGATGGGTAAGAACGTGGGTTTACCATTGTGGCAACTTTGGGGACTTAATATAAATACCATAGTGCCAACTTCTGTTACTATTGGTATTAACTCACCACAAGGTGCTGCAAATAGAGCAAGGGACTGGTTGCAGTATATGGACGTGCAACTACTAAAAGTTAAGTTAGGAGCAAAGGAGGGAATAGATACGGATAAAAAAATGATATTGGCAGTTAAAGAAGCTGCACCCAAGGTGGATTTATTTGTGGATGCAAATGGGGGTTGGAGTTTACCAGATGCAATTGCTATGTCCCATTGGTTGGCTGATTTAGGGGTTAAGTATCTGGAACAACCATTACCTAAAGGTGACGAGGGGAAATTACCATCTTTGAAAAAACAATCAGCTCTACCCATTTTTGTGGATGAGAGTTGCTTCACTAGCATTGACATCCCCCCATTGGCTGATTGTGTAGATGGAATTAATATTAAACTGATGAAGTCAGGAGGATTAGGGGAGGCTTGGAGAATGGTAAACACCGCTAAAGCACATAACTTGCAAGTAATGTTTGGGTGTTATTCCGATAGTTCACTAGCCAATACCGCAGCTTCTCATATAGCGCCATTAGCAGACTATTTGGACTTAGACAGTCATTTAAATTTAATAGATGATCCTTTTGTTGGTGTATCCGTCACAGAAGGACGAGTTATGCCTAATAATTTACCAGGTTTAGGAGTACAATACAGTGCGTTTGCCACTTAATCAAAAAATAGCCATTCTCTTACATGAAGGTCTGACAAAATCCCATGGCAAAACTGGTCTTTCCATTTTGCGCTATAGTGACTCACCTATTGTTGCGGTTATAGATAGAGAATGTCCGGGTCAATCTATACTAGAGTTAACAGGAATTAAAAGAAGTGTACCAATTGTGGCATCTGTAAGTGCAGCTTTGCCCTATCAACCAGAAGTTTTAGTTATTGGTATTGCACCAAAGGGTGGTATTCTTCCCGATCATTACTGGACTGAGATTAAGGAAGCATTGAGGTCGGGAATGTCCGTTGTCAATGGGCTACATACATCCCTGGCAAACATACCAGATTTAATCTCCCTCATACAACCAGGAAAGACAATTTGGGATGTGCGCAAGGAACCACCTAAGTTGGAAATCGCTTCGGGTTTAGCACGCAACCTCCCCTGTCGTCGTGTGCTAACAGTGGGTACGGATATGTCTATTGGTAAAATGTCTACTAGTCTGGAATTACATCATTCGGCAAAATTGCTAGGACTTCGCTCTAAATTTATAGCTACTGGTCAAACTGGTTTGATGTTGGAAGGGGATGGAGTAGCACTGGATGCAGTCCGGGTGGATTTTGCCGCTGGCGCTGTGGAGCAGTTGGTCATGCGTTTTGGTCAATACTATGACATCCTTCAAATTGAAGGTCAGGGCTCCTTATTACACCCCGGTTCAACGGCAACTTTGCCTTTGATTCGCGGTTCCCAACCCACCCATCTCATTTTAGTCCATCGTGCAGGACAAACTCATAACCATAATAATCCTCATGTTCCTATCCCTCCTCTCACGGATGTAATTAAAATGTATGAAATGGTAGCTAGTGCTGCTGGTGCTTTTGCTAAAGTACCTGTGGTGGCGATCGCTCTGAATACGAAAGATCTGAATGAAATTGCTGCTGAAGAGGCGATCGCCCAAACTGGGTCTGAAACTGGCTTACCTTGTACAGATCCTATACGCTTTGGTGGGGGAATACTATTAGATGCCATCATAAATAACAATTATCAAGAGTAGGGACATCAAGCTGGGGAAATGGGTTCAGATAAGTTTCCCAGAAAGGTAGTACAAATAAACTAAACAAAAATATACTGAAACACAAAAATTAATCATGCACCTAAATCACAATACAAAAATACCATTTACACTATTCAGACGGAAAAATAGAGGATTGTTGTGTTAACCCAGGTGTCTCCATAAACAACGTAAAAAAAGTCACAAAAAAAGTTGCCAAAATGGCAGTAATTTTTCGATGCAGAATCAAAGGATGCGTGCTAAGGTTTTATTTCCTTGATTGTTCCTTTATCTGTTCTTTATAGTACATCTGCCCATGTTTATAGATCACTTGCACTCCCAACACCTGGAAGAACTAGTACATGGTAGTAGTGTAAATTTACACCTAGCAATGTTAAATTTTCATTCTCTTCAGGGTATGAATGCTTATAAGCATATATTAATATCTGATAATTTACCGCGCACTAATACGGGGATGATTAAAAGCGGGTGGTTAGAGAGATATGGACACATTACAGCTGGTGGTTGGTGGTGTTCTGGTGTAGACCCGCTAAATAATTGGCAAAAAATGGAATGGGGATGTTTTAAACCCTCCCAACCGCGAAGAAACAAAAATGGCAAGTCCATTAAATATGAACATCCCCCCAGCACACCAACGCGAATATTTTGTTTGCGGGTAACTGAAGAAATTTGGCATCAAATTTCCCAACGTTATGATGTTACTATGCCAAAAGACATTAACATTAGTGATGACGGGGAAGCTCAGGGTTTTTGGCCATGGGTAATAGAATCTAACATACCAATTATTATTTGTGAAGGTGTTAAAAAAGCAGCAGCTTTATTAACACAAGGGTATGTAGCAATTGGCATACCTGGAATTACCAGTGGTTATCGGGTAATCAAAAATGAATTTGGTAAAGTTACCCGTCGTCGTCTCATTCTTGATCTGGAAGTTTTCGCCAATAGACAACTGAGTTTTTATATATGTTTTGATTTTGAGAATCAGCCACGGAAGGCTACTGCGATTAATAATGCCATTTCTCAATTAGGCTATTTACTTGAGCGGAAAAATTGCTCTGTTAAAGTAATCAAACTCCCTGGTAAAGAGAAAGGTGTGGATGATTTTATCACTGCTAAGGGAGCGGAAGCGTTTGAGCAAGTCTACAATCAAAGTATGTCCCTAGAGGTCTATATTGCCCAAACTAAACCCCATATAGATCTAACAATTACTCCCAGTGTTACCATCAACCAAAGCTATTTAGATAGAATATGTTTACCCTCCACTGGTTTAGTGGGAGTCAAATCCGCTAAAGGAACAGGTAAAACCACCAGACTGCAAGCGGTGGTTGAGGAAGCTAAAAATCGTTGTCAACCAATCTTATTAATCACCCATCGCATCCTTTTGGGAAAATTCCTCTGTGAAAAAATTGGTATTAGATGGGGAATCCACCCTGAAAACCAGTCACCACCATCCAGCTCACCTATTAAATCCTTTGGATTATGTGTTGATTCCTTGTGGAAGCTTAATCCCCAAGATTGGCAAGGAGCTATAGTCATATTAGATGAAGTTGAACAGTCTTTATGGCATCTACTCAATAGTAACACCTGTAAAAACAAGAGGATAAAGATACTCAGCGTTTTCCAACAATTAATAGCCACGGTAGTGAAAACAGGGGGTTTAGTCATTGCTCAAGATGCTGACTTATCAGATGTTTCTCTAGAATACCTCCAGGGTTTAGCAGGAAACAAAATCACTCCTTGGGTAATTGTGAATAAGTGGAAACCTGAATGTGGGTGGGATGTGACTTTTTATGATTCACCTAACCCAACACCTTTAATTCATCAACTGGAGCTGGACTTAATCACAGGTAAGAAGTGCTATGTAACAACTGATAGTCGCACGGGACGTTACAGTTGTGAAACCATCGAAGATTATCTCCAGGATCGCTTGTATAAGTTAAAAAGGCAATTTCCCCATAGTTTAGTGGTGAGTAGTCAAACTACCAATACACCTGCACATCCAGCTATAGAATGTCTGAGTGCTATAAATCAAAAAATCACTGATTATGATATGGTATTTGTCACTCCTAGTTTAGGAACGGGAATTAGTATTGATGTCCAACATTTTGACCGAGTTTACGGTATTTTTCAGGGGGTCATTCCGGACTCAGAAGCACGTCAAGCATTAGCTAGGGTGCGTGATTCAGTTCCCCGTTTTGTCTGGTGTGCTAAACGCGGTATTGGTTTAATTGGTAGTGGTAGTACCAATTATCAGCTACTATCTGACTGGTACCAAGAAAATCAAAAAGAAAATTTGGCTTTATTGAGTCCTTTACATAAAATAGATGTTGATTTACCCGCAGTTTATGATCCTATTCATTTACGTACTTGGGCAAAACTATCTGCTAGGGTCAATAGTTCTATTACCTTTTATCGACAATCTTTGCAAGAGGGATTAATTGCTGAAGGTCACAAAGTCACCATAGGGAATAATACAGACTATAATAGTATTATTCGTGAGTTGCGTTCGGCGTTTTTAAAAACTTCTGTAAATGATCTAGCCACCCGAACCAGATTAATTTTAGAAATTGTTCAAGTTCAAAAGGATTGGGAACAAACTCGTCAACAGTCTCAGCATATTAAACGCAATATCAAAGAAATTAAGGAGCACAATCAATTGATGATTGCCCAAGCTGTGGTGGCGGCTAAAAATATTGACTATGTTGAATATCAACAACTACTAACTAAACATTCTCTCACCGATGAACAACGCTATGCAATTCATAAATATATTCTCTACACAAGATATGGAGTACCTGTAACCACTCAGTTAAAAATGCGAGATGATCAGGGATACTATTCCCAATTATTGACTCACTATTATTTGACCCATGAAAGTCACTACCTTCACATCAGAGATCAGCAGGAATGGAAACAACAGTTATTTTGGGGCGAAGGAAAGGTTTTTCTACCAGATTTAAAAACCTATACTCTCAAGGTGGAAGCCTTGCGAGCTTTGGGAATGTGTCAGTTTTTAGCACAAGATAGGGTATTCCAAGAAAATGATGATGATATTATTTGGTTGAAAAATGTGGCAATTCAAAGTAGTCAACATATCAACCGTGCTTTGGGTGTGGATATTGCTAAAAAACCACAATCTAGTTCTGGAATTAAAATACTCAATCTCTTGATGGGTTTATTGGGTTTAAAATTGCGTCGAATAAATCAGGTTTATCAAGTTAATTTTGACATGCTCAAGGATGGAAGAGAGGAAATATTTGCCATTTGGCAACAACGGGATCATTGGCAACTCTATCATCTCAAAACCAGATCAACTCAAGATAAATGTCTGCAACTGGGCCCTTTAGTTTCGGTTAACTGATTTTATCAACTCGGTTTAGTGGTTTTTCTTCCGGTAGGTAATTATTAAACTTTGTGCCATGATAGCAAAGGAAGCTACTGCTATTAAACCACCCCAGAACCAATAGGGTAAAAGCAAATATTTTTGCATTTGTCCCGTATCCGAAATTCCTAAAGACCCAGCATTATAACTAAACAAATAGTCCAATTGATGATACGTACTTATACAGGCCTGCATCCCCAAGAATTTAACGGTAAAAATCTGTACCCATTTGCTAGTTATTAATGAGATCCACAAAACCCCCAGTCCCAACAGTGGTAATGTGATCAAACCAAACCATGAACGTACCCAAACTAAACTAGAAAACAACAAAGCAATACCTAAAAATTTTAGGCTCAATGATGCACTGTTAAAACTGCGAGAAGACATGATTAACCCTGCACCAGCTATGGGTGGACCCATAGGACCTGCAGCTGCAATCAGAGCGGGAACAAGAGGAATAAAAGATGAGGGTATGGTGTAAATTGCTACTCCAGATCCATTGCTAAAAATTTGTAACTCACGAAAATTGCCTCCTAAAATAATTGACATCAACCCATGACTGATTTCATGAAACCAGGTTGCTAGTATGGTGAAGGGATATAAAATATAGTCTCCCATCGGTAATTGCCACAAAATAGCAGTGGTGACTGCTGCTCCCAATAACCAGCTTAAACCTGTAGACTCGATGTTTGAGGATTGGAGGAAAGTTGACAAGTTCTTTAGTTCTTTCATCGGAAGTTATCCAAGGCACTATTGTCACAGATATTGCTTCAAGTACCTATTTTAGCAAAAGTTTAGGCTATAATCGATCTGTTTTTGATTGATTTATAGCCTAAACTTTTCTCTGTTTTAAGAGAGTTGAAATAAGAAAGTTACCAAATCTCCTTTACCTAAACTAATGCGATCGCCTGGACGGAGACGGTGTCGATTTCCCGGTAACAATGGCAAATTATTAATATAAGTGCCATTGGAACTACCTACATCCTCTATATAATAAGCATCTCCCTCAACCCGAATATCGGCGTGAATTCGGGAAACGATTTCTGAATTAGAAAATCCAGCCACATCAATATCTGGGGGGATCCGGTCATTGGGCTTACCAATATGAATTACGGATAGATTTTGGGGTAATTCAACTTCTTGGTTACCTTGCAGGTGGAATAATCGCCCCACCACTTGTTGTAATTGAGTCGGTGATAGTTGTACAGATGGTATGGGAGCTGGTTCTGACGCTGTGAGTACTGGTGCTACTACCGGTTCAGGTACTGGCACTATTGGTAATATGGGACCAGCAACTGGTTCTGGGGGTGTGCTGACTAAAGTAGGTGGCACACTGTAAATTGTGGGGGGCTGGGTACTGATTCCCAAGGGATCAGATTGTAGTAACTCTAACATGGGGTCAGGAGTAACTAAAGGTGGTACCTCTACGGAAGTGGGGGTTACTACTACAGTTGGTTCGGTGACTACGGGGGTGGAGCGCAAGTTATAACCACATTGACCGCAAAAAGCAGCATCAGCCTGTACATTAGCTCCACAACTGGGACAGGTAGTGGTAGTTGGCAATGGTGTGTAGCAAGCTTCACACTGAACAGCAGCGTCTGGATTAGGATGATTGCAGTTTGGACAAATGATCATGAATTTAAGCCTTTGTCACTGTAAAGACAATAGTTGAGATAGGGAATCAGAGTTGTGAACCAGCAGCTGCATCTAGTAGCCATAATAATTCCCCTTGAGGTTTAATCAAGCGAGATGGATAGGTAAAATCATCTGCTACTTCAGCAAACACTTGGGATAAAGCAGGCCTTTTATTAGCACCAGTAGCTAAAAAGATCACACTTCTGGCAGCATTAATTAGGGGATAGGTGAAGGTAATACGTGGATTACCGTCTTTATTGCCCACAGTAACCAGGCGATCGCGCACTTGTAGAGCTTCCGTGTGGGGAAAGAGGGAGGCGGTGTGTGCATCATCACCCATACCCAGGAGGACCACATCCAAGGAAGGAAAGGTTCCCGGTGAGCAATGGAAAAATTCTTGTAGATGCTGTTCATACTTATTAGCATCCGCGACTGGATTGCCAGACAAGGTAGGTACGGCGTGAATATTAGTCTGTGGAATGGGAACCTTATTTAACCAGGCAATACGCGCCATTAATTCATTACTATCGGGGTGATTGGATGGTACATAACGTTCATCACCCCAAAAAACATGAATTTTATCCCAATCTAGATTCAAAGAGCCTATTGCTTCATATAAAGGTTTCGGTGTACTACCACCAGACAAAGCAATAGTAAATTGTCCTCGTTTTTGAATAGCATTTGCCAAACTGGATAATATCGCATCCTGAGCCCGTGCCACCAAACCTTGCAGATCCGGTAAAATTTCTACCCTTTTGTTCATGGCTTTATCATATTAGCTTCTCTTCCTTTCAGCATACACTCTCCACCCTAAACTATTCTCTTTGTCATTACTGTTAACCATTGACCGTTATTCCGCTTCCAAAAAGTTGTCCAAAATTGTCTATAAGTAAACAATTTTGGACGAAGTTAGTGGTTCATCTTCCAAGAATTATCTTTAATACTTTCGTTTGCTTTGAACAGATAGCAAGACAAAAGGAAGTGTCAAGACATATGTACAATTTATTTAAAAGCATTAAGTATTTTTCTTTTTGTGTTAAGAAGTATGAGTTTAGTCACTGTAGCTTAAATCCAGTTAGAAGCTAAATTATAGCATTTATTGCTATTTCAGCCATTTATTTAGCGTCATTCCCAAAAACTCTTCTAGTTGAGTCATACTGTTCAGATGACTGATAGTCACGTTCAATTCTTGATTTTTAGCGTCAACTAAACCTTTTTCAAAATTAATAATATCTGTCGTGGAAACATTGTTACCTGACTTCATTTTTTCCCTGGCACTATTCAGTCTTAACTCCGCTAAATTAGTTGCCTGTTTGGATAATTGAATTTGTGTAAAACTATCCCTAACATTACGAACCCTATTTCTCAGCTGCTCATTAATATCTACCCTAGTATTTGCTAAAGAGTATTCAGCTTGTTGCAAATTGACTTCACTTTTAAGTACGGCATTATCTTGAGAAAGATTACCAAACTCACGACTTAACACTAAAGATGATGTAAAATTACCCGAATCCCGCTGATGGGAAAAACTATTAAAGCCATAACGCAGATTCAATGTAAGGTCTAAACTTTGCTGATTTTTGGCCTCTGCTAAGGAGAGCTTGGCATTTTCTACAGCATTAACAGCAAAAAGATATCTGATATTATTATCTTCAGCCAATTTGATCATTTCCTCAAAAGTTGGCAAATTTAAACTGTCTGGGGGAAGAGGTTTTTCTACGGCAATTAGCATTTTCAAAGGTAGGTCTGTAAGTTTGGTTAGGCTAGCAATTGCTTCAGTTAAATTTGTTTTTACGTTAATCAAGTTAAATTCTTTTTGAGCAATATCAGCCTGACGTTGAATCAAATCATTTTTGGTAATTTTACCCTCTGTAAATAGAAGTTGTAATCTGTCAAGTTCTTCTTTGGCACTTGCAAAAGAAGCTTCCTCAATTTTTAATCTTTCTTGTGCTAACAAGAGATTCCTGTAGGTGACTACCGAATTTGTAATTGTTTGGGCAATAGAATTTCTAAAATTCAAGATATTAGTGCTTTCCGTTAGTCTAGCTCTCCTAATGTTTAAAGTGCTTAAATACACACCAAAATCTTTTAGTAAAGGTTGACTAATACTAAAACTAACATCTTGACTGAGAATATTTGGATCTGTTAAAGGTAAATAACTAGAGGAATCTTTGCTATACTGACCCTTCCAGACATTTTCTCCATTCCATCCTAAATTTAAAGAAGCACCAGTAGGCAGTTTCAAATTAATCCCAGCGCCAATACGAGCGGTTGTATTAGTTACTATATCTGTTTTTTGAGCGCTTGCGAATTCGGGTTCCCTCGCATTCAGGTTTAAAGATAGCTGGGGTCGTAGAGTGGGGCTAAATATAGACTCAGATTCAGATAATCGTGCCTTATCTACAATACGCTGCAGATAGGCTATTTTTACATCTCGATTATTTTGTAAAGTTAGATAAACCGCATCAACCAGTTTTAAAGGTATATCTTGATTAGGTTTACCCAACAATAATTGTATCTCAGGATTAACTTTTGGTAGATCTTGTTGACTAGGAACATCTTGGGCTTTGACTAAATTGGGTAAGAAGCAAACTAAGCAGAGAGACAAGAAAGATGTTTTTAATAAAAAAACATTTGTGTTAATCATTTTCATTTCCGGTGTGTCAAGTTACTTTGGTTTTAGCGGTTATTTGTACAGTAAATGCACTGAAGTTAACCCCAAAGTTATAATAAAACAAAAAGCCAAAATGATCGGAGAATTTCTGGTTAATATGTTACAGGAAGTATAACTGGATCTAATCTAAATTGCTAGTGTAATCCCAGGTAGAGCCAATAAAAAATCTGTGATGAAAAGTACCACCCAAGTAGTTACCACCGCAGTAGTTGCGGATTCACCAACCTCCTTAGCGCCTCCCCTAGTAGTTAGTCCCCAACTACATCCATTCACAGCAACTATTATTCCAAAAATTACGCCTTTGACGATTATCATCATCATATCTCCCGGAGTTAAAAAATCTCGCACCGATTCTAAAAAGTTTTCCGGTTGAACTTGGTAAAATTGCAGTCCGGCAAAAATTCCACCACTAACACCCATAATTAGTGCAAAAATCATCATTACTGGCATCATCAAACCGCAAGCAATCACTCTGGGTAAGACTAAATAATCTATTGGATCGGTTTTGAGTAAGTAGAGCGCATCAATTTGTTCAGTTACCTGCATAGCTCCTATTTCTGCTGCGAATGCTGATCCTACTTGTCCAGCAATCACACTAGCGGTTAAAATTGGAGCTAGTTCTCGACAAAAGGCTACTGCAAAAGCGCCCCCCAGATTATCAACTGCACCGAATCTGACCAGTTCCCTAGCTGTTTGAATCGTGAAAATCATTCCCGCAAAACCACTTACCAACAAAACTGGGGAGAGGGAACCCGGTCCTACTTTTAGTGCATGGTCAAGAATTTTCCGATAATAGGTTTTTCCTTGAATTATATGCAGGGAAATTTGACCAAATAGCAATGCTGTGGACAAACAGCGAAAAATCCACCATTGTTGTATGTTTCTTGTTGAGTGCAAGGTGATCACCTGTTTAAGTTTTCTATTTTCTGTTAAACATTCAATAAGGTGTTAAAATCTGGTATTACCGATCTTTGAGCTATCAGTAATTCCCTAATTCCTGTTTCTGCAACATCCAGGAGCTGATTTAACTGTTGACGACTAAAACTACCTGCTTCCGCTGTTCCTTGAACTTCAATAATATTGAGCTTACTGTTCATAACCACGTTGAAATCTACTTCCGCATTTACATCTTCAGTAAAGTCTAAGTCCAAAAATGCTTCTCCCTTTAACAAACCTACGGAAACAGCAGCTATTTGTCCACATAAAGGCGATCGCTCTAAAACTCCCTGTTGCAACAAGTTAGTAATTGCATGAGCTAAGGCTATAAACCCACCTGTAATGGATATAGTTCTTGTACCAGCGTCTGCTTGTAAAACATCAGCATCTACAGTTAAGGTCTTTTCCCCTAATATTTCAAAATTCAGTGCTGCTCTTAAACTACGTCCAATTAATCGCTGAATTTCTTGGGTGCGTCCCGACAACTTTAATAGTTCCCGTTCTTGTCTTTGTTGGGTAGCAGAGGGTAACATACGATATTCTGCTGTTAACCAACCTTTTCCACTTCCCATTAAAAATTTTGGCACTCCCTCAGTTATACTAACTGTACAAAGAACCTGAGTCTCACCACATTGTGCTAACACCGAACCGGGAGCAAAACGAGTAAAATGGGGATAAAAATTTAATGTTCGTAGTTGATCGGGTTGACGACCATCGAGACGTTGCCAAACCATGATTTACCTCTCAGTCTTTTTTGTATTCTCTTGTTTTAGTAATGATTTTTACCCAAATTGACAGTCCAAATATTAATCCTGCACCTAGTTTACCAAATTCAGTCGCGGGATCACTACAGGTGTTTACTAGCTCAGAACGTTACTTTTTCACTAACGTTATTTCCCAGTCCCTAAGAATTGCCAGTCATGGAACACCTGTATTAATTATCCAGTTTCTTAAAGGGGGTATTAACCAAGGTATAAATAATCCCATACAAATTGGAAACAAGCTAGATTGGATTCGCTGTGACCTAGCTAGGTCCCCGGATACACCAAATTTCAATGAGGAAGAAATTGGGTCTTTGCATTCCCTGTGGGAATATACACAAAAGGTAGTATACGAAGGTAAATATTCCTTAGTGGTTTTAGATGAGTTAAGTTTAGCAGTTGATTTTGGTTTAATTCCCGAAAAGGAGGTGTTGCAGTTTCTGATTGACCGTCCCACCCATTTGGATATGATTTTGACTGGTCCTCAAATGCCAAAATCTTTTCTTGATTTAGCTGACCAAATTACAGAAATTCGTCGGTTGCAACCTTAGAAAATCCTCAAGGAGTTGTGTGAAAAGATTATTCATTTGGCTTATTCAAGGTTATCGGTTATTTATTTCTCCTCTATTTCCCCCCAGTTGTCGGTTTCAACCCACCTGTTCCATGTATGCTATGGAAGCTATAGAAAGGTTTGGAGTGTTTCGTGGAAGTTGGATGGCCCTAGGTCGAATTTTACGTTGTCATCCCTTCCATCCTGGTGGTTATGATCCCGTACCAGAAAAAACCGAGAAATCTCCTTAGCTTTTCTATCTCCCATATTGCCAGATCATGCGTCCATATCATCAAATTCCCATTATCGAATCGGGGGAACCATTAGTAGAAATTCCCCTGGAGCTTTTTGCAGTGGAAAACCCCCACCCTTATGCCAAACTAGGCGCACATTACGGACAATATTCACCCTATTTTCTCCGGAAAACAGTGGTCAAAAATCTTATTCATGCCCAGAATTGTTTAAACCTATTGTCTCCTGGATGGCATATTCAAATATTTGATGCTTACCGTCCAGTAGGAGTGCAGCAGTTTATGGTTGATTATAGTTTTAATCAACTGGTAAAAGCAAGGGGAGTACTGGAACAAAATCTGTCCCATGACCAGCGGGAAAAAATTTGGGAACAGGTATATGAAATTTGGGCTCCACCCAGTTCCAATCCTCACACTCCTCCCCCCCATAGCACTGGTGCAGCAGTGGATATTACCCTAGTTAATGAACAGGGAGAAATTATTAATATGGGTTCGCCAATTGACGAAATTTCTGAGCGTTCTCATCCCGAGTATTATCTGAACAAACATAGTCAATATCATCAATGTCGAGAAATGCTAAATAACATTATGTGCCAAGCAGGTTTTCAACGTCATCCGCGAGAATGGTGGCACTTTTCTTTTGGAGACCAAATGTGGGCCTGGTTATCCCATCAATCAACGGCAATTTATGGCTTTTGTGAATGAATATTAAACAATTAATATAGGAAAATAAATGACTGTCCAAACAGGTTTAAAAGTCTTCTCTGGACTCAATTCTCAAACATACGAGCATCCTTTTGATAAACAGGCTTTAGCATCTTTGAGAAAAATGCCAGGTATATCAACAATACTCAAAAAAATCAACGAATATAGTATTGATAGACTACTAAGATGACAGACGCTAGGTAGTGAAATTAGAGTTACAAATAGGAATTTTCCTAAGTTGTATCAAGCATTAGTAACAGCTTGTGAAGTTTTAGATGTTTCTCCCTTGCCAGAATTATATTTATTTAGAGGAACAGGTTATATTCAAAGCTATATTATTGGTGTAGAAAAACCCCTAATTGGCGTAAATTTAGAAGCTATGGAATGGCTCAATTCTCAAGAACTACTTTATTTGATTGGAAGTGAGATAGCTCGTATTAAAAGCCAAAATGTAGTCTACCATCAAATGGCAATTGTGATGCCAAATATTAAAAATTTATTGATCAGCACCACCCTAGGTATTGGCGGTTTGGTTGCTAGCGGAGTTGAATTGAGTTTATATAATTGGCTAATGATGTCTAAATTAACAGCCGATCGCGCAGGGCTATTAGCTTGTCAAGATATTAATGTAGCTACCACCACTTTGATGAAAATGGCAGGTTTACCCCAAGAATATTTAAATGATGATGTCATGAATGATTTTATCATCCAGTCACGTGAGTTCGCATCTAATAATTTGGATACTTTAGATAAAATTACTAAAATACTAAGCTATGCTGAACCAAGACTTTCTTGGATCATTATGCGCACAGGAGAATTATTAAAATGGTATAATTCTGGCGCATACGATAGCCTAATTCAGGGAAATTTTACCTCCTCAGATTATGTACCAAAAACAGAAGAAGTAGAAGATTTAGATAGTATACAAAATACAGAAGATGGAGATCAGATCAAACACCCACAAAATCAGCAAAACAATCAGACAGGTTCAGAAGATTGGAATTTCATATCCTCTTGGTAATGGTAATATTTCCATATACACGCGGAGGCGAGCTAAAATGTCATGTATTAACCTAGGGATAAGTTCAATGAAGTCAAATATTGAATATTTCCAAGATTTGTCTACAAATGTGTTTAAGTTTTTCTCCAACTACACTAGAGGGTGTGGGTTCGCCCACAAAACTCCACTGTTCTATGGTAGAAAGTCGCCATACTTGACCTCGATGGTCAAATCCTGATACTTCAACACCTATAGCTTTGGATTGTTTATTAATGGGATCTTGATGAAAGCGAATTTGGATTAACACACTACGACTGCGCCAAGACCTGCTGATTCCGGGAAAGTGAAAACCTATATCAATGGAATCAGGATCCACTAGTTGTCTGGTCTCACGGTCATTTTGCCAAGGTTTTAGATCGCTTTTGGCATCAGGAAATTGTAATTTAAACAAGTTGACTACGGTAGCAATCTTACTAGCTATTTCAAAGTTGGTTGCTTGTTCCGATGCGTTCACGTCAAGACTCTCCTAATATTACATTGGACTGGTTTGCTAGGGAATCAGTGAAAAAATTCAGCAAAATTCCTCCAAAAACTTTCCCACTGTAGAATGAGAAATTACAGTACCGATCTAAAATAAATCTGTCAATTGCTTAACAAACACTAAATTAATTTTCTTTATGGTGCGTCAACGCTCTATTCTATCACTGATTCTTGTACTATTGACCACGTTTTTGATCAGTTGCAGCAGTCCTACTGTTACAACTGCACCTCCTACCTATACACCGGAACAATTGGTAAAAGTGAGACAATATGTACCTGATATTCAGGAAGTACAAAATCGATTTGAAGAACTAAAAACTCTGATTACCAGTAGTGAGTGGATTAAAGTGGGTAATTTTATTCATGGTCCGGTAACAGAAGCTAGACTCACTATGACCTATGTTATCCCCAGTCTATTACCCCAAGACCAAGCTCAAGGAAGACAAATTACCAAGGACCTATTGAATCACTTAGTCAGAGTTGATCAAGCTGCTAATGCTGGTAATACTAAACTCGCATTGAGCAGCTATAAAGACGTTGTGGCAGACTTTAACCAGTTCTTACAACTGATTCCCCCAGCACCAACTGAGGAATAACTCAATTACCTCCATTGCAATCTGAGTCTTGAGTCACAAAACCCTAGTTTAATCAGGTGATAGGGTGAAGGGGTAAACTCTTCACCCCTCACTATTTACAAAGCTTATGAATGTAGTAATTATCGGTTGTGGTGTAGTTGGAGCAGCGATCGCATATCAACTAAGTCAAATCAAAGGTTTAAATATCACTGTTTTTGAAAAAAACCAGCCAGCACAAGGTTCTACAGCAGCTGCTTTGGGTGTTTTAATGGGGGTGATTAGCCATAAAACCAAGGGTAAGGCCTGGCAAATTCGCGAGGAGAGTATTAAACGCTATCAAACCCTAATTCCAGAGCTGGAGGAGATAACAGGACGAAAAATTCCCTGCAACCGTCAGGGTATTGTCATGTTACTATCAGAGGATCCCACTCACCCCCTAAAAAGCGGAGTGGAAGCAATGAGTGACTGGGAGGAATTACAACAGGTGCGCAAATCCCAAGGATGGGAGTTAAAGGTGTGGGATCGAGAGAAACTAGGGAATTTTTGCCCCCAGGTAAATAATCCTATGGTAATTGGTGCTGTTTATTCCCCTCAGGATTTGCAGTTAAATCCCACAGCGTTAACCCTAGCACTGGTGGACGCAGCACAGCGTAATGGGGTACAATTCAAATTTGGAGTAGCAGTTCGCAATCACCAAGCACCATCTAGTCAAATCGTCCAGATTACACCCCATGTTCAGGAACAACTAAAATCTATTGACACCACAGAGGGTGTAGTCACAGCAGATTGGTTTATCATTACTGCTGGTTTGGGTACTACTGCACTAACCAGACAATTAAATCATCAGGTGACTATTCGTCCAGTTTTAGGACAAGCATTATATTTGAGTTTAGGAAGGAGTCTGGGCAATCCTGATTTTCAACCGGTCATTACCGGTAATGATGTACATCTAGTACCTATGGGTAATGGGGATTATTGGGTGGGAGCTACAGTAGAATTTCCTAACGGAGAAGATGATGTTCTACCTAGTAAGGAATTGCTGGAACTAGTTAAACAACAGGCGATCGGTTTTTGTCCTGAATTAGCTTCGGCCAAGATTCTTCGCAGCTGGTCTGGATTACGTCCTCGTCCAGAGGGTAGACCAGCACCAATAATTGAAAAATTAGCCAGTTATACTAATATAATTTTAGCAACTGGTCATTACCGTAATGGAGTCCTGCTTGCACCTGCTACAGCGTCTGCAGTATATGATATAATTCTTAACTCAAATATTTAATGGAATTTACACCCGTTAAGTAGTTAAATAGTTAAGTCTATTAGTTTAAATGCCTGTTCTATTACAGATGCAAGCTGTGTTTTTTTCGACCTGTTGTATAGTTTTATTGCCTGACTATATGCAGCTAGCATATCTCGGCTATTTTCCACTTCTCCATGTTGGTTTTTAGTATTTAGTAACACCCATCCCAGGTTGTGATATGCTTCCGCATAATTATCCTTAAATTCAATTGCTTTATCTAAAAATTCCTTAGCTTGTTTCCACGATCCTAATTGGGCATATAAAGTACCCAAGCGAAAATGAGAAAAAGCTAATAAGGAGTTTTTTTCGAGTTGGAGGTAAACTTCACTGTAAATATGAGTTATGTACTTATTATATATTTCAATAGCAGCTTGATAGTTTTTCAAATGCTCCTGAGTGATTGCATAATTAATAAATACCCAACCTGGAACTGATGCTTGGTGAATAGACGTTTCAAAACTAACTGTTGCCTCTTGCCATAAAAGTTCGCTTGCTTGTTTCCAACCTTTCAAACCCCAGGCTATAGCATTATTAGGTGATTTATCCACAAATTCTTGCACTCTGAGATTAACATCGTTAGCCTTTTTAGTAACTACTGACTTTTCCAAAGCTGTGATTAAATAAATATATAGAGTAGATTGTAGTTTCTGTTCATCATCATTGAGATTGGCTAATTGGGTTTGTAACTTATTTTGTAATTTAAAGAGGGCTTGACTAGATGTACGAATCACTAATTTCCACTCTTGTTGTTGTAGAAGTATCCATGCTTGTAAAGTTAGGGCAAAGATGGAATCAGATTGTATTTCTAAGACCTTGTCTATAGTGGTTTTAGCAGCGGTTAAATTTCCTGACTTAGCCAAAGCCCAAGCTAAATTTATTTTTATCCAGAGTTGATCAGGTGATAAATTAGTTCCTTTTTGTAGATTATTTACAGCATCTTGCCAATGATTTTCACGACAATTAATTAACCCTAAAACTCCATATCCTCTACCATCATTTGGTTGGAATTTAATGGCATTTGTAGCTGCTATCTTAGCTTGATCATGATCTAGGTATACTTGTACCAATGCCAGTTCCACAAATGCTTGTGGACTACTACCTTGGACTTGTAGATATTTTTGATATACTTGTACAGCACCAATTAAATTACCTTGTTTAACTAAGTCCTTGGCTTTTTGATGTTGGGGATAAACAAAATTACCTTGTATGGCCGCCATTAATTCCTGAGCAGTTTGAAATCTATCTTCCACCTTAAATTCCATTCCTGTCAAGATAATTTTTTCCATTAAAGGAGTTATGGTAGAGTTGAGTTGTCGAGGAGGGATTAATGCGTCTGATTGGGTATTTTGCAAAAGTTGACTAGCCCTTTCTGTAGCTTCTGTTGGTAATTTTCCAGTTAATAATTCATACATTGATGCACATAAAGCATACAAGTCAGTAGCAGGAAAATTTCTACTTCTTTGGATATATTGTTCATAAGGTGCATATCCAGCGGTGAGAATTCTAGTCATGTCTCCTGTTTGACCAGCAATAAATTCCCTTGCTGCACCAAAATCTATGAGTACAGCTCTATTGGGGGGAACAATGATAATGTTTTCTGGTTTAATATCCCGATGTAATAAATTGTGATCATGAATAATTTGTAGAGCGGATGCTATTTGCCAGAAATAATCTTTCACCTTATCTTCTTGGAGAATTCCTTCCTGGAGGAGAATTTTATCTAAGGATTTACCATTGAGTAATTCCATAACCATATATGCAGTATTATTTTCTGGGAAATACTCATAAATTTCTGCAATATGGGGATGTTTACACTGTTGTAAATAGTTGGCTTCCGACTGAAATTGTTGTAGTTGCTCCAGACGCTGTGCAGGAGTAATTGATGTGGGCCATAAAACACTATTTCCATGTCTGGCAGCTTTTTCTGGCCATAGTTCTTTGATAGCCACCTGAGCAGAATTCATCAAATAAGTTGCTGCATAAGTAATACCAAAACCACCTTGGCCTAAAATTCTTTCTATTCTATATCTACCACTACCAATTAATGTCCCGGGTGTTAAATGTAGGTTGGATACAGTAGTTTCAGGTACTAAAGGTGTGCCACAGGCAATACAACTAATGGCATTATCTGAATTATCGGTGAGACAGGTGGGACATTGCATAGACTTTACTGCTTGTTTATTGGTTATTTACTAATGATTTACTGACGACCTAAAGTTGATTACTCGTAACCAAAAATCGTAATGCTAAGAGTGTGGCATTATCCGGTGCACCCCTTTCTAAAACTTGGTTAATAGTAAGGTTCACAGCTGTTTGCAAGTTAGATTCAGTGATGAAATTAGTGGCGAGCTGGTTTTTAGAAACTAGATCCCAAACCCCATCAGAACATAGTAATATAATATCTTCATGTTCCAATTTCATTGTTAATGCTGAAGTAGTTTGTCTGAGATCTTGAACATAGCCATCACTCAATCTACTTTTTCCACCAATGGATTTAGTCAGAATATTTCTATCTGGATGTGTTGACAATTCCTCTTCCGTAATTTTTCCACTAGCAAATAATAGTGCCACCAGAGAGTGATCTTGACTAAGTTGTTGAATTTCTCCTTGACGCAGTAAATAAATACGACTATCACCCACATGACCAATCATTAGTTGTTCCGAAAGAGCAAAAATAATACTTAAAGTTGTTCCCCCATCTTTAAGTTGTGCGGACACTCTCTCATTAGCTTGAACAAATAGGGAAGTTAGCCACTCTTGGCATTCTTCCTTGGTATGATTTTCTGGAGGTAAGGGAGATTCTAGCATGGTTTCTATAGCCAATTTACTTGCCAATTCACCCTGAGACATTCCTCCCATACCATCCGCCATCGCAGCTAAAATTACCGTCCGGCGATCGCCACTCTTTTGGCATTTAATACCATAGTTATCTTCATTTTTCAAGCGATTAATTGAGAGTCCTACAGTAGATAGACTTGCAGTCTCCCAATTAATTTTGGGGATAGTCATCTCCTGTCGAGTACGGACTAATATTTTTAAAACCTGTTCCAATGTAAATCTTTCTTCTGGTAAGTAAGATAGACAAATTTTTAGCAGTTGATAAACTTGAGGTATAGGATTGATTTGTATTTCTTGAGTTGGGTTACTGGGTAAGTATTGGTGATGAATTATTTGATATAATAATGCTCCTACTGTATAACTGCTCATAGTTTCGTGAACAGGATATTTACAGTATGCCAATTCTGGAGCGCAATAGTCACCTATAAACCCAAAATTGAGTAATTCCCCTACAGGAAAGACACTAGTCAGGTCAAAGAATTTAATCGGTGTTCCTATTTGCATTAATTTGGGGACGAGATTAACAACACACCATTTTCTTTGATGAAGATAGCGAAAAACTTGACAGATTTGACTGGCAACTAACAATGACTCTTCCAAACTATGTTTGTTATTGAGCCAAGTTTCCAAGGTTTGATTTTCATCAGGAACATGGCTAAGAACAAGTAATTTTTCATTTAACAAATTGGTAATAATTTCCCTTTCTGGATAATATTCCTCCTCTAAATATTCCACCTCTTGATTTATATCTATAGTACTAGTTATATTTTCCATGTTTTCGGAATTTTGATTTTCCGCCATGGTTAATGTAACATCCAAAATCTCAGAATCTATGCTATCACCATGAATATCACGAATACTATTGATATTAATAACAACATTGTCTACAACAGCGTGTAATAAAACTTCAGAGATCAACTGGTAATCTCCCAATTGGTTTCTCAATTGTAATTCTCGGTTGAGTGAACCATCAGTTCTACCTATTCTGAGTAAACCTGGTTTTGCATCACCTACTATCCAAACTTGGAAATAATAAATATCAGGCGTAAACTGTCCCCAATAGGATCTTATTTCTAAAGGGATACCTTGGATGTGAAAACAGGTGTTTTCTTGAATTATTAGTGGTAGCTGATTGGTAGAATCACTCATCTTATTATTAGATCTCTATATGCTATCTAGCTGTTTTTAAAAACAAATTTAACCTTACCAAATGCAATTTCATCGTCTGGTTTTAGAGGAGTGGGGACAGTAATTCTAGCACTGAATCGTGTTTGTCCTTGACCTTTAATAAATACTCCATTGGTAGATCCTAAATCCTTGACCTTCCATATTCCCGCCTCCTGATAAATTTCCGCGTGGTTACGGGATACTGTGTCTCCACCAGGAAAGGTTTCCAAATCTATATCCACCGGGCCAGTATCCTGGTCAAAAATACCGACTATGGCATTATTTTCCAGAATAAATTCCGGTATGGGAGCATTGATCTGTTTACAGACTAACCTAGCAGTTGCGGATGTCCTTGTAAGTGGTATGGTTGGTGAATAGCTATTATCTGATATTGGTGGTGGAGCTGGTTGAATAATGGTGGGTGGTATGATTGACGCTGTAGTGACAGCAATTGGCAGTTCCGAACCACAAATACTGCAGAACTCTGTATTATCTGGGTTTTGGTCATATCCACAAGCTGTACAAGTAATCATGGTCTTTTATCCTTATGATGGTAGAGTTATGTTGAAATTGTACCAGAGAGATTCTTATGTTCCCGTAAGTTTTCGCATCTCCTCTTCTGAAAGCATATCATCATCATTACCCATTTTCACCGTTTTCCCTTTAGCACCCATTTTCACCGTCTTCCGAGTTCCCGATGAGATTTTTTTAGTCTTCCGCAATTCAGATTGGGCGTTATTTAAAGATTCTGTCATTTCCTTATTGCCAAGTCTTACCGTCATTCTTCTAGCTGTTTCTAATAATTCCTCTGCTTTTTGTGGATTCTTTTCTGCCATTTTGATAGATTGGTCAACCAGATTAGCAATATTGCATTGTTGCACATAGTCCATAACTTCTTGATTAACCTGAGCTGCATTATGCTGTCCAGGAATAAATTGGATAATGAGATTTTCTGGTGGTATTTCACCACGCCTTTTTTCTCCGGGAATGTCATAGGTCAATCCCAGTTGAGCAATACGTACACGAGAAGCAGGACGGTTATTAACTGTAAATTCTAGAATGAATATAGTTTCATCATGAGCAATAGCATTTCCCAAGGGAAAGGGATCTTGATTAATGGGAAATTCCGCTTGGGTAGGATAAGCACGAACAATACGACTTAGTTCTACTCCTTTCACAGTTTTTACACTTAAAGCTAGATTAGTGATTACCTCCTGTTGTGCTTCACTATATTCAGCAATAATCTTGCCAGGTAAATCTAGTATGGATGTTTCTGTACCTTTAGCGATTCCCGGTACCACATAGAATAGTTTTCCTCCCGTGCAATCACTCAGATGGCTTAATAAATCTTCATTGAACTCTTCCCCCACTCCCAACGCTGTAATTGGTATATTACGGGTGGCAAAATTATTAGCAATTGATTGACACTGATCTTCATCAAATGTTTGTCCATCGGTGAATAATAGAACCCGTTTGACAGTCATTTCCTGTTGACTCAATATATCAAATGCACGCCGTAGTCCTAAACCCATGCGCGTACCACCAGAAAAATTTCTCAAGTTGTTAATGGCAGTTTCCAGTTTTTTAATTTCTGTAGCACTGGTTAGTCCAATAATTGAGGAAGCACTATCATTAAATTGCACTATGGCAATACGATCTTGTTGTTTTAATCTCCCAGAATTAACTAAGGCTAATAGGGATTCAATCACTATGTCTATTTTTGATTTGCCTCCTGTCACCTCCCGATATTCTTTGCCATCCTGTTCATAGGTGACACCTGTAGGTTTAGTCTCACCTGCGACCACTTCATACATGGATCCACTAGTATCAATAACAAAAGTAAAAGTAGTTGGTGGAAGACTGGTAGCTATATCTTTGAGAGGACGCAACTTGAGCATAACAAATAACTTTTGTCCTTCCGTATCCGCTGGCATAAATTCCCGATGGGGTGTAATACTAGTCTTGATGGCATTCATTTTATCTTTCCTGAAGTTAATTTTTGAGATTAATTTTTGCAGTTAAACAAATTGGGTAATTAATCTGTTTTTGTAATCAAACTACTAAGACCTAAACAAAGTTTAAAGGTGGCAATATACCCGATTGGGGTTGTATATCTGATATATCTGGAGTAATCATTTGAGGAACTTCCTGATTGCCATCCTCCTGCAGTTGATCAATATTTTCATCAATTAGCAATCTTAAATGAAGACTAAGAGAACTAAATCTATAACCCTGCTTGATATCCTGAGTCCAGGTTTGAATAATTTGATTTAGTTGATAATCCCTAATTGCTGACAGGCTAAGATCCTGTAGTGTCTTGCGAATGTTCTCCCTAACCAGAGGTGTAAACACTTTTTCTGGTGCATCTTCCTCCATATGATTTAACTCTAAACTGTAACTGTACGATTCAGATGGTGAACCTTCTGGTTTCAGATGGAAAGTATATTTAACCATTGTGCCAATTGAACAAGGATTCGGATAATCAGGTTTTATCTTTAACTTCTAGGGTGATTTTCCCTAACTTACGGATATCACCCACCTTTAAACTCTGAGTAGTAACTCTCATTTTCTTCATCCTAGCATATTCTTGGTCGAACTCCATAATAATATCACTTCCTTCCTTAAATATTCTAGCAGTAAGCGGTGCAAATCCGTCTGTTGCACTTAGGGGAATTTCCACGTTCACAGAAGTACCTATGGAAATTGGCCTAGTACCCAGTAAATATTTGGTCTGCTCCGTGGGTGTCCAATGCACTAACAAATAAGGTTCTGAATTTAACTGTTTTTGTTCAATCCAAGCAATCATCAATCCGATAAAAAACCCTAATATGGATACACCAGATAAGCGTCCCATAATGTCTCCTAGAATACTTGATGTGATTAAAAAGCCACCAGCACCGATTCCACCACCTACAGTTCCCCCCAGGAGCGCGTTTTTGAAGTTGAGATTGGGGACGAAGAGTTTTGTGCCAGCTCCCACCACAGCTCCCAAAATCACCCAACCTCCAATTTTGGTAATTACTTCCAGACCAAGGATTCCTGAAAATGTTGTACTCACAAGAGGTGAGAATACCAGAAACAAAAATTGTCCACTTGCACCTGCGATGGTTCCTGCTATCAGACTACCAATAATAGTGATAATTCCCTTTTTCGCAGTTAATAAGGGTAGTCGCATATAGCGATTTTGTCCCATAATTAAAGCCAAACATATTCCCATAGACAAAAACGCTGTCCAACCACCAATGCGGAATATGGAATAGGTAAAACCATAGTTTTCACCAGTGTCGGATTCAATCAACTGTTTATAAATTACCGCTTCTGCTTGGCTAAATGCTTGGTCAAATTGACCGGAATTAGCATAAAACACTAGGGAGCGATCGCCTGTGATTTGGGTTAAATAATTAGTGTCTGCACCTCCGGTAGCTACTGCAATTAGTTTAATTCCTGCATTTCTCACAGACAGGGCTGAATTGTAGGCAAAATTAGGATCATCTGGTATTCCATCGGTAAATAAAATGATATTTTTGTTTAATGTTGTTGCTTGCAATTGATCTTGGGCAGTGTTAATACCTTCTCCCATAGGTGTTGAGCCATTTTCTAATAGTTGATTAATGGCATTATTTAAAATATTAATGTCGTTTGTCAATGGAGCAGGGGTTGCAACTGCTGAGCCAAAATTCACCACTGCTATTTGATCTACTTCTAAGTTACGACGTTGCACAAACTGACTGGCGGCCGTTTTAACTTCCGTTAATTTACCATCACTCATGCTTGAGGATGTGTCAATTAATAAGACTATCGCTTGAGGATTTGTTGTGGGTTTATTCCCACTTTTGGTTAGGGCTAGAAATGGTTCTCCTAGCAAGATTGCTGCTGTTAAACAGCCAGCGGATCCATATATGGCAAATAATAGGGTTTTGTTGTTTTTTAAGCGATTGGTTAGGTTCAACATTTTACTTATTTTAAATAGGTGTAATAAAATTCCTGATGCAATTCAATTCTCTGGTTTTTTACCGTTATTAATTTGGGGTTCTCACTTTTATTTGAGTAACATACCAGGTGGCATTATCCTGATTCCAATCAAGATAAAATCTTAATCTGACTGGAAGCAATCGACCATTTTTCATACTATATTGACCTCGAAAATTAACGATAGCCGAGTCGTTATCTTCCGATTGAGTACCAACCCTAATTACCCTAACACTCTCAACTTGCGTCCACCATCCTAAAAAGGAATCATAACCATTTGGATGTAAATTTAGATCTTCTTTAACTGTACTTGGATAAATATCCCAAGCAGTATCATACTGTTTATTATTGATCTTATCATAATAATCTCGAATTACTTGTTCAGGTGAAATTCTGGAAGTATTTTGTGTTGCTGTGTAGGACTTTTGAACTGAATCTGCTCTTGGTGGTATTTGGGATTTAGTTTTAGGAATGGGTGCAGCTGTGGTAGCTATTACTGTCGATTTTTTTACTGAATCCTCCATAGTAACCGGATCGGATTTAAGGGTAGACCCTAAACCCACTTCTAAATTAAAATTTTTCATCCCTTGTGGTGCACCCACCTGTATGGTGTATTGACCAGTTTTAAGCAAATCTTTCCCTTTAACAATTTCAGTGTCTGGAGTAAACACCCAAACACAAACATCACTATCCGTACTGTAACTCAATTTATCCCCTGCTATTGCTGCAAAGGTGTACCCCACATGTTGCTCCACACTTACCTGGTTAGATTTACTAATTCTACCTTGATTGAATGTAAGGTTTTCAACATTTTTGGCATTTAACGAAACTGTAGGTTTATCAGGACAACCGGGTGAACTTAAAAGATTGGATGAAATAGATCCATGAGGATTGACTCCTTGACAACCGAGAAGTGATAAACAGGTGGAGCAAAAAATTATTTTCTTCAACATAGCGAAATTTTTACAATTTATAGCCGTATTCATCTACAACGAAAGCGGTCCAGAATGGTTACCTATTGCCAAGCAGGATAGACCTCAGAAATTTTCCACCTTGTGTTTTCTTTTTCAAAAAAATAAGTTAGATTTCTAGTAAACTTTCCCGATTTTCCCCTATCAATTCCATACCTACTGTGTAAATATCTCTCCTCCCTTACTCTAACCCTAATATAAGGACGTTTCCCAGAATTTGAAAAATTAACCACTCTTTTTATTTCTGAAGAAATATATTCATAATATGCTCCATTTTGTCTTAACCACTGCACTGGTCCATCAGCTTTAGTTGTAAAATTGTGCATTTTGCCAGTTGCTAATTGATCTACTAAATTGGTATCAAAGGGTGATGCAAATATTTGAGGTTTTGCCGCGTACCATTGTTTAACTAGTTCCACAGCATCTTCTTCAGAAATATCATGTTCTGGCTGTGAATTATTCTCTTTTGCATCTAATTTTATTGTGGGAATTGATTCAGTGGTGGGAGTAATGTTAGTCTGTAAATCTCCTAAACCCACTTCTAAATTAAAATTTTTCATCCCTTGTGGTGCACCCACCTGTATGGTGTATTGACCAGTTTTAAGCAAATCTTTCCCTTTAACAATTTCAGTGTCTGGAGTAAACACCCAAACACAAACATCACTATCCGTACTGTAACTCAATTTATCCCCTGCTATTGCTGCAAAGGTGTACCCCACATGTTGCTCCACACTTACCTGGTTAGATTTACTAATTCTACCCTGATTGAATGTGATTTTTTCAACATTTTTGGCATTTAATGAAACTCTAGGTTTATCAGGACAACCAGGTGAACCTAAATGAAGAATCCCCGTCCCTTTAGGGGTGGGGAGTGTCAATCCTTGACAACCCAGAAGCGATAAACAGGTGGAGTAAAAAATCATTTTCTTCAACATATCAAAATTATCTCATCTGTTATCTACCAACCTTGATTTGAAATTCGTTCCTTTTAACAACCAACCAATTCCTATGGTAAAGTGAGAATCTCCACCCCATTTTCCGTTACCGCTATAGTATGCTCAAACTGAGCGGAAAGTTTCCTATCCCTTGTAATAGCAGTCCACCCATCAGCTAACATCTCAAACTCATAGGAACCCTCATTAATCATTGGTTCAATGGTAAAGACCATACCCGGTCTTAATAATCTACCAGTTCCCCTAGTCCCAAAATGAGGAATGTCTGGCGCAGTATGAAAAATCTTATTAATTCCATGACCGACAAAATCCCGCACCACCGAAAACCCATAACTCTCCGCATGCTCTTGAATAGCAGCACCAATGTCACCAATTCTCCCACCAGGTCTAACTTCTGCAATACCTAAATGTAAACACTTCTGTGTCACCTCTACCAATTTTTTGGCTATGGGCCTAGCTTCACCTACAATAAAGGTTTTAGATGTATCCCCATGATAACCATCTAATACAGGCGTTACATCAATGTTGATAATATCACCCTTCTTGAGAATCCGTTGTGAACTGGGAATACCATGACAAATTACTTCATTTAAACTAGTACAAATTGATTTAGGAAAGCCCATATAACCCAAGGGCGCACTCTTGGCCCCATGAGCTTGTGTCCATGCTTCCGCTTCATCATTCAGTTCCTGAGTGGTTACACCAGGTTTAACCAAGGGTTCCAAGTGTTGTAACAACTGAGCTGCTAAACTTCCAGCACGTCGCATTTTTTCTATTTCTCGTGCAGACAAAAGAATAATTTGTTTGGTGTTCATTTACCGATCTTGAACCAAAAATATTGTTAATCCGGTCTCAGCTGCTCTACGAGCTGCATCTGCAATCTTTAAAGTGTATAAACTTTGTTCTGCAGTTACGTATAAAGGGGAACCATGAAAAATATGATCTAAAACCATTTTAGTATCTCTGGCAAATAATCCCTGACGATTAGCAATTTCTATTGACCTTGTGTCTTCAGGTCCTATAAAAATTCCCTTATCACCATCCAGAATTAAACTCCCATTTTCCGCACTGACTTCCAATTTGCGTTCCGATTGCCATATAGTTTCGCCTTTACCATAAATAACTTGAGCTAACAAACCATTGGCAAAACACAATTGGGCTATGCAAAGACAACCTTGATAATATTCCTCCTCTGTTTCCCAATATCGCTGATGACAATTCACTGTTACTACCTGACCAAATACATCAGTGAGACGATGTAGTCGTGACAATGCACCTATAAAGGGGAACCCAAACAATTGATGGTTATAGGTCCACTTTCTCGGAGCTGGATGTTCCGCCTTCATAGTGCTGTAACGAACATAAAACAACTGTCCCAGCATGGGTAAGTTTTCCTTTAGTACCTGGTGCCAACCACCCAGAAGTTCAATGTGCTCTACATGGAGCAGTCTTTTTTTATCCTTTGCTAAAGCAATTAGTCCCTCCGCTTCTTCAATATCTAACGACAAAGGATACTCAACAATCAGATGTTTATTGTTATTCAATGCCGCACGAGCTATTCTACCATGGTCTGCATTGATTGTGGAAACAACTATTAAATTTATATCTTCTCTTTCTACCAACTCCTCCCAGGAATTGCTTACTTGGGTTTCATAACTTTTTGCCAAGGTTTCTGTCTTCTCAGGAGTGTGCCCCGCAATAGCTACCACATTCGCTCGCTCATCCTGTTTAAATGCTTGAGCTCTGTGTTTAGCTGCATATCCACTGCCAATGAGACCTACTCCTATACTTTTTTTACCAGACAACTCATAATTGTACATAAAAACTTACCAGTTTACCCATTACCCAGCCAGTATAATTAAGTCTTATTCTTGAAATTAAGTGTAACACTTAACTGGCAAAAAACTATCTCGCCAAGTCCTAGTCATAACTTAACTGTTCATTAATCTTTTATTAACCTAATTAAGATAGCCTTTGTTTGTACATGAATCTTTTACTGGTATCAAGCACAAAAACTTGCTAAGTCAAGTTAAATCAAATATCAATCTAGACAATTGTTAGAGAAAGAAAAATGACAAACATTCAACCCACTAAATTAACAACTTATGAATTTAAAAATCTACCATCACTGGGAACCACAACTACAAACCAGAATATACTTTTAGGGGGGTTTTCTGGACTGTACTTCCAGGGGGTAGCAGAGAATGGCAACCTAAAATTTGTCACCCATACAGACAGGGGTCCCAATGGTGAGCCAACAGGACAAAACAGACCTTTTCTATTACCCAACTTTCAACCAGAAATAGTCAGTTTTGAACTGGATAAGGCCAGCGGAGAAATTAACATTACCAAGAGAACCAAGTTATTCCGTGCGGATGGTAAAACCCCACTCACAGGACTGCCAAATGTGCAAGCTGGTGTGGGTAATACAGCTTATACTGACGAAATTGGTGTTGATTTAAATGGTACAGTTTTAACTAATGATCCTTTAGGTGCTGATTTAGAAGGAATTGTAGTTACAGACAACGGAGATTATTGGATGGTGGATGAATACCGTCCAGCAATTTATCATTTTAACGGAAATGGTATATTAATTAATCGGTTTATTCCCCAGGGAACTGCATCCAAGTCAAACCAACCTGTGGGAACTTTTGGCACAGAAGTGTTACCAGAAGTTTATGCTCAAAGACGCAATAACCGTGGTTTTGAAGCGGTAGCTCTAGCAGGTAACAAATTATATGCTTTTATTCAAACGCCAATTGATAATCCTGACAGCACGGGGGATACAACTTCCAGAGGTTCCCGCAATTTGCGAATTTTAGAATTTGACATAGTTGCCCAAAAGGTAACTGGTGAATATCTTTACTTGTTGGATGATATTACGGGAACTGGTAATGCTAAGACTGATAAAATTGGAGATGCGGTTTTCTTAGGTGGTTCTCGGTTTGCAGTAGTGGAAAGAGATGATAGAAGTGATACAACTTCTAACAAACTGATCTATCAGATTGACCTAACTGGTGCAACGAATATTAATGATACTAGTAAACTCACCTTACCCCAGGGCAAAACCATTGAACAGTTAACCCCAGTAGAATTAGGCCCTGCTGGTATTATTCCTGTGAATAAGAGTTTGATTGTTAATGCAGCACAAATTGGCTATACAGGCGTAGAAAAATTAGAGGGTTTAGCCCTAGTTTCAGCCAATACCCTAGCTATAGTTAATGACAATGACTTTATTACCACAATTCCTCAGAAATTAGGAATAATTGAATTACCTAATAATCTGGTGGAAGTAACTGGCACTGCTAACAAGGATGAGTTATTTGTCAAAAAAGGTGAATATGTACTTGGACTTGATGGAGACGATATATTAGATGCCAGTGATGGTTTAGGAAACAACGTCCTGGATGGTGGTGCAGGAAACGATCAACTTTATGCAGGAAAATCAGACACCTTAATTGGTGGTACTGGAAATGACCAATTATATGTGGTGGGGGGTAATAACAACACACTTTATGGTGGTGCTGGGAATGACAAATTATATGTAGCGGAGGGTAATAATAACACACTTTATGGTGAAAATGGAGATGATAACCTCTATATCATAGAGGGTGGTAATAATACCTTGAGTGGTGGTGGTGGAGCTGACAAGTTCTATATTGTTAATGGTGCAATTCCCGCTGCTCCTAGTCAGGTTCTAGACTTCACTCGCGGGAATGATAAGGTGATAATTTCTGGTATTAGCCAGATTAAAAGTTTTGATAACCTCATCTTAGACCAGAATGGAGATGACACCATTATCAAAACGAAAGATTTGATAGATGGATCTCAAAAGATACTGGGTATTTTGAAAGCGGTCCTTGCCAATACCTTGACAGCGGATGACTTTAGAATTGACGATAACCGGACACCGAGCTTTGTTACTACTACTGCTACCTTCCCTACACCTGAAAACACCACTGCGGTGGGAACTATTACCCCTGCTACAGATCCAGATGCAGGTGATGTCCTCAGTTATACCCTGGGAGGAGCGGATGCCAGTAAGTTCGACTTCAACCCCACTACCCGCGTTCTGAGCTTTAAAACCGCACCTAACTTTGAGTCCCCTGGTAGCGCCGCAGGTACTAATGCTTACACCCTAGTGGTGACTGCAACGGATAGCAAAAATGCGATCGCCACTCAAAATATCACGGTTAATGTCACGGATGTAAATGAAGCGCCGAGCTTTGTTACTACTACTGCTACCTTCCCTACACCTGAAAACACTACTGGGGTGGGAACTATTACCCCTGCTACAGATACAGATGCAGGTGATGTCCTCAGTTATACCCTGGGAGGAGCGGATGCCAGCAAGTTCGACTTCAACACCACTACCCGCGTTCTGAGCTTTAAAACCGCACCTAACTTTGAGTCCCCTGGTAGCGCCACAGGTACTAATGCTTACACCCTAGTGGTGACTGCAACGGATAGCAAAAATGCGATCGCCACTCAAAATATCACGGTTAATGTCACGGATGTAAATGAAGCGCCGAGCTTTGTTACTACTACTGCTACCTTCCCTACACCTGAAAACACTACTGCGGTGGGAACTATTACCCCCGCTACAGATACAGATGCAGGTGATGTCCTCAGTTATACCCTGGGAGGAGCGGATGCCAGCAAGTTCGACTTCAACACCACTACCCGCGTTCTGAGCTTTAAAACCGCACCTAACTTTGAGTCCCCTGGTAGCGCCGCAGGTACTAATGCTTACACCCTAGTGGTGACTGCAACGGATAGCAAAAATGCGATCGCCACTCAAAATATCACGGTTAATGTCACGGATGTAAATGAAGCGCCGAGCTTTGTTACTACTACTGCTACCTTCCCTACATCTGAAAACACTACTGGGGTGGGAACTATTACCCCTGCTACAGATACAGATGCAGGTGATGTCCTCAGTTATACCCTGGGAGGAGCGGATGCCAGCAAGTTCGACTTCAACACCACTACCCGCGTTCTGAGCTTTAAAACCGCACCTAACTTTGAGTCCCCTGGTAGCGCCGCAGGTACTAATGCTTACACCCTAGTGGTGACTGCAACGGATAGCAAAAATGCGATCGCCACTCAAAATATCACGGTTAATGTCACGGATGTAAATGAAGCGCCGAGCTTTGTTACTACTACTGCTACCTTCCCTACACCTGAAAACACTACTGGGGTGGGAACTATTACCCCTGCTACAGATCCAGATGCAGGTGATGTCCTCAGTTATACCCTGGGAGGAGCGGATGCCAGTAAGTTCGACTTCAACCCCACTACCCGCGTTCTGAGCTTTAAAACCGCACCTAACTTTGAGTCCCCTGGTAGCGCCGCAGGTACTAATGCTTACACCCTAGTGGTGACTGCAACGGATAGCAAAAATGCGATCGCCACTCAAAATATCACGGTCAATGTTACCCAACGAAAGGGTATTAGTGCAGCAGTTACTCAAAAAGCACAATCAGCAAATCTTGGTCAAGGTATTCTCAGACCAGAAGAAAAGCTAACAGATCCGAACATTGTAGTTATTCCATTTGGAGGTGTTGATACCTTTAACAAAGGAGCAAATGCTGCGATAGAAAATTTCGGTCTGATTAAAACTGGAGCCAATACCACCATTGAAAGTGTGAGAGTTTTACCCAAGAACCCAAATGGCGAGGTTTCAGTTACCTTAAACGATGGAACAGTGGTCTTGGCATCTATTCCCCCTGGGATTAGCTCTATTGGAGATCCCTTGGCGTTAAACATAAGTGGACTGGTTCCAGGAGGAAGCTCTACTTTAGATTTCTATTTGCCTGGAAATATTCTCAATCAGTTACCCAATGATTTACAGTCTGCTACATACGCAAAATTTAACTTTGAGGCTAAGAAGTTTGAGCGGTATACAGATGAACAAGGAAAGCCCTTATATCAGTACAAATTTACCGATAAAAATAGCAATGGCATTCGAGACTTTGGAGAACTCTACATCAGTCTAAATCTTACAGATGGAGATAAATGGGATGGTGATAGAATTCAAAATGGTATTATTGTTGACCCAGGACAGTTGGGAATTGCTGTTGCAGTGACAGGAACAGGTGTCACCTACTCATCAACCACAGTTAATCCTGGAAATTCCTTGATTCCTAAAGAAGCACCTCCCCTATCTAATATTGCTGATAATGTGTTCTATAATTTCCCCAGCACCTATAGGCCAGCGGAAGCAAGACAAGCATTACAAAATGCTTTAGGTCAAACTGATGCTGCCTTTAAAAACATATTTGGGTTGTATGAGGTGGATAATGCGACAGGAGCAGTCAATGGTATTGCACCTGGACAATCTGGTTATGCCAAAGCTGCTTTGGACAAGAGTAAAGTAATTAGCAATTTTACTGTGCGCGCAGGAGGG
This sequence comes from Cylindrospermopsis curvispora GIHE-G1, assembly GCF_014489415.1. Taxonomy (NCBI): domain Bacteria; kingdom Bacillati; phylum Cyanobacteriota; class Cyanophyceae; order Nostocales; family Aphanizomenonaceae; genus Raphidiopsis; species Raphidiopsis curvispora. The sequence goes on from NZ_CP060822.1 coordinate 2,168,093, forward strand.
TCAGTTACCCCCAATATTAATGGTGACTTGATTGGTATTGGAGGCAAAACTTATGCACCATTTGTGATTGCTAATGGTGGCAATTACTCTGGTAGTATCCAAGAAGCTATTAACGAGTTTTTCAAGGTTAATCCCAATAACAGTGCAGCTACTGCTCAAAATTATATGGGTTTACCCGTTGCTTACTTTAGCTTTGGTGCTGCTAACCCAGATGGTGCAGCTCACATCAAGAGCTTTGGCAATAATATCTTTGGGTTTGAAGATTTACCTGCTGGTGTGGGAGTTAGTGATTACGACTTTAATGATATGGTCTTCTCCTTTGGTTAAAAAAACCGTTGTCGTTCACCACCAAGGTTTTGCTAATTTGGGTTAGTTAAAACCTTGGTCCCCAATTCAATAAATATATAATAAAATATATCTACCTTTGGAGTTTTTACAGTGAGTCTATTTGATGATCTAAGTCGTTTTCTGGAAGCCCGTTTAGAAGAATTTATACGAAACAATCCTCATATAGAGTTGGAAATGCTCACGGAACAACTACAGCGCGAGGAGGAAAAAACAATAAAATTGATTACAGATCTACAATTACAGGAACGACAAGTCCAGGATGAAATTCTGGCAACCGCACAAGAAATACAACGATGGCATGCTCGTATTCAAAAAGCTAAGGCAGCAGGTAGGGAAGACTTAGCTGTACCGGCACAAGCAAAAGAAGATTCTTTACTGCGAGAGGGAAATCAGCAATGGGCAAACATGCAGTCTTTAAAAGAGAAAGTTGTGCAGTCTCAACAGACGTTAACTAAGATTAAACAACGTCGGGAAGAAGTGCAAGTAAAAGCTAAAGCGATGAAAAGTGATAAAACTAAATCTTCAACCAACGAGGGTACAAAAACCACAGATTCCAAGTTCAACTACTCCAATTCCAAGTTTGATGACTTAGAAGAAGAGTTTCGTCGTTGGGAAATTCAGGATGAACTAGAAGAAATGAAAAGGAACAGGAAAAAGTGACGCTTCTTAGGATACTAGAATATTGTCCCCGCAATAGCGGGGCTTTTCACCCTATTTGGGTTGACCTTGGGTTGCCAATACATCAATGGGTTTCATCAAGTACAGTTTGAGAAACTGCCATCCATGGGAAATGTAAATAGGTAGCTTCTGGAAGAACTGTAGGAATTTGGGACTGTTGCTGTTGGAGATGGCTGCTAGCCTTTCATTATTCTTGATACAAATATCCAAACGCTCATAAAACTCTGGACTTTCCACATCTAGAATTACCGGAAATACACGGCCAGCGGTTTCGTTAGTCTTCTTAATGACATGAATGTCGTACTCTCTAGCATCTAAACCAATGGCAGCATAAAAGTCTTTACGCTGAATATCATTGAGATACATGGTGGCAAATACAGACAACAAAAAGAAACGACTCCAAAGTTTACCTTGCCACCCCCGCAACATTTGTGGTTGGGCCTTCATGATAGCATCAAAGAAATCACCATGACGGTTTTCATCCTGACACCAGTTCTCAAAGAAACGGAAAATTGGATAAATTCTATCTTCAGGATGTTTTTCTAAATGACGATAAATGGTGATATACCGCCAGTAACCAATCTTTTCAGAGAGATAGGTGGCATAAAAGATAAATTTGGGTTTGAAGAAGGTATAACTGCGACTCTTGGTCAAAAATCCTAGATCTAGGGATAGATTAAAGTCCGACATAGCCTTATTCAGAAACCCGGCGTGACGAGCTTCATCCCGTGACATGAGATTAAAGCACTCTGCTAGAAGAGGGCTTTTATCTTTTAAGCGGCGACCTAGTTCTTTGTAGAGGAGGAACCCAGAAAACTCTGCTGTGCAGGAGCGTTCTAGAAATTCAATGAACAATTGGCGGGTTTGTCCGTCAATGTGGTCCCAGGACTGGTCAAATTCAGCATCTCGAACAAAGTGATGACGGTTATAGTCAACGCGAAACTCTTCTAAGATGGCCCGCAGCTCATCCTCATTGACGGAGATATCCATCCGCGCCATTTCGTCAAAATCAGTTGTATAGAATCGGGGTGTTAATAAGGTTTCTTTTGCAGGAACTTTCACCCCGGGACGTATTTCTTCAAAGGTTGGTTTTTTTAGGGAATTTACCATCTTAATTTTCAATTAAGGATAATAATGACATTTGTATAACATCTACTCTATCAAAATCTGGTCCCAAAAAGGGCAAACAAACATTAAGAGTTGCAACAAATCTTGAACTTTCACCCAGTTTCTCACCTAACTCCTGTGACTATTTTACGTTATGGTTTATTTAATCAAGTTTAATTCTAAAACGGATAGCTCTCAGACCCATTCAGAGCCACAGTTACGTTTATTTTGTTTGCCTTATGCTGGTGCCCGTGCGAGCGTATTTTATCAGTGGTCTAAAAATTTACCTTCGACTGTGGAAGTACGTGGTGTAGAATTACCTGGAAGAGGGAGAGTAAAATATCCTCCCTACAGAAAAATGGAACTTTTGGTCCGAGCAATAGCTGAGCATATTTTGCCATTGTTGGATAGGCCTTTTGCTATTTTTGGTCATAGCATGGGAGGATTAGTTGGTTTTGAATTGGCTCGGTTATTGCGCTCAGAATATGCTCTGGAATATAAAACCCTATTACATCTATTTATATCAGCTCGTAATGCACCCCAAAATCACAGTAGGGACGAGGGGATTTATCATCTACCTGATGGGGAGTTTTTGGAGAAAATTGCTAAGTATAATGGCACCCCTGACGAAATACTCAAGAACCCAGAAATGAGGGAATTATTTTTGCCTATTCTCCGAGCTGATTTTGAGGTTTTAGACACTTATATCTATAAAGTTGAACCACCTTTTGATTTTCCTATTACTGTGTTTGGTGGTTCGGAGGATCCCATGGTAAATCATGATGATTTAGTCGGTTGGAAGGAACATACGAATAGGGAGTTTTCTTGCTATACCTTGCCAGGTAATCACTTTTTTATTCGCTCCCATCAAGAGCTGCTTCTACAATATATATCTCAAAAGTTATCCAAAAACTGACATAGGATAGATTTTGGTCATTAAATTGGTGATAAAATAAGCAATCGGTTATCATGGAAGAATCATCAATCAGGTACGGCTATTTCGACTAGATAGCTATAAAACCGAACGTCTCTAATTTATTATTTTGTGTTACTGTTAGAGCAGGAAGCAAAAAGACCGTGTTTCACAAAGTTAGAGATACCAAGAATATCCAGAAATATGCCGGTTTTGCCATTTGTTAATTGTTGAATGTGAAGCTTGAGTTTCAGCCTCCGCAATCCAAATCGAGCATTGTATAGGAGATAGTTATGGCATTAGTTCGTTGGGATCCCATCCGTGAAATTGAACGTTTAGAACCCTTCCGTGATCTGGACCGCTGGGATCCCTTCCGGGAAATTGAGACCCTACAACGACGAATGGGTCGTTTATTTGAAAGAATGTTACCCACTGATGGAGGTGAAAGAGCTGGGTTAACTTTTATCCCCGCAGCTGAACTAGAAGAAACGGAGGATGCTTTTAAACTAAGAGTGGAATTACCCGGATTGACAGCTAAGGACGTAACTGTGGAAGTAACACCCGAGGCGGTTTCTATTACTGGAGAAAGAAAATCAGAAACTACTACCGAAAGGGAGGGTTATACTCGTTCTGAGTTTCGTTACGGTAAGTTTCAGCGAGTGATTCCATTGCCTTCAACAGTGAAAAATCAGGAAGTTAAGGCTGAATATAAGGATGGTATTCTCCGATTAAACTTGCCTAAAACAGAAGCGGAAAAACAAAGAGCTGTCAAAGTTAATCTTGGTTAGTTCTTGAACAATTAACTATCAGAAGTCAGTAGTTAATCACTATCTGACTTCTGATATTCCAGTGGCCCAATGGTTTTTAAAAACTTGGACATGGGATCTGATAATGGCGATCGCAGCGGAGATACGATAGATATTGATGAGTCCAGTTAATAACCTAAGAACTATTAACTTTGTGCAAAGTTTTGTACTTGTAATACAGGTAATCAGATTACATAGAATGATAAGTGAAAAACCTGAAGTTCGAGATTGATAAAGATTCACTGTTTTTGCTCAAGTAGCTTAATATTAAAAGAGCAATATCAAAATAGGGCATATTGACATTAGTTAAATATCTGATTTTTAAAGAGCTGATTTATACAGTTTAATCAATTTTATAGCCCTAGCCACTTGTAAGGGGGCGGAAGCAAGCCAGAACCCTTACCCAGCAACCATCAACCCTGTCCTAATCCCTCTGGATAAAGCTATATTTTAAGGATTTCAAAAAAACTTGTGGAAAAACAAACACTGAAATAACTTTGTTTGCTTGAATAGCTATATTAAGAGTACTGAACAATTCAACGTTTCTTATTTATGGCTACCAAAATTATCCAAGTGAGAGAATATACTGTCAGAGCCCATCAAAGACAGATTCATACCCGAATTTTTAACTTTGTCTGTAAGGAGTGTAATCAAACAACAAAACGGGAAACTTTTGGACCAAGACCTCTCTACTGTGAAACTTGTCGCCCTCCACAACCACCAAAAAAATCCCTTGGTAATTCCAAAAAAGCAAAACCCCGTGTTATGAATTATGAAAGCGATGTCACCCTAGAATGATTGCAGTAATATGACCTCTCCAGAACAATTAAAACCTCCCTCAGAAGCATTTATTAATCCATTGCTGGAATTACGAAACTACTATGCCAGTCTGGTACAGAAGTACCAGAAATTATTTATTGAGGCGCGATCGCAACTGGATCATGTGGAAGCTTTATTATCTTCATGGTCCTATTCTGACGATCATGAACCTATTTCAGAGTTAGAAGAAGACCAAGTGAGTTCCCAGCTATTTTTAGCATCGAATCACCAATCCACTTTAGAGTCTTTCGCATCTGAGTGTCTGGAACATAAGAACCAAAAGGAAGTATGTCCGGAAACCCCTGAGCCAATTACAGATGCAATAGACGCAACGGTTCTCCCCCCTTCAGAGGAAACCCATAAGTCCTTTGGGAAAGGGGAGGAAGTTCCTATGATCGCTCAGTACAAATCTCTAAATAGAATGGAAGCTTTAAGACTTTTTTTCGATGAGCACGCTGGAACTGCTTGTCATATAGATTTCATTTTGCGATCGCTCTATGGCAATTTGGAACCTGCAGTTTTGAGAATTGTTAAGGGTAGACTCCAATCTTCTTTAACCCAGGGTAGGGAAAAGGGTGATTGGTATGCGGTTCCTAATGAACCTGGTTGTTACACTTTGGCACTAAATCTATTGGACTATAGCCGTCGTAGTTCATCTTCAGCAAGTCATACCAAAAAGAAAAAGTCTGTTACCGCAAGCGCATCACCCAGCACTATCATACCGGTGCTGGAACAGTTTGAAGGTCAGTTTCTCATTGATGCTATCAGTTTGTTCTTAGAACAACATAGAGGTCAGATCTTTACTGTAAATGAAGTGATCCAGGGAATTTATGGTAACCTTGACGATCAGCAAATTGCCCGGATCAAAAATAAGACCCTCAACGAATTATCTAGAGGTCATCGCACGGGTAGATTTTCCAGAGTTCCCAATCAAGTTGGTTTTTACACCTGGAATGCCAACCTACTTCCTAGGGATATTTAGAGCTTGCCGTAACAAAAGACCTCTTGATCCAACACCTATTTAGAGATGTCATACCCAAATAGATTGGGGTTGACCTCTCCTAAATTTAATTTGGCTAACCCGTATTCTGCCCAGCGTCTATCTACTAAAGCAGCAATATTAGGATCAGATTCTAAAGCTTCTCCCCATTCGTGTTCAGTTTCTGGAGGAATTTTGGTCGTCGCGTCTATCCCCATTCTACCCCCTAGTCCTAGTTTCTCACTGGCAAAGTCCAGGGTATCAAAGGGTGTATTGGGCAATATAAATACGTCCCTAGATGGATCAACTTTAGAACTAATTGCCCAAACCACTTGACGTGGATCCCGAATATTGATATTCTTATCTACAACAATCACAAACTTCGTGTATGTGAATTGGGGTAAGGCACTCCAAAATGCTAAAGCTGCTCTTCTCGCTTGTCCTGGGTAGGCTTTGTCTATGGAAATAATCGCCGCCTTATAACTCAAGGCCTCCATAGGGAGGAAGAAATCAACTATTTCCGACACCTGTTGCCTTAAAATGGGCGTGTAAATGCGATTCAGGGCGATGGCCATCATGGCCTCCTCTTTAGGCGGACGACCGCTAAAAGTGGTCAAATAAATCGGTTCCCGACGGTGCGTCATGCACCCAAACCTAATTAAGGGGGAATCCTCCACACCACCATAATACCCCATGTGATCACCAAAGGGTCCATCAGGTAACACCTCACCAGGGGTGATAGTGCCCTCTAACACAAATTCAGAATCTGCGGGCACTTCCAGATCCACCGTCTTACACTTGGCTAATGGCACTCCAGAACCCCCGTATAACCCTGCAAACAACCACTCCGATAAGTCCACAGGAATAGGAGTAGCTGCTGCCATAATTATTAGGGGATCCACACCTAGGGCAATAGCTACTTCCAACTTTTTGCCTCGTTCAGCAGCTTTACGTAAGTGTCTAGCTCCACCCCGAACTGATAACCAGTGTACGGTCATGGTCTGGGCGGACTGTAGTTGTAAACGATACACACCTACATTAGGAGTACCGGTGACACAATCCTTAGTAATTACCAATCCCAAAGTAATAATCTTACCGGCATCTCCGGGATAAGGACGTATCAAAGGTAACTTATTTAAATTTAAATCTTCACCTTCCACAACCACTTGTTGACAAGGGGGGAAAAAATCCCTTCCTGGTTTGGCCTTAAGAACATCAAACAGCACCTTACCAAAATCTATAGCTTGGGAAAGATTTTTAGGAGGTTTAGGTTGTTGAAGCATGCTTAACTTTTTCCCCAAAGTTTCCAATTCCTCTGGGTGTTGCATATTCATAGCCCAGCAAATTCGCTCCACAGTGCCCATCAAATTTACTGCTACGGGGAAAGAAGCACCCTTGACATTTTCAAATAATAGACCTGGTCCTCCTTTTTGCAGCATGCGGTTAGCAATTTCTGCGATCTCCATATCTGGGTTAACCAATGCGGAAATCCGCTTTAATTGTCCTCTTTCTTCCAGAATTTTTATAAATCCCCGTAAATCTCGCGCCATATTCCCAACAGTTAAGAAATGTAAATTATTCTTAATATTATAGCTTTAGCCAGAACGCTATAGACAGGGTTGATGAGTAAAAGTGGGGTGACCACAAGTCCCCCGATAAATCGGGGGTTGTTGGATTATTGAATATGGCAGTATTCCTGAGTAGGAGTAACGGAAACCACTTCCACTTCGACGGGGTTTTCCGCTGTTGGGTTAATAATAAACTCGCTAGGACCCACATGTGGTTTTTGAGGATTACCCCAATCGTATGTATAACCTAGACCCGACCAAGGATAATATTCCTTTTTAGCATTGGTGTAGGAATTGGTATAGATTGCCTTGATTACAGGACTATTATCAGGTACTGGTAGGGGTAAAAGATGACAACTGGTATCGTTAATTTCCTGATCAATACATGGTCGAATTAAATCTTCTGCTTTCACCCACATTTCCACAAAATGAGTTTTACTGGAATACTTATTTAAAACCAGTCCCAAATACTGTTGTAGTCTGAGAGAAAGCTCAATATTGTCTGGGATAGGTGGTTCTGTGGCTTGATATTTCTGACAAAACTCCTTCACCTGAGGTACTGCTGTAAACCAGGTTTGATACGTCAGTTGTTTTTTAGCTCCTACTGGCCAATCCACAGCGGGATTAGCTACATATCTCCAACTAGACATGAGATATTCGATTTTACCATTATTCTCCCTCCATTTAATTTGAGGATTATTGGGGGATAAGGCCCACAGATCACTAACCACTTCCTCTGCGAGGGGTTGTTTTGCGTCTTCAATCGCACCATCTAATTGTTTTTTCAAGAGATTATAAGTTTCTGGTTGGTATTGCAGGAGATATTCATAAACATTAGTGGGCGTTGCAGTTTGAGCCAATACTCCTGGTTGCCATCCGAAAACTAACAAAGCAAGGAAAATTAAACCCATCCAAAATACTTGTTGCCGATTTTTCATAGTGAGCGATTAGATCAATTCCATCTACAGATTGTATATTTAACCTTGAGACTGACACCAATGGTGTCTTTATTTTTTTAAAATTTACCTATCTTTCCCCGATGAAAATACTGGGTAATCAGTATAACCTTTTTCTCTACCTCCATAAAAAGTTGCTCGTTCGTAGGGAGTTAGGGGGTGGTTTTCTCTCAAACGTTCAACTAAATCAGGATTAGAAATATAGAACCTGCCAAAAGCTACTGCATCAGTTTTATGCTCCGCAATTGCCAATAGAGCTTCTGCACGATTATACCCGCCCGCCGATATTAGCTTTGTACCTAGGGAACCAGCTTGGATAATTGGACCAAATAGAACAGCGGTGCTGGGCGCACTTTCATCGGTTTTATCACTACCACCAGCACTGGTAGAACGTGGTTCAATCAAATGAATATAAGCAAGACCCACATTGCAAATCCCTTCAACAACATAGCGGAAAAGATTTACAGGATCGCTGTCCTTCATATCGTTGAAAGTGCCATAGGGAGATAGACGGACCCCCACCCTACCCTTACCCCAGATTTTGACACATCTTTCAATCACCTGAAAAAGTAATCTAGCTCTATTTTCCACCGACCCACCATAGATATCCACGCGTTGATTACTGCCATCTTGGAGGAACTGATCAAGTAAGTAACCATTAGCACCATGAATTTCCACACCATCAAAACCTGCTTGTTGAGCGTACTGAGCAGCAAGCTCGTATTGATCCAAAAGATGGGCAATTTGAGTGGTGGTGAGAGAGCGAGGTGTTTCAAAAGGAACTGGCTTACCAGTACTAGTTAAAGTATTGCCTTGGGGAGTAATAGAGGAAGGTGCCCAGGGAGCTTGACCATCGGGTTGGAAAGAAGAGTGGGAAATTCTGCCCACATGCCATAATTGGAGGAAGATTCTTCCCCCCCTTTCATGAACAGCTTGTGTTACCAGCGACCAGCCATTAATCTGTTCAGGACTGTGGATTCCAGGAGTAGCAGGGTATCCTTGACCTTCGGGGATGATCTGAGTTGCTTCGCTGATTATCAGACCTGCACTAGCTCGTTGTTGATAGTAGGTTGCATTTAGTGCAGTGGGGATGTTACCTGGTTGGTGACTGCGCATCCTGGTTAGCGGAGCCATAATTATCCGATTAGGGATATTTAGTTCACCCAGGGTGAGGGAATCGAAAAGACTGGTCATAATTGCTGCTTAAAAGATTAATTTGTTTCTCAATACCTTACAAAGTCCTGAAACCGCTTTCAACCCAATAAAATCCTAAGGATATCAATAGGGTTTCAGACATATTTGGCAAAATTGGCAATAGTATTCCTGCTAGACTAGTATATAATCTATATAATAAACCAGCACAATAAATGTTTCTGGATCTTCATCCTGGAGTTATACTAGAAGATCATGGCTACCTTGACTGAACTACCCAAAACCCTAGAAGAAGCAATTGCCCAATCCCGTGCAGCGGTAAGATCGGCTTTGTCTGATGGTAAAACGCGAATACAGGTAGAGTTGCTTTTCCCAGAACTGCAATTTATGCCAGTCGCTGAACAATTTCTCCCCCTATTTACCGAATATGAATCTCGTCTCAAGGTGTTTTTTGCTGATGCGGGTGCTGCTGCTTTAGCTCGTCGAGATTGGGGTGATATACCCTTCAAAATTATGGATATCGGTACGGGAAGAGCTGCTTCTTCAGAATCAAAAATTCAACCAGAGGATGAAATTTTCTTGTTTATAGCTCCCACATCAGTGGAAGTAGCTCAATTGGAAAAACTCTGTCAAATTATCGGTGAACGTCCTTTTGTGATGTTAAATCCTCGGTTGGAAGACTCTAGTGTGGTGGGTATTGGTTATGCTGCACGGGAAACCCGCAGGCGTTTTATTAGTACCATTGAATCTTGCTATTATCTACGTCCTATTGATGAACAAAGCGCCCTCATGCGTTCCTATCCTGGAAACTGGGAAATATGGTTGGAAACCGATGGTGAGTACCAGAAAATTGCTGAACTACCTCAAAAACCTTCTGGAGATGAGATAGACTCAATTTTAATCAAGGGACAACCAGAAACCGGGATCACAGCAAGCAAAAAGCCTACTGTGTTTAAAAGCTTGCAGAGATTTATTAAGGCTTTAAGTAGTTAATATGTAATTGGTATGCAAAAGGTGATTATAAAATTTGCAATAATGACTTATATATAAGTCCTAATGCTGCTAACACTAGCAGTAAAGGCATAATCCAATCACCGAATCGCACATACAAGGTTTGAGTTTGACGTGGATAAATAGTTTCTGCATGAGTTTCATAAACATTATATCCCGACTTCCATAGGGTTCTACCATGGGGATCCACAAAGGCTGAGTAACCTGTGTTGGTAGACCTAACTGCCCACCTATCTGTTTCAATTGCTCTCATTACATCCTGGGCATGGTGTTGATCCGCCATTGCTGCTGTGTAATGAGCATCATTGGATGAACTTAAAATAAATTCTCCCCCATTCTTAGCTTGGTATCTAAATATTTCTGTAAAAGCAGATTCATAACAAATACCAACAATTGCTCTACCTAATGGGGTATCAAAAACTTGTTGTTTGGTACCATGTATTTGGTGTTCATCCAGAGGTGATAGTCTTTTAACTAAATTGCCAAAAATCTCGGCAAAAGGCACAAATTCACCCAGGGGAACTAGTTTAGATTTATCATATCTGCTGGTAATTTGTCCCTGACTATTGATATTAAATAAACTATTGGTGTAGCTCGTTCCAGTTCTCCCAAAACCCCCTATCCACACCACCACTCCTTTTTGTTTAACTGCATTCAACAGGGGTGTATTAGGCAAGTTCTTATCGTATAATGGCAAAGCACCTTCAGGGGTTAATACTCCGTCTACTCCTTGATTTGCTAGGTTGATATAACCATTAGTATAACCTGTAATTGCTCTGGTAAATCCTTGGGGAAGCAATTTGATTTCATTGGGGATGTTACCTTGAATAATCCCTATTTTTAAACCCGAATTTTGACGATTATTCAGTGGTTGAGAATATGGCTGGAAATATAGGATTGATCCTAAAATATGGGAGACAATTAATAAAATAACTGCTGAAATAGAATATCTATTAATCAACTCTGTCACTACTTTCCTAAACCTAGTTAATCCATTCCATTGTTTGTCTGTACTGATTACTTCTCGTTTTTTCTGATTTTGCCATATCCATGCCTCACCTATTAGTCCATTAACAGCTACAATTACTGCTGTAATGGTATTAGGACCAGAAAGTTGCCCCAAATGCAAAAGTGCTAAATTGTACGGTGACTGTGTGTAAGATAAAGAACTCCACCATAGGGAACCTGTACTCCACCAACTTTCTAATCCGCACCACAAAGCTGTACCGATTAAAACTCGTAACCAGGGTTTTTGGCGATTTAACCTAACCATCAAAAATGCCCATAGTCCGACTAATAATGCTCCCCACAAGGTAATGAATGACCAACAAAAGATGGTAATTAATAAACTTGGCCACCAGGGAACATTTAACCAATTCATGGGGTGAATACCTGTAATCCATGATAAAGCTATTCCATGATAGGCGATCGCCCACCAGCAAGCTGAGGGGAGGGATTTTCGAGTATATTTTACCACGATTACCCATAATGGAGCCAGGGCGATCCAGGCTAGAAACCAAGCATTGACAGGAGCAACGGTGACTCCCATCAAAATGCCACTACTTAAAGGTACTATATAGAAAAGTATAGGTTTTAACTTTTCTTGTATTTGTTTACTCGGACTCTTTACCATCTCCAGCATCGGGGGGAACCACTGCTACTCCAGTAATTGCGTCATCTTCATCTAGTTTTTGCACTCTCACACCCGTAGCTGTGCGGGACTGGATGGAAACGCATTGATTGACCTACAAGTTATTTTAGGACATCCTCAGTCTCCATATTGAACTCAATGTGACTTTGTAAAACTATTTCCTCAATCACTAAATTTCCTTTGTCTTGTTGCAAGACCAAATTAAATCGACGTATTAGTTCCGGAATATTTATAACTTCTTCTATGGATTCCATATATCTCTTGACAATAGCTTTAACACTATATTTTGCGACAGCTTGCTGCTGAATCTTATATAAGATTTCCTTTGGTGTTTGTTCAGTTTTAACAACAAATGTTATGGGGTATCTTTGTACTTTATCAATGTCTAAAAAGTACTTTCCAACATCAACAGTTTCTGTTATTTGAAAAAATCTTCCAAGAGGTTTCATTACAAAATCTATACCTCCATCATTTGCATTTGTGCGACCTGTTTTATACAAAATTAGGTATTCAGCATTTATATTATCATATGACCATCCCCAGTAAATTTTTTGATCACCATAGTATTGCTTTAAAATCGCATAACTGACAATTTCAAAAATTCTTGCATCGATATTTGGCTTCAATAAGCTTTGGATGAATTCCAAATATTCAGGTTGGGTTTGAAGTTGCATATTGATCATTCGTTTACAATACATAATGAAGTCAGTAAATGAATTTACCCGTGCATGTACATAAGCATCAATTATATCTTTTACGGACTGAGCAATATTTATCTGATTCCCATTAACTAAAATTTTAATAAGATTTTCGTTAATCCAATATCTGCTGGTTTTAGTATCCCTTATTATAGGCACATAGGGTATTGTCGGAAAGTATTTCTTGAATTCTTGATTCAGGCGATGATTTAAAGCGTGATTTTGAAGTTTATTACCAAATGGTAGTTCTCTTTGTCTGCGAAAAAGGTTCACAAACTGAGCACCTTGATAATCTTCATACCCCCCATTAATATGAAATTTATGATTGAGATAGTCTTCGACTAAAACATAAACTGCATAATGATTTGCCAATCCTGCTCGCGATTTTGAACCTCGATTAGCAGCTTGTGTTTTAATGTTTAGATATTGTAATAACTCACTAGAACTCAAAACTATAATCCCCTGATCTGCAAAGTGGTAGTTCAGAATTTCAACAATTTTTTCGGTGAATTCATGCTGTCGTGTCAGCATCAAAGAGACCTCTCTGGATAACATTTGTTTTGTGTCTGTTTTGATTCTTACTAACATAATTCTTCGATGGGGGTAATAGTTTTTCTCCCTTATATTCTTTCCATCCAAGAATTCTCCTTAACCCAATCCTAAGATATTCTTCCTGAAATTCTATACTAATGGAATTTCTTCCTAACCTTTTGGCTACACAAGCAGAAGTGAAAGTTCCCGCAAATGGGTCAAGAACAATATTGGACGGATCACTACTGGCAAGAATAATCCTTTCTAACAAAGACTCAGGTTTTTGTGAGGGATGATTTTCGTATTCTTCCATCCGATATCTCACTCGGGGAAAATACCATACATTGCCTGGCACTTTCTCACTATTATATTGTCTAGGAACGGTTTTTCTATAGTCAATTAATTTTCGTTTTGCACCAGTTTTCGCCTCTATCTTAATATCATCTGAATTGAAAATATAATTACCTTTATCCTTAACACAATAAAGGATTGGCTCATACATTGAGCCAAAGTATTTTGTTGCTTGAACTCCGGAACTGTCGTAATGCCATACTATCCTACTGAGAATGGTCATAGTTTTTCTCAGGTAAAGATCAAAGTATGGCATGGCCTGAGTGCTTGCCATAACATACATACTTCCATTAGGTTTTAATACACGTGTACACTCTTCAAGTACATTGTACACCCATGTTGCATATTTATCTTCAGATTCCCACTTGTCATAAAAATTTGAAAAACGCTTTCCTATATTATAGGGGGGATCAACAAAAATAAGGTCCACAGACTGAGAAGCAACCTGATTCGACAACGTGCTTAAAGCATCACCATGAAATAAAATGTGACCACCATGCTCGTAACGTTCAATGTTCATCATGTCAATAATATTCTTTCTTGCTGAACTACTTCACTGATGATAGGCGATCGCCCACCAGGAAGCTGAGGGGAGGGATTTTCGAGTATATTTTACCACGATTACCCATAATGGAGCCAGGGCGATCCAGGCTAGAAACCAAGCATTGACAGGAGCAACGGTGACTCCCATCAAAATGCCACTACTTAAAGGTACTATATAGAAAAGTATAGGTTTTAACTTTTCTTGTATTTGTTTACTCGGACTCTTCACCATCTCCAGCATCGGGGGGAACCACTGCTACTCCAGTAATTGCGTCATCTTCATCTAGTTTTTGCACTCTCACACCTGTAGCTGTGCGGGACTGGATAGAAATGGCATTGATTGACTGACGAATGATTATACCACGATTGGTGGCCATCATGATTTCCTCGTCAGGGTTAACTATACGCAAAGTTGCTAGTTGGTCTTTGGTTTTGCGGTTTTTGAATTTCGTCGCTGTAAGTCCCTGACCTGCTCGGTTCTGAAGTCTAAATTGTCCCACTGGCACTCGCTTACCATAACCTCCTATGGTAATAATTAGTACCCATGGACCTAAGATATTAGCTGGTTCACCAGTAGCTATCTCAATATTAGAGGTTTCTTCAATATTGTCGCTGAGTTCCTCAACTTCCGTGGGTTCTTCTTCCATTTCCGTATCTGTGTTCAAGGTGTTAAGAATTGCAGCAGGCAATATATCCATACCAATCAATTCATCTCCCGTTTTCAGTTTCATGGACTTAACTCCACGGGTAGCCCTACCTAGAGGACGCATTTGATCATTATCACAGCGGAAGTGAATGGCCATTCCCTGTCTTGAACCAATCATGACACTATCTTCCGGTTTAGCTCGTCTTACCCATCGTAGTTGATCTCCCTCTTCTAGGGATATAGCTATTAATCCATTAGCGCGAATATGGCTGAATGCTTCCAGGGCGGTTTTTTTGATGTTACCCCCCTTAGTCAACATAACTAAATATTCTTCACTGCTAAATTCGCTTACGGATACAATCGAAGTAATTTTCTCTTCCTTGGGTATAGGTAACATCTGAACAATGGGTGTACCCCTGCTAGTGCGTGAACCCTCTGGTATTTGATAGGCTTTGAGACTATACACCACACCCCTATCACTAAAAAATAAAACACTGTCATGATCACAGCAAGTTAAGAAATGCTCAATAGTATCATCATCCTTAACTTTAGCTCCCGCCTTACCTCTGGTAGCTCGATTTTGCGCTTCAAAGGTACTAACTGGCATCCGCTTGATGTAGCCTTGCTGCGTCAGCAGAATTAGAACCTTTTCATTGGCAATTAGATCAATATCATCTATTTCCCCTTCTGCATGGGTAATAGTTGTGCGTCTGGGTGTGGCAAACTGGGTCTTAATTTGCCCAGCTTCAGTCTCGATAATTTCTAGTACTCTTTCTCGTCTGTCTAAAATATCCCGTAGGTCAGTAATTTGTAACTGCAATTCTTCGTGTTCCAAGCGAATTTTATCTGCTTCTAAAGCTGTTAATCTTCGTAGCTGCATCTGTAGTATCGCATCTGCTTGAACCTCTGATAGACCATAGCTATTAATTAATTCTCCTTTAGCAGTGGGCGCATCTGGAGCACTTCTAATTAGAGTAATAATTGAATCTAAATGGGCAAGCGCAATTAATAAACCCTGTAATAAATGGTCTCTTTCCTCAGCCTTTCTGAGTTGGTAACGAGTACGTCTATTAATTGTTTCTATGCGAAAATCCAGAAATACCGTGAGAAAATTCTTGAGAGTTAGTATTTGAGGTTCTCCATTTACCAAAGCCAACATATTGGCACCAAAATTGGTTTGTAACGGAGTTTGTTTATAAAGGTTATTTAATACTACACGAGGATAGGAATCGCGTTTTAGTTCAATAACAATGCGCATACCATCGCGATCGCTCTCATCTCGAATGTCCGCAATTCCCTCAATTTTCTTATCATTAACCAACTCAGCGATTTTTTCAATTAATGCTGCTTTATTAGTTTGGTAGGGTAATTCAGTAATAATGATTGCTTCTCTTTCCGGTCGGTTACGTTGTTGAATGGTTTCAATTGTAGCCACACCCCGCATGGTAATTGATCCTCTACCGGTGGTGTAAGCTTCCTTAATGGCTGACGTTCCTAGAATTTGCGCCCCTGTGGGAAAATCGGGACCGTGAACATACTGCATTAACTGAGTATCTGTTATTTCCGGATTATGAATCAGTGCTACCAATCCATCTATTAGTTCTCCCAAATTATGGGGAGGAATATTAGTCGCCATTCCCACAGCAATTCCCGAGGAACCATTGAGCAGTAACTGGGGAATTCGGGAAGGTAAAACGGTTGGTTCTTGTTGGGAACCATCAAAGTTATCAATAAAATCAACAGTTTCTGACTCAATATCTTGTAACAGAGAGGAACTGGTTAAAGCTTGAAGACGACATTCCGTATATCGCATCGCCGCTGGTGGATCATTGTCAATCGATCCAAAGTTACCATGACCATTAATCAGAGGCGATCGCATGGAAAAATCTTGTGCCATTCGCACCAGAGCATCATATACAGCGGTGTCACCATGGGGGTGATATTTACCCAGTACTTCTCCCACCACACGAGCGCATTTTCTAAAGGGGCGATCATGTA
This sequence comes from Cylindrospermopsis curvispora GIHE-G1, assembly GCF_014489415.1. Taxonomy (NCBI): domain Bacteria; kingdom Bacillati; phylum Cyanobacteriota; class Cyanophyceae; order Nostocales; family Aphanizomenonaceae; genus Raphidiopsis; species Raphidiopsis curvispora. Next base: position 2,184,848 of record NZ_CP060822.1, read on the forward strand.
ATAAACCTAGTTCGTGCATGGCATAGAGGATGCGGCGGTGTACAGGTTTAAGACCATCCCTAGCGTCTGGTAGCGCCCGACCGACAATGACGCTCATAGCGTATTCTAGGTAAGATTGTGACATCTCTTGTCGTAAATCGGTCGGGATAATCCTCTCCTGTGAGGTTGTCATAGACTTTAAAACTCCAAAAATCCTAGATTTTAACCTGGTTAGTTGACAAAATGCAAAATTACTTCCAACTAATTTTGAAAAGTTGTCATGTTTCAGCTATAATTCTAACACATTGTTGCTAAAACTTGTGGTCAAAATGGCTCAACTCGGGTATTATATCATTAAACATCATCAAAAGGTAATAATAGACAATAGGGAATAGTTAAGAGCGAACATGGCATAAGAATAGGTGTAGCCCATGGGTCGGAAAAACCCTATATTTATTTTTCGTTAATTTTAACCGTATAATTCCGGAATGTAGAGTTTATCAAGAGTTTATAATTAGAATGTTGTTCCATAGGAAATTGAGTTTTAATGCTAGGAAAAATCCCAGTTAAACAAACGGTTCCCCCAGTTAGTATAGAGTTCGGAGGGTGAAGACACTACGTTTCACCAAAAAACATGCTATGTAAGTTAATCTTAGATAATAGAACCTGAGTATTTTTCTTTCCCCGTCCATGTTACCAGTCATCTATTCTCCAGAATTTTTAGACCATCAAACTGGGAGCTATCACCCAGAAAGACCAGAAAGGTTAACAGCAATTGTCCAGTCTTTGAAAACGGCAGAATTTGCCCAGAAAATCCAGTGGTTATCTCCCACACCGGTTAATCCCCAGTTAATGTCTTGGATAGAAATGGCCCATAGTCCGAATTATATTCATAAACTGGCACGGATAGCTAGTCAAGGAGGATATTTGGATGGAGATACTCCCATTTCTCCCCGTAGTTATGATGTAGCTTTATTAGCCGTCAGTGCCTGGTTAGATGGGATAAATCAGGTATTGATTGAGAAAAACCCGGCCTTTGTCCTGGCACGTCCACCTGGACACCACGCCGAAAGTAGTATGGGTATGGGATTCTGTTTATTGTCTAATGCTGCTATTTCTGCCCTATATGCTTTAAAACAACCAGGAATTAATCGAGTTGCCATTTTAGACTGGGATGTACATCATGGCAATGGTACCCAATCCATAGTGGAGGGCTATCGAGAAATTGCCTATTGTTCCCTACATCAGTATCCTGCTTATCCAGGAACGGGGAAAGCCACGGAAAATGGCTTCCATCAAAATGTTTTAAATTTACCCTTATCACCTGGTAGTGATATTAATGATTATCAACCCCTATGGAAATCTCAAATCCTACCGTTTTTAAAAAGTTTCAACCCAGATATATTAATTATTAGTGCTGGTTATGACGCAGTAGAAAATGATCCCCTAGCCAGTATCCGGTTGCAACCGGAGGATTTTGGCTTATTTACTCAGTATTGCCTAGGTGTTACCCGAAAAATTCTCTTTGGTTTAGAAGGTGGTTATGATTTGGAATCCTTGTCTAAATCAGTTAGATCCACTATGGCTGCTTGTCTATGAGTTCCCATACCGCTTGTAAACCCCACGGATGGATTATGAATGTGGGATATGGTTTTAGAGACGGGGAACTTTTGGCAAAAAAAGATAAATTTCTTCACAAAAGAGGTAATTAGCTAAAGTTTTGTTAAGATATGATTACTGGGGAACTTAATTAGCAAAATCTGGCTACCAGAGTGTGAATCCATAAATAGCACTACATGGCACAAGTAATCCCATAATGTTTCTGAAGGTGAACCCATGACCACCTATATTTTATTCGATAGGGCCCTATATATGTTAACTAACGCCTATTTACTTTCGGTAATTGCTTTAATTCTGCTCTCTGGTATAGGTTTAGCACTGATTGAAACCATCGAGAAAACAGTAGAACATTAAATTTAGCTCAATACCACATCCTAGCTAGATCTATTGGGGATATGGATACTTGACACTCCCCGGTCTAAAGACACGGGGATTCTACTTAACCTCAAGGGTTTTCAACCTTTGTTCTTATAATATTGTATGATCAACGGAATTAACTGCTGGTTATACCCCTAGTCCCTATGACTGTTACGGCCACTTTGTCCCAATTAGCTGCTGTTCTCTCAGCTTCTCTCGTAAATATACCTTCATCCAGCCTTTCTCAAATTATTGTGGGTATTCAAACAGATACCAGGGTGTTGCAACCGGGTGAAGTTTTTCTAGCCCTAGGAGGTGAAAAATTTGATGGACACCAGTTTGTCGAAATGGCGATCGCCCGAGGTGCTATTGCTGCTATTGTAGATTATACTTACAATTATCATAATTTACCTGTAATAAAAGTATCAAATACTTTAAATGCATACCAGGAACTGGCTAAATGGTGGAGAGGTCAGTTTGGGATTCCTGTAATTGGAGTGACTGGGTCAGTGGGTAAAACCACAACCAAGGAGTTAATTGCGGCGGTATTGGGGACAACAGGAAAAGTTCACAAAACCCATGGAAATTTCAATAATGAAATTGGTGTTCCTAAAACCTTATTGGAATTATCTCAGGGGGATGATTTTGCTGTGATAGAAATGGCTATGCGAGGGAGAGGGCAAATTGCAGAACTAACCCATATCGCTAAACCGAATATAGGTGTAATTACTAATGTGGGAACAGCACATATTGAATTACTAGGTTCGGAACAGGCGATCGCTGAAGCTAAATGTGAGCTATTGGAGGAAATGTCTAATGATAGTGTGGCGGTTCTTAATTATGATAATCCCCTATTAATGGCTACTGCTAAGCAGGTGTGGTCGGGTGAAGTAATTACTTATGGATTTTCTGGAGGAGATATTCAAGGGAAGTTAGTGGATTATCAAAAGATAGAAGTAGGGGGAATGACTTTACCCTTACCCCTAGCTGGAGTTCATAATGGGAGTAATTTTTTAGCAGCACTAGCAGTGGCTAAAGTATTAGATGTGGATTGGAAACTGTTAGAAGCTGGAATAAACGTGACTATGCCACAAGGGCGATCGCAAAGTTGGAAGTTGCCCAGGGACATTATGATTTTAGATGAAACCTATAATGCTGCGCCAGAAGCAATGTTAGCAGCTTTAGAGCTATTAGCACAGACTCCTGGAAAGAGAAAAATTGCTGTTTTGGGTGCTATGAAAGAATTGGGAGAAAGATCCACTAAACTGCATCAACAAGTGGGGGAAACAGTAAAAAAATTGAACCTGGATGGTTTATTAGTTTTAGTCGATGGTCCAGATGCAGAAACAATTGTCACTAGTGCTCAGGGGATACCCTGCGAACGTTGTCATAACCATAGTGATTTGGTTTCCCTATTAAAAACCTATGTACAACCAGGCGATCGCCTATTATTTAAAGCTGCTCATTCGGTTGGATTAGAAAAAGTTGTTCAGCAATTCTGCGGGGAGATAAATTCTTAGTACTGGCCAGATTTATGAAAGCGGGTTGAAAAAATGACCATCGGAATTTGGATTTTAGGAGATCAACTCAGTTTTCACCACCCAGGTTTACAAGAGTTGACCATACAACGTCACCAGACCTCGATTATTCTCATCGAATCCATGGCCTACGCCCAGGAACGTCCCTACCACCGTCAAAAACTGGTGTTGGTATGGTCAGCAATGCGCCATTTTGCCCGGGAACTGGGCCAGCAGGGATGGCAAGTTACCTATGAGATAGCTCCTGAGTTCTCCAGTGCCCTGACTAACTGGCAACAAACCCATAGTATTACTGAACTATGGATCATGGAACCAAGCGATCGCCCTTTCATCCAATTTATCAATCAGCTGAACCTAACCTGTCCCATCCACTGGTTACCCAATAACCTATTCTTATGGAAAGAATCAGAATTTATCCAATGGGCCCAGGGACGCAAGCGATTACTTTTGGAAGACTTTTACCGGGAGGGGCGCAAGCGGTTTAATGTATTAATGGAAGAGGGTAAACCCGTTGGTGGGCAGTGGAACTTAGATAAACAGAATCGCAAACCACCAAAGAAGGGTCTCGCATCTCCCCCTGCTCTTTGGTTCCCTCCTGACCCTACCACCCAAGCGGTAATTACCCATGTGCGTAACCACTTTCCCCATGGTTATGGAGAGGTGGACACTTTTAGATGGGCAGTGACCCGATCCCAGGCCCGCAAGGTTTTATCCCACTTTCTGGAAACCCGCTTACCGAATTTTGGTCCTTACCAAGATGCTATGGTGACGGGTGAAGACACTCTATGGCATGCCCTCCTATCCCCCTATCTGAACCTGGGTTTACTGCACCCTATGGAAGTAATTCAAGCTGTCCAAGAAGAATACAACAGACACCAGCTAAATCTCAATAGTGTGGAGGGGTTCGTCCGGCAAATTTTGGGGTGGCGTGAGTACATGCGCGGAGTATATATCTACCAAAGCCAAACAGACCCTGACTATACTCAGCGTAACTGGTTTAACCACAATCAACCTCTACCTCATTGGTTTTGGACAGGAAAAACAGATTTAAACTGCCTACATCAGACCCTGGAGCAAATATACGATACTGGCTATGCCCATCACATCCAAAGGTTGATGATATTAAGCAATTTTAATCTAATCTTAGGAACTTCACCTCAGTATGTAGTGGACTGGTTTCACGCTGTTTTTATTGATGCCCATGATTGGGTTATGCAAACTAACGTCATAGGTATGGGTTTATTTGCTGATGGGGGATTATTAGCTTCCAAGCCATATGCTGCTTCAGCAAACTACATTAATAAAATGAGCAATTATTGTGTCGGGTGTGTCTACAATCCCAAAACCAGAACCGGTGAGGGCGCATGTCCCTTTAACTTCCTTTATTGGGATTTTTTAGCCCGTCACCGACAAAAACTCCAGTCCCAAGGGCGACTAAATTTAATCCTATCCCAGTTAGATCGAATTCCTCCTGAAGAATTAGCCATGATGCAAAACCAGTCCGATGCGTACAGATTAAATCATCTTGGTCTTCCTAATGTAGTAATATAGACAACTGCCTCATCAATAGGAATACCTAAAATATCATTAACCTGATTATCAAAAAAACCACCAACACCACTAACACCTAAATTAAGATGAATTGCTGCCAAATTTAGTCTTTGTCCTAGGTGACCTGCATCAAGATGTAAATAACGGTAAACCCGGTCTCCGTAATTATCCACTGCCTTTTTTAAATCAGCAGTATGAAATATGACAGCTGCTGCATCTCTACCCAATTCCTGTCCTAAACAGAGAAAGTGTAGCTCACTGCGAAAATTTTTGAAGCGAATTTGCCTTAATTCTTGAGCCTTTGGTGCATAATAATAGCAACCAGGTTCTAATCCGTCGACTCCAGAAACAGCGATAAATGTTTCAATTAAATTTAAATCGAAATAATCTGGATGACTATCCAAATTTTGGTCAAGATAATTTTGTGGTTGATAGGTAAAATCTAAGAGAAGTTTTAGTTCATCGAATTTTAGCTTTTCGCCACTGTAAGATCGGGTAGAACGTCTTTTATACATGGTTTCAGCTAGATCTCCCAAATTTTTACCCCAATTAATTGATGGACTGTGTGTGGAAAATTTATCACAAAAGGAAAAATTATATTTATCATCTAAATTGTTACCATTATTTTGATAATTGCTGATGGTAGTTTTACCTTCTGGGTTCTCAGGTTGGAAATCTGACTTAATCTGAGTATGTAAATGCAAATAATTTAATATTTCTCCGTCGGGAATGCGAGGATAATTCTTGATAGTCAAAGATGGAAGAGCGGTTTTCTGTGAAGAAAATTTTTTTGACTCCTTTAATAAATCTACTAGTCCTATGACCACTGTTGCTGCTTCTTGGTGGGAATCAACATACAATAAATTATTAACCGCTTCATCTACAAAACCCCCTATTAAATAGGGTCTATAATTCGTCATTGCCCCCGCCAATTCAATGTTACCTAAAAGATGTCCTGTATCCAAAAAAATACGCCGATAAGCCCTATCCTGGTAACGCCATGCGGAACGATAAAAAACAGCTGTAGTGATTATTGCTAGTTGGCTATTTTCTAAACTAGGATGGCAAAAACAAGCAGCTTGCAAATTCTCCCAAACATCGCTGTCCCAAAATTGTTTTAGGGAATGTGTCCGACATTGATAGTTATAAAGTCCTGCGGGTAGTAAGGGTAATCCACGGGAAACGACATATAATTCTGCAGGATACAATCCTCCCGCACTTGGTGCGGAACGTAGGTATACTGTACTACCCATAGAAGGGATTTTTGCTGTTAGCCCATAACTACAAAATAACAATTCTGACAGTCTCCACCACCATTGCTCTGAAGAATTGTTGCTAAAATCCTCTAGTTTCTTGTTCAGATAGTACTTTAATTCAAAGTCAGATCCTATTTTGTACTCTTTGAAGGGGACTGGTTGTTTATTCCAATCTAAATATTGGCTTTTTTGTCGTAAGCTCTCCGGATCATATTTTGTCTGTTCGTGGTAGTATTCGGCAATAGATGGTTGTATTTGTGTCATTGTTGTCGGTTATCCCTAGAAAATTTCAGATTCCAGTTTTTTATCCTCCTGCTGTGTAAATTATAGGGCAATTTTAGCGCCAATCCGCTTGAATGAGGTTTCGTTGAGCGCGACTAAATATCAAACCTATTTCATGGACATATTTTCCCGGTTCCCCACGGTATTTTTCAGCATAGTTTTGCTGGAGGATTTGGTCAAGTGCTGGATTTCCCTGGACTTCATTCCCCTCTACCACCTTAATTTCCATCACATAGATGTGTCCCCCCACCATAACAGTTAAGTCTGACTGACCATGATTAGTGATATCTTCTGGAATAACTCGAGCATCCAAGGAACTAAGGAAGGCGTAAATTACGGAAGCATAATATCCTTCAAAATCCGCTAGGTCGTTGTTAGTGAAATTCCGCCAAGGAATGGAGGCAAATAATCGCTTGATGGTGCTGACTAAGCTTTCTACATCTCCAGAACGCAGTTGGGTATGTATCAGTCTTTGTATACCTAACTTTTCGTTTACTAAGTTAGCATAGGCGTTGATAAACTGGTTGTTGAGGGCAATTTTCACCTCCATATTGGGTATGCCCAAGCAAAACACCATCTGGTTGATATCTGTAAATGTGTCTTTAATGGTCAGATAACCAGACTGAAACAGGAGGGTCACTGGATTAATCTGCTCCACATCAAAGGAATCAAGTATTTCCTCCGTTACCTGAATTCCCTCCAAATTGGGTAAGAAATACCGCTCTTTCTGGAACAGTTTGAGTAGAAAGCTGGGACTACCCGTTTCAAACCAGTAGTTACGGAAAACTTGGCCTTTTCCAATAAACAGCAAGATGTCATAGGGATTATAAACAGTCTCCGACCCTGTCCAATTATAACCATTATACCAATTGCGCACTTGGTCAAAATCTACCCCCTCAAGGTGGTCACCGAAGGACTCTTGGAGGTCGGTTTCAGTATAACCACAGATGGATGAGTATTGGGTATCAATGGTAATGTCCGTTAGTTGATTAATCCCACTAAATAAGCTGACCTTAGAAAACTTAGTGACTCCAGTCATAAACACGAACTGGAGGTTGGCATCTTGACCCTTTAGCACTGAGTAAAGGTTTTTCAGTCCCTCTCGCATTTCAGCGGCGATATTTGGATTGTCTATATTATCGAGAATTGGTTTGTCGTATTCATCTACCAGTACTACTGCTCTAGTACCATATTTAGCCACTGCTTCCCCAATCAGGGTTCCAAATTTCCCTGGTATATCATTTGACTCGTAGGAGACTCCCAGACGCTCCGCGTTTTTCCGCAAAAGGTCTAATATACGTCTATCCAACTCTTCCCGGTTTTTTAATACCCCATCCGCAAAATCAATCTTAATTACGGGAAACTTACGACTCCAGTCCCATTTGTCATGAATATAGAGCCCCTCAAACAATTTTTCATTCCCGTCGAATATCTCCTTCAGGGTATCCACAAATAGACTTTTACCAAAGCGTCTTGGTCGCGACAGAAAAAATCTTCCCGCAATCCTGATAAGATGGTAAGCTAGTTTTGTTTTATCTACATAGACACAATTGTTTTCACGCAACACGCTCAGGGTATTGATCCCCAAGGGCAAATTTTGTAAATTCATAACACCCCATTGTTGCAAAGTCAAAATTCAGTGCCAGTCCGCTTGTATAAGGTTCCTTTGGCTGCGACTAAATATCAAACCAATTTCATGGACAGATTTTCCCGGTTCCCCACGATATTTTTCAGCATAGTTTCGCTGGAGGATTTGGTCAAGTGCTGGATTTCCCTGGACTTCATTCCCCTCTACCACCTTGATTTCCACCACATAGATGTGTCCCCCCACCATAACAGTTAAGTCTGACTGACCATGATTAGTGATATCTTCTGGAATAACTCGAGCATCCAAGGAACTAAGGAAGGCGTAAATTACGGAAGCATAATATCCTTCAAAATCCGCTAGGTCGTTATTAGTGAAATTCCGCCAAGGAATGGAGGCAAATAATCGCTTGATGGTGCTGACTAAGCCTTCCACATCTCCAGAACGCAGTTGGGTATGTATCAGTCTTTGTATACCTAACTTTTCGTTGACTAAGTTAGCATAGGCGTTGATAAACTGGTTGTTGAGGGCAATTTTCACCTCCATGTTAGGTATGCCCAAGCAAAACACCATCTGGTTGATATCTGTAAATGTGTCTTTAATGGTCAGATAACCAGACTGAAACAGGAGGGTCACTGGATTAATCTGCTCCACATCAAAGGAATCAAGTATTTCCTCCGTTACCTGAATTCCCTCCAAATTGGGTAAGAAATACCGCTCTTTCTGGAACAGTTTGAGTAGAAAGCTGGGACTACCCGTTTCAAACCAGTAGTTACGGAAAACTTGGCCTTTTCCAATAAACAGCAAGATGTCACAGGGATTATAAACAGTCTCCGACCCTGTCCAATTATAACCATTATACCAATTGCGCACTTGGTCAAAATCTACCCCCTCAAGGTGGTCACCGAAGGACTCTTGGAGGTCGGTTTCAGTATAACCACAGATGGATGAGTATTGGGTATCAATGGTAATGTCCGTTAGTTGATTAATCCCACTAAATAAGCTGACCTTAGAAAACTTAGTGACTCCAGTCATAAACACGAACTGGAGGTTGGCATCTTGACCCTTTAGCACTGAGTAAAGGTTTTTCAGTCCCTCTCGCATTTCAGCGGCGATATTTGGATTGTCTATATTATCGAGAATTGGTTTGTCGTATTCATCTACCAGTACTACTGCTCTAGTACCATATTTAGCCACTGCTTCCCCAATCAGGGTTCCAAATTTCCCTGGTATATCATTTGACTCGTAGGAGACTCCCAGGCGCTCCGCGTTCTTCCGCAAAAGGTCTAATATACGTCTATCCAACTCTTCCCGGTTTTTTAATACCCCATCCGCAAAATCAATCTTAATTACGGGAAACTTACGACTCCAGTCCCATTTGTCATGAATATAGAGCCCCTCAAACAATTTTTCATTCCCCTCGAATATCTCCTTCAGGGTATCCACAAATAGACTTTTACCAAAGCGTCTTGGTCGCGACAGAAAGAATGCTCCAGGTTGTTTAATCAATTTTAGTACGAAACACGTTTTGTCCACATATACACAATTACTGCCACGCAGTTTGTCTAGCGTGTTTATCCCTAACGGCAAGTTTTTCAGCTCTACTTCTTGGCTCATGGGTGATGATTAATCCAATACATTAGGCTCTTATCAAAGCAGGTCAATTCTTTACCTAACTAGACTTATTGCCAGTCCGCTTGTATGAGGTTCCGTTGGGTGCGGCTAAATATCAAACCAATTTCATGGATAGATTTTCCTGGTTCTCCACGGTACTTTTCAGCATAGTTTCGCTGAAGGATTTGGTCAAGTGCTGGATTTCCCTGGACTTCATTCCCCTCTACCACCTTGATTTCCATCACATAGATGTGTCCCCCCACCATAACAGTTAAGTCCGACTGACCATGATTGGTGATATCTTCTGGAATAACTCGAGCATCCAAGGAACTAAGGAAGGCGTAAATTACGGAAGCATAATATCCTTCAAAATCCGCTAGGTCGTTATTAGTGAAATTCCGCCAAGGAATGGAGGCAAATAATCGCTTGATGGTGCTGACTAAGCCTTCCACATCTCCAGAACGCAGTTGGGTATGTATCAGTCTTTGTATACCTAACTTTTCGTTGACTAAGTTAGCATAGGCGTTGATAAACTGGTTGTTGAGGGCAATTTTCACCTCCATGTTAGGTATGCCCAAGCAAAACACCATCTGGTTGATATCTGTAAATGTGTCTTTAATGGTCAAATAACCAGACTGAAACAGGAGGGTCACTGGATTAATTTGCTCCACATCGAAGGAATCGAGTATCTCCTCGGTTACCTGGATTCCCTCCAAATTAGGTAGGAAATAGTGCTCCTTCTGGAACAGCTTGAGCAGAAAGCTGGGACTACCCGTTTCAAACCAGTAGTTACGGAAAACTTGGCCTTTTCCAATAAACAGCAAGATGTCATAGGGATTATAAACAGTCTCCGACCCTGTCCAATTATAACCATTATACCAATTGCGCACTTGGTCAAAATCTACCCCCTCAAGGTGGTCACCGAAGGACTCTTGCAGGTCGGTTTCAGTATAACCACAGATGGATGAGTATTGGGTATCAATGGTGATGTCTGTTAGTTGATTGACTCCACTAAATAGGCTGACCTTGGAGAACTTAGTGACTCCGGTCATAAATACGAACTGGAGGTTGGCATCTTGACTCTTCAACACTGAGTAAAGGTTTTTCAGTCCCTCTCGCATTTCAGCGGCGATATTTGGGTTATCTATATTATCGAGAATCGGTTTGTCGTATTCATCTACCAGCACCACCACCCTTTCACCGAACTGCTCCCTTGCACCTGTGATGATTTCTCCGAAAATCCCGCTGATACTCTTCCTTTTCGAGCCAACCCCCAGGCGATCGCCATTAGTCCAGAGAACATCCCGAATCTTGTCATCTAACTCTTCTCGGTTTTTTAATACCCCATCAGCAAAATCAATCTTAATTACGGGAAACTTACGACTCCAGTCCCATTTGTCATGAATATAGAGCCCCTCAAACAATTTTTCATTCCCCTCGAATATCTCCTTCAGGGTATCCACAAATAGACTTTTACCAAAGCGTCTTGGTCGCGACAGAAAGAATGCTCCAGGTTGTTTAATCAATTTTAGTACGAAACACGTTTTGTCCACATATACACAATTACTGCCACGCAGTTTGTCTAGCGTGTTTATCCCTAACGGCAAGTTTTTCAGCTCTACTTCTTGGCTCATGGGTGATGATTAATCCAATACATTAGGCTCTTATCAAAGCAGGTCAATTCTTTACCTAACTAGACTTATTGCCAGTCCGCTTGTATGAGGTTCCGTTGGGTGCGGCTAAATATCAAACCAATTTCATGGATAGATTTTCCTGGTTCTCCACGGTACTTTTCAGCATAGTTTCGCTGAAGGATTTGGTCAAGTGCTGGATTTCCCTGGACTTCATTCCCCTCTACCACCTTGATTTCCATCACATAGATGTGTCCCCCCACCATAACAGTTAAGTCCGACTGACCATGATTGGTGATATCTTCTGGAATAACTCGAGCATCCAAGGAACTAAGGAAGGCGTAAATTACGGAAGCATAATATCCTTCAAAATCCGCTAGATCGTTATTAGTGAAATTCCGCCAAGGAATGGAGGCAAATAATCGCTTGATGGTGCTGAATAAGCCTTCTACATCTCCAGAACGCAGTTGGGTATGTATCAGTCTTTGTATACCTAACTTTTCGTTTACTAAGTTAGCATAGGCATTGATAAACTGGTTGTTGAGAGCAATCTTCACCTCCATGTTAGGTATGCCCAAGCAAAACACCATCTGGTTGATATCTGTAAATGTGTCTTTAATGGTCAGATAACCAGACTGAAACAGGAGGGTCACTGGATTAATTTGCTCCACATCGAAGGAATCGAGTATCTCCTCGGTTACCTGGATTCCCTCCAAATTAGGTAGGAAATAGTGCTCCTTCTGGAACAGCTTGAGCAGAAAGCTGGGACTACCCGTTTCAAACCAGTAGTTACGGAAAACTTGGCCTTTTCCAATAAACAGCAAGATGTCATAGGGATTATAAACAGTCTCCGACCCTGTCCAATTATAACCATTATACCAATTGCGCACTTGGTCAAAATCTACCCCCTCAAGGTGGTCACCGAAGGACTCTTGCAGGTCGGTTTCAGTATAACCACAGATGGATGAGTATTGGGTATCAATGGTGATGTCTGTTAGTTGATTGACTCCACTAAATAGGCTGACCTTGGAGAACTTAGTGACTCCGGTCATAAATACGAACTGGAGGTTGGCATCTTGACTCTTCAACACTGAGTAAAGGTTTTTCAGTCCCTCTCGCATTTCAGCGGCGATATTTGGGTTATCTATATTATCGAGAATCGGTTTGTCGTATTCATCTACCAGCACCACCACCCTTTCACCGAACTGCTCCCTTGCACCTGTGATGATTTCTCCGAAAATCCCGCTGATACTCTTCCTTTTCGAGCCAACCCCCAGGCGATCGCCATTAGTCCAGAGAACATCCCGAATCTTGTCATCCAACTCTTCTCGGTTTTTTAATACCCCATCAGCAAAATCAATCTTAATTACGGGAAACTTACGACTCCAGTCCCATTTGTCATGAATATAGAGCCCCTCAAACAATTTTTCATTCCCCTCGAATATCTCCTTCAGGGTATCCACAAATAGGCTTTTGCCAAAGCGTCTTGGTCGCGACAGAAAGAATCTTCCCGCAATCCTAATAAGATGGTAAGCCAACTTTGTTTTATCTACATAGACACAATTGTTTTCACGCAACACGCTCAGGGTATTGATCCCCAAGGGCAAATTTTGTAAATTCATAACACCCCACTGTTGCAAGATCAAAGTTCAGTGCCAGTCCGCTTGTATAAGGTTCCGTTGGGTGCGGCTAAATATCAAACCAATTTCATGGATAGATTTTCCTGGTTCCCCACGGTACTTTTCAGCATAGTTTCGCTGAAGGATTTGGTCAAGTGCTGAATTTCCTGCAACTTGATTCCCTTCTACCACCTTGATTTCCATCACATAGACGTGTCCCCCCACCATAACAGTTAAGTCTGATTGACCATGATTGGTGATATCTTCTGGAATAACTCGAGCATCCAAGGAACTGAGAAAGGCGTAGATTACCGAGGCATAATATCCTTCAAAATCCGCTAGGTCATTATTAGTGAAATTCCGCCAAGGAATGGAGGCAAATAATCGCTTGATGGTGCTGACTAAGCCTTCCACATCTCCAGAACGCAGTTGGTTATGTATCAGTCTTTGTATACCTAACTTTTCGTTTACTAAGTTGGCATAGGCGTTGATAAACTGGTTGTTGAGAGCAATCTTCACCTCCATATTGGGTATGCCCAAGCAAAACACCATCTGGTTGATATCTGTAAATGTGTCTTTAATGGTCAAATAACCAGACTGAAACAGGAGGGTCACTGGATTAATTTGCTCCACATCGAAGGAATCGAGTATCTCCTCGGTTACCTGGATTCCCTCCAAATTGGGTAGGAAATAGTGCTCCTTCTGGAACAGCTTGAGTAGAAAGCTGGGACTACCTGTCTCAAACCAGTAGTTACGAAATTTCATGCCTTCGCTAATGAAGAGGAGAATGTCGTAGGGGTTATAAACGGTCTCTGAACCTGTCCAATTATAACCATTGTACCAATGACGTACTACATCCCAATCTACTCCCTCAAGGTGGTCACCTAAGGACTCCCGCAGGTCCGTTTCAGTATAACCACAGATGGATGAGTAGGCTTCGCTAATAGTGATGTCCTTGAGTTGATTCACGCCACTAAATAGGCTGACCTTGGAAAACTTAGTGACTCCGGTCATAAATACGAACTGGAGGTTGGCATCTTGACTCTTCAACACTGAGTAAAGGTTTTTCAGTCCCTCTCGCATTTCAGCGGCGATATTTGGGTTATCTATATTATCGAGAATCGGTTTGTCGTATTCATCTACCAGCACCACTACCCTTTCACCGAACTGCTCCCTTGCACCTGTGATGATTTCTCCGAAAATCCCGCTGATACTCTTCCTTTTCGAGCTAACCCCCAGGCGATCGCCATTAGTCCAGAGAACATCCCGAATCTTGTCATCTAACTCTTCTCGGTTTTTTAATACCCCATCCGCAAAATCAATCTTAATTACGGGAAACTTACGACTCCAGTCCCATTTGTCATGAATATAGAGCCCCTCAAACAATTTTTCATTCCCCTCGAATATCTCCTTCAGGGTATCCACAAATAGACTTTTGCCAAAGCGTCTTGGTCGCGACAGAAAGAATCTTCCCGCAATCCTAATAAGATGGTAAGCCAACTTTGTTTTATCTACATAGACACAATTGTTTTCACGCAACACGCTCAGGGTATTGATCCCCAAGGGCAAATTTTGTAAATTCATAACACCCCACTGTTGCAAGATCAAAGTTCAGTGCCAGTCCGCTTGTATAAGGTTCCGTTGGGTGCGGCTAAATATCAAACCAATTTCATGGATAGATTTTCCTGGTTCCCCACGGTACTTTTCAGCATAGTTTCGCTGAAGGATTTGGTCAAGTGCTGAATTTCCTGCAACTTGATTCCCTTCTACCACCTTGATTTCCATCACATAGACGTGTCCCCCCACCATAACAGTTAAGTCTGATTGACCATGATTGGTGATATCTTCTGGAATAACTCGAGCATCCAAGGAACTGAGAAAGGCGTAGATTACCGAGGCATAATATCCTTCAAAATCCGCTAGGTCATTATTAGTGAAATTCCGCCAAGGAATGGAGGCAAATAATCGCTTGATGGTGCTAACTAAGCCTTCTACATCTCCAGAATCCAGTTGGGTATATATCAGCCTTTGTATACCTAACTTTTCGTTTACTAAGTTGGCATAGGCGTTGATAAACTGGTTGTTTAGGGCAATCTTCACCTCCATGTTAGGTATGCCCAAGCAAAACACCATCTGGTTGATATCTGTAAATGTGTCTTTAATGGTCAAATAACCAGACTGAAACAGGAGGGTCACTGGATTAATTTGCTCCACATCGAAGGAATCGAGTATCTCCTCGGTTACCTGGATTCCCTCCAAATTAGGTAGGAAATACTGCTCCTTCTGGAACAGCTTGAGCAGAAAGCTGGGACTACCTGTCTCAAACCAGTAGTTGCGAAATTTCATGCCTTCGCTAATGAAGAGGAGAATGTCGTAGGGGTTATAAACGGTCTCTGAACCTGTCCAATTATAACCATTGTACCAATGACGTACTGCATCCCAATCCACTCCCTCAAGGTGGTCACCTAAGGACTCCCGCAGGTCCGTTTCAGTATAACCACAGATGGATGAGTAGGCTTCGCTAATAGTGATGTCCTTGAGTTGATTTATACCACTAAATAGGCTGACCTTGGAGAACTTAGTGACTCCAGTCATAAAGACGAACTGGATGTTGGCATCTTGACCCTTCAACACTGAGTAAAGGTTTTTCAGTCCCTCTCGCATTTCAGCGGCGATATTTGGGTTATCTATATTATCGAGAATCGGTTTGTCGTATTCATCTACCAGTACTACTGCTCTAGTACCATATTTAGCCACTGCTTCCCCAATCAGGGTTCCAAATTTCCCTGGTATATCATTTGACTCGTAGGAGACTCCCAGACGCTCCGCGTTCTTCCGCAAAAGGTCTAATATACGTCTATCCAACTCTTCTCGGTTTTTTAATACCCCATCAGCAAAATCAATCTTAATTACGGGAAACTTACGACTCCAGTCCCATTTGTCATGAATATAGAGCCCCTCAAACAATTTTTCATTCCCCTCGAATATCTCCTTCAAGGTATCCACAAATAGACTTTTGCCAAAGCGTCTTGGTCGTGACAAAAAGAATCTTCCTGCAATCCTGATAAGATGGTAAGCCAACTTTGTTTTATCTACATAGACACAATTGTTTTCACGCAACACGCTCAGGGTATTAATCCCCAAAGGCAAATTTTGTAAATTCATAACACCCCATTGTTGCAAAATCAAAATTCAGTGCCAGTCCGCTTGTATAAGGTTCCGTTGAGTGCGGCTAAATATCAAACCTATTTCATGGACATATTTTCCTGGTTCCCCACGGTATTTTTCAGCATAGTTTCCTTGGAGGATTTGGTCAAGTGCTGGATTTCCCTGGACTTCATTCCCCTCTACCACCTTGATTTCCATCACATAGATATGGGCTCCAAGCATGGCGGTTATATCCGCTTGACCATAGTTGCTAATGTCCTCCGGGATAACTCGAGCATCTAAGGAACTCAAGAAGGCGTAAATCACAGAGGGATAATATCCTTCAAAATCCGCTAGGTCATTATTAGTGAAATTACGCCAGGGAATACCCGCAAATAATCTCTTAATCGCCATAATCATTGATTCCACATCCCCTCTATTCATAAACTCGTATAGAGAGTATTGAATCCCACTCTTTTCGTTCACAGTTTCCGTATAGGCGTTAATAAACTGGTCATTCAATGCCAGACGAACTTCCAAGTTGGGAATTTTCAGTGCAAACATGTAGCGTTGGCGACGGGTAAAGGTTCGTTCAATAGTCAAATACCCTGATTGAAACAACAAGGTAACTGGATTAATCTTTTCCACTTCAAAGCATTCCAATATCTCCTCTGTAACCTCCAAATGTTCCAGGTTGGGAAGGAAATAGCGATTGGTTTGAAACAACTTGACTAGGAATGTGGGACTACCCGTCTCAAACCAGTAGTTGCGAAATTTCATGCCTTCGCTAATGAAGAGCAGGATATCGTAGGGGTTATAAACAGTCTCTGAACCTGTCCAATTATAACCATTGTACCAATGGCGCAGTGCATCCCAATCCACTCCCTCAAGGTGGTTACCGAAGGACTCCCGCAGGTCGGTTTCAGTATAACCACAGATGGATGAGTAGGCTTCGCTAATAGTGATGTCCGTTAGTTGATTAATCCCACTAAATAGGCTGACCTTAGAGAACTTAGTGACTCCAGTCATAAACACGAACTGGAGGTTGGCATCTTGACTCTTCAACACTGAGTAAAGGTTTTTCAGTCCCTCCCGCATTTCAGCGGCGATATTTGGGTTATCTATATTATCGAGAATCGGTTTGTCGTATTCATCTACCAGCACCACTACCCTTTCACCAAACTGCTCCCTTGCACCAGCGATGATTTCTCCAAAGCGTCCTTGAATATCGTCCAGTTCGCAGTTAATCCTCAAGGATTTTGTGGTTTTCAACAGCACACCATTAATTTTTTTGTCCAACTCCTCCCGGTTTCTGAGCACACCACCAGCAAAATCAATCTTAATTACTGGGAATTTACGACTCCAGTCCCATTTGTCATGAATATAGAGCCCTTCAAACAATTTTTCATTCCCCTCGAATATCTCCTTCAGGGTATCCACAAATAGACTTTTGCCAAAGCGTCTTGGTCGCGACAGAAAAAATGCTCCAGGTTGTTTAATCAATTTTAATGCGAAACTCGTTTTGTCCACATAGACACAATTACTACCACGCATTTTATCTAGCGTGTTTATCCCTAACGGCAAGTTTTTTAAGTCTACTTCTTGGCTCATGTGTAATGATTCATCCAATAAATTAGTCTCTTATTAGAGCAGATCAATTATTAACTAGACTTATTGCCAATTCGCTTGTATAAGGTTCCTTTGGCTGCGGCTAAATATCAAACCTATTTCATGGACATATTTTCCCGGTTCCCCACGGTATTTTTCAGCATAGTTTCGCTGGAGGATTTGGTCAAGTGCTGGATTTCCCTGGACTTCATTCCCCTCTACCACCTTGATTTCCATCACATAGATGTGTCCCTCCACCATAACAGTTAAGTCCGACTGACCATGATTGGTGATATCTTCTGGGATAACTCGACCATCCAAGGAACTGAGAAAGGCGTAAATTACCGAGGCATAATATCCTTCAAAATCTGCTAGGTCGTTATTAGTGAAATTCCGCCAAGGAATGGAGGCAAATAATCGCTTGATGGTGCTGACTAAGCCTTCTACATCTCCAGAACGCAGTTGGGTATGTATCAGTCTTTGTATACCTAACTTTTCGTTGACTAAGTTAGCATAGGCGTTGATAAACTGGTTGTTGAGGGCAATCTTCACCTCCATATTGGGTATGCCCAAGCAAAACACCATTTGGTTGATATCTGTAAATGTGTCCTTAATGGTCAGATAACCAGACTGAAACAGGAGGGTCACTGGATTAATCTGCTCCACATCAAAGGAATCGAGTATCTCCTCGGTTACCTGGATTCCCTCCAAATTAGGTAGGAAATACTGCTCCTTCTGGAACAGTTTGAGTAAAAAGCTGGGACTACCCGTCTCAAACCAGTAGTTGCGAAATCTCATGCCTTCGCTAATGAAGAGCAGGATATCGTAGGGGTTATAAACAGTCTCTGAACTTGTCCAATTATAACCATTGTACCAATGGCGCAGCGCATCCCAATCCACTCCCTCAAGGTGGTTACCGAAGGACTCCCGCAGGTCGGTTTCAGTATAACCACAGATGGATGAGTAGGCTTCGCTAATAGTGATGTCCTTGAGTTGATTAATCCCACTAAATAGGCTGACCTTGGAGAACTTAGTGACTCCAGTCATAAACACGAACTGGAGGTTGGCATCTTGACTCTTCAACACTGAGTAAAGGTTTTTCAGTCCCTCTCGCATTTCAGCGGCGATATTTGGGTTATCTATATTATCGAGAATCGGTTTGTCGTATTCATCTACCAGCACCACTACCCTTTCACCAAACTGCTCCCTTGCACCAGCGATGATTTCTCCAAAGCGTCCTTGAATATCGTCCAGTTCGCAGTTAATCCTCAAGGATTTTGTGGTTTTCAACAGCACACCATTAATTTTTTTGTCCAACTCCTCCCGGTTTCTGAGCACACCACCAGCAAAATCAATCTTAATTACTGGGAATTTACGACTCCAGTCCCATTTGTCATGAATATAGAGCCCTTCAAACAATTTTTCATTCCCCTCGAATATCTCCTTCAGGGTATCCACAAATAGACTTTTGCCAAAGCGTCTTGGTCGCGACAGAAAAAATGCTCCAGGTTGTTTAATCAATTTTAATGCGAAACTCGTTTTGTCCACATAGACACAATTACTACCACGCATTTTATCTAGCGTGTTTATCCCTAACGGCAAGTTTTTTAAGTCTACTTCTTGGCTCATGTGTAATGATTCATCCAATAAATTAGTCTCTTATTAGAGCAGATCAATTATTAACTAGACTTATTGCCAATTCGCTTGTATAAGGTTCCTTTGGCTGCGGCTAAATATCAAACCTATTTCATGGACATATTTTCCCGGTTCCCCACGGTATTTTTCAGCATAGTTTCGCTGGAGGATTTGGTCAAGTGCTGGATTTCCCTGGACTTCATTCCCCTCTACCACCTTGATTTCCATCACATAGATGTGTCCCTCCACCATAACAGTTAAGTCCGACTGACCATGATTGGTGATATCTTCTGGGATAACTCGACCATCCAAGGAACTGAGAAAGGCGTAAATTACCGAGGCATAATATCCTTCAAAATCTGCTAGGTCGTTATTAGTGAAATTCCGCCAAGGAATGGAGGCAAATAATCGCTTGATGGTGCTGACTAAGCCTTCTACATCTCCAGAACGCAGTTGGGTATGTATCAGTCTTTGTATACCTAACTTTTCGTTGACTAAGTTAGCATAGGCGTTGATAAACTGGTTGTTGAGGGCAATCTTCACCTCCATATTGGGTATGCCCAAGCAAAACACCATTTGGTTGATATCTGTAAATGTGTCCTTAATGGTCAGATAACCAGACTGAAACAGGAGGGTCACTGGATTAATCTGCTCCACATCAAAGGAATCGAGTATCTCCTCGGTTACCTGGATTCCCTCCAAATTAGGTAGGAAATACTGCTCCTTCTGGAACAGCTTGAGCAGAAAGCTGGGACTACCCGTCTCAAACCAGTAGTTGCGAAATTTCATGCCTTCGCTAATGAAGAGGAGGATGTCATAGGGATTGTAAACGGTCTCTGAACCTGTCCAATTATAACCATTGTACCAATGACGTACTGCATCCCAATCCACTCCCTCAAGGTGGTCACCTAAGGACTCCCGCAGGTCCGTTTCAGTATAACCACAGATGGATGAGTAGGCTTCGCTAATAGTGATGTCCTTGAGTTGATTTATACCACTAAATAGGCTGACCTTGGAGAACTTAGTGACTCCAGTCATAAATACGAACTGGAGGTTGGCATCTTGACTCTTCAACACTGAGTAAAGGTTTTTCAGTCCCTCTCGCATTTCAGCGGCGATATTTGGGTTATCTATATTATCGAGAATTGGTTTGTCGTATTCATCTACCAGCACCACTACCCTTTCACCGAACTGCTCCCTTGCACCAGCGATGATTTCTCCAAAAATCCCGCTGATACTCTTCTTTTTCGAGCCAACCCCCAGGCGATCGCCATTAGTCCAGAGAACATCCCGAATCTTTTCATCTAACTCTTCTCGGTTTTTTAATACCCCATCCGCAAAATCAATCTTAATTACGGGAAACTTACGACTCCAGTCCCATTTGTCATGAATATAGAGCCCCTCAAACAATTTTTCATTCGCCTCGAATATCTCCTTCAGGGTATCCACAAATAGACTTTTACCAAAGCGTCTTGGTCGTGACAAAAAAAACGCACCAGGTTGTTTAATCAGTTTTAATGCCAAACGCGTCTTGTCCACATAGACACAGTCACTACCACGCAGTTTATCTAGCGTGTTTATCCCCAAAGGCAAGTTTTTTAGGTTTACTTCTTGGCTCATGTGTAATGATCACTGCAATTTCTTAGAAATGTAATAGAGCATGTTCATCTTGTACTCACCGCACCAGAATAGACTAATCCCCGCTGCATATCTAAAGTCAAAATTGTCCCATCTTTTATTACTTGGGTCGCTTGCTTGACACCCACTATTACCGGTACTCCTAATCTCAGTCCAATTACAGCAGCATGACTATTCAAACTCTCCTCCTCCGTAATAATACCACTAGCCTTACGGATTGCTTCCACACAATCTGCTCCGGTGCTGGATGCTACTAAAATGTCTCCTTGACTGAAATTGGTTGCGTCTATACCACTGCGCACAACTCTTGCACGACCACTAACAGAACCCTGCCCTAAACCAATTCCTTGGCCTAATATAGCTGTGACTACTTCCACTTTAATTAAGTCTGTAGACCCAGAAACTCCCTGCAATGTACCAGCAGTCATTACCACCAAATCCCCCTCACTCAAGAGGCTTTTTTCCTGGGCTACGTTAATGGCAGCTTGGAATGTTTGGCCAGTGGAAGGCAAGTCCAATACCAGTAAAGGTCTAACACCCCAAACCATTTGTAATTGTCTAGCCACGTTTACATGAGGTGTGATAGCTAAAATGGGCGTTTTGGGACGGTATTTAGAAACATTGCGCGCAGTTGCTCCCGTTTGGGTTAAGGTCATAATTGCTGCTGCACCTAAGTTCTCGGCAATCTGTCCCACAGCTTGACTAATAGCATTAGGAATAGAACGTTTATCATCTGTTCCTAAACGAGAACTGGTATTTATCTGTTCCTGTTCAATACGCTCTGCTATTCTGGCCATAGTAGCTACTGCTTCTACCGGATAGTTACCTACCGCCGTCTCATTGGAAAGCATTACCGCATCTGTACCATCTAAAATCGCGTTGGCAACGTCAGACACTTCAGCACGAGTTGGACGAGGATTGCTGACCATGCTATCTAACATTTGAGTAGCAGTGATAATGGGAATGCCCAAACGGTTAGCCGTGGCAATTAATCGCTTTTGCAGCACGGGAACATCTTCTGCAGGTAGTTCCACCCCTAAATCACCTCTAGCAACCATTACTCCATCACACAAGGAAAGAACTTCTTCCATTTGTTCGATGGCTTCGTGTTTCTCAATCTTGGCAACTACGGGCACATTCTTACCAGTGCTGGAAATTAATTCTTTGATTTCTATAATGTCTTGGGGATTACGCACAAAGGACAGAGCTACCCAATCCACTCCCTGATCTAAACCAAACATCAGATCCTCTCGATCCTTATCGGTCATGGCTTTAATAGACAAATACACTCCGGGAAAGTTGACCCCCTTGTTGTTAGAAAGTTTACCCGCAACTGTGACTCGACAATGTAAATCTCCTTTGTCACGGTTAATTTCTTCCACCACCATTTCTACTCGACCATCATCAAGGAGAATTTTTGACCCAATTGGCACTTCCTCTGCTAGATAATCATAGGTGACACAGCTAATTTCTTCATTCCCCACTACTGGACGATTTGTTAGAGTAAAGCGATCGCCTTTAGATAGCATGATAAAACCATTATCAAATTTACCTAGACGAATTTTAGGTCCTTGTAAATCTTGCAAGATTGCTACTGGTCTGTTTAGCTCAAAAGCGGTTTGTCTAATCAAACGTATACTGCGCTGATGATCAGCGTGGGTGCCATGGGAAAAATTTAATCTTAGAGTGGTTGCTCCAGCTTCAATAATAGCTTTTAGAATTTCTGGACTGCTGGTAGCAGGTCCGATGGTAGCAACGATTTTGGTGCGACGCAGAGAATCTCTTAATTGCGACATGTGGATTTTAGGATTGTTGGGATCTATCTGGGAAATAATGGTAAGTTAAGCAGCTAACTCTTTTAGTGATTACTATATCAATGTCAATGAATCAATCTATTCCTCATCTAATCAGCATCACTGCGATTAAATCTTACTACAATTAATTCAGAATCGGAAATCTATACAAAACCTATAGGAAACTTAAACATATTTAAATCCCGATTAACAATAGTAACAAAGCCATGACCAATCAACTAACATTCAAAACCTGGAACAGAATCAAACAAAAACTGACCCCCTATTTCTTTTTAATACCTGCTTTGTTTTTGCTGAGCTTAACCGTTTTTGTACCTGCACTGCAAGCTTTTTACCTGAGTTTTACCACCTATCAAGATATTGGGGAGTCCCCCAAATTTATAGGTATTGACAACTTTGTCCGGTTATGGTACGACCCCATATTCTGGCTAACCCTAGTTAATACTATTGTTTACCTGGTGGGAGTTGTACCAGTTCTAGTTATTCTACCCTTACTTCTAGCAATTTTAGTGAATCAAAAATTACGGGGAATGAGTTGGTTTAGAACTGCTTATTACACACCCGTAGTAATTTCCATGGTAGTTGCTGGTATTGCTTGGAAATGGTTATATGCAGAAAATGGTTTATTAAATCAATTAATCAAAACTTTGGGTATCTTTACCGATGGGATTCCTTGGTTAACCAGTCCAGATAAAATTTTAGGAATTGTGCCCATTTCCCTGGCCAGCGTTATGGTTGTGACTATTTGGAAGGGTTTGGGATATTACATGGTTATTTATCTAGCTGGTTTACAATCTATTCCCGAAGACATTTATGAAGCTGCTGCTATTGACGGTTCTGAAGGTATTCGTCAACATATAGACATTACTATTCCCCTAATGCGTCCCTATTTAGCTCTAGTAGCAGTTATTTCCGCTATTTCCGCTACTAAAGTTTTTGAAGAAGTTTACATTATGACTGGTGGTGGACCTCTCAATAGCTCTAAAACAGTTGTTTATTACTTATATGAGCAAGCGTTTAGTAATCTACAATTGACGTACGCTTGTACTATTGGGTTAGTCCTATTCGTGATCATTTTAGGATTATCCTATTTACAGATAGGAATTACCCGAGAGCGTTAAAATCTTCTTTCAAACTCAATTACCCCACGAGTATCATCTGTGAAGTTACTAGACCCACGAAGGCGTAAGTTGTCGTCTAGTCTATAGTTGAAACCCCATTGTAAAGGATCCTGAGTAGTAATAATTTTAATAGTTGAGAAAGAAAACTTGTCAAAGATATCCATACCAGCTTCCAAAGCCAATTCCACTGTTGAATTAGTTAAAGTTGAATTAATGAAACTGGAATTAGTTCTATTAGATTGTGGTTTCTGAGATAGAACTGTAGGAAAAACCCGTAACTCACTTAATCCAATAGCATCGCGAATAAAATTAAACCCCATTTGTAAATAATTTGCCACAGCAGATCCAGCAATATTAATCAAACCAAATGTGGTGTCACCACGCGTTTGGTTATCAACAAATTCACTCCCTAATCCCCCCAGCAAAGTAATAATTTCGGTTTGAGAGCGGGAGGGAATACTTTTCATTTCCAGATTATCATTCAACTGATCTGCATAACCCTTAACCCGTGCTTCTATCCGGATAGTTTCTAATTTGGATAATCCTGTAGAAATTTCCCTGGTTAGATCTGTAGTCTTGATCCCATCCAATACCTTGGCAAAAAGTTTCACATCTAATTCAGGTATACGGGGTCTGAATTCCCTAAAAGTGGCTGTGTGCTCATAGTTACGTATTAAATTAAATTGAGTGGTAAATAAATTTACTCCTCCCCTAAATAATCTAATACTTCCTGTAGGGATGAGATTATTTAATTCACCATTAATATTTAACTTTCCCCTGGAAAGGAAATTGAATACAGGTGGACTGGCTATTTGCATCCCCTGCTCTAAGGTAATTTGCAGATCTTGAAATCTCATAGATCCACTATTATTTTGATTGGTAGGTTTTACCTGTTTAGTAGGAATAGGTAATAGGGGGGATAGGTTATTTTGATAGGGTGGACTACCAATTCCATCCTCAGTTTGGGATGAATTAGCAGTTTGAGATTCTGTGAGTAAAACTTGCCCATTTGATAATGCTATATCACCACCTATCAGTGGTTGTAATGCAGATCCAGTGATTACTAAATTACCACTGGCATTACCTTTGTACAATCCCTTGATATTTAGTAATAATTGTTCCAGCTTGACACTCAAAGGGTTATTGATTTGGATATTTTTACTAGTAAAAATGGGAATTTCTCCTGCAACTTCTATTTTACCTTTACTAAATAGTCCTTGGACATTATTCACCGATACTCTATCAAAGTCGAAGTCCGCTTGTCCGGAAACATCCGTAAGTTTATCCACTAAGTTTGGCACTAGAAATGTGGCATTTTTTAGAGAAGCAATACCTTTAACTATTGGTTTTCTTTGAGTTCCCCGAATGGCTAAATTTACTTCACCTTCACCATTTTCAAAAGATACTTGATCCGTAAACAAATTCAACAGTCCTAAACCCTCATTTTTCACCTTCATGTTTAGGATAATGTTGCTATTTGGTACCACGGATGCAAATGGTAATTTATAGGGAATATCCCCGTTAATCTCAACTGGTTCTCTACCAGAGGCCAAAATTTTACTGTCGAACCTTAAACGGCCATCAGTATAACTAAAACTTGCATTTGCCGACTCTATAGGCTTTTGATTAAGTTGTGCTTCTGTAATTGTTAATTCTCCTCTAGTTTGAGGATTAGCTAAACTACCGGCGATCGCTGCATCAACATTAATATTACCATTAATTCCCACTGGCAATTTGACAAATCTGTTTAATATTTTTGTGGAAAGATTGTTAACCGTTAATTTTCCCGACTGTGTTGCACCACCTATATTTCCAGTAAAGGATAGGAGCTGGTTTCTTTCTTGAATCCGCAGCGGTTGCAAGCTTAAGATCCCTCGCTCCAAATTGCCCTCTGCCAGAATTTTTTCCACTTTATAAAAGCGATCAGGTTCGGTTGGTCTACCCCAAGCAAAGTTTTCTCCTGCTAGTTTAAATTTTAGTGCTAGTCCAGTTCTTGCACTCATGTTCACATCAATATCACCGCCAAAAGTTCCTTTGATATCTTTCAAATCTGGAATAGGTTGAGAATTGGAGCGATTTTTATTTTCTGCTGCAATAATTTCATCAACCTTGTCAAGTTGTTGTATTCTTTCTCCTAAAGATGGATTTACTTTAGTCAGTGAGTTGATTTTCAAATCAGCTGCTACGCCATATTTTGGCAATCTGAAACCCCTTCCCAAATCTTGAAGTTCAAAGATTTGTGCCAGGGTGAGTAAATTTTCGATTTTGCTTTGACTGATACTGATTTTACTTTGTAATTCCGGTCCCTGGCGAGTTTGTTGCAAACTGCCATCAAATAGATAGCGACTTTCACCACTGACAAATTCCCCATTTGTGATAGTAGTTCTCTTACCATTGGTGTTATAATCGAATTCTGTCTTAAACAGGTCTCCCTTAATTCTAGCTAGTTGGGGTTTAATGATCTCAATATTTCCTCTGCTGGCTAAATTACTGTAATTTATCTGCAGGTTTCCAGTCAATAAGCCAGCTATACTTCCCTTACCTATAATTGGATTATCCGGTAAATTAAAGTTTAACTTTTCCAGGGGTAAGTTGTTAGCTTCAATAGCCAAGTTCTCCCGTGCCAAGTTTCCCTCAACTGACATTTGTTGCAACTTGACTAAAAACCTACCCGATAGATTATTCATTTTGTTATTAGTCTTTAAGTTGGCAGTCAATCTATCTGTTTTGCCAGATAAATCCAAACTTAAATCTTGACCTTGAACTAAGTTAATGTTGCCATCTAATAATGGTTCAAAGGAAAATTTCTCTACCTGTAAGTTTTTTAAACCTAGCCTACCTATAACATTAGGGGTAGTAATTTTACCAGTAATTTCGCCTTGAAAATCTGCCTTTCCTCTTACTTTTAAAGGAACGGAAAATGGCAATTGTTGAAAATCATAATCTTGGGCTTGCAAACTAATTTTCAGTTCGCCAAATTCTGGCATTCCTGGTTGTTGAGCATTGGCCAAAATATAACCTTTGGCATGGAAGTTACTACCCCTAAGTTGGGCAATGTTTAATTGCTGACCACTCCAATATATACCAGCTGCTATGGGTGAGTTAATCCCTCCCCTAATTTGATTAAATTGTACCTCACCTGCTGCACGCACATCCGCCAATTTAGCTGACCCTAGAATACCAGCTAGTTGTAATTTTACACCAATTTCACCGGCCAGTTGTTTATTGATCCGATTTAATTTTATACCATAACCGCTGACCATGGCTTGGTAAGAACCTTTACTAATTTTAATTCCAGAAGCAGTAATTTTTCCCCCGGCAATATTTATTCCTGCTACTCCATTTATTTGAATATTTTCCGGTTGCAAATTTTCTAGAGATCCAGCAATATTTAACTGACCTCCTAATCCTCCCTTTAATTCAGGTGGCATGGATGCTAATTTTTGTATGGGCAAGTTAGCAATTGCTACTTTAGCTTGATAATTGCCATCACTAACTCTGATTTTCTGGATGTGAATTCCACCATTATCAATTTGTAGTCTAGCTTGTCCACTAGCATTTAAGGTTTTGAGATTTATATTTTCTGTGTCACCAACAATAGTTAATTTACCCCCTAAAGGATAATTAAGAATGGGTGGGGATTGCCTAAGTATTTTGGCAACCTGCAGATTCTCAGTGACCAGGTGGGCAGTAAATTTATTGTTATTTAGTTCTACACCAGAAAGCCCTATTCTACCACCCGCAATATTGATATTTAACTGCTCTGGTTGAATATTAGTAATTTTTAAGTCGTCAGAAGTTCCCGACACAATTAACTTACCATTAAGCTCTGCGTCGGTTAGGTTAATATTGTCTAGGTTATTTTCTAGTTTGGTTTTCAATAGGCTTTCAAGATTTGCTAATCTGATATTGTTTGCTTGGGCGATCGCCTGCCACTTTTGACGATTATAATTTCCATAAGCTCGGACTATATTGCCATTGATATTGACGGTGATATTAGGAAAATCAATGCTGTTATCGGGGTTAATAACTGTTTCTCCAGTTAGGGGATATGTAGCTTGTGGAGCTTGCCATTTTACCCAGGTCTGAAGATTGCTAGTTTTTCCTGATATATTGGCGGTGGCTGATAGTTTACCGATTTGAAAATCGGCATTATTTCTCTGACTATAAACTTGAGATAAGGCATCACCGTCTAGATTTTTGGCACTTAAATTCATGCTTACTTCCGGTATTTGACCTAGGGTAATTTTTCCAGCTCCAGTCAGTTCACCACCTAAACTAGATACCACTTGAATCTCTTTGAAATCTATCTGAGGTGTGCGGGTAGTTAGTTCAAATTTGCCGCTGACTTTCTCAAAATCCAGGCGATCAATTTGGGCATTTTTAAGATTACTTACCTGACCCGAAAGCACGGGTTGAGAAATATCACCTAAAAATTGTAAATCGGCTTTTAATACACCAGCTACGGGAACAGGTAACTTAATTTTTAATGTTTCTAGAGCTTGGGAAGCACTCACAGCATTGACAACTCCACTTAAATTAAACCCCCGTTTCCGGTCAATTGAACCTTTAGCCACCACAGGAATTTTGCCATAATTGCCCACCAAATTATCTATCTCAATTGCCGATCCCTGAAACTTGATATTCCCCTGGGTATTATTAAAAGGTTGTGGTATTTTTCCTAATTGCCAATTTACCCCTTGTAAACTTGCATTGCCATATAATAAAACCGGATCTTCTGGTGTCAATTCGATTTTTATGTCACTATTAATCTTGCCCGCTCTTACTTTTATATCTGCTGGAATTAAACGACTAATATCGGCTATATATAAATCTTTAGTTTTTACATTTACATTGCCCATAAGTGTTGGTTTAGTTTCCATATCCCCCGCTATAGAAATATCACCACCACTTTGATTCTTTCCAGTTAGGTCAAATTTAAATTTTTGATTGTTATCTAATAACTGAACCCTACCATACAGTCCCGCAAAAGTAATGGGAACTGATGAAGTAATGCTGCTCCCTAGTTTCTCCAACCCTTGATTTGGTATCAACACTAATCTAGCGTTGCGAATACTTAATTTGCTTAAATCAGTTTTAACGATTCCTGGTTCCCTAGGGGGAGCAATAGTGGTGGTAATCCACCGTTGCTGATTATCCTGCTCAATATAGATATCCGGGTTGATTAATGTAACATCTAATTTGATTTGACGGTTAACTACCAAATTCCATGGGTTAAAACTTACATCTACTGCTTGGACAGTTATTCTATCGGAATCTGTGGTAGTTGGGGGAATACTAGAAGCAGCAAACCGCACTCCAGTTAGAGAAAATTCTTTCACTGGTCCGAGTAGCACGGGACGGTTTAAAGTTGAGGTTAGTCCATTTTGTGCTAGGGGTACTAGATCCCTGTGGATAAACCCCCTCAACCACCACATTCCACCCATTAATAGAACTACCACAAACCCACCCAAGGCTATGCTACCACGGGTCAAAAACAGCCACCATAAGGTTTTACTGGAGTTGGCTGCTGTTCGACAATTTCTGGACATAGCTAGACATTCCTTTATGTTTGGGTACTTTTTCAGGCATAACTGTAACCGTCTTTGCGATGAATAGGCTTTTCCATGTATTCGAGTTTGATGCCTATCCGCTTCTTTCCAGTGGAACGAAGTTTGACATAGTTTAATTTGGTCGGTTTGACCAGTCCTTAGTAATGTGTTCCTCGACAATGAAAAACAGGCTTGTCATGGTAGTTCAGAGGGCTTTCTAAGATGTCTCGCCTTTTGTTGAAGTTACCGACAGAGCTACAAACTGGAGTTAATTTGTAGGTGTCATGACCTGTCTTTCGTAGCCAACCTTACCTGATGGTAGGTAACTCTTTTTTATGGCGGAGTCATGCACGCTCACCCCACCTACCCAGATTGTTAATATCTGGGTAGGTTTGGGTAGACATTAATGAGCGGGTTTGTGGGAAGGATGGAGGGGAAGTGTTGGACATGATAGAATTATGAATCTTGAGTGAGAAATTCCTAGTCTATAGTTAGCACAATTTCTGGGAATCTAGGCAATATTTTGACTTTTAATTCCTAGATATTTTCCAGAAATCTATGCCATATCTATATGAAAATGAGGAAAATATCCCTTCCTAATTACCTTCTCGTAATTTATCCAACACGCTCCGATCCTCCAAAGTAGACGTGTCACCATATACCTCTTGACCTGCTGCTAAACTCCGTAGCAACCGACGCATGATTTTACCCGATCTAGTTTTTGGTAAAGCATCGGTAAATCTAATTTCACCGGGACGGGCGATCGCTCCTATTTCTTTAACTACGTGTTGTTTTAATTCTTTACTTAATTCTTCACTTCCTTTATGAGTTCCCTCTAAAGTAACGAAAGCCACAACTTCTTCACCTTTTAATTCGTCGGGTTTACCAACCACAGCAGCTTCAGCAACAGCGGGATGGGAAACCAGAGCAGATTCAACTTCCATAGTCCCTAAACGGTGTCCAGAGACGTTGAGCACATCGTCCACGCGTCCCATCACCCAGAAATAGCCATCTTCATCTTTTCTGGCACCATCACCAGCAAAATAAGTGTAATTGCCTTCTTTTGGGGGTATGTGTTCCCAATAGGTACGACGGAACCGATCGGGATCACCATAAACGGTTCGCATCATTCCTGGCCAGGGATAGCGCACTGCTAAATAACCACCTTGGTTATCAGGGAGGGAATTACCTTCCAGGTCTACAATATCGGCTATAATACCTGGGAAAGGACGGGTTGCAGATCCGGGTTTGGTTGGTATGGCTCCGGGTAGGGGTGTAATCATAATGCCACCGGTTTCCGTTTGCCACCAAGTGTCCACAATCGGACAACGTTCACCACCAATTACCCTATAGTACCACATCCAGGCTTCGGGATTGATGGGCTCTCCCACAGTACCCAATAATCTCAGGGATGAAAGATTTCTGGCTTTTGGATGATGTTCTCCCATTTTTATAAATGCTCGGATGGCCGTGGGAGCGGTATAGAAAATAGTTACCCCATATTTTTCAATCACATCCCAAAAACAACCGGGATTAGAAGATCTGGGCGCACCTTCGTACATGACTGTAGTTGCCCCATTGGATAATGGTCCATATACTATATAACTGTGACCCGTAATCCAACCCACATCAGCTGTGCACCAGTAGACATCTGTATCCTGAAGATCGAAAATCCATTTGGTGGTAATATGACTATATAGGTTATAGCCACCTGTGGTATGAACTACTCCTTTGGGTTTGCCAGTACTACCAGATGTGTAGAGCACAAATAACATGTCCTCACTATCCATGGGTTCAGCTGGACAATCGGCGGAGACGTTCTTCCCTAAATCATGCCACCAGTGGTCGCGTCCCGGTTCCATTTGAGTTTGTTGTCCCGTACGTTTGACCACTAACACATCCGTCACACTGGGGACAGAATTATTGTTTAGGGCTAAATCTACTTGTTCCTTAAGAGCTACAATTGTGTCCTTACGCCAACCTCCATCAGCCGTAACCACTACCTTTGCTTGTGCATCATTCAATCGATCGCGCAGTGCCTCAGCACTAAATCCACCAAACACAACACTATGAGGTGCACCAATCCTGGCACAGGCTAACATGGCAATGGCTGCTTCTGGTATCATAGGCATATAAATACCCACCAGATCTCCCTTTTGCACTCCTAATTGTTTCAGAACATTAGCAAACTGACAAACTTCCCGATGAAGTTGGGCGTATGTCAGAGTGCGACTATCCCCCGGTTCACCTTCCCAAATAAGAGCTGCCTTATTTTTACGCCAAGTTGTCAGGTGACGGTCAAGACAGTTATAAGATATATTAGTCTTGCCATTAACAAACCACTTAGCAAAGGGAGGTTGCCAATCTAAGACAGCATCCCATTTAGTGAACCAATGTAACTCTTTTTCTGCCAAATCCGCCCAAAACAGTTCAGGATTTGCCCTGGCAGCATCATATAGAAGTTGGTACTCTTCTAGACTTTTAATATTAGCCTGTTGGGAGAAATTACTGGTGGGGTGGAAGAGACGTTTTTCTTGTAGTATGGATTCTATAGTTGTTTGAGACATAATTGCTTGTCAAAATGGGTGTGACCAAGACCTATATATAACAAATTCTCGCCAAACAGTATTGATTGTTAAAAAACTTAGTGTTCATGGGTAGACTAGGTCATCCGGTAGACTGTAAATAATTATTAAGAGATGATGGAATAGCCAAAGTATAGTATACTTGGCTCAAGATGGATTTTGCACCGGACAAAAGCCCCGGGTCGTTAAAAGACATCAGTTCAAAAAATTTTTTAAACCAAAACTTTAACAAGAAGGAAACGGAAATACATAAAGAACAATATGAACCATATATCCAGATATTATGAGGTTGATTGAGAACAGTTTAGTAGAGTTAATTACTCAAAAGTAGGGCCTAGTTTGCAAGCAAAAGATATCAAGGAGCAACTAAAGTCATTGAGTCAGACAGCCATGACGATAGATCCCCAATTAGCCAAAAGACTAGATGAGGTCAATCGTTGGGTAAAATGTATTCGTCCCGGTTCCCTAACAGCCAAACCCTATGTGCTGGCATTTCTCCTGGAAGTAATTACAGACTCAAGAATTTGGCTAGTAATTCAATCAACATCGGACCCAGGGGCCAAAAAAGCAAAATTTGAGCAGATGACCGCTAATGAAAGGTATTGGTATGGTTATTTGTTCCCTAGATGGATTAACTCAAGTGATACCAAATTTTACATTTGGAAGAAAAAAATTATGGCGGGGGAATTTAATCAGTTGGATAATGATATTATTAGACTAATGGCCCAAGAGATAGAACGTCGGGAGGGTCAGGTTTGGCAACGCTATATTGCTGATCTTTCCATGGCTACAGACCTAATAGTGAGTAACCATCAACATAAACCACTTTGTATCCAAGTTACCAGCGTCAGTAAAGAGTTACATGCGAAAAAATATGACAAGTGGCAACACGCCTTGCAAATTTGGGAAATAGAGAGAGGATTGTTTCTAAGTTATGATCCTGCTAACAATGACTTTATTCGTCAGTCAGTAAATGTGGTGCTGTATAACAGTGATCATCTTTCTCAGGGTAAATACTTGAAATTTTCCTGATAGTGGATTTTTGATGTCCGTTGCCCAAATTGTCTAAAATGTTACCAGATCACAACAGCATTTATGCTCAATCAAAAAGAAATGAACAGCATTACTCAAGTGGATGAATTGGCTGAGATTTTAACAGCGGCCCGCAGAATGCAGCAAGAGTGGTTAGAGTATGGAGTAAATTATGTACATCTTTACGTAGAAGATGTGGAGGGGGATTGGTTAGAGAAGTGGGGTGGAAATGAAGAGGTAGTAGAAAATCTGTTATTGGATCAGATCAAGGAATTTTTGGTAAGCAACGATGACATCGCGGTAAAAATTAGGCATAGTTTGCGGGATAGGCCACTTTTTGAATTGGCAGTAGATTTAGCAGCATATTTGGGGGTTGATTCAGGGGAGCGAAAAGTGTCTGTACTGATGGATATTTTAAGTAATTACCTAGATTTGTGTGATCTGGATTTAATTGATTTAGCCAGTAGATTAATGGTTGATGTTTTCCCGATTTATTAGGAGAGTTCCCTCAGTCACAGTCAACTTACTAAGTAAGCTTGCGAGCGTTAGTTCCCGAATCGGTTAAAATCATGGTACACTGGTTGGTAACTTTGGGGAAAAACGGCTAAACACCGGGAAATTTTCCGTATTCCACAGTTGCTGTTATTTTAAATCCTTCCTGACTGAAAAATTGCAATGTTAGACCAAATATCACAGTACCTACAATTTAATATTAGTATAGAAGCACCTATAGTGCTAATGGTTCTGGTTTTCCTGGAAGCTGTGTTGTCTGCAGACAATGCTATTGCTTTAGCTGTAATTGCCCAGGGACTAGAAGATAAAAAACTAGAACGTCGGGCTCTGAATTTAGGACTGATTATAGCTTATATCCTGAGAATCAGTCTACTACTAACAGCTACCTGGGTACAACAATTCTGGCAATTTGAATTGTTGGGCGCTCTCTATCTGTTATGGTTGGTATTCCAACATTTTACATCTGAGGAAAAAGCAGATCATCACCACCATGGGCCAAGATTTAAATCTTTGTGGCAAGCTATACCTGTAATCGCTTTTACTGACCTAGCTTTTTCTTTAGATAGTGTGACTACAGCCATAGCGGTTTCCCAGGAAACATGGTTAGTTTTAACAGGTACAACTATTGGGGTAATTACACTGAGATTTATGGCGGAGCTATTTATTCGCTGGTTAGATGAATATGAAAACCTAGCAGATGCAGGTTATATCACTGTGGCATTAGTAGGTTTACGTCTATTGTTAAAGTTCCTAAACGAAGCTTTTGTTCCCCCCCAATGGTTAATGGTGGGTGCTATCGCTATAATTTTGGTTTGGGGTTTCTCTAAGCGGAATATTGTTGGTGAAGTTGAAATAGAACAAACAGAGGAAACGGAAAAAACCCAGGTTTAATGGAACGGGAAGAATAGGAAATCTATCTTCCCCATTCCTAATCCCCTAATCTATTCTGCTAACCAAGGAGCTAGATGAGGTGTCCAGTTGACCAACTCCTCCTCCTTAAACCATAGTGAAATTTCTCTTTGTGCAGTTTCAATCGCATCAGATCCGTGGATCAGGTTGCGACCAATGTTAATCCCAAAATCACCGCGAATTGTGCCTGGTTCTGAGGTTAAGGGGTTAGTAGCACCGATAATTTTTCTAGCAGATGCAACCACACCTTCACCTTGCCAAACCATAGCCACCACCGGACCAGAAGTGATAAACTCAACCAAGCTGGCAAAAAAAGGTCTTTCCTTATGAACATCATAATGCTGTTCAGCCAGTTCCTTACTGACCTTCATAAACTTTAAACCCACTAGGGTAAAACCCTTGGTTTCAAAGCGACGGATAATTTCTCCCGCAAGTCCCCGTTGGACTCCATCAGGCTTAATGGCAATAAAAGTGCGTTCCAAAGCTGTCTCCAAAGGCATAAAAAAGTCATCTGCGATTATTGTTAATGGTATGTACCACTTTTGTCTAGTAGTTCCAGGAAGAAATATGAACCAAGATTTAACACAAAAATGGTTATCAGAAATTCAAAACCTCCAACAGCAAATGTTGCAACTGCAAAAAGAACATGATCAAGCCTGGGAAACTTGTGAAAAATGGCGACAGCTCTATAATACTGAGTCCGAACAACGCCGCGCTGATGCAAGTATGTATCAACAACAAATTATTGCTTTAAAAGCTGAATTTGAATTGTTTGAACATGTAAGCACTCACTCCCAGGAATGGGAAACTACTCAAAGAGATATAGAAATCTATGCATTTATGTCCATGGAGGAGTTAAAAAATCAACTCCTGAACATTACACAAGAACGCGATCGCCTGGTACGAGCATTAAAGTTAGAACAAGAGAACCATCAAAAAACCCGAATTAATCTAACCACAGCACTGGGTGATGCCATTGATAGTCTAACCGAGTGGAAGGCCAAGGTGGAAGCTTAACAACATTCATTAACGGAGAGGTTGATTAAAAACCCATAGCTTGGGCTACAGCATTTAAATTAGCTGGTATACCTTGTTTAAACTGGGCATGACTGTGTTTAATAGCTGTATCTGGGTCTTTGAGACCATTCCCCGTGAGGACACAAACCACTGTCGCACCGGTGGGCACTTGATCCTTGACCTTGAGTAAACCAGCTACAGAAGCTGCACTAGCAGGTTCACAGAAAATCCCCTCTGATGAAGCTAACAAACGATAAGCATCCAAAATTTCCCCATCTGTGACAGCATTAAAACTACCCTGACTAGCAGTTTGAGCTAGCACCGCTTTTTCCCAACTCGCTGGATTGCCAATCCTAATCGCCGTCGCTATGGTGTCGGGATTTGCCACTGGATGACCATCAACTAGAGGTGCTGCTCCCGCTGCTTGAAAACCCATCATTTTCGGTAGGCGATCGCATTTTCCTGCTTGGTGATATTGACAAAAACCCATCCAATATGCTGTGATGTTGCCAGCATTTCCCACAGGAATACATAGCCAATCGGGAGCATTACCCAAAGCATCAACTACCTCGAAAGCTCCCGTTTTCTGACCTTCCAACCGGTAGGGATTGACGGAATTTACCAGGGTAATGGGGTAATGGTCTGCCATTTCCCGCACAATTTCCAGAGCTCTATCAAAATTGCCCTGAATAGCTAACACCTGGGCACCATACAATAGGGCCTGTGCTAACTTGCCCAAAGCCACATAACCATCGGGAATCAGTACAAAGGGACGCATTCCCCCCCTTTGGGCATAGGCAGCCGCAGCAGCAGAGGTGTTGCCTGTACTAGCACAAATTACTGCCTTAGCACCTGCTTCCTTGGCTTTGGTAATAGCCATAGTCATTCCCCGATCTTTAAAACTACCAGTGGGGTTGAGACCATCATATTTAACAAATACCTTAACCTGTTTACCAATGCGCTGTGCGATCGCTGGCGTAGGAATTAAGGGTGTATTACCCTCCAGTAGGGTTACCACTGGAGTGTTTGCACTTACAGGTAAGTAGTCGCGGTAGGCTTCTATTAGACCTGGCCAAGGTTGGCGATGAGATTTAGCAACAGACAAGCTCAAAGTCACAGTATTCTAAACTTCTTAACTAGAAATTGGGAATGGGAGGATTGGGATTTGATTAATTAATAGTCTCAATCACTTTACCATGTCAGGGACTACATATCCCAGGAACAAGGTACGATCACGGTCGTCGATTACAAAAGACCTGACTGATGAGAATATCTAATCAGAAGTATACAATATTTTAATAAAGATTAAGATTACTTTATTATAATATCTCTAGTGGTGTGAGTTTAGTTCAGAAAAAAAGATAACAACTATGTCAATGTCAACCTTATCTTCCAGTGTTACGACCTGCGAGTCTCACAGTGAGCTAGTAAAAAAGCTAACTAAGGCCTACTACCAGGACGAACAGCAAGAAAAATTTATTGGTCTG
Organism: Cylindrospermopsis curvispora GIHE-G1; assembly: GCF_014489415.1. NCBI lineage: Bacteria > Bacillati > Cyanobacteriota > Cyanophyceae > Nostocales > Aphanizomenonaceae > Raphidiopsis > Raphidiopsis curvispora. The sequence continues at coordinate 2,221,938 of NZ_CP060822.1, forward strand.
CAGACGGAAATTGACTCTCTGCTGCAACACTTACAAAACCTCAAGACAGAAAACCTCAAGACTAACCATTAAAAAGGTGGGCCAGAACGTCTACCCAACCTAACTTTCACTGATCAACAATTTTCTAAGCGTTCTGGCTAACTATATTGCAAAAGAGAATTTGGTTTATTGAAGTTTAAGGAGATATGTGAAACATTACGGTTACACCCATGTTAGTGGAAATATAAGGCTATAAAATAGAAAGGGTTTGGCCATTAACCAAACCCGAATATAAATCCAGTGCATAACAACATCCCAAATAAATTTAACCTACTTGGTTTTTAGTTACATCCTCCTAAAGAATGTTTACAAATCCCAAAACAGCTGATATTAATCTTCCTAGGTGTGATCTTGATGGTGATCCGGTCTCGGGTGACCGTGCCCTAATAGTTTAGATATCCAGGGGATGGCAATAAAAACACTTGATAATATCAATAAGAATATGGAGATAGCAAAAATTTGATCTTTGGGAATTTCCAACACTCCACGTAAAATTATCTCTCTTAAAGCTGAAACAATAGTAATTTCTACCGCTGCACCTACAGATATATTATGTTCTTGCAGATAGTCAACTAAGAGTCGAAATAACTCTACAAGTATTAAAATAAACAGAATATCAGATGTTACTTCCCGTAAATCAAGGGGACGAAGGAAGGAAATAAACATATCCCCTAATCTTAGTAGCATGACACAAAACAACCCAACACAAAGAGAAATAACAATAATATCCTGAAAAATTTCTAAATTGCGAACAATTCTGTCACGATGGAACCAACTACTTACCTTTATAATTATTCCACTAGGCATAAACTTACAAGTAATTCTATTATTGCTGGTGTTAGCTAATAATCTTAAATGAAAATTACCATTTATAATGTTTAATCAGAGCCAATCGGTAACTTTATTAAGTTTTGTATAGCAGTTTATAAAGAAAATATGTGAAAAAACAGACATCATGAAATATTGACTCTATAAACATTCATAAGGGGAATCTGAGGTAATTGGTAATCAGGACGTATCTTAATTTGTCATCATTGACCAAAGAGTAACTATTGTTCTTTTCAAAAAGGACGCAACTATTATGACTAAACCCTACCTATCTCCGGATGATTTGCCCACATATAAAACCATGCAAATCAGTGAATTATTAATGACTCAACTGGAAGAGGTCACAAAAAAACGATTTTTTCTAGCTTGTGAAAATAAAGTACGCCTTTTATTATCCAGTTGTCATTGGTACTTCAAAGTTAATGGTGGTATTTTAATGTTAATGATGACATGTCACGATATTGAGAGTTACCAAAACATCATGACTAGCGTTCCCTACTTAGCGGACAAATTAAGGCGCTTTGCCAATAAAGCCAGAATTAGTATTAGTTCACCAGTAAATAATGGTATTCCTTGGGTAACGAGCATAGAGCAAGATGAAGGGGATATAAGTTATTAAACCTATTAAGCTAGCCACCTAAACATCCATTTCCGCTAATTCTAGCCAGCGCTCAGTGGCAACATCTATAGCTTGTTTAAGCGATTCTATCTGTTCATAGAGGTTTTGTACTTGGGTATAATTTTCTGGTGCAACAGTGAGTAATGATGTTTCCACTAGAGCTCTTTGTGCTTCCAAATCGGCGATTTTAGCTTCCAATTGCTCAAATTCCCGTTTTTCCCAGTTGGATAATCGTCGACGTTTTTTATTCTGTACTTCTTGATCACCGGGTTTTGGTTGAGTGAGGTTTTTGGATTTTTCTTTGCGATTATCCTTGGCATTAATTGTTTCTTGTTGGGTTAATTCCTCAGATTTTTTGTAATCTAAATAGACTGAATAATTTCCAGGGTATTGGCGTAAATTACCACCCTCTTCTAGAGCAAAAATAGTATCTACTGTTCGATCTAAAAAATATCGATCATGGGAAACTACTATGACAGATCCCACAAAGTCTTCCAGATATTCTTCCAAAACCGATAAAGTCTGGACATCTAAATCATTAGTTGGCTCATCTAAAATTAGCACATTGGGCGCACCAATTAATAATCTTAATAAAAATAAACGCCGTTTTTCTCCTCCAGAAAGTTTATGAATAGGTGCATATTGTTGGCTCCCGGGAAATAAAAATCTCTCTAACATCTGAGAAGCTGTGATTTTTGTCCCATCGGCAATTTTGACAAATTCTCCCTCTTCTTTGATATAATCAATTACCCGTTGATTATCATTAACTGCTGATATTAACTCTTCCGAATGTTGGTCAAAGTAAGCAATATGAATGGTACTTCCAATTTCCACCGTACCAGCATCTGGTAAAGTCCTTCCAGTTATCATGTTCATTAGGGTAGATTTACCAGTACCATTACCACCAATAATGCCGATTCTATCTTCAGGACTAAATTCATAACTAAAGTTATTAATTAGGGTTTTTCCGTCATAGGATTTGTAAATATTACTCAATCCAATCACTTTTTTGCCAATGCGCCGACCAATGGTGGAAATGTCAACTTTACCTTGAGCTTGCTTGAATTCAGTTTCCCTCATGGACTCAACTCGTTGAATTCGGGCTTTTTGCTTAGTACTCCTAGCCTTAGGTCCCCTTTTCAACCATTCCAGTTCCCTTCGTAATATCCCTTGATGTTTACGTTGACTGCTTACAGCAGATTCTTCCGCCAATGCTTTCTTTTCTAAATAATAGGAATAATTACCGGAGTATGTATAAATATCACCCCTATCAATTTCTATAATTCTATTAGTTACTTTATCCAAAAAATACCGATCATGAGTAATCAGCAGCAAAGCTCCTCGAAACCGATTTAAGTAACTTTGTAGCCATTCTACAGATAAAGCATCCAGATGGTTTGTTGGTTCATCCATAAGTAAAACATCTGGTTGAGCTAATAGTGCTGTGGCTAAGGCTATACGTTTTCTATAACCCCCGGACAAGGTTCCAACTTTCACCTCAAAGTCACCAATTCCCAATTTCGTGAGAATAATTTTAGCATTGGTTTCTAATTCCCAGGCCCCAGTAGCATCCATGCGCTGCATTACTTCTGACAACCTGGACATTAATAATGTATCCTCGGGATAATGGGCTAATTTATCTGAAAGTTCTTCATACTCCTTCACTAATTTCGTATGTTCACCACTATCCATAAATATCTGTTCTAAAACTGTCAAGTTTTCATCTATATCTGGCTGTTGTGGTAGATAGATAATTTTTGCACCAGAGTTAGTCAGAATTTGTCCCCCATCTATTGGCTCTATTCCCGCTATCATCTTTAATAATGTAGATTTACCAGAACCATTAGTACCAATCAGACCTACTTTCTCTGTCCCATCTATACTAAAGGTCGCTTCTTTTAATATCTCTTTAATACCAAAGTCTTTTTTAACTGATTGTAGTGTAATTAAGCTCATATAGTTTAGCAGTTCTTAATTCGATTAAGCATAAATATTTATAGCTGTTCCCATTTCCCATTCCCCCTAAACCACAAATAAATCAAGGGGTAAATGTCCATACATTTCATTCACACCACCAGGATAGTTGGATTGACAGGAAACTAAGACTCCACGATGATGTCCCACATAACTATCTAAGTAGCATAGTCCATTTTTACCGTTTAATTTGATATACACTGGTCCTTCTGGATGAGGTAAATCATCCGGTGCTTGATAACCAAAAGCGTGAGAATAGGTTTTCATAGCTAATATTCCCTGTTCAACATTATCAGCACAAATGCCTAAAATCTGATAGTCAGACCGTTTTGTCATCAGGATGATTGCTTCCCGAGTTAGGGCTTTCTCCAGGGGTTTGAGAACCGGTGCTATATCTAAGCAGTTAAATTTGTTTAGGATCTTTTTCGCTTCTGCTACGGTCAGGTTTGTAGGATTAGATATTGACATACGGCAATCCGGTTGTAAGTTGACTGGTTAAATTCAAAGAGTGAACAGGGGGTTCCAAAAGGTGGTATGGTCTCACATCTTATATATTCTACAAATTATCCTATGTTTAGGCGATCGCTTGGTGCTGTGTAATTCTTAGTTAGTTGGGCGCACCGTTCATGTTAGAATAGTTAACACTTAATTTTCTCCCGATTATGTTTAACAATCCAAACCCGCAAACAAGTAATAGCAAGTGGCATAAACAGCTAGATAAGTTCGTCAAAGAAAATCAGCAGGAGTTAGCGGCCTTATTTTGGGGTTTGTGGTTAGAAAATGGCAATAGTCAGGGGACTATTGGTATTGATTTAAAGCCTCATCCTCACTTTGTCTATTGTCCTCAAGAAGCAGTGGAAAAATTAAATGAACGGGTTGAAAAACGACTCCAAGAACTTTTGGGAATCATAGATAATAATAACCCAGAAACGGAGGTTTTAATGATTGGGATTGGCCAAGGAGAAATTAAGTTGATTCAGTTTGTTCCTGAATCGTCACCCCGCACATGCTTTGAACGGGTGAACCAAGATGTGGATACTCTATTAGAGTTGTTGGAGCAGAAAATGATTGAGCAGATAGCGGTTTAATTACCTAACTTTCCTGTTCATCAAAACATTTACGCATAGCACAATATAATATATTCAACACGGAGAATATAATGCACAGAAAACGTCTCACTGATCTTCTACAAGAGGAAGTTCAAAATTTCACTCCCCCCTCGGATAAATCTGTGGTTGAAACTACGGACAAACAGGTTCCGGATCTGGAACTGGCTGGAGATGGATCTAACTCTGTCACCATATCTGTGTCAAGTAATTCCACCAGTGATAATTCTAATGGTCTGCACTGGGGAATTACAGTACAAGAACTTCAGGAATCCCTAAACAGATACCATGTACGAGAAACTGCTATGCAGCAGGAAATCAGTGAGTTGAAGAACGCCTTATCAGAACAAAGGTCTCTATCGGAGAAATTGGGTAAGGAACTCTACGAGACGAAAAAAACCGCTCTAAAATTGGCTGAATCCAATTCTACTCTAATAGAGGAAAACAATCAACTCAAACGGCAAACAGCTCAACAAGTCATACCCAATTGTACAGGGGAATCTGTCCAACAATCTGTCCAATCCACACAACCAACAAAAGATGTTGCCAAGTCCTTAGTTATCAATCCCAGAAAATCTTACAGTCCTCCAGAAATATTTATAGACAAGTCTAAAGTAGATACAAAAAAAGACGACTTTTCTAATAACGCTTGGTTATATGATTAAAATTTAAGGTAAGTTCCTTCTAGAATAAACAACTTCTCGTCTTGACAAAGTACCATGGTAGTACTAGGTCTTGCCCTTGCGTTCCCATTTCCATAAAAACGCCATTATAGCAACAATTCCTACTTGCAGGGCAAAATTAGGTAGAGCTTGATCAATGTTCCTACCGGCCAATATTTGAAAGAAAAACACAAAGGCACCTATAAGACCAGAAGCCCCCATACCAATATACACAAATTGTCTTAGTCCTTTATAGGGCGAAGCTATTTCAGCTTTTAAGCGATTTTTAATATTTGGGTCTAGCATTTTTTCCGAGATTGTGTTATGATTACATATTGTTTGTGCCGATGTAGCACAGTGGTAGTGCAGCTGATTCGTAATCAGCAGGTCGTGGGTTCAAATCCCATCATCGGCTTTAATTTCCATCCAGTTCCACACTGACAATTCCCGACCACTGAACTTTTTTCTCCCTTTGTCTTCGGTAAGAAAAAAAGTGTTCAGGGCATTGATACGTACAATAAGGAGCAACAGCAATTTGGGTTGAATTAATTCCTAACTCTTCCAATTGTAAAGCATTAATCCGACGGACATCCAAACGAATCTTGCCTGGTTCTGCATCGGGTAAAAAGGGAGAATCTGATAAACCTTGTAAAGTAGCAACTATTTCCTCCGGTTCATGGTCAGGTAAAATCGAACTTCCGATTTGAATTGCCACTTCCAGAGAAACTTGGTAAACCTCTCCAGCAATCGCAGGACCCATAGCAACGCGTAAATCCTCCAATCTAGTGCCATGAGATAGCATTTTTTCAATTGCTTGAGGAACAATTCTAGCTGCTGTACCCCGCCAACCTGCATGTAAAGCTGCCACTTTTCCTGTTTTTGCATCAGCGATTAAAATGGGCGTGCAGTCGGCAGAAGCGACCCAAACAGCTTGTTGCGCTTTTTGGGTAATTAAACCATCTGCTAAAGCCAGTTCATCACCAAAGTCAGTTAAATACTGATCTACTTCCTGGGGTGTCAACACAATATTACCATGAACTTGTTTTAAACGATAAGTGCTGGCCTGCGGTTGTAATACCCTGGTCAATTCATGAGGTGGGAGAGGCCAAAACTGCTGGGTAAAAAAACCATGGGACCAGGGTGTCAAAATACTACAAGTAAGATATGGTAGACCTTGCCATTCTTGCCATTGCCAAGTGTGCATCTGCAAATTAAAAAATAAATTAATAAAAAAACGACAAAACCAACAATTTAATTAATTTAAGGTAACACTATTATACATCATAATTTTTTGGTTTTGGTTACATTGACATCGGAAGGAAATTTGATATTAAGGTTAACATAATCTAATCACAATCTAATTAAAATCCATAAGTTTTCGTTTCTCTGTGTATTTTCACCTCAAAACAACTGCAAACTAACAACTTTCCCCATCACGACACAATATACTCAATGACTAATGTACTTTGGCTACAAGGTGGTGCTTGTTCTGGTGACACCATGTCCTTTTTGAATGGGGAGGATCCCACAGCTTGTGACCTGATAGCTGACTTTGGGATTAAGATTCTCTGGCATCCCTCCCTGGGTTTAGAAATGGGCACCAACCTACAAACCCTACTGTGGGAATGTATTTTGGGTAAAACTCCCCTGGATATCCTGGTGTTTGAAGGTACTGTGGTCAACGCTCCCAATGGTACTGGGGAGTGGAATCGCTTTGCTGACCGTCCCATGAAGCAATGGTTAGAGGATTTGGCCAAAGCTGCTAATTTTGTAGTTGCTATTGGGGACTGTGCTACTTGGGGGGGTATTCCCGCTATGTCACCTAACCCCAGTGAATCCCAGGGTTTACAGTTCCTCAAACGGAAAAAGGGTGGCTTTTTGGGTGAAGACTTTATCAGCAAAGGTGGTTTACCAGTAATTAATATCCCCGGATGTCCTGCTCACCCCGATTGGATATCCCAAATATTAGTGGCAATTGCTACTGGTCGTATTAGTGATATTGCGTTAGATGAACTACACCGTCCTCAAACCTTTTTTAATACCTTTGCCGAAACCGGTTGTACCCGTAATATTCACTTTGCTTATAGGGCGACAACTACGGAATTTGGCGATCGCAAAGGTTGTCTGTTTTATGACCTAGGTTGTCGTGGACCCATGACCCATTCCTCCTGTAATCGGATTTTGTGGAATGGAGTGTCATCAAAAACCCGTGCTGGTATGCCCTGTATTGGTTGTACAGAACCGGAATTTCCTTTTCATGATCTAAAACCGGGAACAGTATTTAAGACCCAGACCATTATGGGTGTTCCCAAGGAAATACCCCCGGGAGTTAATCCAAAAGATTATGCTGTATTCACGGTTGTAGCTAAGGATAGTGCACCAAAATGGACTGATGAGGATTTCTTCTTAGTTTAGATCTAAATAATTACTGTCTATAACCCATTGCTAATGCTGTAAAAATATGCCAATTCAAACATTAGACATTGCACCCGTTGGTAGAGTCGAGGGTGATTTAGATGTGCGGGTGGAAATAGAAGATGGATACGTGACAAACGCATGGACTCATGCGGAACTTTTTCGCGGTTTTGAAATCATTTTACGCGGTAAAGATCCCCAAGCAGGACTAATTGTTACTCCCAGAATTTGCGGTATTTGTGGTGGTTCTCATTTAAGTTCTGCATCTTGGGCTTTAGACACTGCTTGGCAAACAGAGGTTCCCAGAAACGCAATTTTGGCTAGGAATTTAGGTCAAATTGTGGAGACGATTCAAAGTATCCCTCGCTATTTTTACGGATTATTTGCTATTGATTTGACTCACCAGAATTATCGCAGTAGTCATTTTTACGATGAAGCTTGTCGTCGCTTTGCTGCTTTTACAGGTAAGTCATACGAGCTTGGTGTCACTATTTCCGCCAAACCTGTAGAAATCTACGCTTTATTAGGAGGACAATGGCCTCACAGCAGTTATATGGTCCCCGGTGGTGTGATGTGCGCCCCCACTCTCAGTGATATTACCCGGGCTTGGGGTATGTTAGAATATTTTCGCACTAATTGGTTGGAACCTGTATGGTTGGGTTGCTCTCTGGAACGATATGAGGAAATTCAAACATACGAGGATTTTCAAGCTTGGTTGGAGGAAGATATTAAACATAGAGAATCTGATCTAGGTTTGTATTGGCGCATGGGTTTAGAGATTGGACTAGACAAGTATGGTGTGGGTGTGGAAAAATTTGTCACCTGGGGATATTTACCTCATGAGGATAAATATAATAAACCTACTATTGATGGGCGCAATGCAGCAGTGATTATGAAGGGTGGGGTTTATGATAGCCACACAGACAAGCACTCTATAATGGATCAGGCTTTTACCCGTGAAAATTTGAGCCATTCTTGGTATGATGAAGGTACTCAAGACTGGCACCCAAGCGATCGTAACACTTCACCAACTATTAATAACCAAAAGGACTTTGTCGGTGCCTATTCTTGGTCTAGTGCAGTCCTTCATCAAGATTTAGGTAGATTGGAAGCAGGTCCTTTGGCACGTCAGTTAGTTGCAGGTAGCAATGGTGGAGAAACTTGGCAACATTATGACCCATTTATTTTGGATGTTTTTAAAAAAATGGGTGGTGCAAGTGTTCATCTCAGACAATTGGCTAGGGTTCATGAGCTAGTTAAGTTATATCGTCAAGCAGAACGTTGTTTGAGAGAGTTTAAATTAAACGAATCTTGGTATATTAAACCCCAAGAAAAAGATGGTAAAGGTTGGGGAGCGACGGAAGCAGCTAGAGGTGCTTTATGTCACTGGATAGAAATTGCTGAGGGTAAGATTAAGAGCTACCAGGTTATTGCTCCCGGAACTTGGAATATTGGACCTCGTGATAGTAACGGTCATCTTGGTCCTGTGGAGCAGGCGTTAATTGGTACTCCTATTACTGATCCTACGGATCCTGTAGAAGTAGGACATGTTGCTCGTTCTTTTGATTCTTGTTTGGTCTGCACTGTTCATGCTCATGATGCTAAAACCGGTCAGGAGTTGGCTCGCTTTCGCACTGCTTAAAGGAGTCAGGAGTCATTATCCCTTTTTTGGGTAAGTTTTTGCTCTATTCCTAAATTTCCCTGTAACCCACCAGTATGTATTAGTAATATTTTACTCGGTGGGAAAAATCCTTGTTTTAATAGGTCTATAACTCCATAAAACATTTTACCAGTGTATATATAATCTAGTGGTATATGATGTTCTTGATGGAATTGGTGACAGAATTTAATAAGCTCTTGATCTACTTTTCCGTATCCGCCAAAATGGTAATCATAGATTAATTGCCAAGGCGCGGGATGATTTACCAAAGTGGGTAAGTTAGAATTTAGGTAGTCTGTGATTAATCTGTCTATTTCCCCCTCTAAAAATCTGGCATCTTTCAATATAGGAAAGCCCATAATTCCTGTTGGTAAGTTGGTTCTGGACTTGGGTGATAGAGCAATACCTGTGAGGGTGGTAGCTGTACCACAAGCTAGGCAAATTATATCAAAAAATTGTATATCTTGCATGATTTCCATACACCCACGCACCCCATTTAAATTACCACCACCTTCGGGAATAATAAAGGTTTGATTTGAAGATCCTTGTAACTGTTTTTTGAATTCTTCCTGAACTTCTTGTGTATGACGTTGTCGGTAAGTTTGGCGATCGCAATATAATAGTTTCATACCTTGTTCCTGGGCGAAGCGCAGAGTAGGGTTCAGAGGTAGGGTTGGTTCTCCCCGGATGACACCAATAGTTTCAAAGCCAAAAATTCTACCCGCAGCTGCAGTAGCAAAAATATGATTGGAATATGCACCACCAAAGGTTAGCAAGCTGGAGCACTGGTTCTGTTTTGCTTCCAAAAGATTGTATTTCAACTTAAACCACTTATTACCATTTATACATGTATGTATGAGGTCTAAGCGTAAAACATATAACTCAATACTTAAATGGTCAGCTAAGGGATTGTGAATTTTTTGGATAGGGGGAGATAAAAATATTGACGACATTTGTATCAGCAGTTAATCTGGAAATATAAAATAACCGCTCAACAAGAATATTAGCAAATCCCAAGTATTTATGGCTAAGGTTTTTAACTCTATTACGGAGGAGTTACAAGGATTTATCGCCAAGCAACATATCTTTCTGGTTGGCACAGCTCCTTTAAGTCCCACGGGCCACGTTAATGTTTCTCCCAAGGGATTAGAGAGTTTCCGAGTCATTTCACCCCACCGGGTTGCTTATTTAGATTTAACAGGTAGTGGGAACGAAACCTCTGCTCATTTGTTAGAAAATGGCAGAATTACTTTCATGTTTTGTGCCTTCCAAGACCCCCCCTGCATCCTCAGACTCTATGGTCAGGGAAGAACTATTTTACCTGATGATTATGAGTGGGATCAATTGTATTCTTTATTTCCTCCCATAGTTGGAACCAGACAAATCATTGTTGCGGATATTGACAGAATACAAACTTCCTGTGGTTTTGGAGTACCACTTTATGAATACCAAGGACAAAGACAAACTTTGATCAGTTGGGCTATGAAAAAGGGCGAACTAGGTATTAGAGAATATCATCAGCGGCAAAATTTTGTTAGTATTGATGGGTTGTCAACTCCTTTGTCTCAAGTGCATTACCAAAAATAACTCTCAGGAGTATATATGGATAAATTCCGAGTAGACTTTTAATCAATTATCATGTCAAATCAACGCATAATTAAAAGTATATACACTGATGGAGCTTGCAAGGGAAATCCAGGTTCGGGTGGTTGGGGTGTGGTTGTTTACTTTAATGATGGTTCAATTCATGAAATGGGGGAAGCATCGGAATACACTACAAACAATCAAATGGAAATCCAAGCTGCGATCACAGCACTTCAATTATTCGCTCAATCCGGACAAGTTGAACCTATTACTCTGTATAGCGATAGTGAATACTTAATTAATAGTGTGACTAAATGGATACATGGATGGAAAAAAAAGGGTTGGAAAAAATCAGATGGCACTCCGGTGCAAAACCAAGAGCTACTGAAAATTATAGACAAGCTGAACACGGAGCTAGTCAAGTGGCAGCATGTACGTGGACATTCGGGTAATACAGGTAATGAAAGATGCGATGTTATTGCCCGTTCTTTTGCGAGTGGTAAAATTCCCCTTTTGCAACAGTTATCCCCCCAAGAGCTGCTAACTAATTGTCAAGAAACCTTAACCCAAATAACTCAAAGAGATGTAACAAAAGTATCTGATTATCCAACAAAATCAGCAAAAATTGCTCAAAATATGTTGGAAGGTAGAACTTGTTTATTGGAAGAAAGAACTATGGAACCATCTACAGGAATATCTGGGGTGACACAGGAAGAAAAACCCCCGGAAATGAGAATCTTACAAATCCGTAATCTCATGGAAACCCTAAAGATTGCGGACGAAATTGCCCAGAAAGGTTACTTAATCACGAGTTCCGAACTAGCAGATTTAATGGACGTTCATGCCAGTGCCGTGACAAGTCGCGGTGATCAATGGAGATGGCGTAACTGGATAGTGTCACGGGTCAGACGAGAAGGGAATCAGATTTTGTGGGAGTTGGAAAGGGGTGATCAAGTAGAAAAGGATGATAATTAATTAATACTAATCAATACTTTCTACCACGCCATTCTTTAGGAGTGCGAATTGCTGATAAAAAGATGCGTAGAACTGCTAGAGGGTCAGAGAAAGGGGAAAGCCAAAATAACCAACCACCATAAGCATTTGTTCGGTCATAGGAAGGAGAAATTGCCAGCAGTAGGGCAAAGCGGATGATCAATAAAAAGACATTTAATGCCAATAAAAGGGAAGCAGGGAGATAGGGGGATGGGGAAACTAGTAAGAATGCTAAAATCACCAATAGGGGTAGACCTTGAACACAGAACAATAACCACAAATCCCCCCAAACTTGACCAGGTGGGGAAGCATCTTTTAAATCCAAACTACGACCCCATTCTTTCCAGGTCTCCATGGCGCCCTCATACATTCGCACTTGAAAAACCCTAGCTCCATCTAAAAAACCCACTTTAAACCCCGCAGCAGCAATATTGCGAGCCAAGGTAACATCATCACAAAAGGAACTCCTGGCACTACTATAACCATTCATAGTGGCTAAAACTGAGCGCCGACATAGGAAACACTGCCCATTGGCCATTACTCTTTCAGGTAAGGATGGACGAGTACCAGCTGGATCAAATCTATATAACAGTGTTAATAAAAGGGAGGGTTGCAACCAACATTCACCAGGATATTTGAGGATAAATTGAGGAGACAGGGAAACCAAATCATAGCCTTCAGCTTCAGCAGTTCTAACTAGACTAGCTACTAGTCCCGCACGGGGTTGAATATCCGCATCCATTCCCAAAAACCACTTGCTCTCCTCACAGCTAAACAAAAAGCCATTATGTAAGGCCCAAGGACGACCTACCCAACCGGGAGGTAGGGGGTCATCTGTCATAACCCGAAATCGAGGATCTTTTTCTTGTGCTGCTCGAACTAAATCCGGAGTGCCATCCTCAGATTTGCTATCAACAACAATTATTTCCCTAACCTCGTAGCTTTGTTGACTCAAACCGGTTAGTAAAGGACCAATGCGTAGGGACTCATTTAAAGTTGGCACAATCACACTTACGCTGCCTAACATATCGGGTGTGGGTTGTTGTGGTTCTATGGGTGGGTGTCTTGTTGGTCCTTTCAGCAACCGTGAGATTAAAATTAGCACTGCTGGAACCTGAATCACTAGTAATATTAGAGGTAACTCTAGGGGAATACTGGTTTCTATAATCAAGATGTTTATACCGTTATTTCTATTAACTTTCTCTAATGAGATTTATGGCGCAGTGCTGAGTGAAAAACTTTTGTTCACCCAGCACCGGAGGATTATTTTAAAACAACATTAACATTATTAACATTGCTCATCACCGATTGATTTCCCGACTCTAGTCCTGCAGAAATGGATTTAATAGGTGCTTTTGACCATAGCAGTATGGCAGGTGCAGCTCCTAGGAATAGACCCAAAATTATGGGAATGGGGAACCCAGCAGCTAAACTCATAACCGTGGCAAAACCAAAGTTTGCTAAGTATACTATTAAGGCTACATTTAATTGGGATCTTTCCAAATTAATTGGGACATTTTTCCATAACAAGGCTGATACTGTCATAAACAGAGCACCAGTGCCAAACCAACCAGCAAAATTCTGATAAGGCATACCAAAAAAGGCACCTGGTTGGTGCCAATACCAAAATGGTAAGGAAGTCTGACTCATTGCTGGATCTAATACAAAATCCCAAGAGGTGAGCAATAAAGCTCCCAATGCGATCGCACCTACGTGACGTAGTAAAGTAGGTCTTCTATCCACATCGAAACCAGTACGTCCTAACAAGTATGACACAATTCCTACATAAAACCAAGATAAAGGAATAGTAAAAGGTACGAGACCTGCAATTTTATAACCCAAACCACTTAAATAGCTATAGTGACCAAAAGGAAAACCAGTACTGGTTCCCAATAACTCACTAGTCAAAGAAATAGATAACGATGGAATCAAGAAACATAAGGCTCTTGCCAAACCTAAGTTTCGGCAAGCATAGAGGAAAACACCTACAGCACCTAAAATCATGTAAGCCACACCACCACCAGCCATACTCCACTGCATGGCTGTTTGTCCTACTTCTGATAAATTTAGTACCTCCTCAAAAATTAACTCGGCATTGGGAATTACCAGCAGTATTCCCACGAGCCCGAATACCATAGAAACGATATGACCAATCAGGCATACGCGCTCAAAAATTACTAGTTGTCTCATGATTAGTCCCTGACCTTTCTTGAAAGATGACACTTGGTTATACTAATAATAGTTTACAAATCTTTAAGATCCTAACCTAACTAAATTTCTAGGGGTAGAAAGTTCATCAAAAAGTTAAAAGTTAGTTAATCTTATAGCATATACCGTAAAAATGGGAAGTATAAGTAAGTATAAACGTCCATGGAATCAAATAACCATCTCCTCCTACCAATATGTCAATATTGCAAAAAGTTCCTTGGTTGTCTCTAATTTTGGTGTTCCTTAGCTACATCGCCCTGGGTTGGCTAGCATCTGAAACTAACCCACCCTTATTTTTCTGGTTTATACTTGGGGTTGGACTATTGCTCTTGTTAAACAGCTTAACTACTCCACTGTCAGAAGTAGTCAGTTTTTACACTATATTGTTCGAATCAAATCTCAAGAGTTTTGCAGTGACAATTTTAGCGGCTTTTTTGTTTTTCCTAATGATTGCTTGGTTTAGAGTATTTCTGGATGCTTTACTAATTATTTCCTCAACCATACTAGCTAAGATAGACTTTCAGTCCCAGGGATTGAAGCCAGGCTTAACCTTTTGGTTGATCTCCCTATTTTCTTTTTCAGGCTTAGGATTAGGCGCTTTGTGGAAGAACTTGGTTTAACACCACCAGTCTTAACAATTGTACGGGGGCTTAATTTTTACCCATTTCCCCCGACCCACGAATAATTAGCTGGCTACAGCTTCCTCAGTAACACGGGGATAAACACTAACCTTTTTGCGGCTTTTGCCCTTTCTTTCAAAAGTGACCACACCATCAATTAAAGCAAACAAGGTATCATCATTGCCAATACCAACATTATTACCAGGATGGAACTTGGTGCCACGCTGGCGTACCAAGATGTTTCCTGCGCGTACAACCTGTCCACCAAAACGCTTAACACCGAGGCGCTGAGCATTAGAGTCACGACCATTTCGCGTACTTCCCGTACCTTTCTTATGAGCCATATTTTCCTCTCAAACTTATCAAATTAAAGTTAGACTAAACTTGTTATTCATCTTGCAAATCAAGACCTGGGTCTTCCGGTGGAAGGAGTTCAGGAGAAAGGGGAGAGTCTTGATGGGCAAGAGTTTCGCCATTAAGCTTAATAGAGTTAATCAAAAGCCTGGTAATTTCCTGACGGTGTCCACGTTTCTTGCGGGTTTTCTTCTTGGGTTTCATCTTGTAAACCAAGACCTTACGACCTCGAAAGTGCCGTAAAACAGTTCCTTCTACTGTTGCACCAGAGACTCTTGGTTGCCCTATAGACAATCCATTCTCATGTTGCACAAGTAACACTGCGTCTATGGTTATCTTTTCATCTGGTTGAGCGTGGAGTAGTTCAATATCGTAGAAACGACCTGCTTCTACTTTTAACTGTTTGCCACCGGTTTCAATAATTGCGTAAGTCATGGGATTGTCCTTAAATTTGCCGTACAGGTAGCTGGCATTGATCCATAAAGATCTTCTGTCTATAGCTGTAGTATGCTTTTTACCAGCCTTTGGTGTCTACCTGATCCGAGCGAGAATGAGAGAGACGATTGGCACTGATTCCACTTGACGTGGTTTTGGTATATACTTCCAAATTAGTGCATGGCCAAAGATTATAAACCGTTCCACCGTGTTTGTCAAGGCAAATAATTTGAACTTGCGCTTGACTTCCTCTAATGTAAGAAGCCAACTGCGTGCGGCAATTTTCTTGTGAACCAAAATACATTCCCTCATGATCATGAATACTAAGGATCCCTATCAAAGAATCACAACCTATTGGATTGGGTTGAAAAGCTGGATTATTAACACTCCCCACAGAGCTGTTTTAGCGGCTTATCGAGCTGCTTGGGAGATTAGAAATATTGAAATTCAACAGTTTAACGGGCAAAAAATTTCCCCTCAGTCCACAAACTATAGTGGTAATGTCATGGAATTTTGGCAAGAGAACCTGAATAGAAATTTAACTATCATTAAAATTCGACTGGCAGAATTTAATTTAGGCATGACTTTTACCCATAGATCTACTAATAGCAATGATCAATATATTTATGATGCTGAACTCTTAGAAAAACTTAAATTTATTGATGAAGTTATCGCCAGTTATACTCAGAAGCGTAATGATAGTAAATATGTGGAAATTGCACAACCATTAAGCAGGAGTGAGCAAGAAGTTCAATCCAATGATAGTCAACAAAAAGGAGTATTTCCGGGATCAATTGCCAGGACCTTGAGTAAAATTGCTAAGGACTTTACACCAACAGCAGAGAGTGATTTCATCAAGAACTATCGCATTTCTAGGAATAAAACTAGGATAGCGATGAGATTCTTGTTATTAATAATAATTATCCCATTAATAGTACAAAATTTTTCCAAAAACTTATTGTTTACACCCCTATTTAATCAATGGATGAGTCAAGATAATCAAAGAGTGTTTTTAAACCCAGAAATGGAGGAAAAAGCACTGAATGAACTAAAAACCTTCGAAAGAAAATTGCAGTTCCAAAATTTATTACATACGGTGCCCCCTTTATCTCCTGAAGAAATAGAATTAGAGGTAAAAGATAAAGCATTGGATCTGGCAAAGGAATTTCGTCGTGATAGTAGTCTAGCTATAGGTAATATATTTGCTGATGTCATGTCATTAATTTCCTTTGCCATTATTATTGGTTGGAGAAAAAAAGATATAGGGGTAGTTCAGTCATTGTTAGATAAAATAGCCTACGGGTTAAGTGATAGTGCCAAAGCTTTTCTAATTATTTTAATAACGGATATATTTGTAGGTTTCCACTCTCCCCATGGTTGGGAAATTATCTTAGAAAGTCTAGCAGAACACTTGGGATTACCAGCAAGTAGAAATGTCATATTCCTTTTCATTGCTACTTTCCCCGTAATTTTAAACACCATCTTCAAATATTGGATTTTCCGTTATTTGAGTCGGTTATCCCCCTCTGCATTAGCCACCTTAAAGGAAATGGATGAATAATAGACAAAATTTACAATTTCTGAAATAATTCTTTTGACAAAGTCTAAACACAGCTTATGATTAACATACGATTCGGTCTCAAAGTGCAAATTTTCTCCGGTCTGATCACCTTTCTATCAGTTCTCAGTATAAGTCAATATCAATTCCTACACGCAACCAATAAACCCTTACATACACAGCAAAGAATTGAGCAACATCAATCCCAGGATTCATCTGTCTTTTATTCGGTGATTGATGAATGGCAAAAATATAAATATAGTGTGAATGGAAAGTCTATTTTACGACCCATGAAATTACCAAATACAAAAGTCAATTTTAATGCCAATGATTTATTATTTGTACTGATAAATACCAGGAAATATTTTCAAGATCATTCTCAAAAGGATCCAAATATTTCTCGAAACGGATTATTATTAAGTCAGGGAGTTAAAGTAGAGAATGTGCTAAAAACCCTAGATTTTATGATTAGCACTTTACGGGAAGATGTGAAGAAAAACCGACCGTCTCGATTGCAAGATCCTAATTTTATTAATACCAATTTTCGGGTCATTAAATGGAACGCCTATCATCCTGATAAACCAGAACAAAAACAACTGAGAATTACAAAGTACGCAGTGTTTACTCATCCTGGTTCCCGTACCAAGACAAGTACATACAACATACCAATTTATAGCTTGAAAGACAATTTAGCCACCGATAAATTTTACACTAAATACACCAAGCAGGAGGTACTATCTGGAATTTATGAGCCAGGTGGAAAAGAATTTGGCAAAGTAGATACTTTGGCATATTTGACTCGTCAAGGACTAGAGGAAGCACTAATGCAGGGGACAATATTAATTAATTTTACCGATGGTTCTAAGGGATTTTTTAACGTAGACAGAAATAATGGCATATCCTACATAAGAGGAGTCAAGGACACACTACAAAAGCGTTATTGGTATTTCAGACCAGTTGATCAAATCAAAGGTTATGGATATAAAATAGACGCAAAAATTTCCATTAGACCGGGTGTCACTTTTGCTGGAGACGTGCTAAATATTGGTTTAGGAAGAGTGGTATTAATTGAATATAATCAGGGAAAAAATAAACGTCTACAAATGGGAGTTGTAGCAGACACTGGTGGAGCATTTCTACCCAATTTACATCAGTTGGATTACCTAGCGGGTATTTTTAAAAATCAAACTGAATTTAAGCAGTACATTGGACAATTACCAGAATATGCTAACGCCTATATTCTGGTGAAAAAGTGAAAAAAAGCAAAATTAATATAAATAATGCGGTTTATTCTTCTGGTGATTTAGCTGTTATTTCAACTGCTGTGACATCAATTGTACCTTCTGGTGTTAAACGGCTAAATCTACCATTTTTCACTGATAGTTGCTCACCACAATTGGGACATTGCAGTTGGATATTATTTAAACCAGTTGATTCGAATCCACAAACTGGACATTTATCAGTCACTAAATTCCCTTGCAACCACCAGCGAAATCCAAAAAATGCCACAAATGGTATAATCAGGAACAGAGTGAAAATAACTATTAAAGAGTTTACCAACCAACCTAAACCCAGAGATGCTAACAACCAGGTTACTGCTAATAAGGTCAACCAGGGGCGGAATCTATCAAGAGTTTGTTGTAAGTTATTAGAATTCATTCGTTTAATTTTTTATACTCTATTCCCATTCTACCATTTTTATAGCTCCAGCAACCTGAGGGGAGCCAAAACGCCTGCACTCACTTTTAGTAATTAACTCTGTTTATCGCGTTTTGGCACAAGCTATGTTTTAGAGAGTTTTTACAATCTCCCTTAGATTATCTATCTGTTCTTGACTGAACCCAGCTTGTTTAAGGTTAATTAAAAATTTAGATTGTCCATAACGAGAATCCAACTGTACTGCTTGGTCATAAGTTTGTCGTGCTTGTGTTTTCATCCCCTGTCCCCAATAAACCAATGCCAAAGCAACCCAAGGATGGGGATTATTGGGTTCTAAAATTGTGGCTTGTTTACCCCGTGCTACTGCTAAATCATACTTTTTTAGGCGTTGATAGGCGAGAGTTAGATTATAATAAGCAATTTCATTATCTACCTTTATTTCTTTTGCATGCTCATGAGTTTCCACAGCTTTGTTTAAATCTCCACTTACCAGATAAACTATTCCCAAAGCATTTAGTGCAGGAATATAATTAGCATCTTTCTCTAATACCTGCTCTAATACTTTCATAGCAGTTGCTTTTCTACCAGCAAGGTGTAAGGTCCAACCCAATAAAACCTGTCCAGAAAGATTTTCTGGTTCTAGAGAAGTGGCCCTTTCTAAAGAGATAATAGCATCTGCATACCGCCCTTGCTGACGGTATTTAAGTCCTGATTGTCGCAACTTAGCCGCAGTAGTTTTAGACTTGCTAGAACTAGTGAAAGTGGAGGAAGGTGTAAGAATAGGGGAACCGGAAGAATAGGCCATATTATTGGGTAATACATTTTTGCTGCATCCCATAGCAGTCAAACCTATCACACATACTATATTAGTAATAACAGTAATGTTTTTATTATTGATGTTACTAATACTTCTAATTTTGCCAACCATATTTGCCAGTCTCTAATTATTTGGGGATTGGGTGGGAACAGATTGTGGGTTTTGGGGACCAGGGTAGAGGACAACAGCATGGGGAACTGGACGCGGGGTGTAAGCCACCAGGGATTTCCCTTGATATGTCAGGGAGGTGCTAGCTCCCGAATCAAGCATCACCGCATCCCGAAATCCTAACCGATAGAGAATCTCACCCAAAGATACAGAATCCACAGGAGTTTTTGTCACACCAATTACCGGTATTCCTGCTACATTAATTCCCCAAAAAGCCCGGTGACGAGCAATATCATAGCCATATAAGTTGCCAAAATTAGCAGCGGGCTGAGGTGTATTATTTCTTACTAACCATGCCGCACCTACGAAGGCATCTGTTACACTTTTATTTTCTGGCGAAAATGCTTGGATTCCCTCTAAGCTATTGTGGCTTTCCGGAACAAAAGGTATAAAATTAACTGAGTGGGGATTAATTAGAACCAGGGGACGGTCTCGCAATTTCAAGTTTTCACTGGCATTACCAGGAATAAAACCACGATTGCCACTCAAAACTGGTCCAATCATCGTGTTAGAGTCTAGGTATTTTAACGAAAAGAAACCTCCATCAACTGCAGCAATTGCTTGTGTGTCTTTTAACATATCTGGTAATTGATAACGGCTATCGGCATGAAATGTACCTGGAACACCTCCGCCAATAAGAATTAATTCTGTATTATTTACCTTGTATTCTCGTTTTTCAATGTCAACATTAAAGTTGAAATTTGTAGGATCCACCGGTGCTGGATATCCACCCCAAGCTAGGGTAGCTATTTCTCTAAGACGGGACTGTCCAAACCTACCTATAGTAAATAAATCCGGGGAATCACCAACAAATTTTTCATCTGCATCATCCATGGAAAAGGCCATTTGATAGCCAGCAGCAATTACCCGCGCCCTAACTCTTTCATCTAATTTCCCCTCAGGATAGGTAAAATAATTGATGGGAATACCTAAACGCTCCTGTAAAATCCGCTTTGAATCTATCACTTCCGATGAAAGTTCCTCCTCCGAAAGTTGTCGCAAATCCCGAGGATGGTTGACAGAATGGGAAGCAATGGTTACTAAGGGACTGGCTGCCATTTCCCTTAACTGTTCCCAGGTTAGACTAGATCTTGCAGTCTTACCCTCCATTTTTTTTACATAGACGGAAAAAACAGCGGGGAAATTGTATTTTTTTAAAAGAGGATAAACATATTCATAATGTCCCCCATAACCATCATCAAAGGATAGCAATACCGGTTTGGCGGGGAGAGGGACACCAGTTCGCAAATGGGCCAACAACCAATTTGGGCTAATGGGAGTAACCCCCTCCTGTTGCAAAAGTTGAAAGTGCGCTTCTAATTCCTCCGGGGTAACATCAAAAAACACTTGTTTTTGTGGTAGGATGTCATGGTACATGAAAATAGGAACTCTAGCAAGTCTGGCTTGGCGGTTCAATTCGGGGAAGGGGGTAACTAACTGTAGTTTAGGAGGAGGTGTATTTTGCTCTTGGGTATTGTCAGTCCTAGTGATAATATGGTTGAGAAATTGAAACCACTCAGGCGACTTTTTCTCCGGAACGGTTGCTTCCGATTTTGGGAATGAGGTTTCTAAAATCTTTTCTCCAGGAACCCAGTTAGGACATTGGGGAGGTGAGGGAGCCTGCGTATTTTCCTCTGGGGATGTTGATATAGCATTAGATGGTGGTGATTCACAGTACTTTTGTAAGCTGAGGAAACCTTGACTTAAAAGATATTCAGGGGATTGGGTAGTGAAAACTACAGGTGTAGGTGTGGATTTAGCCTTTTGGAATGATTTTGATCTCTGATACCAAGAAAATGAAAGGACCGCAATTACCACAGGTAGGCCTGTGACGAGGAAAAGCGTTAAGTGGGGGAGTTTAGGCAACCGAGAAGTCATGGGCAATCAATTTTTGAGACTCAGATATATCATATCTATATCCCTGGCTTAGTGGCTATAGATCCGGTTACCATGAGGTTAGAATGGTTCGATCCAATCAACAGGTGCTTTAATGGCTCCCGGCGATCGCCTTCTGGAACTACTGTAGTTCCGTTAACATTAACTATCGTGCGACTTTACCGGATAGCTATACCTCTTATGTTGTATGTAAAAAGACAAAAGAACCAGGGAATTAATTCCCTGGCTCAAGGCTGAAGTCGGATAAAAAACGACTAATTTTGTCATGTAGCATTGCTACTAAGGTCTGGGTAAAACAGGTAATTCATTAACTCACTTGTGAACTTCGTTCCCTGTGCAACTTAAACCTAACCTAACCAAAAGAGAAAACCGTGTCATTAAAGTCATAATCGCTAACCCCCACACCAGCGGGTAAATCTTCAAATCCAAACACATTGTTACCAAAACTCTTGATGTGAGCTGCACCATCTGGGTTAGCTGAACCAAAACTAAAGTAAGCAACGGGTAAGGTAGTGTAATTTTGAGCGGTAGCTGGACTATTGTCGGGATTGACCTGAAAGAAAGCATTAACTGCATCCTGCACGTTACCAGAGAAATTACCACCATGAGCGATGACAAAGGGAGCATAGATTCTACCCTCGCTCACGATTACATCTCCGTTTATACCATCTCCCAAACCTCCAGCTCGAACTACAAAGTTGGGTACTACTCTACTTAATGCCGCTTTAGCATAAGCTGATTTGTCCTCTGGTAAAACACCATTAACCGATCCTGTAAGAGCATTATCCACTTCATAAAGCCCAAACAGGTTAGTAAAGGCTGCCTCCGTTTTACTGAGAGCTTGTTGTAAAGCCAGCTTTGCCTGAACTTTGTCGTAATCCGTAAGGAAATTGAAGGAGATATCATTAACAATGTCCGATAGGGAACCAGCTTCATCGGGAATTAAAGAATCTTCGGGATCAAGTATTTCCACTGGATATGTAATGATGTCTGTTCCAGTGATAGTCACGTTGACATTGGCTGTTGTTGCTAAACCCTGTTCATCAACAATAGTATAGCTGAAAACATCATCTCCTATGTAAGTTGCGTCTAACAGGGTATATATTAACTCATTATCCCTGATTTCTACACGACCATAGTTCCCATCTGTCTTGTTAATAATGGTTAGAGGGTCATCCAGATCTGGATCAGTATCATTGTCAAGTGGGTTAAGAGTACCAAAACTACTACCTGGAATGATAGCTAACAAATCGTCAATAGCAATAGGAGCCTCATTAACATTGGTAACAATAATGGAAATATCCTGAATTGACTTGTTCTTTTGCTCATCCTTTGCTACAACCTGTAATTTATAAAGGTTGTTTTTGTCTTTATTCAGAGGTTCTTCAAAGTCTGGAGCAGTATTAAAGGTTAATTCACCGGTAGGACTAATCGAGAACAAACTAGCATCAACTCCAGCTAAACTAAGAGTGATGGGGTCGTTTTCAGGATCTTCAACCGTTAGATTACTTACTAGGGTTGTACTCTCAGGAACAAAGAAAGAGAAGCTCACAACAGGAGGTTCATTAACATCAGTGACGCTAATGGTGAGATCTTGAGTGACTTCTAGTCCACCATTGTCAGTTGCAGTAATAGAGAGTTCTACACTACCAGCTTCATAATCCAGACTTTCACCAGCTTTGAGTTTAAGGGTCTGATTACCATCAAAATCAACAATTTCAAATCGGGTATCATTATTAACTTTTAAGGTATGACCATCATTCCCATCAGGATCACTGATTGTTAAAGTACCAATAATAGCCCCAGGGTCATTCTCTATTACTGTTATCTGATTTAATTCAATAGCAACAGGCGCTTCATTAACATCGGTCACAGTGATAGTGAAATCCTGGGTAATTTCTAATCCACCATTGTCGATGGCAGTAATAGTTAGTACTATATTACTAGCCTCTTCATAATTCAGGCTTTCACCTTCCCTAAGTTTGAGGATGTTGTTACCGTCAACAGTAATAACCTCAAAACGACCATCATTCACTGTGAAGGAATGGCTATCACCCGGATCATCAGTAACTGTTAAATTACCAATAAAAGCTCCAGGGTCATTTTCTGCTACTATTCCCCTCAATTCAATAGCAATAGGTGGATTATTATCAGTACCGCTATCCGTAGCAATTCCCAACTGTCCTGGGTCAACTATAATACCGTTAGCCAGTCTATCCCCATCCCATTTATCTCCATCTGTTAGGTTTACAGTTAAGTAGACCTCTCCAAAATCCCGGACACCATCCCCATCAACATCGTTAAAAATGTAGTCGTAATTAAAATCATCATAAAGCTCGAACTGCTGAGATTCATAGTTGAACTTAACGTAGCGCGCAAGGTCAAGATCTTCAGGTAATTGATTAATAACATTCTGGGACAGATAGAGAACAAAGGTGGTTGTACCCCCAAGTTGAACTCCGCTAATAGTTATAGCTAATGGATCTCCAATAGGGGAAATCAAATCAGGGGGAATTTCCGCTTCAACTACTGTTCCATCTGCTAGAACAACTTGCAGCTTTTTAACACCCTCTTCCTCTACTACTGGAACAATGTAAATACTTTGAATGCTTGTACCAGGCTCAGTTTTGACAGCAGCATAGTTAGCAGCACCAGCATTTGCGCCCTGGTCAAATATATCTCGAGTGCCAATGGGTAATACCGCAATGTTGGGGTCATTAAAACTTTCTCCTTCACCCAGTATGCCAACTGTTTGACTAATTTCCAGAATACTGACTCCGTCAATCTCT
The DNA here is from genome assembly GCF_014489415.1 of Cylindrospermopsis curvispora GIHE-G1. Taxonomy (NCBI): domain Bacteria; kingdom Bacillati; phylum Cyanobacteriota; class Cyanophyceae; order Nostocales; family Aphanizomenonaceae; genus Raphidiopsis; species Raphidiopsis curvispora. The sequence goes on from NZ_CP060822.1 coordinate 2,246,322, forward strand.
AATGTTTGTGCAGCATCAATAACTTCTGATTTCAGTCCCTTGGGTTGGGTTGGGTCAAATGCATTACTGGTGTTTGGTGGTAAGATCCCATCGGGAATAGTTAGGGTTTGAAAGGTTGTAAAACCACCGGTTTCACCACCATCAGTGCGGGTGAAAATGGCTGTGAATAGGTTAGAACCTGATGCAAAGAAATTATAGTCATTTGGCTTGAGAACATAAGACCAGGACAATCCATCAACTTGAGCAACTCGAGTTTGACCCCCAAATAAAATAGTAACTGTTGTACCAGTTTCACTAACAGTACCCGTTAGAGTTACCCCAGCTTCTTTCTCACTGATATCCAGGTTGTTGTCTCCGGTAATACTATCAAAAGTGCCGGATACTGGTACTAGAGAAATACTAACATTATTTGAGTAAATTACTTTCTCAAATCCACCTGCAATGTAAGTAACCTCTACTCGAAGTTGGTTGTTGTTATCATCTTCTGTGGCTATGTAGTTTTGTTCAGTAGCATCAGGAATGTTAGTCCAGACCCCTTCAATTAATCGTTGCCATTGATAGGTTATACCCGTGGGAGGACCATCGGGATCGTCAAAGGGTATGGCTGCAATTAGTGTTGCACCAACAGTAAAACCAGCACCTTCAGTAGTTATAGGGGGCAACTGACCAAGACCTTCATTGATATTAATGATACTCAATGTGATTGTTTCATTATCCTGTAAACCTCCACCATCTGTGACGATAATGCCCAGATCAAAACTGCTGGGGGAGGTTTCAAAGTCGTTGGCCGCTGCCAAACCTGCTTCTGTCAAGGTGATTTCTCCACTACTATTGATAGTGAAAAATCCATCATCATTACCGCTGGAAATAAAGTATTGGGTGACACCTACATTATCCGTGTTAGGAAGATTATCAGTTGCTGATACTGTTCCTAACACAGAACCCAGGTCTTGGTTTTCTTCGTAGGAGAGGACTTGATCCATTGTTATAACAGGATCAATACCATCAAAAACGTTGCTAAAATTATTACTGAAGGTATTGCCCGCAATGTTGATACTGTTTGTAGTATCGGTTGCACCTAAAACAACACCATAATCATTATTACTGAAAGTATTTCCACTAATGTTAATATCACCTGTAATCTCATTGGTATCCCTGAGATTTACTCCCACCTGCCAACTGTTGATAGTGTTGTCTTCAATAGTAAGGTCACCAATATAAGTGCCATAGTCAGCAAAAGTTGGTATTAAATCAATCCCATAATAACTAGCTTCTAGTGGATCTCCATCCTGTCCCAAAAGTTGGTTACCTCTGATTAGAGTTTCTCCGGGTAAACTGCCATACAGACTCAAACCAGTACTTATATCAACACCACCATTTATGTTCTTGGGTGTTAGAGTGTTGTTCTCAACTGTTACTCCGTTGAAGTTGCCTCGCACTTCTAGGGAAGATTTATGGTCAGTAATAAATTTTAGTTGAGCTAGATCCATTGTGATGTTATTGTCACGGATCACCAAATTGCTACCGGAAGGACCACCCAATCGAGCAGTTGCCATGACAGCGGGAATCAGACCTGACTTGCCATTATCAGGAGCTTCACTATAGGCGTTAATAAAGTTGTTATCAGGGAAAGTGTTGCCTTCTATAGTGATATTATCAAAAGCAAACGGACTATCTGTCTCACCAAACAGCTGAATACCGCCGCTGTTGTACTCACCTTCGTTATTTTTGATGAGGACTTGATCGTTATCTCCTTTCAGTTCCAACCAGTAGTTACGACCAAAGAATCCATCTCCATAACCACCATAGCCATATCCATAACCACCATAGCCATATCCAGATCCACTAAAAAATTCCCCAAAACCATCAAAATCAGCACCTCCAGTATGTAGTCCGTGGTAGAACTTATTACCCTCTATGGTAACATTAGTCAGAGATGCTAGGTAAAGATGGGCAGCTCGGGGACGCCAGAAGGTATTATTATCAATGTTTGAATCTTGTAGACCAGCCAGGTATATAGAACCACCTGTACCACCACCGCCCAATAAACCGCCTATGTAGTTGCCAGCAATTTGCCAACCTGTCACTACTCCAGTTGGGTTGTTAATGCTCGCATCTCCAAAACTAGGGCTATTGTTAGCAGTATAACCAGTGAGGTAGTTGTTAAGCAGTTTAAAGTTATCTGGGGTATCATTCCACTGCAGAGGACCATTTTCATTTCTGAGTCGGAAACCATCAATAGTAACATTGTCTTCTGTTACGGTAATAGTCCCTTTAATCCAGGCTTCTTGAGTATTACCAAAAGCGTTATCGATAGTTCCGTTATCATCTTGATATCGACGAAAATTTTCATTAGCTGTTGGCAATCCTCCAACTCCTAATGCTGCATTAATATCCGGATCCAGAGGCTTAACCCCTAATCGGTTTTCAAAGCCATCTATTCCCTCAAAAGTACCATAAGGTCCTATTAGGGTCACGGATTTATTAATGGTCAGATCTTCTTGATAAATCCCGGGCCTTACCACAATTATATCATCGTTATTAGCAGCATTAATGGCTGCTTGAATTGTGGTGTAGGTTTGACCCGCTCCAACTCCTAAAATTGCCATGTAATTTCTCCTGTTAAAAGGTAAAACCGAATTGAATTGCTGTCCTTTCTCCCAAAAGGTGAAGAGGTTAATTTGTTTAGGAGTGCCAGCTTGTTTATGTTAATACGGTCAGATTAATGAAAATTCCGCCACATTTTCTAAATTTTGCCTAATCATCAAAGGCACTGCGTAACTGTTGTAGCATTTTGCTAATGGTAAGGAATTCAGTATTTTCAGATAGTGCAATCACTGTATCATCACTGCTAGTATCAAGGATTTGGTTAAATACTACTATAGCCCTACCCAATTGCACAGGTTCAATTGTTACATCTTTTACTGGACCGTGTTTTACTTCCGATTTGGTTGTGGTAGTTACCGGATCCTTAGTAATGCCACTAGCAACCAAGGTGATAGACTGGTCTGGTTTCATAGCCTGGTTTGTTCCAGTTACCATTAGACCTGATAAACTATTAATCAAAGACGCAACTTGACCAAAGTTAGCTCCTGTCAGAGCTATGCTAGTACCAGTTTGTATCTGGGTTATCCCTAACCCAGCGGAAGTTGCAGTAGCAATAAACCCAGCAGCATTAGCGACCCGTTCGGAGGTGCCAGTCAAAACCAAGTCCAGATTCTGGCTATTGGCAATTCTCAAAGTCGCAGTGGTGGAAACCTCTTTATTATCTGCATTCTGATTTATGGGAGCAATACGAAGTGCAGTAGCATTGATGGTCATCTCCGCTCCTCGCCCCGATACCACTTGAGTAGCAATAGTTTGACCTGCTTGCAATGGTGTTACTGGTAATGTAACTTCTCCAGTTGGGGATGATAGTATACCCCTAGGAAGATCCTTGGGAACAGATTCGGTTGCAGTTGCTAAGGAAGGTAAAGTGAAAGCTGCACTGGGGGTGATTGTAATTTGACTGACTGGACTGGTTAGGGTTACGGGTGGTGTGGATACATTTGATATAATAGTACCTGCTACAGTAGGCGCTATTATCTGTAGTTCTGTTAGAGTTTGAGTCGCAGTCTGGTTTAGCACCATTTGACTCCCAGGGTTAACTACCGGTACTATAGGTGTTGTTTTCTCTGAAGAAACCTCCGTAGATGGTGCGGATGGGGTAGATGTAGCTACTGATGGTATGGATGTTGGTACTGTTGGTGTAAACGTTGGTGCTGATGGTATGGATGTTGGTAATGTTGGTGTAAACGTTGGTGCTGATGGTGTGGATATTGGTACTGTTGGCAAAACAGGTGAAATATTACTTGTTCCCAAAGAACTTGGCAGAGTAACACCACTTACCGCTCCTACGGGGACTGAACCAGCAAGCGTTTGCGTAATTGGATAAAAGCTGAAAGCACATCCTAAACCAGAAAGAGTTGTCAGTATAAGTACATATTTCATATCACTATCTCCTTACTAAATGTATCATTATGATTTTTATCAGCTAAGGGGTAAAATCAAAACCATAGCCAATACTAAAACTCAATACAGATCCAGCTTCTGTATTGTTTAGTACATCTCCATAAACTACACTTAAGGTAAGAGGTAAGGTCCGCATAGGTAGGTAGGATGCGGCAAGATTTAGTCCTCGTCCACTCCAAGCGGTGCTGACTCCAATATTTGGGTGTACCTGAATACCAGCTCCAGCAATCAGTCCCACACCAGCATTGGAAAACAGAGGGGCCCCACCCACACCTAGGGACAGGTTTATGGGTAAGGGATTTGCTGGATTAGTTTTTAAAAAGTGATAGGCACTGACTATTCCATAAACACTTGATGATGTATGTGCAGTATCACTACCATATTTAGCAAAGTTATTCCAGCCCACAGCCCCGGCGATATAGGTGCTGGGAGTCGAGTAAATGCTGCGGTGTATCTTAGCATTAAAAGACCCATTGGTAGCAAATCGCCTCATGCTCAGGTTGTTATAGTTCAACTCTAAACCAAATATATCTGTAGCATTGCCAAGACCAAGACTAGTTGAAATACCACCATCTATTACCGGTCTAACCCTGTCCGCAGTTGCACCCGCAATGGCCACATAAAAATCTCCCCAATTCGCGCCAAAAGCTGAGGGAATGCCAGCAGATGTACCAGGCGCATAAACTCGTTTTCCATTTACCATCCGCATCAGTCTTACTCTCATTTTCTGGCGCAGCTTAGTGGGATCAACTTCTTTTGGTTGAGATTTTTGTTCCGATAAATCCGATAAAATGGTTGTTGGTTTTGCCTGAGCTTGTAGGGGAAAAATAACTGAGGAAATAAAAGTATCTAATACTAAATTCACAGCTCCTATATTTAACAGAACAATTGTGGAAAAAATCGAGCTGGTTAAACGCATTAGACACCGCATCTTGCAGATCCTTTTTCTTCGATTTAGGCCATCATCCCCGGAAGTGACTACATATAATCTCGTAGTTATTGCTCCCAAAGATCTAAAATTATTACTCTGACACCAATAGCAAAGCTCAAACTCATAGTATTAAGCTATTGACCTGCTCCTGATCTCTTAAATAATTGTTCAGCTGATTTATGTAACTTCCGGATCAATTTGTAATGCTTTCAGGATACTTTTTGACACGCCAAAATAAGCCCAGCTCACACTGTGTTTAGCACAGAAAGCAGTGAACATAAATCTCTTTCTAGAAGTGGGTAGATACTTATAATCGGTAGTCGCAATCATTATGTTCATAGAAAGGATGGCGATCGCACTCTGACTAAACCTAGCACAGGAATATTTTTTTGGCGGTATGCTCACAGGAATTTAATAATTTTTTTCAAGAACAATAAAAAATAGCTGAAAGTCTTGTCAGGTAGTCAATATAGGGTTTCACAAAAAATTGACAAACCACCCATATTTCCTTGACTAGATCTATTATGTATCAGTAAGGTCTTTTTGTGCAGGAGTATATGAGGCAAGTTGATGATTTATTTAACCTTAATCTGACTGTTGGTGTAGCTTGGTTATTGTTCACAGTACAGCCAAGTATCGCCCAAACTTCTACCCAGAAGTTAGTAGCTCCACCTGTGGGCAGTATTAATATGTCTAATATTAATATACTTCCCAATGTTATTGATTTGAGCACTAAAGAGTCAATAACTAGATTATTGTTACGGGATGCGCCTGTTACTGAAGTTTTGTCACTATTAGCCCGTACTGCTGGTTTAAATCTTATTTACTTTGAACAAGAAGAAGTTAACTCTGTTAAAGAAAAGTCACAACAACAGGCGATTAATAACAATACTAATAATAAAATTAGGACTAGTAGTAAAATTTCCTTAGATATTAAAAATGAATCTGTACAGAAAGTATTTAACTATGTTTTACAAGTTAGTGGATTAGAAGCTAGACGGGTTGACAGAACAATTCTGGTGGGGGCCAAATTACCTAATACCAGTGTTGATAGAATAGTCAGGACTTTACGACTGAATCAAGTAACCATAGGTATAGGTTTAGACTTTTTGGTAGGTCTGGGTGCGGAAACTGAAGTCAGTCGTGAAAGACCAGTAACTACAGTTAATGCCATACCCATCGCGGGTGGAGTCACACCAATGACCCAATCTCAGACAATTACTGAAACTAAAATGGAGGCCAAACGGATTGATTATCAACACTCCACACCCTTACTGAGGGGATTGCAAATTGTGGGAGATGAACGAACAAATTCGATTACTTTGATTGGCAATCCCCAATTAGTTGATATAGCAACTTCAAAATTGACCAACCTAGATATTCGTCGTCGTCAAGTGAAGGTGAATCTGAAAATTATTGATGTTAATCTCTGGGGAATTCAAAACTATAACTCCAGTTTTTCCTTTGGGATTGGTGATAATTTCTTTTCTAATGACCAGGGTATAGCTACCTTCAATTTTGGCAACCAAAGACCATTCACCGGTTCAGGATCAGTACCAGCTTCCCTAGGGGGTTTACCCAATCGGTTTTTAGCTTTTTTACAAGCCCAGGTAACAAATGGTAATGCTAAAATCTTGACAGATCCTAGTTTAATTGTTCAAGAAGGACAAAATGCAAATGTTAAACTAACTCAACAGGTCATTGGACAGGAGAGGATTACCAGAATTGACACCCCTGGTAATTCCAGGGAGGAACGGATCATCGAGAAAGAAGAGGTTGGTTTAACCGTAAATGTGAGGGTCGAGCGGATTGATGACAATGGTTTTGTTTCCTTATCGGTTGCTCCCGTAGTTAAATCTCCAGTTAATTCAGAATCAACTGGTGCGGGGAAGGTTACCCTAATTGCTGAACGCTCTCTTAACTCAGGACTAATTCGCCTCCGGGATGGTCAAACCCTTCTCCTATCCGGTATTATCCAAGACCAAGACCGGACAGTGGTCACCAAGGTCCCCCTCTTAGGTGATATTCCTCTCCTAGGTGCATTATTTAGAAGCACAAACAAAGACCGTGAGCGCAGAGAAGTGATTGTACTACTTACACCCAGAATAATTGAGGAACAATCATGAACAATCCCAAAAGAATAGCTTTATAATTCTAAGGTGAGGTTGAGGTCACTGGCTTAATGTTTTTAGCTTTGTAGAAGGTTTCCAAACTATCTCTATCTCCTACAAAGCGCCAATGCCATGGTTCATAACTTACACCTTGAAGATTATCCCGGGGAAAGGATAATTCAAAGCCAAAACGAGCAGCATTAGATTGTAACCATGCAAATGCTTTTGTATTTTCAAATGTGGGACTGAGATTGGTTGCTGGTACTGCTCCATCGCCAATATCCACAGCATAACCAGTATGGTGTTCACTATAACCCGGAGGGGCACTAAGTGCTGCTCTTTCTGCTGGAGTTTGATTCCGTTGGGCACTTACGTTGAAGAACAATTGTTCTTGTTCTTGGATGGAACGAAAACCAGAAATAGGGACTAGGATTACACCCACAGTTCTAGCTGACTGTACCATGGCTTGAAATTTTTGGGCAGCATTCCGCCGCATTTTAATTTTTCTATCAGCTGTGATAGGAGTTAGCTCTTCTAATGATGCTTCCTTATAGGCTAAATGTCCCAATATCGTATTGTTACTTGATGTATTCGATAGGGTGGATGTAAGAGGTGTTGATTGAGTATCAGTATTTTTTTTAGGTGCAGTAATAAAGAATAAGAAACCACTACCTACAGCCATGATAGCAAATCCTAGGACTCCACCAACTATTAAAATCAGAGGTTTGAAGCCCGTGGAAGACCTCTTCTCCGCAGTATCCCGTAAAGCGGCCGGAATATCATCGTTTGACAATAAGTTTTCGGGATTTCCCGGAAGTCCACCATTTTTCAAGTTTCTACTCCTGTTTGACCAAAAGAATAGGGTGCGCCCCTTCTAGGAAGGCTTTTCCTGGTTTCTAGTATATAGCCGCCAGAATGCTATTTACCACTAATTTTAGGTTCTAATCACAACCGTGGAAATTCCAATAATTTCATCATCTTTTGTACCTAGTATATAAGCATGGACCTGTTTGTTACCAATTTCATACACTTTTGCTTCAGCCAGATTGTTTTTCAAAACAAGTACAAGGCTTTCAAATCTCTTGGCTACATTTCTTTCTTCCTCTTCATACCAATCTTCCTGTTTTGTGACTCCTTGAAAAAAATCATCAACGGTCACGGTTCTGACATCACCTATAATACCAGTTTTCTGTTGAATTGTAGTTTCATTGAGATTAAAAGATTCCCAATAGACCACATTAAAGGGATATTCAGACTCACTGGGCATGAACAAGCCCTCTGTGGTTTGTTTTAGTAGGTCAATTACTGGTTTGCTCATTTTATTGATTGCTTGCCACTGGTTTACCATAACACCAAACAACAAAAGGCGACACCCAGATTCGAACTGGGGGATAAAGGTTTTGCAGACCTCTGCCTTACCACTTGGCTATGTCGCCCCACTGCTAGTTACTTTTCATATTATTTATAGTATCATATTCTTTTATGAATTGCACCACATTCCCCAAAAATTTTTTTTGGCAATTACCATTATGGCTCCACTACCAGATTACCGTCCTAAACAATTATCTGTTGGACCTTTAGAAGCAGAAATTCTGGGCATCGTTTGGGATCTAGGCTCGGCTACAGTTAAGGACGTACATGACCGGATCCTAGGTGACCCAGATCGTGAACTGGCTTATACTTCCGTCACTACTGTTTTACGTCGTCTCACAGAAAAGGGTTGGTTGACCTGTGATAAACAGGGAAAAGCCTTTTATTGGCGACCACTGGTCACTAAGGAACAGGCAGAAATGATTAGGGCACACGAACATTTACAACGGTTTCTGGCTGTGGGTAATCCTGATGTGGTAGCCGCCTTTGCTGACAGTTTAGACGAAGCAGCTAGTAAACAAATTCAAGCGATCGCCCAGAGGATCCAATCTGCACGCCAGGCTAGAGGAGATAAATAAGATTATGCATCTACTAATGCTGATCACGGCTGTCACAATTGCCTACACCTTGCGATATTATGCCTATATACCCCAAGGAAATTGGCATCTGAGGTGGACCAGGACTTTATTTTTCTTCCTTTTCCCCCCGTTGTTGATTTTGATGACGGTGATGGCCGTGGTCTGTATGGGAACCCAGGGTCAAATGGGGGGAATATATACAGATTATTTTAGCTATGTTTTAGGTTGGTTCTTTCTAGTATTTTTAGTTTTTGTAGCTTTAAAACTGGCTTGGCAAGGCTGGCAATCATTAAAGTCTGCCCGTGAATGTCCCACCATCAATCTCACAGGCCAATCAGCCAGACTGCTACCTACCTCTGCTCTATTTGCAGGACAAATTGGTTTTTGGTCTCCTGAACTGGTGGTGAGCCAGGGACTATTAAAACATCTTTCTCCCCAACAATTAGAGAGTGTTCTAGCCCATGAACAGGGACATTATAGTTATAGAGACACTTTTTGTTTTTTTTGGCTGGGTTGGATCCGTTCCTGTAGTACTTGCTTACCTAACACAGAACCTTTATGGCAAGAGCTATTAATGTTGCGAGAACTGAGGGCTGATAGTTATGCTGCTGCTCGCGTAGACCCCCTTGTACTAGCTGAGTCTATACTATTAGTTGTAAGCAGTCAACCATTAGCGTGGGATATATGTTGTGCAGCACTAAGCTCCTCTAAAGTTGATAGGTTGGAGCAAAGAATAGATGCTTTGTTATCTCCCTTAGAACCCAACTGGCCAGAATGGGATTTAAAATCAAAATTACATTACTGGCGCGTTTTTGCCTTAGCTCTTTTACCTTTGGTAACTGTTTTTTTCCACAGTTAGAACATTAGCTATTATGAATTCATTGCTGTAGATGCGTATAGTGATACGCATCTGATAGAATAATCCCAACTAAGTAATTGTCTCCAATTCACTCTCTCTTAAATGGGCTTTGAACTTTTTGCTGAACTGGACTAGAATGGGTAAGTTAGCACTCACTGGTCTACCTTGCCATTGGGTGACAATGGCGGAAATTTCACCTTCCGCACCCTTAATGTCAAACCCCTGACCTTTATTATCCGGATGGTGGTAAACTATCACTGACTCTTTTACACGCACGCGATCGCCAATCTTCATAGTGAGTATTTGTACTTAAATTTTATTGAACATGTATTTTGCTTGCCTGATTTTACCATATCTAGCCTGTTGTCTCCAAGAAAGGAGTATGTTACTGTTTGAGGCATAATTGTTGGATTTTTTCGGGGAGTTGTTGACAAATCTGGTTCCAGGCGCGGGGTTGAAATTCTCTCCAGGTCCATAAATAAATGCCTCCACTTCCCAAGAACAGAACAAACAAACCAATGAGCAGCTTAACCAAGTGATGAGAATGCTTATGGGAGTTGTTTTTTTCCGTGGTTGTAGAACCTTCTAGGGTTAAATTTAAATCTAGTGAATCCGGTGAGTTTACTGCCAGAGAGTCTATTATATATGCTTGTAGTTGGGGTATTTCACTTTCTGGTTCCAGCACAGTAATTAATAATTCTTCTGGTTCCTGCACCTCCAATCCATGTTCCGGGGTCGGGGTAACTATTAAGTGAGCCTGGTTGCGAAAAAGACTAACCACTACTGATGTATTATCCTGACCGTTTTTTTCGTTAGCTAGGTGCACCCATTTATGCACCGCATCCTCCACCGTGATTTTACCTGTTAACAGAGGAGTTACCTGGTCTTGCCAAGATTTTTCCACCCAGTCATGATCGCTTAAGCCATCTGAACAAAGTAGTAAAACTCCATCCTCCTCTAAAATAAACCTCTTGATATTAAACTCTAGGGATTCTGCTTGCTTAGTCCCCAGTGCTTGGGTAAGAGCATTAGAATGGGGAGTTGTCATAGCTTGACGGTACAAACTTTTGCCAGAAGAGACTATTTTGGTTGCTATATCATCATCTATAGTCAACAATTGACAATAGTGGGGAGTAATCCAATAGGCACGACTATCACCAATACTAGCCAGATAAAGTTCGTGTCCATTGTCTGATTCCCATCCTGTACTAGTGGTAACTGGTTGTGGTAATTGTATAGCCATTAGTAGAGTTGTAGCCATACGTTCCCTACCTTGCCGATTTTGTTCATCATTACAAGACCAAATCATATTATTAACTACCCGCAGAATAGCTGCTAGTTGTTGTTGCAACAAATCCGGTGTTAATACTTCCGTTTGCTCTGCTATATCTTGTAACCAAGCACGAATTTGTAATTTTGCCGATTGTACAGCCAATTGACTGGCAACCTCCCCACCTTCATGACCACCAACACCGTCACAAACTATTAAAAGATGTTCTTTTAAATAGTTATCCAAATTAGTGTATTGACTGGGATAGCAACTATCCTCATTGTGTTGCATAATTGGGCCTTTATCTGTAAAACCAGCAACTGTTACCATCAGGGGTAACTCCCCAGCAGATGCAAGCAATAATTTATTTAATTCATGACTAATAGTTTCCAGTTGTGCATATGGCTGACACATTTCTTGAATAAGCAGACTTAATTTAGGGGCAATTTCAGCCTTAGCAGCTATTACCCATGACTGCCAAGATTGCCCTAAATCCTGTATAGTCAATGTGCTTGTAGTTGAGGGCAATTCCAATAATTTGACACACCAACCTTCCACAAAGATATTCTCGGGTGATAATAAGCTAGCTGCTAACCCCATTTGTGATAGTGGTTTCCATAGCTCTAGGATTTGCCATAACCAGTATAATTGTCTAACTGCTTTAGCCTGTTCCCAAGCTGTGGTAATAATTGGATAAAGATTACCATTAGTATCAATAGGTGCATTTTCGAATAAGATAATCTCATAACTTCTATTATCCTCAGTGTTGTGTCCAAAAACAACAGTTCCATAAGGTTGGGGTACATGTAATCGCTCCCGATATAACTTGAGATAGGGAATGAGGGATGGTGGCAATTGTGATGGTGCTTCTGGCGTCTTTCCTGGTTGGGTATCTAGCCAGATCTGTTCTGTAATTACCTCATATCTATGGGCAACTTTTGTTCCCGGCGATATATTCACCCCATCCTTGGCCCATAGGTATCGGTAAACCAGGGGTGTTTGGCAGCTTTGACAAGTGCGATTTCCTAAATGATTTATGGGGTTTTCGCAGTTGGGATTAATACAATAAATGATTCGTTCGTTATAATGCATAAAGGTTAAATAAAGGTCAACTTTTTTAAAACTTAAACAAAAATCCGTATGAATCAACACGGGTTAACCTAAGTTAACGTAAAGTTCAATTAAGTTTAGATGTCAACAATTGCAACAATTCCAGTTAGAGAATAAAATGGACTTATCCTCTTTGTTACCAACTTGTTACTTAATTGAATTATTAACCTAGTCTCTGTAAACGGACTCATGCAAAATTTTACTGCAATCTGGTTGTTGCTGGGCATAATTCTGTGTCTTATGGAACTGCTGTTACCAACAGCTTTTGTGCAATTGTTGATGGGGATTAGTGCCCTACTGGTAGCAGGACTTTCTCTTTTAGGTTTAAGTAATTTATTCCTGCAAGTGATTGTTTGGCTGACACTTTCTAGTTTTTTAACCATCTTTTCCCGTAGGTTTTTTACGGTAAGGCAAACCAAATCAAAAATTCTTACTAGTACCGTAGGTGAGACCATGACAGAAATTTTACCGGGTAAGGTAGGGAGGGTTCTGTACGAAGGTAATTCTTGGCGAGGTAGATGTGATGATGATAAACTTACCATTCCTCCTGGTCAAAAAGTTTATGTGGTGGACAGGGAAGGGACTACCCTAATTGTGATGCCAGAAAACGTTTTAGACCACTAGCTTTGAAAAAAGAGAGATTAGCCTATCATACACAATATAGTATTTTAACGGAGGTTAGAAAAATGGAGCAGGTTTTATTATTACTAGGATTGGTTTTTGGTGCTGGTGCTGTGACGAAGTGTGTTAGGGTGATAAACCAGGGTGATGAGGCTTTAGTAGAAACCCTAGGAAGTTATAAGAGAAAATTGGAGCCTGGACTAAACTTGATTAATCCTTTGTTGGATAACGTAGTTTATAAGCAAACTATTCGAGAGAAAGTTTTAGATATTCCTCCTCAGCAGTGTATTACCCGTGACAATGTTTCTATTACGGTTGATGCTGTGGTGTATTGGCGAATAGTTGATATGGAAAAAGCCTACTATAAGGTAGAGAACCTACAGTCAGCTATGGTGAATCTGGTACTGACTCAAATTCGGGCTGAAATGGGACAGCTGGAATTAGATCAGACCTTCACAGCAAGAACTCAAATTAACGAGATTCTGTTGCGGGATTTAGATATTGCTACTGACCCTTGGGGAGTGAAGGTAACAAGGGTGGAATTAAGGGATATTATCCCATCCAAAGCTGTGCAAGAATCCATGGAATTACAAATGTCCGCAGAAAGAAAGAAACGAGCAGCCATTTTGACATCGGAGGGAGACCGAGAATCAGCGGTTAACAGTGCTAGGGGTAAAGCAGATGCTCAGATATTAGATGCGGAAGCACGACAAAAGGCTGTAATATTGCAGGCAGAAGCAGAACAAAAGGCGATTGTTTTAAGAGCGCAAGCGGAAAGACAACAACAAGTGTTAAAAGCACAAGCAATTGCAGAATCAGCTGAGATTATTGCCCAGAGAATGCAAGCTAATCCAGAAGCTCATAAAGCTTTAGAGGTTTTATTCGCCTTGGGTTATTTGGATATGGGGGTGAGCATTGGTAAAAGCAATAGCAGTAAAGTGATGTTTATGGATCCCCGAACTATTCCTGCAACTTTGGAGGGAATTAGGTCAATTGTTGGTGATATGAACGATGTAGGAGATTCGAATAAGTTATAAAACTTTTGTTTGTTGTTTTATTCTACATTTCTTGACATTTATTGCACAAACCAAAAAACTCTAAGGTGTGATAAAAGACCTTAAAGTTATGACTGACTTGTAACTCCTTTTCTAGTTCGTGTACTGGACATTGATGAATAGGGATAGAAATACCACATTGTAAGCAAGTCAGATGATGCTTGTCTTGTTGAGTCAAACTATAAAGAGACTCACCATTGGGTAAGGTTCTGACTTGCACTTTCCCTTCTAGTTTCAGAGATTCCAAAGCGCGGTAGACTGTGGCTAAACCCATACTTTGATTGCGATTGCGTAATTCTATGTACATGTCTTGGGCTGAAATACCTTGTTTAATGTTTCCCAGTAGGGTTAATATACGGTCTTGACTGCGGGTGCGGATAGCTTTCATAGTAGTTTTAGACTTTAGGATTAAAATTATTGCCCATGAGATAAATTTCACCTTGTATTTTACCGAGGGGCTTTAATTTTTCTTGAGATAGAACCTAAAAGGTATAGGATAACGATTACACCATTTAGCTAAATTTTAATGCAAAGGAAGTATATCGCCAAAATTTTCGTTACCCTTCGTCCTTCAGTTCTGGATCCTGCTGGGGTAGCTGTACAATCTGGGCTTAGGCAGTTGGGATATGATAATGTAGAGCAAGTGCGTATTGGTAAATATATAGAACTTACTCTAATTTGCCCAAATGAGACTAAAGCTCGTAACAGATTAAATAATATGTGCGAGCAAATGTTAGCAAATACAGTGATAGAAAACTATCGCTTTGAATTGATTGAAGTAGAATCCCAAACCGGTGTTTTCTAATTAGTAGATAATAGGTGGCGTTTAATAATAGCTATAGCCACCTGTAAACGGTCATTAACTTAGTTGAATTTTTATAAGGGTTGGTATGAAATTTGGTGTTTTAGTTTTTCCAGGGTCTAACTGCGATCGCGATGCAGCATATGTTACCAGAAATATACTGGGACATACCACCCGTATGGTTTGGCATCAGGAGCGAGATATCAGCGATATAGATGTAATTATTATTCCCGGTGGGTTTAGTTACGGGGATTATTTACGTTGTGGGGCGATCGCCCGGTTTTCTCCGGTCATGCAGGAAGTAGTAAACCATGCTAAAAAAGGTAAATTTGTCATCGGTATTTGTAATGGTTTTCAGGTATTAACTGAAGCCAACTTACTACCTGGTGCTTTAACCAGAAATGAGAACCTACATTTTATTTGCGATCGCATTTCTGTGAAAGTCGAGCGTAACAACCTACCTTGGACAAGTGGATATGGGGATAAAGAAGTGATCACCCTACCAATTGCCCATGGGGAGGGGAGATTTTATGCAGACCAAGAGACCCTAGCGGCGATAGAAGATAATCAACAAGTATTGTTTAGGTATGATGGAGAGAATCCTAATGGTTCGCTAAATAATATTGCGGGCATTTGCAATCGAGAGGGTAATGTATTAGGGATGATGCCACATCCAGAGAGAGCAGCGGATCGGTCAATAGGGGGTACAGATGGTTTGCGATTGTTTGAGGGTTTGTCCTCCAGATAGTTAGGGCGGCTGGGTGGTACTTTTGAACTCCCTTAGCTCTAAAGGATCCCAAACCAGCCCAATCTTAGTACGAATACTTGACTAATTGATGTGATGTATGGTAGGATTAAATACAAGAAAAAAATATAAACACCATAGAAAATGAATAAAATAGTTGTTAATGCAGACTTGGCATACCTAGATTACTCTGACCTGCTGAATAAAATCCTGGGAATTTTAAAACAAAAGTCACTATTCAGTATTTCACCAGATGGTCGTAGGATGAGGATAGACATAGAAGAAGTAGCGACTGAGGTGATGAGATTGAATCCATCTAATCCATTAGTAAATGATCGGTCAGCACGTGCAGCTACTTTAAATTTTAGTCCTAATACTGAAGACCTATTTAGGAAGCAAATTGAGAAAATTGCCATTGAGATACAAAATAAATTGACCCTAGCCATGCAAAAAAATAGCCAGTGCCATGACAGAGTTGAATTTATTAGAACTTTAACATCGGACATTAATGAATTTCAAGGAAACTATAGGGAAGATCATAAAACTAGATTATTAGATTTGACCTATCCATTTCCAGAAGAAACCAATCTAAAAAAACAAAGACTGACAGTCAGACAAAATGACAATAGCAAAAATCAACAACTACTAAAAGCTCACAAGGTCAAAATTCATGTGGATAAGCCCTGTGATTTTACAACTACCCTTATCAAGGGAATCAATAATTATATTAATATAAAATTTGCTGACGTAGATCAGGAGGATAAAGAAGATTTAGAATATGTAATTTCCAATTTGGAAAAAAGCCATAATTCAGACATCTACAAATTGCAAAATCTTCTCAATCAAGAAACCTTAGGAAAGTTGAAGAAATTTGCCAAAATCAAATATTTAGAATTTCTCTTAGAGCAAGTTGACGGAGGAGAAGGTAAGCTATATTTACAAGATCTCATTAGAAGACTAAAACTATTAGAAGATTATATTAACGACACTAGTAAAGCAGATGGGGATTATCACGTTAGCTATGCAGGAGTAACAGTTAATTACCAGGCACTATTTTCTCGTAGTGAAGCGTACGATATATTGCCAATCATTCCTCTTATAGAAGGCTACTTAGGAGAAGTAGAGAGTCCCCAGAAAGATGCAATAGAATTTACCTTTGGAATCAAAATGAAATTGGATGGTAAAGTGCAAGCTCACCAAAAAAATAGTTCTTTTGATTATCACCTAGATCTTTTAAATCCAGACGGGGAAGAACATAAAACCGCAATTGCCCAATCATCGAAAAAATCAGCCTTAGCCACAAAAGCCTTGAAAACTGTATTTTTGTACTGTTTTATATTTGCATCCAATGAAAGTATAGGAAGTGATTTAGAGTATAATCCCATTGAACTTTTAGAAAACAAAATATTGCCCATACTAAAAGGAAATGATGATCAAGCCAAAAAGCGACTATTTAAAAATTGTATTAAGAGGTTTGAGGAATTAAAGATAAAGGAAAAAATTAATAAGACAAAAGAACTGATAAAAAATATAATTAAACGTAAGACCCCATACCCAGTTAGGCATTATCCTCTACATATTTCTGTGAAAGAAAGTATTTTAGAAAATGACCTTGATACCATTATTAAAAGAACCACCTTCTTTAAAGAAGTCCTGCAAAAACCAAAAGAATGCTTGCAGTATATTAACCTAGGGGAAGCCACAACTCAAGGCAACTTATTAATTACTTTACCAGCAAATATCAGTATTAGCGAAATACATTTTTTAAAAACAGAAGATCAGCAAACATTTGATATGAAATATGATCTAGTTCCAGGTATTAAAGTGTTACCGGTGTTGTTTTTATCAATGAAAGAAGGGCAGAACTTCTATGATCAGCATTTAAAGTCTCGTAAATTGTTAATATTTCCACATCGTTCAGAAACTGACCAATTAGAAACCAATCAAGAATTTATTTACAAAATCACCTATAGCCTACTTACCTATATTTGTCTCTACGTCATTTTAGAGAACCAATCAAAAACATTTGTTCCCCTATTAAGAATACACCAAAAAGAAAAAACAGACAATGCGCCCATAGAAAACTTTATAGTTTGTTTAACTAAAGTTCTATCTCATTTACTTAATGATGGATATCGTAGCAACCAACAGGGAATAGTGATTAACAAATCCCAAACCTCAAAGATAAACTTTAAAATTCCCAATGTTTTGACATCTCTTTATTCCGTACTTCCCAGAAAATTTCAATTTAAGGAAACCGGGAAATTTACATTTCAAGAAATTGATAAACTCGCTATTATCATCGTTTCTAGTCGTGAAACCGACAGTGTCTGGAGTGGGAAATACAAGTCGTCTAACCTGGTGGGTGAAATTATCGTCTTAGAAGTAAAAGAAAAAACAGTCAGGTTTCAACTATTAAAAACTTTTTCAGAAAACTATGAAGATCATCAAAAAATGTTTGAATATCCCACTGTTATAGTAGACAATGTGGATCAACTTTACAGCAAGGGATACAAGCACTTTATTTATATATCTAAAGTTCCCTACAGCAGTACCTTACATATCACCCAGAAAGAGAAAAATGAGGAATTATTCTTCATGTCTAAAAATGTAATCAAATCCCTAAAAAAAGAAAGAGATGATATCAAAATCTATCCCATGTTTTTCGATAAATACTATGCGGTAAAGCTAGAATATTTCAAACTTACATCCCTATATATTCAAGATACCCTAGAACTTACTAACTTAGCGGAGGATAAGAATAAACAAGCTGTGATTTTCTTCAACTTATTTAATGGGTTCAGCCTTGGTCAGAGTATTAACTATCATGGTGTCATGTCTTATGCGACACTGTTAAATATTTATGATGGAATTTTAGATGATGAAGATATCAGAAAAGGATTGATATATAATAACAGTCAATTAAAAAATGAAATTTTACAATGCCTGACATTATTTCATTTTTATCGTTATAAAAAAACTGGAAATTCCCAGCTAAAATTAGACCCTTATGAAAATTTAATTGGAGACGAATCTGTAACTCAGTGTGCAGTTTTAAAACATATTCGAGAGAAGGTAGATTTTAATTCTTTAGCATTCTTAACTTATATTAAATCAATTATCAGTCAGAAGAACTACTCAACAAACTAATGAAAGAAATTTAGAACTTGTTTTCAAAATGAATAAAAGTCACATAAAAGGATAGAATAAATGAATAGCAAAATAGCTGACGATTTAGGAAGACTGTTTGAGGTTGGTTTTAATGTGGGAATACTTAATTACATTCATCAAAATCAGATCCAAAATAGATTTGGGAATCTATACAGTCAAGAACTAAAAAATCTGAGACCTTCCAAGATAAAACAGTTAATTGTTAACAAACTAATCGGTAATGTAGAGCAAGAAATAGCAAAAACATGGTGCGACCTTTTTTTGCAAAAAGGTTTTTTATCTGGATTAAATTTATTTAGGGAATATCTCAAGTCTTGGGGATGTGACCATCAATCAAGTTTAAAAAATTTAGAAATTATCTATTATCAATGTCGGTTTAACAATGATAACAGTCTTGGTACTCATGAAGTTAGTGAAACCCACTGGTTTACAAACCTGCTCTCTCAGCTGCCAAACTTAAACATATGGGAGCAGGATATTAATAAATACAAAAAGAAAGGAGAGTTTCTTAATGCTGATACGTTGATGTTATTAAGATATAAAAATAACTATCGCCTCTTATGTGTTGACTTATCAGTATTTTCAATTCATACAGATGATGATTTAAAAAATATAGACTATGTAGAAATTATTAGGAATTTATTGTTGCAAGAGGTCAACTACTTACGTTCAAAAAGTGTATTTTCTAAATTGGTGATTGATACTGAAACCCTAAGTTTAGACTTTGATTCAGACTTGAAAGAATTTTTCACTGCTTTTAAATATCAGGACAAAGAAAGTGCTAAATCAATTCAAGCAGGTAGTTACATTTATAGTTTTTGGCAATTTTTACAACAGAGCAACCTAGTCGAAAAAGGGATAATTCCTGACAGAAAAAGATTAGTCTGTAACGCTGTAGGATATAGCGATCGCTCTGTGAACACCATATCCATTCCTGGAGAAAATTTAGAACTATTGGAAACCTGTTATCAAATTTATCGGGAACATAATAGACAGGAAGAAATTATGGAAGTGCGTGACAGAGTTTTTCATAACATACGCATGAACGCCCAAAGAAATTTTGCTCAAGGTAGAAAAATGGTTGATTCAATTATGGGTATTAGCCCAGATACCATCAATATTTTACCACGTCATACAGAAACGATTACAGGATTTTATAACACCGTTGCTCCCGTACCATCAGAATTGGTATCTAGTTTAAATTTAATGGGAACACCTAACTTTAGACAAGCACATAATCAATTAATTAAAAGATATCTTGCTTCAAACAACACCTACCTATTTCTCACTGGCAATCCTGGCATTGGGAAAACCACAGCCATCGTGGATTTTATTATTGAACATAAAGATGAAGGTTTTTTATTTTTCTATGTTAGTCCTCGCAAACAAGTTAATTTGGATATTATTGAAAAATTTAAGAATCGGGAAGATGGTAAACTTGTAGATGATAGAATATTCGCCATCAACAGCGATAGCAACTTGATTCAAGATAACTTGGGTGAACTATCAGTTGCTTATACATCAAATAAACATGAAGAAGACTTCACTTTAGGAAATGTACGGTTTCTTAACAGTAACAACATGGCGAGAACATCCAATAGAAAAAATAGATTGGCACAAATAACCGATGACACCTTGAAGGATATGGGGACAAAAAACAAGGGAGTGTTAAATAGTATTTGTCAAGGAATATATCATCTCATTACTAGTCAACAACATAATCAAATTATTGCCACTTCTTCCATTCAATCTCTCAGAAAAACAGAGCGTGGGGATACCTTAAAACACCTAGAAAAAATCTTGAGTGATGCATACAACACTAAAGAAGATAAAGTCTTAACAGAAAGAATGCGCAATATATCTGGTCGGATTAAACATCTATTTATTATGATAGATGAAATTACGGGAGATGAGGGAGGTGCAGAATTTTTGCAAGGGATTAAAAAACTTGTCAACAAGTATCAATTAAGCGACCAGAATAATGGTTTTAACACTAAAATTATTGTAGCGGATGCTTCCATAGTTGATAAAAATGTGATTTCTCAACATTTAGAAGATGGTTCTCCTCAACCGAACAAGATTTACTTTAGACGAGCAGAATATCACATTCAACCTCTTAGTGTAGAATGTTTTAAATTTGCTAATAAGAGTGCTATTCTGATTAACACAAATACCTATCCAGCCAAGAGCTTAACGATCAACTATCAAATTATTGTCGAATCATGTCGGTTCAATAATCAATCCAAGTTAAAAAACAAATCCGATTTAGAAAAAAAATGTCAAGAAGAGCTATTTAAAGATATCCGAGAATTGTTAACAAAAGACAATGTTGAACAATTTATAGTTTATATCCAAAATAAGTCCAAATTATCAGAATTGATTGATAAAATTCAGCAGGAGCTAGGTAAGGAAAAATTCATACAAAATCAGCATTTTTTAGCCATACATGCCAATATATCAGCAGTAGAAAAAGAAGAAGTTAAAAAATATCAGAAAACAGCAAAAGTTGTATTTATGACTGCTTCTGGAAGTCGGGGATTATCCTTTCCTAAAGCCAAGCATATATTGGTAGAGATTCCTAAATTTGAAATTGAGAAAAATCTCATGGAAATAATTCAGGTAATTTACAGAGGGAGAGGAGAAGATGATATTGACAATCAAGATAAGTATATCAATTTCTATTTAGCAGAACGTTCGTTTTACTATGGTGATCAAATGGAGATAGCGGTGAGAGAAAATTGCCTCAGTTTATTAAATCTGCTACTAATTCTCAAAGCATCCATCATGACCAGAATTCAAGGTTATGGCTCTCTGGGGAAGAAAAATTATATTCTGATTCCTATTGGTGGAAAGTCAGTCTTTGCAGCGGGAGATTCCTTTGCTAGTAAAATCGAAAATCTAATTACCCAACTTAAAAGAGAATATAGTTATAACAAAAGTCATACTTGCTTACGAGATGTCTATATGAAACTAGAATCATTAATGAGTAGAGCTAAATTCACTGCTAGCAAGAGTGAACAAGAGAGTTATTTAAAAATTCAGGAAAGCTTTAACAGCAAATTTGCCGATTCTGCTAAAACATTAGACCAGCTATTGGATTTTGTTCCCTTGGAATTGGCTTATATTAGTGGTGGATTATTGATTGTTCCCTGTTCCCAAATTCGACAGTCCTATTCCATGCTGTTTTTAGAAATTCAAAAATATGCTAACCAAGAACTCTTAGACAAACTAAAAAAGATTAGTTCCAATCCCAGTTATCCAGAAAATCTCACCTCAGCGGTAAAAGATGGTATAGAATTGGTGGAAAAACTAATTAATGCACCTAAAAAAAGTCAAAAGTATGATCAATATCAGGAAAATCCACAAGCGGATCAGTACTATGCTTTTCCTCTGTTTGCGTTTATTAGTGGTGAGGTGATGAAACAATACTTTGAAACTCACCCTCAAGAACCGGAGGATATGCGATTTAAAGATATATTGTCTACTTATATTCGCTCTTTGTATCCTGTAACTAATATTTTACCCATAGGACATACTTATGAAGAATTTCCCTTTATCGTATTCAACAGTTATAGCTTAGACGAAATACGACATAAATTGTTTACAGAGAAATACCTGTTGAACTCCCAAGAGTTAAATGTTTTGAGTTTAATTCTCTCCTCTAAATAGAAATAAATAGAAAAAATCTAAATACGAACTGAAAAACCCCTTTCCCTGAGAACTGCGGGTTTGATTGTTCTTATAACCCACTTGAATTCCCTCTGGGAAGTGAAATTAATGGAAACAAGTAGTTGACATAATAATAATATTTGTGGCAAGATATATTATTAAGAACACTTCCCTTTGGGAAGTAGAATTAATGGAAACAATTTAGCAACGTCATCCGCCATTGGTCTACCATCTAGAACACTTCCCTCTGGGAAGTGAAATTAATGGAGACAATTTGCTAGCAAACTTTTCAGTAATGATCTTAAACCCGACCAATTCCCTCTGGGGAGTAGAACTATTTAGCGATCGCCTAGTAGCAGGTTGCTTTCCGCACTAACGCAGTGTTAATCAATTGGTACGACTTGGAGACGTAACCCAAGTGATTGTAAGACCTTAAGAGTTAGAGGTATATCAGGTTTCTAGAGCTAAAAAAAATTTTTTGTGCTGGACATTTAGCAAATCTTGTGATATATTATAAATGTAAGCCTAAAACGCATGGGTCCGTCACGGTTTCGACAGGTTGGCGAAAGCTACTCTGTGATTCAGGTCGAGAGTGAGTCTCCTCTCGCAAATCAAAGGCTCAAAACAACGTAAATGCGAACAATATCGTAAAATTTGCTCGTAGGGAAGCCCTAGTTGCTGCCTAATAACCTCTTATAGGTCCGAGCGTCTCTGGTGTGACTCCGTTAAGGACTAGAGACCTAACCCCAACGGATGCTCTAACAAGTGTTCTCTGGTTGGCTTGTTAGCTAAGACTTAATCAGA
Source organism: Cylindrospermopsis curvispora GIHE-G1 (assembly GCF_014489415.1). Classification (NCBI taxonomy): domain Bacteria; kingdom Bacillati; phylum Cyanobacteriota; class Cyanophyceae; order Nostocales; family Aphanizomenonaceae; genus Raphidiopsis; species Raphidiopsis curvispora. Next base: position 2,269,430 of record NZ_CP060822.1, read on the forward strand.
GCATCCTACGTTCGGGATAATGAACGATTCCAGCTTTGAGGGTAAGAAAAGCTAAACCTGTGAGTGAGCGGGGGGTCAATACCCAATTTGGACAGCAGTTCGACTCTGCTCGGATCCACTTAGTTAGTTGAAACATTCAGATATGTGACTGGAGGATAAAATCCTCCAGTCCTTTTTATTTACTTGGTACTAGCCAATGTTAGATACGTATGGACTGGTCAGTTTGTCTAACTGCTGTATTAACAAACTGAGGAATAAGCCTACATCTGTTACTACACCTACAGACTCAACTGAACCGCGATCGCTCAACTTGGTGACTACTGCTGGGTTGATATCCACACACACCATTCTAACTCCTGCAGGGGTCATATTGCCCACTCCAATGGAATGGAGCATGGAAGATAGCATTAAAATCATTTCTGCTCCCTGAATGACTTTAGTATATTCCTGTTGAGCTAAGATGAGATTCATTTGGGTATCTGGTAAAGGTCCATCATCTCTAATGGATCCTGCCAGGACGAAAGGAACATCGTTTTTCACACATTCATACATGACACCACCAGTAATTACCCCAGCATCCACTGCTCTGGCAATGCTACCAAAACGGCGTATGGCATTAATTACTTTCAAGTGATGTCTATGACCACCCCGTACTGCTATACCTCGTTTCATGTCCACACCGAGAGATGTTCCCATCATGTTCTGCTCGATGTCGTGAACTGCGATCGCATTTCCACCCAGAAGTCCTTGAATATAACCTTCACGAATTAATCTAGCCAGATGTTCTCCACCACCGGTATGAATTACCACTGGTCCTGCGGTGACCACTACCTTACCACCAGCATCACGAATTTTGCGTAATTCCCAGGCCACTTGCTCAACCACCAGTTCCACTCGTTTTTCGCTGGAAACACCGGAGGACATAAAACTAAATTCTTGAGCATTGCGTTGCTCGCGGGATTCGGTTTTACGGATGCTGCGAATACCTTGAACATCAACTACTACTTGCTCTCCAATTTCCAGATCCCGCAAAATCTTACATTTTGCCACCATTCCATTGGGTGTTTGAGAAATGGCGATCGCTCCGTCCATGCGTTGATTTTCTACTTTGAACCACAGGCCGTTTATCCTAACTTCTGTGGGATAAATTGTGCTGACATAAAAGTCATCAGGGGCGACTCCCGCTTGTAATACGGGTTCTAGTTTAGCGTCTTTTTCATCCTGAGGTAAATCCACCGCACCCAGATCAATCAAGTTGGAGAAGATTCCTTCCATCACATCATGAGATGGTGCAGAAACCTTGACTTCTGCTGCGGAGGTACTTTGACGCTGCTCTCCCAAATTAAAGTTGAGGACTTGGAAGCTTCCTCCCATGTCCACAATTAAATCCAAAGCTCGGTTGATTAATCCTGCATCTAGCAAATGTCCTTCCAATCGAATTATTCTACTTTCCACCTGGGTTGTAGCATGTACCTCTTCTCTTACAGGTTCTGTCACTCTCAGAGTTAGACATTTGGATGCACCACCAGCTTTGAGGAACTCAGTTAAAGGAGTTTCAATAACTTGAAAACCAACTTCAGCTAACTTTAATTTTAGCTCATCGCTGGCTTTGTTCATAATCACGATGTGATCAATATTAACCGCATTACAAGCAAAGTTGACCGCATCCTTTTCCTCAATGGCAATGCGTTTTTCCAAAGCTACCCGCATTTCAATCACTCGATTAGAGTAGGAATCAAACGCACCGGGATAGTACAGCAAATAGCCATTTGCAAGGGGACAAAAACAGGTGTCCAGATGGTAGAATCTATCATCTATCAACCGTAGGGAAATCACCTCAATATCTAACCACTTAGCCAAATAGGGGTGGGAATCCAGCTCAGAACGGAAACCATACCCCGCCCATAACCAACGCCCCTCTCGGTCTAACAGTGCATCACCAGCACCTTCAAATGGTAAATCCTTAGGCAAAACTTGGACATTATAACCGTTGTTTTCAAACCATTGTTGGAAGTACGGTTCTTCTCCCTGACGCTCTTTATGTAGAAAGCGACTGAGAACCACATTCTCGCCTAAAACCAATCCCGCATTCGCTGTAAACACCATGTCTGGCCAACCCTTCGCTGGTGTGACTAAATCTACAATAGCGTGATCTTTGATTACTTTGTATAATTTATTCCACTGCTCCACAGCGCGATCGCGGGATGACTTATGGATATTGCCTTCCATCCAGGGGTTAATTACGTAGTCCACGTCGTAGTGGTCGGGGGCGCACATTAAAAATCGAATTGGGGAAACCATAAAAATTTTACTTTTCTTTTCACTAATCTCTGTTCAATACAAGCTTTTAGACTTGGCTGTCTGTCACATCTGTTACTTAATTACCACCTTTGGAGCATAAGTCAACTGTCTTAACCGCATAATTAATCCTTTTTTGGATTACTAGGTTAGCATTTAAGTTGTTTTAATTGATTGTGCCATTAGCCAACATATTTTATAGTATAGGACTTTGTTCGGGTGAGCTGATTGAGTTCATAATTTTGTTAACATTTTAGGCTGAATAACAAATGTACATTGCCAGTTTGTATAAATATAGTTATCATTTCATAAATTAACTAAACTAGAAGACCTCTGGGAACATCCCTGGAAAGACCTTAATTTAGTTAGTGATTCAAATTCTACCAGGAGGAGTTTCCCTTGTCTCGACGCTATTTATTTACCTCCGAGTCTGTTACTGAAGGACACCCAGATAAAATCTGTGATCAAATCTCCGATACAATTCTGGATGCTTTATTAACGGAAGACCCTACCAGTCGGGTAGCAGCAGAGGTAGTTGTTAATACCGGATTAGTGTTAATTACTGGTGAAATTACCACTAAAGCTAACGTCAACTTCGTGCATTTAGCTCGTAAGAAAATTGCGGAAATCGGATATACGGATGCAGTCAACGGTTTTTCTGCTAATAGCACCAGTGTACTTTTAGCTATAGATGAACAGTCACCTGACATTGCCCAAGGTGTAAACACTGCCCATGAAACCCGTACTCAGGATAGTGAAGAACAATTTGATAAGATCGGGGCTGGTGATCAAGGACTAATGTTCGGTTTTGCATGTAATGAAACACCCGAACTCATGCCCTTACCCATTAGTTTGGCTCACCGCATTGCCCGTAGATTGGCAGCTGTCAGAAAAACTGGAGATTTGCCATATCTACGTCCCGATGGCAAAACCCAAGTTACCGTAGTTTACGAAGATGGTAAACCTGTAGGTATAGATACCATCTTGATTTCCACTCAGCATACACCTAATATTGGGGATATTACGGATGAGGCTGGCGTGCAAGCCAAGATCAAGCAGGATTTGTGGACTTTAGTGGTAGAACCTGTATTTGGTGATATTACTGTCAAGCCAGACCAAACTACCCGGTTTTTGGTTAATCCCACCGGTAAATTTGTTATTGGTGGCCCTCAAGGGGATTCTGGACTAACGGGAAGAAAAATCATTGTTGACACCTATGGTGGTTATTCTCGCCATGGTGGTGGTGCTTTCTCCGGTAAGGATCCCACTAAGGTAGACCGCTCTGCCGCATACGCAGCACGCTACGCAGCAAAGAATATTGTTGCTGCCGGACTGGCCGAAAAGTGCGAAGTCCAGTTAAGTTATGCTATTGGTGTAGCTAGACCTGTGAGTATTTTTGTAGATACTTTTGGTACTAGCAAGGTGGATGATGAAGTTTTACTGCAATTAGTCAAAGATCACTTTGAACTACGTCCTGCAGGAATCATCCACGCCTTTAATCTAAGGAATTTACCCAGTGAGAGGGGCGGACGTTTTTATCAGGATGTCGCAGCTTATGGTCACTTGGGACGTTCTGATCTGGACTTACCATGGGAGCGTACTGATAAGGCAGCCGTTCTTAAGCAAGCAGCCAGTGAGTATGTTAATTCACCTGTTTCTAGCTTGAGGTAAAATCAACTTGCCTCAACTAGTTTGGGGCAAGTTTAACCTAATTATACCTAGTCCCAGTCAGGGATCTGTCCGTCTTCTCCACCAACACCAATGGCAGTGTTATAGATTTGGGCGTCAGTAATGGTAAGGTTATTCATAGATGCTTGATAAACATTAGAATCATTAATCACAGCACTAGTGAAATTGGCACCGTTGAGATTGGCCCGTTTCATGTTTACATTGGTAACGAAGGCAGATGTTAAATTGGCACCTGATAAATTGGCTCCTGTTAGGTCAGCTCCTTCTAAGTTGACACTTGTTAGGTCAGCTCCTTGGAGATTTGCACCCCGTAGGTCTGCACCAATCAGGTGAGAACCGCTCAGGTTGACCCGAGACAGCTGGCATTTCTGACACTCACCAGTGGATAAAAGTTTTTGTAGATCGCGATTGTTGCCAGCATTAACCGAGCTAACAAACAATAGGGGAGCCACCAGGGCTATAGTAGCTAAAAGTTCACGTTTCATAATTCCCCTTCCTTTATATTTACATCCTCACATTTCTATTGTCTCATGAAATAGAGCAGAAATGATATTTTATATCACCAGTTGGGTGTAATGTTATGGTATTTAGTTATTTAACCTGTAACCCTTACTCTACAACAGTTTTATCTATCTGGGACTGCTAATTGCACTACATTAAATGTTGTTAACTCATATGTTAACTAATTTTAAGTTTACTGTCAACTGCTATATGTGGGGACAGACTACCCAGATTTTACCTATCAACCTTTTCCTAAGCGTCCTGGCTAAAGCTATACATACTAATTATTCGGATTAACTATCTGGTTTAACTAGGTCTAGGAAATCCGGTTTGATCGCCAGTAGTTAAGCTTCCCTGTTTTTCTACACCAGGGACTTTATGAAGAATCCATAAGCTGTTATGCAGTGTATAAGTAAGTTGGCAAATAAGATAGTCACACTATAACAATTAACAGTAAGAACTATCAGAATCAGCCACTTAGCGGCTTAGCAACTTCTCAAAAAAACGAAACTTTTGATAATCAAGATGTTTTCGCAATTACTAAATTATGATAGAGAAATACATTTTAATGTAAGCAATGTAATTGTTAAGAAAAGAAAAAATTTTTTACCCTAGCAGATCAGTTAATGTATACTTTACCCAGTGTCAAACTTGAGACTCAATCGTGAATAAAAAAGTAAGACTTCTGATAATTTTACTGACTTGTTTAGGAATAATAATTAATCCGAATATAGTCAGTGCTGATACTCTGATTGCAGCCAATCTAGAGAGTATTAATGGCGGAGAATGGCAAACAGTGCCACTACCAGAAAAAAGAGAGGATTGGATGCAAGCTGTTCACACATCCCTACTACCTAATGGGAAAGTATTAGTGGTTAATGGCAGCAGTAACCGTAACACCTTAGTACAAGATAATACCGGTAACCAATTTATCGATGGAGTAAATGGTAGGGACTATAACGTAGTCAACAATTCTACCTTATTTGATCCTAAAACTAATACATTTGAACGAATTGCTTCGCCTCCATCTATTGCGAATGGAAAAAGTAACGACCCCTTTTGTTCCGGTAATGTCCACTTAGCAGATGGTAACGTACTATTTGTTAGCGGTTCCCATCGGTACTATCCAGGTGAAAAATTCGAAGGTTCAAAACAAACTAACGTATATAACTGGCAAACTAACAGTTGGGGCACTCTTGGTCAGTTAAAAGAAGGGCGTTGGTATCCTAGTCCCGTGACCTTAGCAGATGGAAAATTGGTTATTTTTTCTGGATTAAAGTATGATAAGCCAAATCAGATCACACCTTCAGTTGAGATATTTGATCCAATAACTAAGAAGTTTCAGTTCATTGATCTGACTTATGTAGAAAATAGCCCGTTTAACACTAAAATTACCTATCAGGACAACTATATCTACAACGGTAAAACAGTTTCCAGAACTATAGATGCTTACGACAGCATCGATATTTATCCACGAATATTTCCGACCCCTGATGGCAAATTATTAATTACGGGTGATGGTGCAGGTAAATCACCATTGGAAATACACGAAAGCAACAAAACCTATTTAATGTCAATTAAGCAGGATAGCCAGGGTAAATTTTCCGTAAGTTTTGAAATTGGACCAAACAGAAAAGACGTATCCAAAGTTTATGGGACTGGAATCTTAGATCCCAATAAGGAAGGTGATGTCTTACTAATGGGAGGAATCATTGGTACTAATGATATTAACTTTGGTCGTCCTTACCTGGGTAAGTATAATGATGGTTTGGCGGCTAAAGGAGTAAGAATCGCCTCCAGTTTAGAGCGTTGGTCTGCACCAGAAAATAGTGGTAAGCCTAATGGAGAATGGGAAGCCTATCCGGATTTTTTTGCTAAACCCCGCTCTATGGTTCAGGCTGTAATTCTTCCTTCTAAGCAAATTTTAGCAGTTAATGGTGGAGAATATGGAGAATACAAACCTATTCAAGAACCAGTACTAATGACAGCTGATCCATTATCTCCTGGCGGTTATAAAACCGAAACTATGAATCCCGGAAAATTTCCCAGGCTTTATCATAATAATGCCGTGTTGTTACCCGATGCACGGGTATTAGTGATTGGTGGTAATCCCAGTCGTGCAGGTAGAACCATGGATGGAACAGTACACGTTGATGTTCTACCAAGCCCTAAAACATACTACACAATACCTGAGTTCAAAAATGCATCAGGTGAGGTGGAAACATTTGATTTAGCTAAGTACTATGAGTCTCCCAAATCTTACTTTGTAGATGGGGATCCAGAACCGTTTGTTCCTGCGGAAATTTGGCAGGCAGAAATTTTTAGTCCACCTTATTTGTTTAAGTCCGGACTACGACCAGAAATTGTTGATGCTCCTACAACTTTAAAATATGGAGAATTGCAGACAGTTTCTTTGAAAAATGCTACCAGTAATAGTTCTCTAGTCCTGATTAAATTAAGTTCAGGGACTCACTCTTTTGACTATGGACAAAGGCTAGCAGATCTAGAAATTGAGAATGTATCAGCAGATAATTCTACCATCAATTTTAAGGCTCCCACAAACGCTAATCTTTATCCACCCGGTTACTACATGATGTTTTATGTTAACGACATTGGTAAACCTTCGGAGGCTAAGTTCGTTAAGCTAGAATCCTAGCACTGTCCACACTGTTGCCCTGATTGAAAATGGCAACAGTGTCTCGATAAAATCAAACATGAATCAAACAGAGGAATTGATAAAATGGCACTTACGGAAGACGATTTGCAAACTCTTTTGGAAGAAGGTATTGACACCAGTAATCCTGGCATATACGAAGAGCTGCTCCTTGATTTACAAGGAAATATTCTCAAGGGACACGGAAGAGATCATACTGTACATTTATTTTTACAGTTTAAGCCCGGTCAAGTTGAACCCTTAAAAGACTGGATTAGAGAATTTGCAAAGAACATAACATCCGCACATCAGCAAGCAGCTGAAGCTGAATTGTACAGAACCGAAAAGATTGCGGGTAAACCATTTATTAATTTCTTTCTTTCTCATGCAGGTTACGAATATTTGCAATTTCGGCCTTTTCAAATTCCTGGCAATCAGCCCTTTAGATTTGGTATGAAAAATGATACCATCAGAAATTTATTGGGTGATCCGGTAATTGAAGAGTGGGAACCAGGCCTTCAGGAAGAAATTCATGCTTTATTGCTGATTGCTGATGATAATTTAGTGAGCCTGCTGCAAACAGTTAATCAAATAACTAGAACATTGTATCTCATGGCTCAGGTTGTTCATAGAGAAGATGGTTTCATCCTTAAAAATGAAAGGGGAGACCACATTGAACACTTTGGGTTTATTGATGGTATCAGTCAACCTTTATTTACTAAAAGTGATATCCAAAAGGCGAAAACATCTGGTGACTTTAGTAAATGGGATCCTCGTGCCCCTCTGAGTCTTGTTTTAGCCAAAGATCCAAATGGTAAGTCAGAAGACAGCTACGGTAGTTACTTGGTATATCGCAAACTGGAACAGGATGTGATTGCTCTTCTTGATGCAGAGAAAGACCTGGCTGAAAAATTAGGGATAGACAAGGAATTAGCTGGCGCATTAATGATGGGACGCTTTCGTGATGGTACACCGCTGACACTTGCAGATAAGCCTGGTGGAGACTATGGTAATGATTTTGATTATAGTGAAGATGAAAAAGCTTATAAGTGTCCATTTCATGCTCACGTCCGTAAAACTAATCCTAGGGGAGATACAGGAAGGGTAATTTCATCTGGAGAGAGTTTTGAGGATGCATTAAAAACAGAGCGCAATCACAGAATTGCTCGTCGTGCTGTTAGTTATGGAGAAACTGACTATACCAACTCAACTTCTACCGGTTCAGGATTACTGTTCTTATGCTTTCAGGCTGATCTTGAAAATCAATTTAATTTCATGCAAGCAGCTTGGGCTAATGCTAGTAACTTTGTTGAGTGGAATGTGGGAGTAGATCCCATTATTGGTCAAACAGGACCCGGTGCTGATAGAAATCAAAAATGGCCTGTGGCTTGGGGAAAACCTGAAAAAAGCGACCAATCTAATACTTTTAATTTTGGTCTTTGGGTACATATGAAAGGTGGTGAATACTTCTTTGCTCCTAGTATTAGTTCTCTCACCAGTATTTAGCTGATTTTGCATTAGCAACTTATTTTCTTGGGATCCTTGATTTCTTTGAGAAATCAAGGATCTTTCTGGTTTTCACCTCATAGTGGCACTCAGCAACAGCTTAACATTGATACCGATTTAACTCAACTGAGCTACAATCTGATTCTCAAGTAGGGTATTATTCGTCAATAAGTCCTCTACTGTGATTTTTAAAAACCGTTCCTCGTCAACTTGAAACTTAACTTTAATGCGATCGCTCCCTGGAAAACCAAGGGGTGTGAGTTGGGCGATTTTCCTGTCACTGTCATTGAGGGGTTTAACTAGGGTGGTTGAAGAGTTGACTTGACGAGTAATCAGGCGATCGCCATCAAAATAAACTTCTGTACCACCGGTTGTTTCTGCTAGTTCCCCTATAATTAATTCAATGCTAGGTTGATTTTCCTTAGAAGCACCTAGTACTAATTCTACTGGTTGGGTCATGGGATAAGATTGTCCAGCTTTAATGATTGGTTGCCAACTATGACGTTGATTGCGTCTATCCCAATATCGGATCCCATAGCTATGATAGAGAAAGTCCTTTATTTCTAAACCTTGGGTGATTTGTAAAGCACCCTGGGCGATCGCCTCAAAAGGTTTTTGGCAACGGATTTTTTCTAGTGGAAAATATTGCTGGATCCACTTTTGTATAGCAGGTAATTGTACTGTGCCACCCACCAGTAAAACTTCGCTAATATCATCTATTTGCACACCTTGATGACGAGCCTGTTGTAATAAATTCAACATAGTCTCATCCAATTTGGCAAAAAATCCCCGATCTTGGAGAATAGTTTCTAAGGTCTGACGATTCAACTCCAACTCATAACTGGCAAAATTTTGATCGTCAAAGTAGACCTCTCCAGCTTGATTGTGGGTAGACAATTCAATTTTCAACCTCTCCGCCAATCTAGTAGTAATAGAATTAACTGGCAATCCCTGAGTTGTCACAAAATAATCAACTATCCAATTATCAATATCCGTGCCACCCAGGTTTTGTCCTGATTTGGCTAAGACCTTGGCTGTTTTTACCTTTTGTAGAGAGTCCTGTGCCAAAGATTTATTTCCCCATTTTAATAAAAACCCCACAGGTTTATTATCTACCGGATATTGTTTATCCAGCTTCACCAAAGATAGATCTAGAGTTCCCCCACCAAAATCAATCACTAACAAATTTTCTGCCTCTTTTACACCATATGCTAAAGCAGCAGCGGTAGGCTCATCTAACATTCTAATTTGTGTAACTGGCAAAGCTTGAAAAACTTTGCCTAGCCAATAGCGATAAACTTCAAAACTATCCACTGGAACGGTTAATACCAAAGAGTCCAATCCTCCCTCAATAGATAATAACTCCCCTATTATCTTCTGGAGAAACCATGTACCTACCTTTTCAAAAGTAATAGTTTCCCCATCTATTTCTGGTAAGAAACCCTGAATATCCGCTCCAATACCCCGTTTAAAACTGCGAAAAAACCTACTATCACCCATGAGATCTAAACCCCGATCTCGTATCTGCTGACCAATTAACACCTTATCTTGATTTGCTGCTTCTATATAAACTAAACTGGGTATCAAAGGAGGATTCAAACCCTGTCGAGCAGATAACCCTGGCAAACTGAGGGTTTCTGGTTGCTGGGTGACAGGGTTCCATCGGGTAATTACCGTATTACTCGTACCAAAATCAATTGCTATGGGCATATTACTAGATTTTTTTACTGGAAATTAGGCCAACTCTTACCGTCATTCCAGCAAGGACTGTTCTTCAAGAAAGTTTTTTTGATGTTTTATTATACAATAGCATAAATTGTCAACTCAATGCAACCGCAAATTGCCTCCAGGAATTTAACCCAAATGAGACCCGCTATTTTACAACCGGGACATTCTTACACTTTCCGGCAATACTTTGAAATGACCTATGAACCGGAGGATATTCTGGGGGAACTCGGTTATGAGTTCCAACGGTCAACATTATCTCTCCCCCAGTCAGACATTAATCTTGACCGACTGGACGACCTAAAAACCCGGATCCAAGAAAGCCTCCCCTATATTAGCCTCACCAGCGAAGCTGCTCGCCGTGAACTACTCATTGCTCCCTTATTAATAGATGTACTACATTATACTCATGCCCAACTTAGGGTAGAATATTCCTTAAATGTTAGTGAACAGCTTAAAGGTTGCCTTGATTACTACTTGTACTCCGCAGGTAAACTCCTGATTGTTGAAGCAAAAAATGCAGATCTCACTAGAGGTTTTACCCAACTTGCAGTCGAGCTGATTGCCCTTGATATCTGGAGTACCAGCGAAGAACCCATTCTCCACGGAGCTGTTTCCACAGGTGACATCTGGCAGTTTGGAATTCTGCATCGGGGTAGTAAGCAAATTCAACAAGTATTAAATCTATATCGAGTACCAGATGAGCTGGAAAGCTTAATGCGTATTCTTATAAAAATCCTTCAGCCCTAAGGAATGGGAAAATGGAAACTTCAGCTATATCTTCCTCTGCTCAGGGTATTCCCAGTTTACCCGACCTCACACATCCTGATGAATTAATCAGGTTCGGTACTCAAGTAGTTGAAAATTCACTATTAGTAGTGTTTTTAATTATTGGTTTGGGAGTGGCGATCGCCTTGATCAGTTTTTCCCTAAGACGGGAAACGGAAATGCAGGCGGATTTTTTGCGAGATTGGTCAGTTCGTTATTCCCAAATTTTGCGTGGCATACCACACTTTGCATTGGTGTTAATTCTATCAGTAACGGGATTTTTCCTAACTTCCACCCTGAGTAATCGTTACCATCACTGGGAGCAAGCAAAGGTGGCTAAGGTAACTGAATCTGTTGCTGGTGATAGATTAGAACACAACGCACCTCGTGTTAGTTATATAACTGAGGAACCCTATAGCTACACAACCCGAGTCAGGGATAGAATTGTCAAGGTGACGGACAAGCAAAAAGTCACCCGGTATTTAAATTTGGCTGGTTCCCAAATTCAAGTGACTATTGATCAAAGTGTAGACGTGCAAAATCGCAGTGCCATTTATATTACTGACTATACTGGTGAGTACAAAATAGTCAATACCCTAAATAATAAAAATCAGTTTATATTTGAAGCACCACCACCATACGGCTATTCTCTCTTATCTGGATATAAAGTGGAGAGAGAAGGGACAAGACTAGAACAGACCAGTCCAGAAGATTATGGATTTCCCTTGGACTTAAATCCTGGAGAGCAAGCCACCATCAAAGTTAGTTATCAAGCACAAGGGGGACCGCGTTGGGTATACAATGCCACTAATCAGTTACTCTCTGGTTTCCGTCTCACAGCTATTGCCAGATTTCCCAATGCTGATTTTGCCAGTGGTATAGTTCCCCAAGAAATAAAAAGAGATGGAGGTAATAGTCAATTCACTTGGATTTTTGATGATAATGTTTCTGTCAAAAATCCTTTCGGTGTGTTTACGGCTACTAAACCCATAGGTAAAACCGGAATTATACCTCGCTTATTATTATTAGCACCAGGATTATTTTTGTGGTGGATATTACTACTATACTTAACCGTACCCATGAGCTTACAAAATCTGGCGATCGCCGGGGGAGTGTTCTTTACCAGCTTATTAACTTTAACATATACGTCAAGGTTTATGAGTGGAGAAATGGCCTGGTTAATAATTTCACTGGTGTTAATAGGTTTAATTTACGGGTTGGGTGGGAATCGTCAATTAGGATTAGCAGCAATTATTTGTACCATTGCTGGAGCGGTTTTGCCTGTATTTGCATTTTTAGTTCCCTTTACTGGTTTAACTCTCAGTTTAGCGGGATTGTTATCAGTATTATGGTTAGGGACCTATTATTGGTATGACTTGTACAGAAAATTCACCAATTGAATTGTTCAGATATAGCTCACTTGATAATTATGAATATAGAAGGTATTTGGTTTCTGAAGTTTGTATAATTTAATATGTAGTTTACCCTGGATTATCACTGACATCAAAGGATTTTTTCTGTTGAAAAACATTGCCAGATAAGCCTTTATGTAGAAATCCCAGGGTAAGAAACCTATGTAAACTATACTTCAGCCTTCACAAAGAATAGAGCAGTACGATTCCCGATATTAATACCTCCTCGTTGAGGACCTCCCCATTGAGTGATGTATTTTTTTCCATCATCACCCTTGTCAACACACATTTTGAAATTATATTGTAACTCGTTGTAACATCCAACTTCTAAGCCTGGCATTTTTGCTGCTTGCACATCAAAAGTTGTACCCGCCTTATTGATAATTGCTAGTCCCTTACCACCCCTTTCAATAAAGAGCAAATTGGCACTGTCAGCGGAGGGAGCAATTTCACTGCCATTTCGATAGTATTGATCCTGTCCCTTCATTTTTTGATTGAATTGGGTTCCAGCAACAACCGTAGGATTAAAGGCATCAAAATTCAAAATCAGAGGTGTTCCTTCTTTAATCGCTAACACGTAGGCTGTTGCTAGAGGTAAGTCCCCTTGATCAAATTTCCAATTATCAAATTGTCCTTCAGCCCAAGTGTCATGATTGCGAGCAAAAGTAACAGCATGTTCACCAATTAAAGCTCTTCTCGTATCTGATGGATTGACTAAAGAGCGCAGGTCTCCGCCGAAACCAAAAGCATTTTTCAAGGTGTTCACCAGTTGAAAATCGGTCACTTTCGGAAAAACAGGAACATAACTCATGCTGTCTTCATAAGTATTACCAATGACCTCACCATAGTAAAGTACGTCATCGGGTACATTCGCCAATATCTTCGTCATATCGTCCCGAGAAATATGCTTGGCAGCATCAAAGCGCAAACCATCGAATCCAAAATCCAACAGTTTTTTCAAATAATTCTGCTGTTGCTGTTGTACATATAGTAAATCTGTTTTTAGGTCAGGTAATCCCTCTGGGTCATCTTTACTACATAACCAATTATTTTCAACTTCCGAGGGATTATTATAGTTGTTAATACAAACTTGGTTATGAAAGTACTCTTGGTTTTGGAATATGGGATAGGCTTCAGGGAAAGGCTTGCCATCTTTGTTTGGGACATTTTTATAATTAGCTAGGTGATTCAGTACAACATCAGCAATAACCCTGATACCATTTTCGTGAGCTGTATTAATTAAATCCTTTAAATCTTCACGAGTTCCTAGGTTTCCCTCTAAGACATAATCAAGTGGTTGATACTGCATATACCAGTATTTATCCGAAGTACAAGCTTCATCAAGCCGCGACGCTGTTTTATTAGGAGGCGAGACTTGAATGTAATTGTATCCTGCTGCTTTTATTTGGGGAACCTTGTCCTTGATGTTGTTGAAACATTCATCAAAAGCGTGATATATGACATCTGCTTGAGCTGATCGTGTAAAAGAGGAACCTGCAACTGTCAGAACTATACAGAAAGCGGTGACAAATACGACACAGTTTTTGAAAAAAGAACTAATTGATTGATACATAAACTCACCTCAAATTTTGAACACACCGGAACCTGCTTGAGTGGTTATGAAACCTCACTCTCTCACTTCGGTCACATGTCAAAGCAGCAACCATGGGGTTGATTTGACTTGAAACCCTGTAAGTCCCTGTAAGTTGGTAAATTACTTCTTGCTCGGACGAATTGTCTAAGCCAAGGGTAATTTAATCACCTTTTGATAGTGAATGTCCAGTAAGTAAACAAAAATTTAACATTCCTTTACCCTTACTTCCATGGATTAATTTTTTGCTTTTTATGTATCAGCATATAGTTTGAGTCAATAATTACTACAAACACTCTTAAAGTTAATTCACAACTAATTGCCGGATTAGACTGTAATCATAACCTTTTGGAAGCTATTTTTTGATACATAAAAGGTTGTATTTATAAATACTTTGTTTAAAAATCAATCTCAGTGGTGACTATGTATAATCTAAACACCAATGAATTCACAATTTATACTACTAGTCATGACAACTTGTACCACAGCGATTTTCAACCGAAACTTCAGGAGCATTTCCGGAGAGATTTGTTGTATATTGATAGTTGATATAGTTAATAATAATGTTAGTTTAAGACAGCAAAGGAGTTAGTAATGCTCACGTCGGAGGCAAAAAAGCCGCTGACAATTCCCCCCAAAGAACTTTTAGACCCCCCTGGAGGTCTGAATCCAACCGTGTTGCTATTCTTTGCAGTAGTAACTATGTTGGTACTTTCTAGCTGTGGTTACTGGGTATGGGAATGGCCCCATTGGTTATGTTTTGGCATCAACACCCTGTCCTTACATTTCTCAGGCACGATTATTCATGATGCTTGTCATCAATCAGCCCATCGTAACCGAATAGCTAACGCCATATTGGGTCATGCTAGTGCCCTAGTACTAGCCTTTGCTTTCCCAGTTTTTACCAGAGTACACCTACAACACCATGGCAATGTCAATCATCCCAAAGATGACCCGGATCATTATGTTTCCACAGGTGGTCCACTGTGGTTAATCGCGGTGAGATTTTTGTACCATGAGGTATTTTTCTTTCAAAGGCAACTTTGGCGTAAATATGAACTACTAGAATGGTTCCTTAGCCGATTGCTTATCTTTACTATAGTTTATATTTCCATTCAATATCACTTTTTAGGGTATATTCTCAACTTCTGGTTTGTCCCAGCTTTTGTAGTAGGTATAACACTGGGGTTCTTTTTTGACTACTTACCACATCGTCCATTTGTAGAGCGTGATCGGTGGAAGAATGCTCGTGTATATCCTGGCAAAATCCTTAATATGCTAATTTTAGGGCAGAACTACCATTTAATTCATCATTTATGGCCTTCAATTACTTGGTACAATTATCAACCTGCCTACTACCTAATGAAGCCCTTACTAGATGAGAAAGGTAGCCCCCAAACTTCCGGTTTATTACAAAAAAAGGATTTTTTGGAATTTCTCTATGATATTTTCATTGGTCTTCATTTTCATCACCATGAATAATAACTGAGAAATTTAAATTTAATTGTTGTTGGGGAAGTAGTACATTTTTACCAGTAAGCACATCTAATCTGAATTTTTTCCGTTTATTCTTCCCAATTCATAGATGCTAGCACCCACAGTAGTAAGTATACCAGTACTAATTCCCCAACTAGAACCTAAACTAATTTCCACACCCCAGTAGGATAATGCACCAAATATTAAAAACGGTAAAATGCTCATAATTGAAGCATAAAAGGCATTTTGAGACTCTCTAGCTGGGCGGGTTTTTTCAAATTCTGTTTCGCTAGTATATAGGAACCGCTCGGCAAAATTAAACCAGCGATTTAATTGTGTGATTATCCATTCCCTAATGGATGCTAAAGCCAAATACAAAGCTAAAGACCATAAACAAGAGCCAGCGATGGCTACTTTATCTATCGTGAATTGAAAAGGTAATATATCAAGCATACTAAAGATATAAAGTGATAAATTCCCATTTTACTTGAATTTGTCCTCAAATCCATATTTTATAAACTACCTCGCTTTATAACTAAGAACTCATTATGTCATTATTATGTCTAAACATTTTAATACTGCTGGACCTTGCCAATCTGATATCCACTATATGCTCTCTCCCACAGGGCGACTACCTCAGTTGAAAGCATTAATTGATGGACGCAATTACTTTATCATTCATGCACCGCGACAGGTGGGTAAAACCACTGCCATGATGGCTTTAGCTCAACAATTAACTGACAGTGGACAATACCTAGCTGTGATGTTAACACTGGAAACCGGTGCGCCATTTCCAGATGCACCAGAACAAGCGCAACAAAGTATCCTTAGACGCTGGCAGAATGAAATTCGGTTTCGAAAATTACCCTTGCCCACTTTAACCCAAATTCAAACAGAGACCGAGACTTTTCCCCTAGATATTCAAACAGTCCTGCAAGGGTGGGCCATGGCTTCCCCCCTACCCTTAGTTGTCTTTCTGGATGAAATTGATTCCTTACAAGATCAAACTCTAATATCCATCCTCAGACAATTGCGAGCGGGTTATCCCAATCGTCCCCAGGGTTTTCCCCATTCGGTGGGCTTAATTGGCATGCGGGATGTGCGGGACTACAAGGTTAAATCTGGTGGAAGTGAACGACTAAATACTTCTAGTCCGTTCAATATCAAGGCTGAATCCCTAACTTTAAGTAATTTTAGTTTTACAGATGTGCAAAATTTATACGAACAACATAGAACAGCTACAGGGCAAGTATTTACCCTGGGAGCAGTTCAACAGGCATATTATTTAACCGATGGACAACCATGGTTAGTTAACGCCCTAGCTCGTCAAGCTACCCAGGTGTTAGTAAAGGATGTGAAGCAACCCATTACTGCTGAGGTGATTAACCAAGCCAAGGAAATCCTCATCCAGCGTCAGGATACCCATTTAGATAGTTTGGCGGAAAGATTACGGGAAGAGCGGGTTAGGGATATTATTCAACCCATGTTAGCTGGTGAAGACTTAGCTGATACAGCAGAAGATAATTTACGATATGTCCTAGACTTGGGTTTATGTCGTCGCGATCGCGGGGGTGCATTAGAAATTGCTAACCCCATTTATCGGGAGATTTTACCTAAGACCTTAGCTGCAGTGGCGATCGCATCTCTAACTTCTGTGGAACCCAACTGGTTAAACTCTGATGGTACTCTCAATCCTCAAATTCTATTAAACTCTTTCTTGGAATTTTGGCGACAACATGGGGAACCATTACTCAAAAGTGCGCCCTATCATGAAATTGCTCCCCATTTGGTGTTAATGGCATTTTTACACCGAGTGGTAAATGGTGGTGGTACGTTAGAGCGGGAATATGCTATTGGTTCTGGGAGAATGGATATTTGTTTACGCTATGGCAAGGTGGTGATGGGTATGGAACTCAAGGTGTGGCGTGAAAGAAAGTCAGATCCGTTAATCAAGGGTTTAACCCAACTGGATAAATATCTGGATGGGTTAGGATTAGATACGGGTTGGTTAGTGATTTTCGATCGCCGTCCCGGGTTACCCCCCATGGGAGAGAGGATTAGTACGGAGGAGGTTATTAGTCCTAGTGGGCGCACCATTACCCTGATTCGTAGTTAGATTCCGATAAATTTGAATCACACCTTAAATTATTGCCGATTATGTCTAAACACTTTAATACTGCTGGACCTTGTCAATCTGATATCCACTATATGCTATCTCCCACAGGGCGACTACCTCAGTTAAAAGCGTTAATTGATGGACGCAATTACTTTATCATTCATGCACCGCGACAAGTGGGTAAAACCACTGCCATGATGGCCCTAGCTCAAGAATTAACTGACAGTGGACAATACCTAGCTGTGATGTTAACCCTAGAAACCGGTGCGCCATTTCCAGATGCACCAGAACAAGCGCAACAAAGTATCCTGAGACGTTGGCAGAATGAAATTCGGTTTCGAAAATTACCTTTGCCTAATTTAACACAAATTGAAACAGAGACTGAGACCTCTCCCTTAGATATTCAAACAGTTCTGCAAGCTTGGGCCATGGCTTCCCCTCTACCTTTAGTTGTGTTTTTGGATGAAATTGATTCTTTGGAAGATCAAACTCTCATATCCATTCTCAGACAATTACGAGCGGGTTATCCCAATCGTCCCCAGGGTTTTCCCCATTCGGTGGGCTTAATTGGCATGCGGGATGTGCGGGACTACAAGGTTAAATCTGGTGGAAGTGAACGACTCAATACGTCTAGTCCGTTTAATATCAAGGCTGAATCCCTAACTTTGAGTAATTTTAGTTTTACAGATATTCAAAATTTATATGAACAACATACAACAGCTACGGGACAGGTGTTTACCCTGGGAGCAGTTCAACAGGCATATTATTTAACTGATGGACAACCATGGTTAGTTAACGCCCTAGCTCGTCAAGCTACCCAGGTATTAGTCCAGGATGTGAATCAACCCATTACTGCTGAAGTGATTAACCAAGCCAAAGAAATCCTCATCCAGCGTCAGGATACCCATTTGGATAGTTTAGCAGAAAGATTACGGGAAGCGCGGGTCAAAGCTATTATTGAACCAATTTTAGCAGGTGAAGACTTACCCGACATACCACCAGATGATATTCGTTATGTCCTGGATTTAGGTCTGTGTCGAGATCAAGGACAAGGCTTGGAAATTGCCAATCCAATTTATAAAGAAGTTCTACCTCTAGTGCTAAGTTACACAACTAGGGTTTCTATTGGAGCAATTGAACCTCGTTGGCTAAACCAACAAGGGGAACTATTACCTGATGAATTATTACACGCTTTTCTGGAGTTTTGGCGACAACACGGGGAACCATTACTCAGAAGTGCACCCTACCATGAGATTGCTCCCCATTTGGTGTTGATGGCATTTTTACATCGGGTAGTTAATGGTGGTGGTACTTTAGAGCGGGAATATGCCATTGGTTCTGGAAGAATGGATATTTGTTTACGCTATGGCAAGGTGGTAATGGGTATGGAACTCAAGGTGTGGCGTGAAAGAAAGTCAGATCCGTTAATCAAGGGTTTGACCCAACTGGATAAATACCTGGATGGGTTAGGATTAGATACGGGTTGGTTAGTGATTTTCGATCGCCGTCCCGGTTTACCACCTATGGGAGAGAGGATTAGTACGGAGGAGGTTATTAGTCCCACTGGGCGCACTATTACCCTAATTCGTAGTTAGAAAAATGCGATCGCTAAGTAAAACGTAAATTATTATTTTGCTACTTATAAATTATACCTTACTATGCCTAAACAATTTAACACTGCTGGACCTTGTCAATCTGATATCCACTATATGCTCTCTCCCACAGGGCGACTACCTCAGTTAAAAGCGTTAATTGATGGACGCAATTACTTTATCATTCATGCACCGCGACAAGTGGGCAAAACCACTGCTATGATAGCTTTAGCCCAAGAATTAACTGATAGTGGGGAGTATACAGCAGTGATGCTCTCCGTGGAAGTGGGGTCGGTTTTTCCTGATGAACCAGAACGTGCTGAAAGAGCCATTTTGGGTTCTTGGCAAGATGCAATTGATATTTGGCTTCCGCAAGACCTCCATCCCCCTTTTGACCCAGAGCGTAGGGAGAATATTGGTGCTTTCCTGAAAAGTTGGGCAAAAAGCTCTCCTCGTCCCCTAGTGGTGTTCATTGATGAAATTGACTCGTTGCAAAATCAAACGTTGATTTCAGTATTGCGACAGTTACGGGATGGTTTTCCCCGTCGTCCCCAGGGTTTTCCCCATTCGGTGGGCTTAATTGGCATGCGGGATGTGCGGGACTACAAGGTTAAATCTGGTGGAAGTGAACGACTCAATACGTCTAGTCCGTTTAATATCAAGGCTGAGTCCCTAACTTTGAGTAATTTTAGTTTTACAGATATTCAAAATTTATATGAACAACATACAACAGCTACGGGACAGGTGTTTACCCTGGGAGCAGTTCAACAGGCATATTATTTAACTGATGGACAACCATGGTTAGTTAACGCCCTAGCTCGTCAAGCTACCCAGGTATTAGTCCAGGATGTGAATCAACCCATTACTGCTGAGGTGATTAACCAAGCCAAAGAAATCCTCATTCAACGCCAGGATACCCATTTAGATAGCTTAGCAGAGCGATTACGGGAAGAGCGGGTTAAGACCATTATTGAACCAATTTTAGCAGGTGAAGACTTACCCGACGTACCACCGGATGATATTCGTTATGTCCTGGATTTAGGTCTGTGTCGAGATCAAGGACAAGGCTTGGAAATTGCCAATCCAATTTATAAAGAAGTTCTACCTCTAGTGCTAAGTTACACAACTAGGGTTTCTATTGGAGCAATTGAACCTCGTTGGCTAAACCAACAAGGGGAACTATTACCTGATGAATTATTACACGCTTTTCTGGAGTTTTGGCGACAACACGGGGAACCATTACTCAGAAGTGCACCCTACCATGAGATTGCTCCCCATTTAGTTTTAATGGCATTTTTACATCGGGTAGTTAATGGTAGTGGTACGTTAGAGCGGGAATATGCCATTGGTTCTGGAAGAATGGATATTTGTTTACGCTATGGCAAGGTGGTAATGGGTATGGAACTCAAGGTGTGGCGTGAAAGAAAGTCAGATCCGTTAATCAAGGGTTTAACTCAACTGGATAAATACCTGGATGGGTTAGGATTAGATACGGGTTGGTTAGTGATTTTCGATCGCCGTCCTGGTTTACCACCTATGGGAGAGAGGATTAGTACGGAGGAGGTTATTAGTCCTAGTAGACGCACCATTACCCTCATTCGTAGTTAGGAAAATGCGATCGCTAAGTAAAACGTAAATTATTATTTTGCTACTTATAAATTATACCTTACTATGCCTAAACAATTTAACACTGCTGGTCCCTGTAAAGGTAACATTCACTATATGCTCTCTCCCATAGGGCGACTACCTCAGTTGAAAGCATTAATTGATGGAGAAAATTACTTTATCATTCATGCACCGCGACAGGTGGGTAAAACCACTGCTATGATGGCCCTAGCCCAAGAATTAACTGACAGTGGGCAATACCTAGCTGTGATGTTAACCCTAGAAACCGGTGCGCCATTTCCAGATGCACCAGAACAAGCGCAACAAAGTATCCTGAGACGTTGGCAGAATGAAATTCGGTTTCGAAAATTACCTTTGCCTAATTTAACACAAATTGAAACAGAGACTGAGACCTCTCCCTTAGATATTCAAACAGTTCTGCAAGCTTGGGCCATGGCTTCCCCTCTACCCTTGGTTGTCTTTCTGGATGAAATTGATTCATTAGAAGATAAAACCCTCATATCCATCCTCAGACAGTTGCGAGCGGGTTATCCCAATCGTCCCGAGGGTTTTCCCCATTCGGTGGGCTTAATTGGCATGCGGGATGTGCGGGACTACAAGGTTAAATCTGGTGGAAGTGAACGACTCAATACGTCTAGTCCGTTTAATATCAAGGCTGAATCCCTAACTTTAAGTAATTTTAGTTTTACAGATATTCAAAATTTATATGAACAACATACAACAGCTACGGGACAGGTGTTTACCCTGGGAGCAGTTCAACAGGCATATTATTTAACTGATGGACAACCATGGTTAGTTAACGCCCTAGCTCGTCAAGCTACCCAGGTGTTAGTCCAGGATGTGAATCAACCCATTACTGCTGAGGTGATTAACCAAGCCAAAGAAATCCTTATCCAGCGTCAGGATACCCATTTGGATAGTTTAGCAGAAAGATTACGGGAAGAGCGGGTTAAGACTATTATTGAACCAATTTTAGCGGGTGAAGACTTACCAGATACCCCAGAGGATGATCGGCGGTTTTTGCTAGATTTAGGCTTAGTCAAGCGTAGTCCTTTGGGTGGACTAACCATTGCCAATCCCATTTACCAGGAGGTAATCCCTCGTGTTTTATCCCAGGGTAGTCAGGACAGTTTACCTCAAATTCAACCCACTTGGTTAAATACTGACAATAGTTTAAATCCCCAAGCTCTATTAAATGCTTTTCTGGAATTTTGGCGACAACACGGTGAACCATTACTCAAAAGTGCGCCTTACCATGAGATTGCTCCTCATTTGGTGTTGATGGCATTTTTACATCGGGTAGTTAATGGTGGTGGTACATTAGAACGGGAATATGCCATTGGTTCTGGGAGAATGGATATTTGTTTACGCTATGGCAAGGTGGTAATGGGTATGGAACTAAAGGTGTGGCGTGAAAGAAAGTCAGATCCGTTAATCAAGGGTTTGACCCAACTGGATAAATACCTGGATGGGTTAGGATTAGATACGGGTTGGTTAGTGATTTTCGATCGCCGTCCCGGTTTACCACCCATGGGAGAGAGGATTAGTACGGAGGAGGTTATTAGTCCTAGTGGGCGCACCATTACCCTCATTCGTAGTTAGATTCCCATAAATTTGAATCACACTTAAATTATTGCCGATTATGCCTAAACACTTTAATACTGCTGGACCTTGTCAATCTGATATCCACTATATGCTATCTCCCACAGGGCGACTACCTCAGTTAAAAGCGTTAATTGATGGACGCAATTACTTTATCATTCATGCACCGCGACAAGTGGGGAAAACCACTGCTATGATAGCTTTAGCTCAAGAATTAACTGATAGTGGGGAGTATACAGCAGTGATGCTCTCCGTGGAAGTGGGGTCGGTTTTTCCTGATGAACCAGAACGTGCTGAAAGAGCCATTTTGGGTTCTTGGCAAGATGCAATTGATATTTGGCTTCCGGAAGACCTCCATCCCCCTTTTGACCCAGAGCGTAGGGAGAATATTGGTGCTTTCCTAAAAAGTTGGGCAAAAAGCTCTCCTCGTCCCCTAGTGGTGTTCATTGATGAAATTGACTCGTTGCAAAATCAAACGTTGATTTCAGTATTGCGACAGTTACGGGATGGTTTTCCCCGTCGTCCCCAGGGTTTCCCCCATTCGGTGGGCTTAATTGGTATGCGGGATGTGCGGGACTATAAGGTTAAATCTGGTGGAAGTGAACGACTCAATACGTCTAGTCCGTTTAATATCAAGGCTGAATCCCTAACTTTAAGTAATTTTAGTTTTACAGATATTCAAAATTTATATGAACAACATACAACAGCTACGGGACAGGTGTTTACCCTGGGAGCAGTTCAACAGGCATATTATTTAACTGATGGACAACCATGGTTAGTTAACGCTCTAGCTCGTCAAGCTACTCAGGTGTTAGTCCAGGATGTGAATCAACCCATTACTGCTGAAGTGATTAACCAAGCCAAAGAAATTCTCATCCAGCGTCAGGATACCCATTTAGATAGTTTAGCAGAAAGATTACGAGAAGAGCGGGTTAAGACTATTATTGAACCAATTTTAGCGGGTGAAGACTTACCAGATACCCCAGAGGATGATCGGCGGTTTTTGCTAGATTTAGGCTTAGTTAAGCGTAGTCCTTTGGGTGGACTAACCATTGCCAATCCCATTTACCAGGAGGTAATCCCTCGTGTTTTATCCCAGGGTAGTCAGGACAGTTTACCTCAAATTCAACCCACTTGGTTAAATACTGACAATAGTTTAAATCCCCAAGCTCTATTAAATGCTTTTCTGGAATTTTGGCGACAACACGGTGAACCATTACTCAAAAGTGCGCCTTACCATGAGATTGCTCCTCATTTGGTGTTGATGGCATTTTTACATCGAGTAGTTAATGGTGGTGGTACATTAGAACGGGAATATGCCATTGGTTCTGGGAGAATGGATATTTGTTTACGCTATGGCAAGGTGGTGATGGGTATAGAAATTAAGATGTGGCGTGAAAGAAAGTCAGATCCGTTAATCAAGGGTTTGACCCAACTGGATAAATACCTGGATGGGTTAGGATTAGATACGGGTTGGTTAGTGATTTTCGATCGCCGTCCCGGTTTACCACCCATGGGAGAGAGGATTAGTACGGAGGAGGTTATTAGTCCTAGTGGGCGCACCATTACCCTGATTCGTAGTTAGATTCCGATAAATTTGAATCACACCTTAAATTATTGCCGATTATGTCTAAACACTTTAATACTGCTGGACCTTGCCAATCTGATATCCACTATATGCTCTATCCCACAGGGCGACTACCTCAGTTGAAAGCATTAATTGATGGACGCAATTACTTTATCATTCATGCACCGCGACAGGTGGGTAAAACCACTGCCATGATGGCCCTAGCTCAAGAATTAACTGACAGTGGACAATACCTAGCTGTGATGTTAACCCTAGAAACCGGTGCGCCATTTCCAGATGCACCAGAACAAGCGCAACAAAGTATCCTGAGACGTTGGCAGAATGAAATTCGGTTTCGAAAATTACCTTTGCCTAATTTAACACAAATTGAAACAGAGACTGAGACCTCTCCCTTAGATATTCAAACAGTTCTGCAAGCTTGGGCCATGGCTTCCCCTCTACCTTTAGTTGTGTTTTTGGATGAAATTGATTCTTTGGAAGATCAAACTCTCATATCCATTCTCAGACAATTACGAGCGGGTTATCCCAATCGTCCCGAGGGTTTTCCCCATTCGGTGGGCTTAATTGGCATGCGGGATGTGCGGGACTATAAGGTTAAATCTGGTGGAAGTGAACGACTCAATACGTCTAGTCCGTTTAATATCAAGGCTGAATCCCTAACTTTGAGTAATTTTAGTTTTACAGATATTCAAAATTTATATGAACAACATACAACAGCTACGGGACAGGTGTTTACCCTGGGAGCAGTTCAACAGGCATATTATTTAACTGATGGACAACCATGGTTAGTTAACGCCCTAGCTCGTCAAGCTACCCAGGTGTTAGTCCAGGATGTGAATCAACCCATTACTGCTGAGGTGATTAACCAAGCCAAAGAAATCCTTATCCAGCGTCAGGATACCCATTTGGATAGTTTAGCAGAAAGATTACGGGAAGAGCGGGTTAAGACTATTATTGAACCAATTTTAGCGGGTGAAGACTTACCAGATACCCCAGAGGATGATCGGCGGTTTTTGCTAGATTTAGGCTTAGTCAAGCGTAGTCCTTTGGGTGGACTAACCATTGCCAATCCCATTTACCAGGAGGTAATCCCTCGTGTTTTATCCCAGGGTAGTCAGGACAGTTTACCTCAAATTCAACCCACTTGGTTAAATACTGACAATAGTTTAAATCCCCAAGCTCTATTAAATGCTTTTCTGGAATTTTGGCGACAACACGGTGAACCATTACTCAAAAGTGCGCCTTACCATGAGATTGCTCCTCATTTGGTGTTGATGGCATTTTTACATCGAGTAGTTAATGGTGGTGGTACATTAGAACGGGAATATGCCATTGGTTCTGGGAGAATGGATATTTGTTTACGCTATGGCAAGGTGGTGATGGGTATAGAAATTAAGATGTGGCGTGAAAGAAAGTCAGATCCGTTAATCAAGGGTTTGACCCAACTGGATAAATACCTGGATGGGTTAGGATTAGATACGGGTTGGTTAGTGATTTTCGATCGCCGTCCCGGTTTACCACCCATGGGAGAGAGGATTAGTACGGAGGAGGTTATTAGTCCCACTGGGCGCACTATTACCCTAATTCGTAGTTAGAAAAATGCGATCGCTAAGTAAAACGTAAATTATTATTTTGATAGTTATAAATTATACCTTAGTATGCCTAAACAATTTAACACTGCTGGTCCCTGCAAAGCCAACATTCACTATATGATCTCTCCCACAGGACGACTACCTCAGTTAAAAGCGTTAATTGATGGACGCAATTACTTTATCATTCATGCACCGCGACAAGTGGGCAAAACCACTGCTATGATAGCTTTAGCTCAAGAATTAACTGATAGTGGGGAGTATACAGCAGTGATGCTCTCCGTGGAAGTGGGGTCGGTTTTTCCTGATGAACCAGAACGTGCTGAAAGAGCCATTTTGGGTTCTTGGCAAGATGCAATTGATATTTGGCTTCCGGAAGACCTCCATCCCCCTTTTGACCCAGAGCGTAGGGAGAATATTGGTGCTTTCCTAAAAAGTTGGGCAAAAAGCTCTCCTCGTCCCCTAGTGGTGTTCATTGATGAAATTGACTCGTTGCAAAATCAAACGTTGATTTCAGTATTGCGACAGTTACGGGATGGTTTTCCCCGTCGTCCCCAGGGTTTCCCCCATTCGGTGGGCTTAATTGGTATGCGGGATGTGCGGGACTATAAGGTTAAATCTGGTGGAAGTGAACGACTCAATACGTCTAGTCCGTTTAATATCAAGGCTGAGTCCCTAACTTTGAGTAATTTTAGTTTTACAGATATTCAAAATTTATATGAACAACATACAACAGCTACGGGACAGGTGTTTACCCTGGGAGCAGTTCAACAGGCATATTATTTAACTGATGGACAACCATGGTTAGTTAACGCCCTAGCTCGTCAAGCTACCCAGGTATTAGTCCAGGATGTGAATCAACCCATTACTGCTGAAGTGATTAACCAAGCCAAGGAAATCCTCATCCAGCGTCAGGATACCCATTTGGATAGTTTGGCAGAGCGATTACGGGAAGCGCGGGTTAAGACCATTATTGAACCAATTTTAGCAGGTGAGGACTTACCCGACATACCACCAGATGATATTCGTTACGTGCTGGATTTAGGTCTGTGTCGAGATCAAGGACAAGGCTTGGAAATTGCCAATCCAATTTATAAGGAAGTTCTACCTTTAGTACTAAGTTATACAACTAGGGTTTCTATTGGAGCAATTGAACCTCGTTGGCTAAACCAACAAGGGGAACTATTACCTGATGAATTATTACACGCTTTTCTGGAGTTTTGGCGACAACACGGTGAACCATTACTCAAAAGTGCGCCCTACCATGAGATTGCTCCCCATTTGGTGTTAATGGCATTTTTACATCGGGTAGTTAATGGTAGTGGTACGTTAGAGCGGGAATATGCCATTGGTTCTGGAAGAATGGATATTTGTTTACGCTATGGCAAGGTGGTAATGGGTATGGAACTCAAGGTGTGGCGTGAAAGAAAGTCAGATCCGTTAATCAAGGGTTTAACTCAACTGGATAAATACCTGGATGGGTTAGGATTAGATACGGGTTGGTTAGTGATTTTCGATCGCCGTCCTGGTTTACCATCTATGGGAGAGAGGATTAGTACGGAGGAGGTTATTAGTCCTAGGGGACGAACCATTACTGTCATTCGTAGTTAGTTAGACCCACAATTATGATTCCTATTACTGATGACTTTTATAGCTTAAAAAAGCCGAATGTTACTTACGTGATAATTGGTATTACTCTAGTCATATTTTGTGGGCAACTTATGTGGGATGTGAATGGGCAACTGGGTAACCTTGTCAGTAGTTGGACCACCATTCCTAGAGAATTCTCCCGAACAATCTCCAGTGCTATTGATGACAGTTTAGCTGCTTGGGTGGTTGTAGGGTGGCAATTATTCACCCTACCCGTTTCCCTATTTATACATGGCAGTTTTGCCCAGCTCCTGGGTAATATGTTATTTTTGTGGGTATTCGGAAGAACATTAGAAAGAACCATAGGGTCGTATCAATTCTTGCTGTTATATTTAACTGCTGGCGTGCTGATAGGAATAATAGAGATTTGTACCCAACCGCAGTTAACAGCACCAATTATAGGTAGCACTGGGGCGATCGCCTGTATTGTAGGTGCTTATCTTATGCAATTTCCGCAAATTAAAATCTATTCTGTTTTACCCTTGGTAATTGTTTTTATTCCCCTAGAAATTCCCGCAATGTTTTATTTATTCTGGTGGTTTATCCAGCAATTTTTTTATGGAATTGGTGGATTAAATATTCCAGGTGGGTTTAATAATTGCAGCTATGGGAGTCAATTAATAGCCTTACTGATAGGTGTGGTTTTCATGGGGATTATACGGTTTTGGTAAATCCAGATTTTCTGCTCTCAACTAATAAATCTAATAAGTCTTAGGTTTGGCTAGATTTTTAAACTTTGTAAATTGGGGGTCAAACAGAAGTTTAACTGTTCCTGTGGGACCATTGCGATGTTTGGCAATAATAACTTCTGCTATACCGCGATCGGGGGTATTGGGTGCATAATATTCTTCGCGGTAAAGCATAATAACTAAATCCGCATCTTGTTCAATGGAACCAGATTCTCGTAGGTCTGACAACATAGGACGTTTATTAGTTCTAGCTTCCACACTTCTACTCAACTGAGATAGAGCAATTATGGGAACTGATAATTCTCTGGCTAAACCCTTGAGAGAACGGGTAATTTTGGATAATTCCTGTACGCGATTGTCTCCCGCACCTTCCATTAGTTGCAGGTAGTCTATAACAATTAGACCTAGTTTCGAATTCTGTTGTGCTTGTAGTTTTCTAGCTTGACTCCGCATTTGGGTGATGGTAATATTGGGGGTGTCATCAATAAAAACTGGCATTTCTGATAGCAAACTAATAGCACGACTTAGGGGTTCCCATTGGGTTTGACTGATCCTCCCGCTTCTTAAATAACCGGTTTCAATTTGGGCCTCACTAGCTAATAATCTTTGTACTAGCTGCTCTTTAGACATTTCTAAACTGAACACTGCTACCGGTAATTTATAGCCTACGGCAATGTTATGGGCTAGATTTAAACAAAATGCAGTGTTATGCACACAAATGTCATTGGCTATAAAGTTATGAGTATGTGGTATGGTTAGGTCATAGACCCGTTTTTCCCCCAAGTTCTCAATGGCTATGATTTCATCCCAGTAGATTTCACAGTCTGTCTGGGTTTCTATTGGTTCTAATGTTTGCGCTACAACACCAATCTCGAATCTCTCGATGGAAAGGGGTTCTGTAATTTCCACTTGCCAAGTGGTTTGGGTAGTTTGCTCTTTGTTATAGCCTTTTCCTAATCTGGCAATTATGCCAAATCTTAATAATAAATGTTGAATCTGTCTTGCTAGTTTCTCCTGGTTTGTTCTATAGGTCGTCTGTAATTTTTCTTTGATAGCTAAGGT
Source organism: Cylindrospermopsis curvispora GIHE-G1 (assembly GCF_014489415.1). NCBI lineage: Bacteria > Bacillati > Cyanobacteriota > Cyanophyceae > Nostocales > Aphanizomenonaceae > Raphidiopsis > Raphidiopsis curvispora. The sequence goes on from NZ_CP060822.1 coordinate 2,298,563, forward strand.
GTGACCTTCATGCTCTATATTACTGATGAATAACTGATTTAAAAACAAAGCTATTTGCGATCGCCCTAATTTAAAAACTATGGGAGGTATGGTTTTCTCCATATTGCCATTTCCCAAACAATGGGCCATGAGCTTAAGTTGACCATCGTCAATTTTTTCCTTACCAAAGACATTGATTTGAGCAGGAACTGCTATTTTAGCACCTGGTTTGAGATCCGCTAATTTTTGCCATCCGGTTGGGGTTAAGTAAGGATGAGTAATAGTAGTTTCAATAGAACGACCTAATGCAGTTGTAACCCGAAAAACTGGTTTTATGCCATCGTTGATAAATCCACAGGGTTGAGTAAAACTAAATTTCCAATTTGGGTTCAGGGTTAATACCATACCCCCCTTTCGGTTGTATAACTCTTCAATGGTGACAATTTCTCCATCTGCTAAGACTATTTCCGAGTCATAACTTACACACTTCCCCATAGAAGGTCTACCCGCGACGATAATTAAATCAGAACGCTGAAAACCGCTCGTCATAGCGTCCAAATCATAAAAACCACTAGGAATACCCGGTAAAGCAACTCCTTCATGACGGGTTTCAATTTCCTGAAAGGTATGCACTAGGGTATCGGAAATGTGAACTAGTCCTTCCTGGGGTTTTTCTTGGGTAATTCCAAAAACCTTCTGCTCTGCTTGATCTAAAACTATTGGTAATTCTGTCTGGGCCTCAAATCCTAATTTGACAATTTCATTACCTGCTTTAATTAATTGTCTGCGCAGATACTTATCCATGACCAAATCTGCTAACACATCAATATTCACCGATGATACAGTGCGATCTATCAAGTTGGCTAGTTTATTTCTACCTCCAATACGACTTAATTTGTCGTTGTTAGTTAGCCACTCTGTTAGGGAAAGTAAGTCGGTTGGTTTATTTTGGTTATTGAGAATTATTGCTGCTTGATAAATTTCTCTATGAGCATTAACATAAAATGCTTGGGGAAGAAGACGATCCCTGATTCTACCCATAGCTTCTGGATCCAAAAGAATACCCCCCAAAATAGCCTCTTCCGCTTCGATGTTTTGGGGAGGAAGCTGATCACTACTATTGCCTTGAAAGTTCAATTCTTCAGCCATAAATGATTGTAAACTTAAATTGTTGACATGGTTTCTGAAATGGATAATGTTATTGATTATGACGAATGTTCACACCAGTGATTATGAAGGCCACTATGACGCTGATTTTGCTCTCTGGGTTGAAGAAACTGTGGCCAAGTTAAAATCCCAGAATTTCCAACAGGTAGATTGGAAAAATTTGATCCAGGAGGTGGAATCCTTGGGAAAAAGTCAACGCAGTTCTGTGCGCAGTTATTTAGTGCGTCTGCTAGAACATTTACTGAAACGTTGCTATGTGCAAATACCCGATTGTAATCGTAGTTGGGAAATTGAAATTCGGAATTTTCGCCAACGTTTAATGTTTGAGTTGGAAGATTCGCCAAGTTTAAAAAATTTTATTTTAGAAATTTTGCCCAAGTGTTACCGAATTGGGTTGGATAACGTGAAAGATAGTTATCCCAGTGTTATTTTTCCCGAGGATTTCCCTTTTTCTCCTGAGTTAGAAAGATTATTAAATGAGAAATTCTGGGAAAAAGGTTAAATGCCTGTTTGGGCAATTTGTGATGCGTTAACCTGGCGTAACGCATCCCACTGAACGGTGCAATCATTAATCAATGGTTAATGTGACCTATAACCAATTTAGCTGGCTACAACCTCAATATCAATTTTAGCAGTCACTTCTGAGTGAAGTTTAATATCCGCTTTGTAAGTACCCAAATGGTTAATATCTGGAATAGTTATGCCACGTCTATCAATTGTTTGTCCTGTAGCTGCTTGAATAGCATCTACTACATCCTGGGTGGTGACAGTACCAAAAATAGCTTCGTTCTCACCTACCTGTTTGGCGATCGCTACTTTAACCAGTTTCTCTAAAGCAGATTTTTGCTCTTCCGCTTGTTGCTTGAGTTCTAGTTGACGTTGACGTTCTATTTCCCGACGACGCTCTACTTGCTTTAAAATGCCAGGAGTTACCTGGGTGGCTAAACTCTGGGGAATTAGATAATTCCGCGCATAACCAGGAGCTACTTCCACTAGATCGCCGGATTTTCCTAGTTTGCTTACATCTTTTGTTAATACTAACTGCACTCGTTTGACCATTGTCTTTGTTGTTTCCTATCAAATCTCATTTAGTTGGGTGTCAGCAGGATGGCTCACCAAAGTTTAGCTTCCCCTGGAACGACTTGATACCCCAAAGTTATGAATTATAACCTATTATTCCAGGCGATCGCAATGGGTGGAATTAACTACTCTAACTGGCGATCGCTCGCAAATTTTGACAACGAATTAATTCATTAAAATTGAGACCTAATCTTCCTTCAAGTTTAGCAACTGTTTCAATAGCAGTTAACAAATGTCCAGCTGCTTCTGATTCCGAATAACCCCGGTTTTGAGCAATTGCGATTGCTGTTTTATCAGCTTTCAGCTGTAGTTCTTGAGACTTATTGTTTTGCCACAGTTTTACACCACTTGTTATGGTTAAGCCACCAGCTATGACTAAACCAACTATATCACCCTGAAGAGTTTCTATTACCCCCCCTAATAATCCCACCAGAACTGCTCCCTGATAAATATCCGGTTGTATCCATTTGATTCCTATTAACCAACTGGTGTGATACAATATTAACAGGTCTCTTTGTGGCTTTTTTAACTGTCTCCATAATTCAAAATTGATATATACCGGTTTACTCTGAATCCAAGGTAGGGGAAACTCTGCACTAATCACTTGATTCTGTTCCGGTTTGCTGATAATTTTAATTGTCATGCGTCCGGAAGCTGGTACTATATCCAACAGACGACGAATTTCAGTATTTGGATCCATCATAAAGACTTTCACGTCTTCCTTGAGAACTAATCCCATATTTTACCAGATCGAGGGGAGGAGAATTTGAACTCATGGATGCTTTTGCACCTAATCCACCAGAATGGACAGATCGGTCAGTCCACTCTTATAACTTTTTTTGCCCTAAATGTGGGTCTGGTAGTAGGGAAGCAGTGGGAGTCTGGTTAAATCGAAGATCCCCTGTGACAACGCCAGACCATCGTCGTAAGTGGCAAGAGTTTTATCTTTGTCACTGCGGTTGTGCTTGGTGGGCTTGGAGTACGGATCGTCCCTCTCCCAAAAGGTCTGATTAAGGTTTAAATCCTTTTTATGTAGGCTTTAACTAACAGGTCAATTCCAGTAATTGCTGTGCCTACTACAACCGCATCCGCACCCAGATCTAATGCTTTTTTTGCTTCCTCCGGGGAGGAAATCCCACCTTCACAAATGACAAGAATCTCTGGGTGTTCTACTTTCAGGTTTTCTACTATCTGTTTGAGAAGTTCCCACCCAGGAGGAATGAGGTTTTTGGTTTCTTCTGTGTAGCCAAAAAGGGTTGTACCAACTATGTCCGCACCGCTATCTATGGCTAATTTAGCAGATTTAAAGGTGTCTACGTCAGCCATCACTGGTTTACCTATTTGTTGATGAATTCCCCTAACGATATCAACTAGTTTTTCCCCTCCCGGGCGCTTTCTTTGGGTTGCGTCTATGGCAATTATATCTGCTCCTGCTTCTGCAACAGCTAAAGCATGATGAAATTGGGGGGTAATGTACACATCTGAATCTGCTATAATTTGCTTCCATAAACCAATAATTGGCACTGGAACTTTTTCTTTCACAGCTTTGATGTGATTAGGAGTATCAATTCTCACAGCTTTAGCACCATTGTTTGCGGATGCTTGTGCCATAGCTGTTATAATAGTAGGATTATGGAGCGGTGAGGTAACAGGAGCTTGACAAGACACAATAAGTCCTGATAGTTCCGGTAGTTTTGATAGTAAGTTGTTCATATTGTTTATTTATCAAAAAACGAGCTAGGGATCCAGACAGTAAAGATTGAGCCAATACCCACCGTTGACTCCACTTCAATGCGACCACGGTGGAGTTCCACCAGTTGTTTAGTTAGGGCTAAACCAATGCCCGTACCTTCATAACGACGACGATAGGAGGCATCTACCTGCTGAAACTTTTCAAAAACCAGAGGTAATTTTTCTTCTGGAATGCCAATTCCAGTATCTTCTACTTGCAAGATAAAGGTGTTGTCTTCCACCCAAAATCGGAGGGTGACAGTTCCACCTTCCGGTGTAAATTTGATGGCATTAGTTAATAGGTTCCAAATAATTTGCTCTATTCTAGCAGGATCGGCGCTAAATTGATCATGGCGTGGATTTACCTGCACATCTAGTTTCAAGGTAACTTTGGCATTGGTGCTTTTTTCTAATAGGGAGTCTACTATATTTTCTGCTAACCTGGTCAGGGAAAACTCACAAATATTTAATACAGTTTTGCCAGCTTGAATTTGTGATAAATCCAGAATATCATTAATCATTTCTAATAGTCTTTCACCACTGTCGTGGATTGTTTGTAAGTATTCTCTTTGTCGTGGTGTCAGTTCCCCCAAAGGCCAACGTAATAGGGTAGAGGACATGCCAATTACATGGGTGAGGGGGGTTAATAATTCGTGACTAATAGTAGCTAAAAACTCATTTCTAATTCGACTGGCTGCTTCTGCGGCTAAGAGTGCTTCCCGCAGTGCCATAGTTCTTTCAATTACTCGTTGTTCTAAAGTTTGTTTTTCCTGGGTTAATTTGCGTGTTGCTTCCTGCAATGAGTCCATTAATTGTGATTGATTAATGGCGATCGCTAACTGTTCAGCAATGGAAGATAATAAGGCTTTTTCAGGTTCTGTCCATTGTCGAGGACCATCACATTGGTGAGCAATTAGTAATCCCCACAGTTTGTTTTCAAAAATAATTGGTGCTACAACTTTAGCACGAATTTGATTGGTTCGGAGGAAATTTAGGAGGCAATTTTCCAGTATGTAGGTTTTTTCCACATCTTCCACGACTAAAATAAAACCCTGGTGATATTTTTGCCAGCATGGGGAGTGAACTGCTAAACAGTCTTCTTGAGAGTTTAATATGGAGTTGATTGATTCTCCACCAAGGGATTCATAAATTACACAGCCTCCATTATGTTCAGAATCTTGGGTAAACCACTCATGGTTTACGGATCTGGGAGAGAAACATTGAGATTGGGGAGATGTCAAAGAATTATTAGGATTAAGATCATGAAGATTATTAATAGGAGCTGAAACAAATTTATAAATTACCAGTCTATCCAACTCTAGAAATTCCCGCACTTGGGTGATTGCTGTAGATATAATTACAGGGAGATCTAAGCTTTTACGAATTTGAGTGGTTACTTGATTTAAGAGTTTTTCCTGGGCAATTTGTTTGGTAAGAGCATCTTCCACAGGTTTACAAGTAAACCCTTCCGGTGGCAGAGAATGTGGATTAATTGTATTTTGACTGATAGTAGGGACCAAATATTGTAACAACAAAATTGTGAATTTACTTTGGTAAGCGGCATTATTTGCTCCAAGGAGTTCTCTATGGTGTAAAATATTTTGATGAATGTAAGAATTAGCAGCAAACAATTCGCTTAGTCTAGTGGCAAAATTTGCGATCGCCTCCGAGTTAAAGGTGAAGTGAATATGGAGGGACTCCAAATTTGTATCCCATGTAGACTGACCTTGTTGAGCACTGTCTGGAAGATTGCCAAGTAAAAGAGCGCTAAATTGCTCAGAAACTACAAGAATAAATCTTTGTGGTTGCCACCCGGTGGGAACAAAGGTCCGTACTAACACTGCTTCTGTAAGTGTGAGAGCAGCACTATTTACTTCATGAGCTACCTGATGCAACAAATCACCAAGTTGATTAAATATACTCAAAGGTAAGATGCCAGCAAAGCTCAAATCGGTGTCACTAAGCATTTTGAAGGTTTTAATGAAATGGGCGGAATGCCTGAAAGTTGGAAAAAACAAGCGGAATAATTCCCTTGCTTGTGGGTGATTAGTTGTGGTATGGTGATTTATCCATGGTACTATGGAAGGCTAATGTTAATCCCAAGTTAGTCCAAAAGTGTTCAGGTTAAGAGTGTTCGGGGGAAATTCATAAAGAATTATGCATCGTATCAATGCCACACCGGGTGGGTGGAACGAATCAGAAAGTTTGATATTTCTGGAACAAACCCCAGCCCCTTTTATATTTATCACTGCTGCTGACACAGATATACAAACCCTAGCCACAACAGTGCGAAAATTGCCCGTTCAATTTCCCCAGATGAGAGTTGCCAATCTGCTGCAATTACAGCAACAGATGACCATAGACACTTACGCTGAACAAGTGTTGGAACTTGCTCAAGTAATAGTTTTACGTCTAATAGGAGGGGGTTCTTATTGGGCTTATGGTTTGGAGGTAGTACAAGGAATTGTAGCCACCAACTGCACTAGTCTTATTGTAATGCCAGGAGACGACGCTCTTGATCTGGATTTAATATCTAAGTCTACTGTTTCTGAAAAAATTGTTCGTCAGGTGTGGGAGTATTTTCAAGAAGGTGGCACGGAAAACTTTCTGAATGGTTTGTTATTTGTCTGTGATAATTGTCTTTCCACTGGATTTCACCCAGCACCACCACAAGCTGTCCCCAGGGTAGGACTGTATGAACCCGCAAAACCAGAAAGTAGTAAATCCCTTGATGAGTTAGATTTTCTCCAATTACCCAGAGTGGGTATTTTATTCTATCGCGCTCATTATTTAGCAGGTAATGTTCGTGTAATTGATGCTTTGTGTCATGCTCTAGTGAGAAACAATCTGCATCCAGTCCCGGTTTTTGTTTCTTCCTTGCGGGAACCGGGTGTGAGCGAACAATTAGTCCACCTATTCCAACCTTCCGAGAATCACCATATTGATTTATTACTCAACACCACGAGTTTTTCCTTAGCACGTTTGGAGACAGAAACACCCCAGGTCGAACTCTGGCAAAAATTGGATGTTCCGGTTTTTCAGGTCATCCTCTCTGGTGGTCCCCTAGAACAATGGGCATCCCAACTGCAAGGTTTGACCCCCCGAGACATGGCTATGAATGTGGCCTTACCAGAGGTAGATGGCAGAATTATTACTAGAGCTGTATCTTTTAAAACTTTACAAACTCGCAATTCCAGTTTAGAAACCGATGTGGTGGTTTATGAACCTGTAGGCGATCGCATTAATTTTGTGGTGGATTTGGCGGCAAATTGGCTGAGATTACGGCGTAAAATGCCCTCAGAAAGGCGTGTAGCCATAATTTTGGCAAATTACCCTAACACCAATGGCAGATTGGCTAATGGGGTAGGTTTAGATAGTCCTGCTAGTTGTATAGAAATTCTCTTAGCTTTAGAGAGTGCGGGTTATGATGTTGATGCTATACCTAGTAACGGTGATGAACTAATCAAAATTCTTACCGCTGGAGTGACCAATGATCCAGAAAGTCGGGATTGGAAGCCTGTAAATCAATCTGTTTCCTTTGAAGAATATACAAGATATTTTAACACCTTGCCCCCATCTGTTCAGGAAGAAATTCTCAACCGTTGGGGGAATTGGGACACATCCGGGGAATTAGGGGGAATATCAGTTTGTGGAGTGAGTTTTGGCAATATATTTGTGGGAATTCAACCTGCACGAGGTTATGAGCAAGACCCCAGTTTAAATTATCATGCGCCAGATTTAGAACCTACCCATAATTATTTAGCCTTTTATTATTGGATTAGGGAAGTGTTTAAGTGTGATGCCATTATTCACCTAGGAAAACACGGCAATTTAGAATGGTTACCCGGTAAGAGTGTGGCCCTATCAAATAGCTGTTATCCTGAAGTAGCTTTTGGCGCAACACCCCACTTTTACCCTTTTATTGTCAACGATCCTGGAGAGGGTTCCCAGGCTAAACGTCGTTCTCAAGCGGTGATTATTGACCATTTAACCCCACCCATGACCCGTGCGGAACTATACGGTTCCCTACAACAGGTAGAAAATTTAATTGATGAGTATTATGAAGCAGAAACCTTAGATCCTTCCCGACTACCCACATTAAGACAGCGTATTCAGGAATTGGTGATTAAAGAACATCTTTACCAAGATTTAGGGATCAAAGATGAAAAAGATATCCTCAACTTTGAATCTGGCATTTTAAACTCCTTGGATGGTTATCTGTGTGAACTTAAAGAAGCACAAATCCGTGACGGTTTACACATTTTTGGACAAGTTCCCCAGGGGAGACAATTAAGAGACTTAATAGTGGCGATCGCCCGGATTCCCAACCGTCATTCTCCGGGAATCACCCGTGCTATAGCTCAAGACTGGGGATTAAATATGGACCCATTAACAGCACAATATGGTGATATATTTCATCCACCATCAACTCCATTACCCAATTGGGTTTCCAGGGAGATGGAAATAAAGTCCTGTCGCACCCAGGGGGATGTGGTAGAACTGCTGGAAGAACAAGCTGGTTTTCTGGTCACTCAAATTATGGAAAATCAGTTATATGGAACTAAGACTAGCCAAGACGAATCCTCAACTCAACAAGTTGTGAACTGGATAGAATCAAAACTACTTCCAGCTCTAGAAAAGACCACCGAAGAAATAAGTAATTTACTGCGGGGATTAGATGGTAAATACGTCCCCAGTGGTGCATCTGGATCACCTACTAGGGGAAGACCAGAAGTGCTACCCACAGGTAGGAATTTTTATGCTGTGGATATTCGAGCTATTCCCACGGAAACAGCTTGGGATGTAGGTAGAAAGGCGGCGGAAAACTTGATTGAAACCTATACTCAAGAACACGGGGAATATCCCAAAACCCTAGGTTTATCAGTGTGGGGAACTTCCACCATGAGAACCGGAGGTGATGACATTGCTGAAGCTTTAGCCCTATTGGGTGTGCAACCTATTTGGGATGGTGCAGCAAGAAGGGTTATAGACTTTGAAATCTTACCCCTGTCTATTTTAGGTCGTCCCCGCGTGGATGTCACTTTGAGAATTTCTGGCTTTTTCCGGGATGCTTTCCCCAATCTAATAGACCTATTCTCTCAAGCAGTTGTCGCAGTGGCAAATTTAGATGAACCACCAGAGGAAAATCCCTTAGTAACTGCTGTGGGACAAGATATTGACCTGTGGACCCAGCAGGGATTAAGTTTAGAAGTGGCTACAGAAAAATCTCTTTATCGTGTTTTTGGTTCCCAACCAGGAACCTATGGTACGGGAATTCAAGGTTTAATAGCCTCTCAAAATTGGCAAAGTGACCAAGATTTAGCTCAGGCCTATATTAATTGGAGTTCTCATCCCTACCTGGGAACTGTGGAATCACCATCTTCAGTTGCTAACACTGAAATTTTTGTAGAACGTTTAAAGCAAATGCAAATCGTTTTACACAATCAAGATAATCGAGAACACGATTTACTTGATTCCGATGACTATTATCAATTTCAAGGAGGTTTAACCGCAGCAGTTCGTTCTATTCAGGGTAAAAACCCAGAAACCTATTTTGGAGATCATGCCAATACGAATCAACCAAAGGTCCGCAAACTGAAAGAGGAAATTGCCAGGGTTTATCGCTCCCGGGTTATTAACCCCAAATGGATTGAAGGAGTTATGCGCCATGGTTATAAGGGTGCTTTTGAAATAGCAGCAACAGTGGACTTTTTATTCGGCTATGATGCTACCACTCAATGTGTAGAAGACTACATGTATACAGGAATTTTTGACAGTTACTTACAAGATACAAAAGTTTGTGAATTCATTCGAGAAAAGAATCCTTGGGCCTTGCGTGATATAGCTGAAAGGTTATTGGAAGCACACCAAAGGAGATTATGGGAAAATGTTAGTCTAGAGACCTTAGAGACCTTGAGAAATCTGGTACATGAGGCCGAGTCCCTGATAGAATGAACTATGTTGATAAATATTGTCAATAGGTCTCGACTATTGCAAATCAGTCCTGGGGTTTGTTATATTGTCAATTAGCAGGCTTTGTTGAGAATATTTAGTATGACTGTCTACACAACTGGTTCGCTTAAGGCAGAACTAAACGATCGAGGCTGGCGTTTAACTCCTCAACGGGAAACAATTCTACATATTTTTCAAGAATTGCCCCAAGGTGAACATTTAAGCGCAGAGGATCTTCATCATCGCCTAGAAAATGGGGGTGAAAGCATAAGTCTATCCACTGTCTACAGGACACTCAAGTTGATGGCTAGACTGGGAATTCTGCGGGAACTAGAACTAGGTGAGGGACATAAGCACTATGAATTAAATCAGCCCTATCCTCATCATCACCATCACTTAATCTGTGTGAAATGTAATGCTACAATTGAGTTCAAAAACGAGTCTATTTTGAAAATAGGCACAAAAACAGCACAGAAAGAAGGTTATCAACTCCTGGACTGTCAGTTAACTATCCATGCTGTTTGTCCTCGGTGTCAGCGAGCATTAATGCCACTTTAGATAAGGATGCCAGTCAGTATTCATTAGAACAAGAAAGGACAAAAAACAAAGAATTAAAGCTCCCTTACCCAGGGGGTTTGGGAACCTTAATCTTAGTATTGTTTAACTTAGAGACTCTAAATAATCACGAACTAAATTGCGCCGTTTAGGTTGACGGAGCTTCTGCAAAGCCTTGGATTCAATTTGTCTGACCCTTTCGCGGGAAAGTTCCAAAGCACGCCCTATTTCAGCCAAGGAGTAACTGTGCCCATCAGCTAAACCAAATCTCATCAAAATTACTTCCCGTTCTCTTGTGGTTAGGTCTGATAGCAAATGCTGTATATCTTTTTGTAAAGACTCTCGCATCAAGGTTTCTTCTGGAGTAATAGTGTCTGTTTCCAGGAGTTCTCCTAATTCTGTGTCTTTATCTTTACCGACCTTGGTTTCTAGGGAGACGGAACGAGGAACGCGCAACAATACTTCCCGAACTTGGTTAGGGGTCATGTCCAGTTCTAAGGCCAAATCTTCTAAAGTGGGTGTTCTTCCCTTTTCCTGTGCTATTTTGCGCTGTGCTTTTTTGATTTTATTGAGTTTTTCTGTAATGTGGACAGGAAGACGAATAGTGCGACTAGATGTGGCAATTGCCCTTGTAATCCCTTGGCGGATCCACCAGTAAGCATAGGTGCTAAAACGATAACCCTTGGTGGGATCAAATTTTTCCACTGCTCTCTCCAGACCCAAGGTTCCTTCTTGCACCAAGTCTAATAGTTCTAAACCACGATTCTGATACTTTTTGGCGACGGATACTACCAGGCGCAAATTCGCCTTAATCATGTGTTCCTTGGCATGTATTCCCTGGGACTGAATCTCGTCTAATTCTTCCAGTGTCAACTTGGCAATTTCTGCCCAGCGCCTTTTTCCTTCCGATAATGTAGGTTTTAGATCGGCCAGTTTGATCCCAGCGGTACTGGCCCACCTTTCCAAGGAAGGACGATGTCCTAATTCAGAGACCAAACGCTCTTGTACTTGAATTAATTGTAGGTAAGTAACGACTAAAGCATCACCTTGTTTAGCTGCATTGGCTAGTAATAATCTGATCTTCAGATGTCGCTGCACTTTTTGAGCTTCTCCAACCTCTTCGTCTCTTCCCAATAATCTGACTTTGCCAATTTCTTGTAGATACACTCTTACTAGGTCAGTGCTGCGACGGTTGTTCACTACTAGGTTTTGAGGGTCAACAGCAGCTATTTCTACATCTTCTTCCTGTTCTATATCTTGTAGATCGTCTAAGGACAGCTCCTCTGATAGATCCCCCCCATCAGTATTGACATCACCTACATCAATAAGGTCTAACTCAGGTAATGTCAGATGAGACTGTTGGGGATTGTATTCCACTTCTGTATCTAGCGATATGGCTAACATAACTTTTTTATTGCTCCAGGTAACAATGAGGGTCAGCTAAAATTACGGTCTATGAGTTGTACTAATCTAGAAGTTATCTGTTGGGAATTGGCCATAATGGCAAACAGAAAGATGAAGACCCTTTCACTACCCAAAATTTTTGATTACCCAAAATCATTACTCCTCACTGTCAGGTCTCAACTCTTCCTAATCTGATGTTTGAACAAAACTGTAGTAAACAGTAACAAATTATACTTTAGTTGCTTTTAAGGTATGCAATTAGAGATAAGTTATCTTCAGCAAGTAGTTTCTGGGAATCTGGCTAAGTGGTTTTATTAACTCAGCGGGAGGCTATTTCCAGTGATTTTGCCGTTGATAAACTACATGGTTACATTTACATGACCGGAAAAGTCTTTTCCTGACAATTTAACAATTTCTTCCGGTAATTTTTGGGAGATAAGAGGGGGTTAAAAAAAGGTCAAAATTGTTGTTCATCATCATGGTTAGGTTGATCTGACGGACGGTCTGGGATTAACTTTACCTTTTGTAGTGTATTTTGGGGTGGGGGGTAAAAACCCTATTCGTGATACTCGGACTTCATACCCCTTAACATCAGTTCTTCTAATGCTTGTTGAGGGGTAATTAGACTTTCTAACAAACGATAAACTTGTTGGGTGATAGGCATGGGAATACTTTGTTGTCGGGATAGATGCATCAAGACGTAGCAGGTATTCACCCCCTCCGCTGTTCCAGGTAGGTTAGCAAGAATTTCCGCCAGTGTTTTTCCACGGGCCAATTGATAACCAACCTGGTAATTACGACTTAGAGGGCTATTACAAGTTGCTAATAAGTCCCCTAGACCGGATAAACCATAAAAAGTTTCCGTTTTTGCACCAAAAATTGCTCCAATGCGAATTATTTCCGCTAAGCCACGAGTTACTAAGGCTGCTTTAGCGTTAGTTCCTAGGTGCAGTCCGTCACAGATTCCAGCTGCGATCGCCATGACGTTTTTGAGCGTTCCACCTAGTTCCACACCTACCGGGTCAGAGTTAGTATACACACGAAATCGACTAGATGAAAAGACTTGTTGCACGACTTGAGCTGCCATATTGTTTTTGCTAGCTACCACTGTAGCAGCAGGCAATTCTTGGGCAATTTCTTGGGATAAATTGGGCCCTGAGAGTACGACTATAGAATGATCAGGAAATTCTGTTTGCCAAATTTGGGAGGGTGTACAAGTGGTTTCTGGATCTAGACCTTTAGTAGCTGTGACAAATATTGTGTGGGGAGAAACAGGACAGGACCTAACCAGTGAAGCCACTTCACGAACACCCTTCATAGAGACAGCAGATAATATCATATCAACATTATTGATAAGATCACCTAAATGCTGGAATCCGTGACGTGACCACACAGTCACTTGATTACCATTCACACCAGCTAATTTTGCCAGAGTTGTTCCCCAAGCACCTGCACCTAAAATAAGGATAGATTTAAATTTTTTCTCATTGGTCATTGGTTAGGTAGGCACTTAACTGATAAGTAAAGAATTCTAATTGGTCGAGCTTGCACAGGTTTTAATTAAGGTTAACTGTTGTTAAGTTATAAGCTTATAAAAGCTATAATTAGCATAGCTCATTTTGGAAAGTGTATCATCAACTCTCTAACCTGTTCCGCATGATAGGAGCTTCTGGTCAGAGGGGAAGAAACAACTTGTAGAAACCCCAGTTGCTCGCCATAAACTTGCCAGGTAGCAAATTGTTGAGGGGTAATAAAGTCACAGACTGGGAGATGTTTTTGACTAGGTTGGAGATATTGACCAATAGTCAAAATGTCGCAACCCACTGTTCGCAAATCCTGCATAACTTGACGAACTTCCTCATCTGTCTCACCCAGGCCCACCATAATACCAGATTTAGTATAGGTTGTGGGTGAAATTTGGCGGGAGCGTCGTAATAATTCCATTGTCCGTTGATAATCTCCCTGGGGACGCACTCTCCGATACAGTCTTGGTACTGTCTCCGTGTTGTGATTTAGCACTTCTGGCACTGATTGTAGCAGGCTTTCCAGAGCTTGCCAATTTCCGCATAAATCAGGAATTAGAATCTCTATTGTAGTATTAGGTGATACTTTTCGCACAGAATTAATACAGTTGACAAACTGGGATGCACCACCATCGGGTAAATCATCTCTATTTACGGAAGTAATTACCAGATGGTTGAGCTGCATTCTGCGCACCGCTTCTGCTAGTCTTGAGGGTTCAGTGGGATCCAAGGATTTAGGTTTTTTGTCAAAATCAATGTCACAATAAGGACAAGCTCTGGTGCAAGCAGGACCCATAATTAAAAATGTGGCGGTTCCAGCGTTGAAGCATTCCCCAATATTGGGACAGGAAGCCTCCTCGCAAACCGTATTCAGGGACAAATCCCGCAAAATCTCTTTGACGTTACCTACACGTTGCCACTGGGGTGCTTTTACCCGCAACCACTCTGGTTTTACTGCCACAATTGTCTCTAATTATCTAAGTTTGTACAAGTATTATCTTAACACTAATTGCTTGACCCTGCCAAGCCAGAGCAGTTGATTCTCATTTTTGATGAAATCCTGCAAGTACTGGATCAGCAAGGTCAGTTGTAACTCTAACTAACCTAATTGAACAAGTCAAAATCGGTGACCGCACCAATGCTACTAGAAGCTACCAGCTTGGCATACTTTGCTAATACGCCTTTACTATAACGAGGTGGAAGAGGTTGCCAACTAGCTCGACGTTGGGCTAGTTCCTCATCCGACACATTGACCTGTAATAGTCTAGCATTCGCATCAATAGTAATACTATCACCCTCTTCCACCAAGGCAATATTTCCACCCACAGCTGCTTCTGGAGCAACATGACCAACTACCATGCCATAAGTACCACCAGAAAATCTGCCATCAGTAATTAAACCCACTGAATCACCTAAACCTGCACCGATAATCGCTGATGTAGGAGCAAGCATTTCCCTCATTCCCGGTCCGCCTTTGGGTCCTTCATAACGGATAATGATCACATCCCCGGCTTGGATCTTACCAGATAAAATAGCATCTAAACAGGCTTCTTCCGATTCAAATACCCTTGCAGGTCCAGTAATCGCCGGGTTTTTTACCCCTGTAATTTTAGCCACTGCGCCTTCCGTAGCGAGATTACCCTTGAGAATAGCTAGATGTCCTTGGGGGTACATGGGGTTATGCCAAGGACGAATTACATCTTGCTGGGGATCTGGTTCATCAGGTACTTGTGCTAAAACTTCCTCTATGGTTTGTCCTGAGACAGTTAGACAATCACCATGGAGGAGACCATGAACCAAAAGCATTTTCATGACTTGGGGAATACCACCAGCTTTATGTAGGTCTGTGGCCACATATTTACCACTGGGTTTTAAATCACATAAAACTGGAACCCGACCCCGGATGGTTTCAAAATCATCTAGGGTCAGTTCTACACCAGCAGCGCGAGCAATAGCTAGAAAATGTAATACTGCATTTGTTGAGCCACCGACTGCCATAATTACGGAAATAGCATTTTCTATAGATTGGCGGGTAATAATCTGTCTGGGTAATATTTGTTTGCGAATAGCTTCTACCAGTACAGAAGCAGACTCTGCCGTACTCTCTACTTTTTCTTCATCTTCAGCAGCCATAGTTGAAGAGTAGGGTAAACTCATACCCATAGCTTCAAATGCTGAAGACATAGTATTAGCTGTGTACATTCCCCCGCAAGAACCAGCACCAGGACAAGCGCGACGTTCTACTTCTAAAAGCTCTTGCTCATCAATTTTACCCGCACTGTACTGTCCTACCGCTTCAAAAGAGCTAACAACAGTTAAATCCTTCCCATTATAGTGTCCGGGTTTAATAGTGCCACCATAGACAAAAATTGCAGGTATATTCATGCGAGCGATCGCCAGCATAGCTCCTGGCATATTTTTGTCACAGCCACCGATAGCTATTACACCATCCATACTTTGCCCGCTACAGGCGGTTTCTATAGAATCGGCGATTACCTCCCGGGAGACCAGAGAGTATTTCATACCTTCTGTTCCCATAGAGATGCCATCACTGATAGTAATAGTACCGAAAATTTGAGGCATAGCACCAGCATTTTTAACAGCCAATTCTGCCCTTTGTGCCAGCTGATTAATCCCCATATTACAAGGTGTGATAGTGCTATAGGCATTAGCAATACCGACAATGGCCTTGTTAAAATCCCCATCTTGGAAGCCAACAGCTCGCAACATAGCGCGGTTAGGAGATCGTTGTACTCCTTGAGTAACTACTTGACTTTTTAAATTATCTACCATTTGATTATTCCTAGGATCATAACTGGAAAATCCCAGTTTTACTGATACCAATAGATGGTAGCATTTTGGAGGTGATAATAGACTAACCATGGCTAATAATGTACTAATGATAGATATAGTTTTTTCTAGGGAGGGACTTAAAAGTCAGATCCTTGAATTACCTATTCAAATTAGCATCTCCATTTGAGTAGATAAGCAAATGGTAAAGACTCCTTCCTGGGTATGATTGAAATCATACTAAGTAGCTTTACAATAGGTGTTGGACATGTAGGATGATAAAAGTATGAAGATTGCACCAGAAATCACCTATCGTAACCTAGATAAATCCCAGGTCATTGATAAATTGGTTCGGGAGAAAATAGCCAAATTGGAAAATATTTGTAATTACATTAATAGCTGTCATATTGCCATAGAAAAAAGCCATGATCGTCCTCGGAGTGGTTCTCCCTATCGGGTAAGAATTGATCTAACTGTTCCTCCTGGTCATGAACTAGTAGCAGAAAAAAATCCCGGTGAGAGTATTCGATATGAACCCCTAGATGCGGTAATTAGGCAGACTTTTGATGCCATGGTTCATCAACTGTCTAAACTTACCCAAATGCAACGTGCCAGTGAGCAATATGATAGAGATGAAGAAACACGGGAGAGTACAGGGTTCATCACAAAACTATTTAAAGAAGATGGATATGGATTTTTACAAGCCCTAGATGGGAGAGAAATATACTTTCATAAAAATAGCGTGTTACATGAGGATTTTAATCAATTAAAACTAGGTGCTTGTGTTCATTTTTCCCAAGAAGAAGGAGAGCAAGGACCACAAGCAACAACTATTCAAGTAGTTGATAAACGTTGAAATTTTAGGGATTGCAAATAGGGGATAGGAAATATCGCTTATTACCTATTCCCTGTGGCCTGGTGCTGATAATTACTATGTGCCTTATTTAAACTTTCCATCACCATTTTTACTAACCAATCTGGTTGTAGAACTCTAGCATTAGCGCCATATTGTAAAATTCTTTGATGAAACCAGAAAATACAATCTTCTTGTGTTTCAATATCAACATGCTCCGTCTTGTCAGGAGGAGAAATAATTTTTTCGTGGGGACGACGTGGTTTATAATTGGCTAAATTTCCTGTTAGACGGTATTGAATTTTCAAAGTGGGAAATTTTGTGTAGGTCCAAGGTATTTGGGAAGAAGAACCCACCCTAGTAATACGGTCTACCCTTAAAGTGCAATTCTGCTCCGGATTAGGTGTCTTATGAATATGTTGACTGGTAAAACCCGGAACTATACTAAATAAATAGAGTACTCCATTATGCAATCTTAATTCCGACTTGTCTAAGTCCCACTGTTTATCATTACCATTTCTGCTTCTATACCAAACAACAAATCGACGCTTTTTCCCAATCCGATTTTGTAGATCCTGTACTATTTCCTGAATCTTATCTTCACTATAATTCGTAGGTGGGTGAAAATCCGTTGTCAGTTTGTGGGATATGCGATTTTCAGAGTTAGTAATTCTGTAAATATGTCCCGCCTCCGCAGAAAACCCCAAACTGGCTAGTAATTCACATGCCATAGCTAAAGCTTGTCGTTGTTCTTCCGTTATAATTATGGGAAAATCTGATGTCACCAATTTATATGGTTGGTTTGGCGCTGATTGAATTTCAAAACCACAACTTCTCAATTTACTGACGGTGCGGGTGATCTTTTGTCCTAGATCCCCATCTGCAAAACCCCGTTCCCCCAGTAATAACATTAATTCTGATTTTTTCCGAGATTTTTGTGCGAGGAGTCTCAATATTTCTAGTGCGAATCCTATTTGATTCAATGGACTAGCATTCTTGGATGACATTTTCACTGGGATAGACAATGTTTAATTCAGCAATAATTATACATCTTAATTTCAGGATTTATTGCCACTTGTTTTTAAAAAGTATTTTTGTGTGTTAAACAAAGTTTTGATTTGATGATATCAATTAACATCATTTTTCTAGTCCATAAACCCAAAAATTTTTGAGATGTGGTCATTTTTTGATAACAACTCCCCATCAGGAAGTATTAGATTAGTTGCATCAAGTAAATACCTAGAGTAAACACTTACCCTAAAATGAAAATTTATTTACTGCTGCTATACTCAAAACTAGACGGAGAGTAGGAGTTTGCAAGATATTTGCATGTTTGCAAAGTCAAAAAGCACTAAGGATCCAAGAAGATGAGTTTTTTAGACAGTTTTTTGTACAGTATCAAACCAGAATTTCACACAGCTTTACCCCGTTTAGCATCTGGTAAATACGTCCATCTTATAATGTTGCGTCATATTCAATCATTTTCGGTATTACCAAAAGAGGGAGTGTTGAAAAGGGTACGCACAAAAGCGGGAATAGAAACTAGTGATATTATTACGAGACTAGTGATGTTTAAACATCAACAGACCACACCAGAAAGATTAGTAGGAAGGGAATTATTGTGTTCCCTTGGTTTAGCTGGTAATAACCCTAGGGATAAGGATAAATATTGTGAATACAATGGTGAAAACTCGTGTAAACAATGCCCAGACTGTATTATTTACGGATTTGCTAGTAATGAAAGTGGAAGAGAGCTGGCCAAGGTTCACTCGGACTCAGTTTTTTCTCTTGGTTCTAGTGAATTAGATGATCTCATTTCGGGGGTTACCTTTCCTGCGATAGAAACCCTGTGTGATCCCACTTTTGAAACTTTCCTATATGTTTTGGGCAATTTACTGCATACCCATCCTTATTTGGGAATGTCTAATCATGTAATTGGAATTGTATTTTGCGATGGTGAAATATTCAGTAATCTTCATTTTACCCAAGCATTATATGATGTTTTTAAATCAGACCTTAAGGTTCCTCTAGTGGACATAATTACCAAGGCCACAGAAGTGAGCAATAACCTATTAAATCAAGAACCAGTACGCAAGACTAGGATAATTACAGGTTCACGGTTAATAGACTTACTAACAGAAGTTTCCATCCTTTATCAAGATGAAACTCAATTAAAAACTGTCATGACTGCACTTGAGCAACAGACTAAAATTTATGCTCAAATTTATCCTAGTTCTTGTGGTAATTCTTGGTCTACAAGAAACCAAGAAATTATCGTCAATATACCCTGCACCCTATCTTAATCCTTGTGGCTAAAGCTACAAACTTAAAATCCAATTAAATTTATGATGATTTATCGATGTGACTTAAGATTACAGGATAATGTTTTTTTTGCCACTCGTGAAATAGGTGGTTTGTATGAAACTGAGAAATATTTGCATAATTGGGCATTGAGTTTTGCCTTTTTTGAAACAGATTATATTCCTCGCCCTTATCGAATTCAAGGTAAAACAGTTCAGGAACTTACTTATGAACTTACTTATTTAGATAGCAATCAAGAGCAAAGTCTTTTTCATCTAAATCAAGCCAGAATTTATGTTTTTCCTGCTTTACCAATTAGCTGTTCATATCATGTTAATACCTTAGAATCAGTTCCCTACCATCCTGAGTACAGCAATATTAAAGTTAAAGAAATAGCTGTGGGTAGTCACTTCAAGACCTATGTTTTTGCTCCCCATGAAATTACAATTCCTCACTGGATTAGACTGGGTAAATGGTCAGCAAAAATTAAAGTTGAGACCACCATTCTCTCAGAATTCAAAGAAAAATCTGGAGAATATATTAGTAAACATCCTTTGAACCCCATAGATTTATCTCGAACCACTAAATTATTACTTTACAATCGGATTTTTATGTCACCCTCCAGCTTGTTAAGCCAAGCACAATTAACAGGGGATTATTATCAGTTGCCAGATCACACCTGTTTACCCAGGAGAGTTGGTTATGGTGCAAGCACTGGGATATTGAGCTAACAATATGGTTTTACAAAGTTTAATCATCGAACTGGGTGCTGCGACAGAAAAACCCATTCCTACAAGACTAAATCAGGCAATTCACGCTCAATTTATGGAGTGGTTAAGAATGGGCAATTCCTATCTAGCTGAATCGGTTTACCATAGTCAGGAATCATCATTTAGTTTATCTGGATTAATTGGTTATCGGCGTAAAGATGGGACAAGATTAGGGGATAGATTTTTGATTCGTATTTCTCTGTTAAATGGTAATTTAATACAACCTTTGTTACAAGGCATAGAAATGTATCAAACTCCATCTATTTATCTGGATAATTTTCCCTTTATCATTCGTGGTGTTTATACTGTACCTAACTCTCATAATTTAGTTAGTATTTCCGATTATAACAGTTTGGCAACTATTGCTAATTTTAATTCTGAGATCGTGCTAAATTTTATTTCTCCCACTAGTTTACAAGAACAGCACAATATCCAAACTTTTCCCTTACCAGAATTAGTATTTAATACTCTCCTATATCGTTGGAACTATTTTGCACCCTCAGAGTTGCATTTTTCTTCCATTCAATGGCAAAGTTTAGCCTTAGCCTTTGATTTAAAAACCCAGTTTTTAAAAATTAACAGCTTCACAGAAACCCGTAGAGAAATAGGTTGTGTGGGTTGGGTTAAATATTTTTTTCCAGATCTGCAACAAGCTCGTATAGCTAATATCTTAGCCAAATTCGCCCTTTTTTCTGGTATTGGTCGCAAAACAACTATGGGCATGGGAGAAGTGAGAATTATTACCTGATAAGTGCTATACTGATCAGGTAACTTCTACAATCCCTATCCCAGTAACTTACCCCAAGTTGCAGGACCAATAATTCCATCAGCGGTTAAACCATTCTGCTGTTGAAATTTCTTAATTGCTGCTTCTGTTTGTTTACCATAAATACCATCGGGCGTTGTACCCACACGATATTGTAAATATCTCATGATTGGTCCACTAGTTTGATTCCCCTGAACTGTTCGTTTTGCCAAGATCTGATTGATGGCATCCCAGGTAGTTTGAGTCGCCATTCCTGTAGGAATAATACCCACAACTCTTTGAAACTTTTCTACTGCAGAACTTGTCGCAGGTCCTGTAAAGTTATCTTCCGTCAGTGGTCGATTATTTCTATCAGTAATTTTTAGTTGATTGAGCGCTTTTTGTAGTCTCAAAATACTAGTATCCTTATCACCAGTTACATCTTCCACCGGTTTCACAGGAGTGGTTGGTAGTTTGCCAGTTAACCCTTTAACAATAGCATTAGCCATTGCTTCCCCGTCATAGAGCTGCATATCTTTAGCTGAATCTACAAAGCAACATTCTATGAGAACACCTGTCATATTAGTGTTTCTCAGTACATATAAATGAGATCCATTTTTAACGCCACGGTTAAAAAACCCTAAACTAACAATTTCATTCACTATGGATTGGGCGATTCTTCTTCCCGCATCACTTGCAGCAAATACTTCTGTGCCATTTGCTTTTCCATTAAAGGCATTGAAATGAATAGAAGTAAAAACATCAACTCTATTACGATTGGCAATATCACAACGTCTACCCAGAGACTGACTGACAGAAGAAGCGCTATCGGGTTTGCAAGGTATCACCTGATGACCTAAACCTCTTAACTTAGAGATAACTTTATTGCCCACTTCCATGGTTAATTTGTCTTCCGACCTAATACCTGCAGCTCCGGTGTCTGGAGGGCAATTATGACCTATATCAATGCCAAATTTCATGAATTATGATAAGATTCGTGGTTCAACTAATCCAATATAACTCACTCCCATGATAGATATTCTCCCGAAACCAGCTAAGAATGTTTAAGATCAAGGTAAACATTTAATAAGTCTAAGAGTTGGGATAGCATGAAACGAATTGTCTTAATTGCTGGGTTTGAATCTTTTAATGCCGACTTATACCGAAAAGCAGCTCTTTTGGCTAGTTCTCGCTGTTGTGAGCTAGATATTCATGTGTTTAGCGATCGCCATATTAGCACAAACCAAGAAGAGATTAAGGATGCACTTGAAAATGCCGATGTGTTTTTTGGCAGTTTAATCTTTGACTATGATCAGGTTTTGTGGTTAAGGGAGCATATTCGTCATATTCCCATCCGACTAATTTTTGAGTCAGCTTTAGAACTAATGAGTTTGACCCAAATAGGTAGGTTTTCTATAGGTGATAAACCTGCGGGGATGCCAAAACCGATTAAGTTCATCCTGGATAAATTCAGCAATGGTAAAGAAGAAGACAAACTTGCTGGTTATATTAGTTTCCTCAAGCTGGGGCCCAAACTATTAAAATTTGTCCCCGTACAAAAAGTGCAAGATCTGCGCAACTGGTTAATCATCTATGGTTACTGGAATGCGGGTGGGAAAGAAAATGTAGCAGCTTTGTTTTGGACCCTGGCGGAAAAATATTTAGGTTTAAAAGTGGAGAATATTCCCGAACCCATAGAAACTCCCAACATGGGTTTATTGCACCCAGATTATCCAGGATTTTTTCTGTCACCGAGAGCATACTTAGAATGGTATGGGGGAAATAGTCACATCGGAGAAAAACCTGTGGTTGCCATACTACTGTATAGAAAACACGTTATTACTAAACAAAATTATATTCCCCAATTAATAAAGAAATTTGAAGATTCTGGTTTAATCCCCCTACCTATTTTCATTAACGGTGTAGAGGGTCATGTGGCGGTTCGTGATTGGATGACAACGGATTATGAAACCTACCAAAGACAAAAGGGGAATATAGAAACCCCTTCACTATCTACCGAAGCAGTAAAAGTTGATATCCTAGTTTCCACCATTGGATTTCCCCTAGTGGGTGGACCAGCTGGTTCCATGGAAGCGGGGAGACAAGTGGAAGTGGCCAAACGCATTCTTATGGCTAAAAATATCCCTTACATTGTGGCTGCACCCTTACTAATTCAAGATATTTACTCTTGGACTCGTCAAGGAATTGGTGGTTTACAAAGTGTAGTTTTGTATGCCCTACCGGAATTGGATGGAGCAATTGACACAGTCCCCCTAGGTGGACTGGTGGGGGAAAATATATACTTAGTACCCGAGCGAGTCCAAAGATTAATTGACAGGGTGAGGAAGTGGGTTACACTGGGTCGAAAACCAAAATCAGCGAGAAAAATTGCTATTATTCTTTATGGTTTTCCCCCCGGTTATGGCGCGGTGGGAACTGCTGCACTATTAAATGTCCCTCGTAGCTTGATTAAATTGCTTCATGCACTCAAAGAAGAGGGTTATACAGTGGGTGAAATTCCCCAAGATGGGGAAGAGCTGATTAGACAAGTAAAAGTGGTGGATGAAGAATTGGAAACCTGGGAAAAAAATAAACCCTTCCCCACTAATACTAATACGGTAAACGTCAAAACCTTAGAAAAATGGTTGGGTTATCTTCGCACCTCCCGAATTGAAAAACAGTGGCAATCTTTAAGCGGTGCAGGAATTAAAACCTACGGAGATGAACTACATGTTGGTGGTGTGCAACTAGGAAATATTTGGATTGGTATTCAACCACCTTTAGGGATTCAAGGAGATCCCATGCGGTTAATGTTTGAAAGAGATCTAACCCCCCATCCCCAATATGCAGCTTATTATAAATGGTTACAAAATGAATTCCAAGCTGATGCAGTGGTGCATTTCGGTATGCATGGTACGGTAGAATGGCTACCTGGTTCTCCTTTAGGGAACACAGGTTATTCTTGGTCAGATATTCTTTTGGGAAATTTACCAAATTTATATATCTATGCTGCCAATAATCCTTCCGAATCAATATTGGCTAAACGTCGTGGTTATGGGGTATTGATTTCTCATAATGTGCCACCTTATGGTCGAGCAGGTCTATATAAGGAACTAGTAAGTTTACGAGATCTCATCGCCGAATATCGAGAAGACCCACAAAAGAACTATATTTTAAAAGAAGGAATTTGTAAGAAAATTGTTGATACAGGTTTGGATGTTGATTGTCCTTTTGACGATGCCAAAAAATTGGGAATTCCCTTTACCCCGGAAAATGTCAAAATGTTTAGTGTTCATGCTTTTGAACATTATTTAGTTAAGTTGTATGAGTACCTGCAGGTATTGGAAAACCGTCTGTTTTCTTCCGGATTACACACATTAGGTGAACCACCTAATCAAGAAGAACTAACGGGTTATTTGAACGCCTATTTTGGGGAAGGAACTGAAGTACAAGAAGAGGAAAATCTCATTATAGATTTATTGAATCAGTCCACCGATGAATTAACCAACCTATTACGAGGACTAAATGGTGAGTATATTCCCCCCGCACCGGGTGGAGACTTGCTCAGAGATGGTCCAGGTGTATTACCCACAGGGAGAAATATTCACGCTTTAGATCCCTATAGAATGCCTTCCCCCGCTGCTTATGAGCGAGGTAGGGAAATTGCTCGCAAAATCATTGACCAGCACTTACAAGAACATCACTCCTATCCAGAAACTGTAGCAGTTTTATTATGGGGTTTAGATGCAATTAAAACCAAGGGTGAATCCCTAGGGATTTTGTTAGAGTTGGTAGGTGCTGAACCAGTGAAGGAAGGAACGGGAAGAATTGTCAGATATGATTTAAGACCCCTAGAAACCGTGGGACATCCTAGAATTGATGTGCTGGGTAATTTATCGGGTATTTTCCGTGATAGCTTTGTGAATATTATTGAACTGTTGGATGATTTATTCCTGCGAGCAGCACAAATTGACGAACCTCAAGAGTGGAATTTTATTAGAAAACATGCTTTGCTCTTACAAGCACAGGGAGTAGAAAATCCATCAGCTAGATTGTTTTCTAACCCCTCCGGTGATTTCGGTTCTTTGGTTAATGACCGAGTAGTTGATGGTAATTGGGATAGTGGTGATGAATTGGGCAAAACCTGGGAGAGTCGCAATGTTTTTAGTTATGGTCGTCAAGATAAAGGACAAGCTAGACCAGAGGTATTACAAACCTTATTAAAAACAAGCGATCGCATAGTCCAGGAAATAGACTCTGTAGAGTATGGTTTAACCGACATTCAAGAGTATTATGCCAATACGGGGGGGTTAAAAAAAGCTGCAGAGCAGCAAAGTGGAAAGCGAGTGACAGCTAGTTTTGTGGAGAGTTTTTCTAAAGACACCACACCCAGGAATTTAGATGATTTATTAAGAATGGAGTACAGAACTAAGTTATTAAATCCTAAATGGGCTAACTCCATGGCCAATCAAGGTTCGGGAGGTGCTTTTGAAATTTCCCAGCGGATGACAGCTTTAATTGGATGGGGGGGAACAGTGGATTTTAGGGACCATTGGGTTTATGAACAAGCAGCAGACACCTATGCTTTAGATCGGGAAATGGCGGAAAAATTGCGTCAAGCTAACCCGGAAGCATTTAGGAATATTGTCAGCAGGATGTTAGAAGCACATGGTCGAGGTTTGTGGAATGCGGATGAAAATAGACTAAATCAACTGCGTCAGTTGTATGAGTTGACTGATGAACAGTTGGAAGGTGTGGGAGTTTAAATAGACTGTTCTGTATTAAACCACCAAGGATCTTTAAGATTGTTAGTTTTTATTAAGAACGCCTTGGTTTGGAGGAACTTTTTAAAAACTGAGCTACCCATGCGAGACCCTCCTAAACCAGAAAATTTTAGGGGATGATTTTCCCCCTCTTGCATAATAGCTGTTAGACCTGCATCATTAATACTAATGGCACCCACATCTAATTCCATACCAATTTCTACCGCTAATTCTTCTGATTCGGCAAATATGGCAGCATTCAATCCATAAATGGAATCATTAGCCAAATTCACTGCTTCTTCAACGGTGGAAAAGCTCATGATGGGCATGATCGGACCAAAGGTTTGTTCCATCATTATTTTCATGGAATGATTTACTTGGGTCAGGACTGTAGGTTTACACCACCAAGTACCCTCCATCTCTTCAACTTTGCCTCCACAATGAATTACTGCTCCCTTTTTTATTGCATCTTGTAGGTGGTCATTGATAATTTTAGCCTGATTTTCACACATAATTGGTCCTATTTCTCCACTTTCAATGTCAGGATAGGCCAATTTTAATTGATGGGATTTAGTGATTAGTAAGTGATAAAACTCTTCATATACAGACTCCGCAACGTAAATTCTTTCAATTGATGAACCACCCCTATTCATAACTGCTGACCATAAAATTGCCGAAGCTGCTAAATCTAAATTGGCAGATTCTAAAATAATGGCTGGATCTTTCCCTCCTAATTCTAAAAAAGCTGGAATAAAATTCCTAGCAGCATTTTGAGCAACTAATCTCCCTGTTTGTAAACTACCTCGAAAACAAATTAGATCTACTTCATCTATTAAAATTGCCCCTGTCTCGGGTCCACCTTCAATGCAGGTTAATACATCCTTTAGTTTATTAATTTTATTGATGATAGTCATGAGATTGGCAAAAAACCGGGGTGTTAGTTCACTGGGTTTGATAATTACCGCACAACCTGCTAACAGAGCAGGAATAGCATCAATTGTTGATGACAATAAGGGAAAATGACTGGGACTTATGATCCCAACTAGTGTGTACGGAGCTAGTTGTTGTCTTAAACTAATAAAGGGAAGCGATGTATTTTTGGCCGTTGATTGTAACAGTTGAGGAGCTAAATTACACCATTTATCAATGTTATTTAAGAGAATATCTATCTCCAATGTTGATGTTCCTAATCTCCCTGTATCACTAATTAAAGCATTTTTTAATAGACTATAATCACATACTATAGATTCTCGGAAATGCTTTAGAGTTTCTATTCTTCCTTCAACACCAATTTGCTGCCAAGAGATTTGTCCTCTACGCAGTCTATGACATTGCTGGGAAAGTAGTTTTGCTGGTGGGGGAACAATCACATAATCAAATTTACCTGTGCGAGGGTTACGCACTTCTATTGGTGTCATCATCAGTTAGGATATCCGTTGCAAACTATCCACTAGCTTATCAATATGCTCTCTGTTATGGGTTGCCATTATTGTAATTCTGATCCGACTTGTGGGAACAGTGGGAGGACGAATAGCTGGAGCAAAAATACCTTCTTCTCTTAAGTATTTTCCCACCTCCAATGCTGTTCCAGCATCAGGTAGCTCAAAACATAATATGGGGGACTGGGTTGGTAATATTTTCAGTTTCCCTAGGTTCTCTTTCACCACTGTTTGTAAATAATTAACATTCTCCCATAATCTTTTTCTTCGTTCTGGTTCTTTTTGCACTATATTTATTCCCGCAAGTGCAGCAGCGGTGTCTGCTGGTGACAGAGCTGTACTATAAATCCAACTGGGAGCCCGATTTCTGAGAAAGTCAATCAATGCGCTACTCCCCGCAGCATAACCTCCTAAACTCCCCAGGGCTTTACTTAATGTGCCAATTTGAATTAATTCCCTACCTGTACAATTAAAATGCTCTACACACCCAGCACCACTTTTACCCATCACCCCAGTTGCATGTGCTTCGTCTATCAGTAACATACTGTTGAATTCTTCAGCTAAATCTAACAAGTTTGGTAATGGACATAAATCCCCATCCATGCTAAACACACTATCTGTGACTATTAAACAACGACGGTATTTTTGTCGCTCCTCCTGTAGTTTCTTTCCTAAAACTGTCATGTCACAGTGGGGATATTCTATCACGGTCCCCCCACTCAAAATCCCGCCACTTTTTAAACTGGAATGATTATACTGATCGGAAAATATGATATCTCTTTTCCCTACCAATGCGGTGATTGTCCCTACATTAGCTAAATAACCCGAACTGAATACCACAGCATCTTCTGTCTGTTTAGTAGATGCGATCGCCTGCTCTAATTCCCTGTGTAATTGACGATCTCCAGTGAGCAATCGGGAACCAGTGCTTCCCGTACCAAACTGACGAATGGCTTCTATAGCAGACATTTTGAGATTATCATCAGCAGCTAATCCCAAATAATCATTACTGGCAAAATTGATCATCTTTTGCCCGGATAGGAATACAACCGCACCTGGGGGACTGTTAATAGTTTGTACAGAACGATACCAGTCAGCTCGATGAATGGTATTTAATGATTCCTCTATCCAGCTGTAAGGATTATTGTTCATTAGCTTAGGTGATATGGGAAATTTAAGGGTTGTTCACAATTTCATTGCTACTAAGATGAGCGATCGCCTGTTTAATCCAGTCCTCGGGGTAGGAATTTTTAGGCAAACCGATATCTTCACTGATAACATGGAGAGCATGACTAACTTCGTGAGGAGTATAACCCAAGGCAAAAAGTGTCATTTGCACCTCTTCTAAAATAGCTGGTGGTGGACCACCAGTAGCAACGAAAAACCCTGCTGACTTGCGCCATTCCACCAATTTACCCTTGAGTTCCAAACACAGACGCTCTGCGGTTTTTTTACCCACTCCCGGGGTTTGAACTAGCATAGTAGTATTACCGGAAATAATTGCTTGAACTAGTTCTGGTAATTCTAAAGTGTCTATGAGAGCGATCGCCATAGCTGTACCAATACCAGTTACAGAAAGTAGATGTCGAAATAAGTCTCTTTCTGCTGGAGAAGAAAAGCCATAGAGTATAGGTAGTTCTTCTCGTATTTGGTAATGGGTAAAAATATGGGCTACATCACCGTTATGAGTTAACTGATTAGCCAAACGCTGTGGTATGTACACATCATAGCCAATACCATTGACTTCCAAAGTGAGGATCCAGCGATTGGGACTACCAGTTTGCACTCCAGCAACAATACCTTTGAGATAGCTGATCATTTGATAAATTCCAAGAATACCCCATTATAGTCCCATCCAAAAATTTGCCTTGATTTTCCGGGTTGATTGTGGAATTTTTTTTCTATGCTACTTAGCTTAGTCACTTCCTATAGTCATTAATAAATTGCCAGTGGATATTAACCATATAGGGAATTAAGTATGTTATTCCAGCTGAAATCCAGCGTTCTGGATTCATTTCTCCCTTAAGAAGTGCTGAACCATGATTAATCATAAATAGAATTGAACCAACCACCAAAGAAACTCTTATTGCTGTACCCATCATCTTTGGATTGACAAGACATACACAAAAGGTTCGGATATTATTATTTTGCTTCATTACCGGTTTCCTCACCGATTTTTTTGCCAGTCTCTATTCCTCTTAACTCCATATTAGTTAATAACGGCATTTTTCTCTCCTCCTCAAATAAATGTCTTTATCTTACTATCCAAACTTTCCTGTAACTTTTTGGGTAACTTCATCATGATGTCAATGATGCCAAATAATCTAATTATTTGTTCTCTGTCGAACCCCTTATCATATAACCCTCTGATTAAACTCCATTTCCACTTTTCTCTCTCCCCTAGGTTCCCGGTAGTTGCTTTTGTCTTTAAATGTGCCATCACTATGATAGCAAAAGGATTATTACTTGCTTCTAGCTCTGACCATTTGGCTTCATAGCTGAGTAATTTCACCACGGGGAATTTCAGGGTTACTTCACACCCTCCTAAGCTATAATTATAACTTTCTGGTTGCCAATCAGCTCTTTCATCTCCCAGAATTGCCAGACTAATCACCGGTTTTTGCTCCAGGTCAAAAGCACGATAATTATAAGCGTTTTTTCGTTTTTGAGGAAGCTGTGATTCTTTGTAATTCTTTATCCAGAGACCCCGGTATTTTTTCCCAATTGATTAATTGGTGAATTGAAGGAAAGAAGAAAAGCAAGAATTGTCCAAAATACTCGGTTAGTGCTTCTTTCCATGGTTCATCATAATTAGCTCTTATCTGACTCATTTGATTCGGGAACTTTAGGAGATAATTTGACCAAGGATTGGTGAAAATCCTCAAAACAATCAACTTTAATTGCCAATTTCAACAGTTCATCTAAAATAGATAACACTAATATTTTATCCACAGCTTGCTCAATTGTAACTGGTATGTCACCCAATCTTGTTCTCAACACCAGCTTCACATCCTCATGAGCTTTTTCTAATATGCCAATTTCCCTGCCAATTTCCTTGCCAGTCTCTATTCCTCTTAACTCCATATTAGTTAATAACGGCATTTTTCTCTCCTCCTCAAATGTCTTTATCTTACTATCCAAACTTTCCTGTAACTTTTTGGGTAACTCCATCATGATGTCAATGATGCCAAATAATCTAATTATTTGTTCTCTGTCGAACCCCTTATCATATAACCCTCTGATTAAACTCCATTTCCACTTTTCTCTCTCCCCTAGGTTCCCGGTAGTTGCTTTTGTCTTTAAATGTGCCATCACTATGATGGCAAAAGGATTATTACTTGCTTCTAGCTCTGACCATTTGGCTTCATAGCTGAGTAATTTCACCATGGGGAATTTCAGGCTTACTTCACACCCTCCTAAGCTATAATTATAACCTTCTGGTTGCCAATCAGCTCTCTCATCTCCCAGAATTGCCACACTAATCACCGGTTTTTGGTCTAGGTCAAAAGCACGATAATTATAGATGTACATTCTCTATAGATGTACATTCTCTGGGGAAATTCTTCCTCATACTGACTTTGAATTTCAATATGAATTAACACCCACATTTCCTCTCCACTAATCAGCCAAACTTTGTATAGTTTATCTGCATAGCGTTTTTTCGTCTTTGAGGAAGCTGTAATTCTTTGCAGTTCTTTATCCAAGGATTCTGGTATTTTTTCCCAATTGACTAATTGGTGAATTGAAGGAAAGAAGAATAACAAGAATTGTTCAAAATATTCGGTTAGTGCTTCTTTCCAAGGTTCGTCGTAGTTAGCTCTTATCTGATTCATTTGATTCGGGAACTTTAGGAGATAATTTGACCAAGGACTGGTGAAAATCCTCAAAACAATCAACTTTGATTGCTACTTTCAAAAGTTCATCTAAAATGGACAACACTAATATTTTATCCACAGCTTGCTCCATTTTCTCTGGTATGTCACCCAATCTTGTTCTCAATACCAGCTTCACATAATCACGGGCATTTTTCAATATACCAATTTCCTTGCCAGTCTCTATTCCTCTTGACTCCATATTAGTTAATAATGGCATCTTTTTATCTTACTCAACCAATCACAATGAGAAAAAGCACCAAGTCTTTTTAGTCTCTACTTTTTTATTTAACCAATGAGTAGTATAGTGACATGCGATCGCATGTTGAGGTATTTTTGTCACTATAATGCGGTTTGGAATGTAACAGAGGCGTTATGGAGAATCATTCTGTTAATTCCTCCGACGATTCTGGGAGTAGATGATCAAGGTCATCCCAAAGTTAATAAAAAATGTATTGGTCAATACTTGTTTTTTAAAAAGTTCCATGAGAACATTCAGGAATACTACTAAATGTCAATTGATATTTAGTATTTTTATGAAAATCACGTTATTGCTCTTGTTAACATTTCCAATTGTTAAAGTTTAATACGCGTTTCATAATTGATTTAACCTAACCAATCTAAAATAGTGTTTATCAGTATCAAGGAGAAACAGATGACTTACCAACACTTAAAAATTAAACCTATTGCAGGACGTATTGGCGCTAAGATTTTGGAAATTGATTTGAAGCAAAATCTCCAGGATGCAGTTATTAATGAAATTAGACGAGCCTTGGTTCAATATAAGGTGATTTTTTTCCGTGAGCAAAATCTTACAGCTCAAGAGCAGATTGCTTTTGCCCGTCGTTTTGGGGAGATTACCACGGCCCATCCCACAGTTCCGTCCTTGGTGGGGAGTCCAGAGATTCTGGACCTGGATTATGGTAGAACTGCTGCTCGTGCAAACAACTGGCACACGGATGTTACCTTTGTAGACCGTCCTCCCTTAGGTTCTGTATTACGCGCCCTGGAAATTCCTCCTTATGGTGGTGATACCATTTGGGCAAATTCGGTAACAGCATATCAGGATTTACCAGACCACCTACGGAAACTTGCGGATGAGCTTTGGGCAGTTCATAGTAATGCTTATGATTATGCAGAAGCTGCTGTTAACTTATCCGAAGAAATAAGAGCCTATCGAGAAATTTTCACATCCACCGTATATGAAAGTCTACACCCAGTGGTGAGAGTACATCCTGAATCTGGAGAGAGGGGATTATTCATTGGTGGTTTTGTGCGTCAGATTCGGGGATTATCAAGCACTGAGTCTGATCATATTATTGGCTTATTGCAGTCATACGTAACACGTCCGGAAAACACAGTGCGCTGGCGGTGGAAAGTTGGTGATGTGGCATTTTGGGATAACCGGGCTACCCAACATTATGCTATAGCAGATTATGGTAATCAACCTCGGCGTGTGCAAAGGGTAACTATTGTAGGTGATGCACCTGTTTCCATTGATGGGCAAAAAAGTCAAAGTGTGAAAGGAGATGCTTCTGTGTATAACAAACGGGTACCTGTAGCTGTTTAAGTTCAGATGTTAAAATGGGTATTCGGATGAATTTCAATCATAGGATTAGGATGGGTGTTATATGGTCAGAACCGCTTCCACAATGTTACCGTTGGGTACTTTAGCTCCAGATTTTAATTTGCCCGATGTGGTTTCTAACAAGACAGTTTCTTTGGCTGATTTTGCCCATAAGAAGGGTTTGTTAGTCATTTTTTTGAGTCGTCATTGTCCCTTTGTGCAACACATCAAGTTAGAGTTGGCACAATTGGGCAAAGATTATTTACAAAGTAATCTGGGAATAGTAGCAATTAGTGCCAATGATATCAATAGTCATCCCGACGATGCACCGGAGTTTTTAAAAAGCTTCGCCCAAGAATTGGATCTAACTTATCCTCTACTTTTTGATGAAACCCAGAAAACCGCCAAGGACTTTTTTGCCGCTTGTACTCCCGATTTCTTTCTCTTTGATGGTGAGCGCAAACTGAGCTATCGCGGGCAATTAGATGACAGTCGTCCCGGTAATAATGAACCGGTCAATGGGAAGGATTTACGAGCCGCGATCAATGCTGTTTTGTCTGATAGAGAGGTGAACCGAAACCAAAAACCCAGCATTGGTTGCAATATTAAATGGCGTCTTGGAAATGAGCCTGTTTATTTCCAAAACCAGGCGATCGCAGTTTCCTGATTGGATTTAATTTCCTTTACAGGTTAATGTTTTTGGGTTAGACTATTATTGGTAAATTTGTGTTATAGTCACAACTAAAATATAGGTATATTGATTAATCAATATACCTATTTTCTAAACGGTTACTATTCTTATCTAATGGATAAAATAATCATGAGTCAGATACTTGAAGAGGTTCTTAGTGCTAATCAAAACTATGCCGAAACTTTTGGTGATAAGGGCAAGTTGCCTCTACCTCCTGCAAGGAAATTTGCTGTTTTGACCTGTATGGATGCCCGCTTGGATCCGGCCAAATTTGCCGGATTAACGGAAGGGGATGCCCATGTGATTCGTAATGCCGGTGGAAGAGCCAGTGATGATGCTATCAGATCCTTAGTTATTTCATACAAGCTATTAGGTACTCGTGAGTGGTTCATTATTCACCATACAGATTGTGGTATGGAAACATTTACTGACGAAATTATTCGCGGATTACTAGAAAAAAGTTTAGAAACAGCTAAAATAGACGAAACTGGATGGCATGATATAGGTTCAGGACCTGGATCTTCAGAAGCGTATTTTATTGATTGGCTTACTATTGGTGAACAATCAAAGAGTGTTTACGAAGATGTGAAACGAGTGAGATTCCACCCCCTAGTCCCCAAAAATATTCCAATTTACGGTTATCTTTATGACGTAAAAACCGGGAAGTTAATCGAAATTCCCCAAGCCACGGAGATAGGGAAAGTCCAATGACCTTAAATTTTAAACTACAACGATTCTATTGACTAACTGTAGTATACTTGTGGTATTAATAGCATAAGTATAGTGGAGGCGAGGTTAGGATGTCGCTGTATTTGATTGAAGGAGTAGTTAAACAACTCCAGTCAGAACAGATTGAAAAGGTGCTTGATGTGATTGCATCCGCTGCATTTGGATTGAATTCGGAACTGATTGAGGCCCAGGTAACAGAGAACCTAGAGCGATTGTTTCTGGTGATTGACGCACCGGAAGCGGAAATCGCGGAGAAAAGTTTTGCAGCAGGTGGGTTGACAACTACTTTGGTCAAACAGGTACGTCTAATAGGACAAGACTTAGCAACGGTTAAAAACCGCAAAGGCAAAGCTAACTACCTAGTAGAGTGGAATTTGCCAGGGGGTTTGACCATGGAGGCTTACTTGCAGCGAAAGGCAGAGAAATCTCCTTTATACGCTCAAGTCCCAGAAATAAAATTTGAACGTACTTATGTTTGTGAAGACATGAGTAAGTGTTTGTGTTTTTATGACAGTCCTAATGAATCAACTGTTAAAGAAGCACGACAGATTGTTAGTGCGCCCATTGATACTCTAACTTCAATTCGGAATCTGCACTGAGGAAATTTTCATGATTACCGAAAACTCAATTCTGGAATTGCAATTGTCCCAGCGTGCTCAGTATTTAAATGATGGATATAATAATATCCACGTTGGTGATTCCCTAACTCAACTGGCACAAGTAGGCTATTTAGGACTAGGGGTACGCCATTCACTAGGTGGCTATGGCGGTGATCTATTGGATGTGGTGGAGGCGATCGCCATGGTCGCTGGTCAATGTTTAACCAGTGGCTTTGTTTTTTGGTGTCAGCGGGCATTTATCCAATATCTGATAGCCAGTGATAACAAATACCTACAAGTGGAGATCTTGCCACAGGTACTGAAGGGAGAGCTTTCGGGAGCAACTGGACTATCCAATGCCATGAAAAACTTGGCAGGGATTGAAAAGTTACGAATACAGGCTCAACTAAATAAAAAAGGCATTATCTTAAATGGTTTTTTGCCATGGGCTTCTAACCTGCGTCCTGAAAAGTTTGTGGTTGCAGTAGCAGCCAAAACCGATGACGGTAGGTCTGTTGTAGTGGCTATCCCTGGTAATACAGTTGGACTGGAGCGGGGGGAGGATCTGCAACTTCTGGGATTACAGTCTTCCTGGACCAGCACCTTAAATTTGAGTCAGGTCGAGCTTTCCCAGGAATGGATAATTAGTCACAATGGGGAGGACTTTTTGCCCAAAATTCGCCCGGCTTTTCTGCTCATGCAATGTGGATTGCCCCTGGGAATAGCACGGAAATCTCTGCAAGAAATAGAACAAAGCATTAATCGTAACAATGAACAAGCATTGAGTTTTCGAGTAACAAATAGTGCATTGAGGCTATCGGAGCTAGAAACTCAGATCTTCCACTTGAGCAGGCTATCAGCCTTAACTTTGTCACAGACCCGTCAGTTATTTGAGGTTCGCATTAGATTAACTCGTTTAGCAGTAGAAATGGTGCAGCTGGAGCTCGAGTCCAAGGGCGGATCCGCATATTTCAAGTCCAGCGGGACTGCCCGACGATTAAGAGAAGTAGCCTTTTTGCCGGTCTTGACTCCCAGTTTAGTGCAACTAGAAACCGAATTGTACCGTCATGCCCCAGTCTGCGAAACGATATGATCAATCCTCATAAGACCATATCCAATTCAAAATTGGTTTCTGTAAAAGATAGTCCCATACTAACAGTACAAAGGCTGAAAAAAGACTATATCACCCGTCGGGGAAATTTTACCGCGTTTGCCAATATTAATTTACACATTGATCACCGAGAGGTAGTATGTCTCCTGGGGGCCAGCGGATGTGGTAAATCTTCCCTGTTATTAGCGATCGCTGGATTAGAGTCGATTGATGAGGGGGAAATTTATTTAGAGGGCAAGCCATTACACTCTCCCCATCCGCAAATTGCTCTGGTGTTTCAGCAAGCAGCATTGTTACCTTGGTTGAATGTTTGGCAAAACATTGGTTTCGGCCTGCAGTTTCAGCAAATGGCTCGCCTTTCTTCTCAGGAAGTGCGATCGCGTATTAGTTCTGCCATTGCCAGCGTTAAATTACAGGGATTTGAAGAGGCATATCCCCATCAACTCTCTGGCGGTATGGCACAAAGAGTAGCTTTGGCACGTGCTATTGCTCGTCAGCCTAAAATATTACTACTCGATGAACCTTTAGGTGCTTTAGATGCTATTACCAGATTAGAAATGCAAAAACTAATGCTAGAGGTAATAGAAAAGCATAAAAGCACAATATTGCTAGTAACTCATGATATTGACGAAGCCTTGTTATTGGGTGATCGAATACTACTGATGAGTCCTTACCCGGGAGCAATTCATAGAGAATGGAGGATTAGCCAACCTAAACCCCGTTTTCATCACTTAAACACCCTATTTGAACTAAGGCTCACTATTATCGAAGAACTGTCAACCCTAATGGATGAAATTAGATAATGAAAAATAAACAATTTTTGCATCCTTATAGTTGTGTTTGCTGTGGCATGAATCGACGAGACTTTGTTAAACTGAGTTATTTGTTTACCACTTCGTTAACAGCAACCATAGGGATTGGGGGATGCCAACAAATTTTACCCCGGAAAGATAATACTCAGCAGCCTATTAGTGCCGCTAAACGAGATTCTACAGATAATCAGCCCGTAAAAATAGGTTATTTGCCAATCACTGATGCTGCGCCCCTTTTGGTAGCTCACTCACGGAAACTCTATGAAGCGGAAGGATTAACCACAGAACAACCACGTTTATTTCGTTCCTGGGCGCAAATTGTGGAAGCATTTTTAGCACGTCAGGTGAACGTAATTCATGTTCTGATGCCCGTTACTATATGGATTCGCTACGGGCGAAAATTTCCGGCAAAAATTGTTGCTTGGAACCACACTAATGGCTCTGCTTTAACCGTTTTGCCAGAAATTGAAAGTTCTAAGGACCTGGGTGGACGCACCATAGCCGTTCCATTTTGGTATTCTATTCATAATGTGGTACTGCAACAAATCCTCAAACAACAGGGTCTGAGTGTGGTTCGTAAACCTCAAGGTGCCCCTATTGCCAGTAATGAGGTCAATCTAGTGGTTTTACCACCACCCGATATGATTTCAGCTTTAGCCAATCAAAGTATTGGTGGTTATATTGTTGCAGAGCCATTTAACGCAGCATCAGAAAACTTGAAAACTGGTAAAATTTTGCGGTTCACAGGAGATATTTGGAAAGACCATGCTTGTTGTGTAGTCTTTATGCATGAAGAGGATGTTGTCCAACGCCGGGAATGGACTCAACGAGTTGTCAATGCTTTGGTCAAAGCACAATTGTGGACTAGGAATAATCGCCCGGAAGTGGCAGAAATCCTTTCTCAAGGGGGTGGGAAGTACACTCCCCATTCCTTACCAGTTCTGAAACGGGCACTTAGTTACTATGATACCCAATTCTATGGTAAACAAGGGGCTATTACCCATGCTAATTGGGGCATTAACCGAATTGACTTTCAGCCCTATCCCTTCCCTTCTTATACAGAAAAACTGGTGCAACTACTCAAAGAAACTCAAGTGGAGGGAGAGACTGCCTTTTTGCAAAATCTACAACCACAACAGGTGGCTCAAGATTTGGTAGATGATTCTTTTGTGAAATCCGCCCTGGAGCAAATTGGAGGTCCTCAAGTATTTGGTTTACCAAGAGAACTTTTGCGTTCTGAAACTATTTCAGTTTAAATAAATCCACCTTATTACCTTAGCTTGTGCCACAAACAACCCCAATCTCTGTCATGACTTATACCTCATTGAATCAGCTTATAACCTTTCTGCGGATACCTCTAATGACAATTCCCCTACCTTTGCGGGGATTAGTAATTGGTTCAATTCTCTGGTGGGTACTTACGACCCCACTATGGCATCAGGATCCGGTAGTAGTTGATTTTTCTCCGGAGCGAACCAGTGTGGCCCTGGTTCAATTGTTGGATAGTGGTGCTATTTTTCCCCATATATTTGGTAGTCTGCGACGAGTATTTGTGGGGTTATTAGCGGCCATTGGATTGGGAGTTCCTTGTGGCATTTTATTAGGACTTTCACGGTATTTAGATCAGGCAACTTCTGCTCTGTTTCAGTTTATCAGAATGATATCCCCTCTTTCTTGGATGCCCATAGCAGTGATGGTTTTAGGTATTGGGGACTTGCCAGTATATTTTCTGTTAACTATTGCCGCTATTTGGGCTTTAATTCTTAATACTTCCGCAGGGGTCGTATCTGTTGATCGTCGTTGGTTATTACTATCTAAAGGTTTATGTGCAACACAATGGGAAATGATTAGTCAGGTAATAATTCCTGCTATTATTCCACATTTGTTGACTGGGATTCGTCTAGCCATTGGAGTTATCTGGATCGTTTTAGTACCCGCAGAAATGCTGGGTGTAAATGAAGGATTAGGTTATTATATTCTTAATACTCGAGATCGCCTTGCCTATTCGGAATTGATGGCAGTTGTTTTGATAATTGGACTGATTGGTTGTTTTCTTGATATTACTCTCCGATTCGCCCAGCATCGTTGGATACATCACCTTTAAACTGGGAAATTTTTA
The DNA here is from genome assembly GCF_014489415.1 of Cylindrospermopsis curvispora GIHE-G1. NCBI lineage: Bacteria > Bacillati > Cyanobacteriota > Cyanophyceae > Nostocales > Aphanizomenonaceae > Raphidiopsis > Raphidiopsis curvispora. The sequence goes on from NZ_CP060822.1 coordinate 2,337,115, forward strand.
CCTCTTTCTTTCGCCTGGAGCGATCGCAAAAAAAGAAAAAAATTGTTATTAACAATACTTGATTTTTTAAAAAATTTTTGTATCATAGTGTCAACTACGGTAAATCGATATTTTTATTGTAGTAAATAGGGTTAAATTACTACTATACTAGACGAATTAAAGATGGGTGCTACAGACTTTCCTGCTAAAGAGCGTCCTAATATAGTCTTCATATTGGCCGATGACCTAGGTTGGGGTGATCTGAGTATTGATGGGCAAAAGAACTATCAAACTCCCTATTTGGATCAACTAGCAAGGGACGGGATACGTTTTAATCAAGCTTATTCAGATTCACCGGTTTGTACACCGACAAGAATTGGGTTTTTTACTGGTCGTTATCCAGGAAGGTTAGCAATTGGTAATTATGAGCCATTGCTGAGCTTTCAACAAATAGGGGATAGTGTTGGACTACCACCAGAACATCCAACCATAGCATCTTTACTGAGGGACAATGGGTATGAAACGGTCCTGGTGGGAAAATGGCATTGTGGTTACTTACCCAGATATAGCCCGTTAAAAAGTGGATTTAACAAATTTTTCGGTAATTTTAGTGGAGCAATAGATTACTTTCGTCACGTAGATACCAATGGGAAACCTGACCTTTGGGAAGCTGATACACCAATTGAAAAAATTGGTTATGTGACCGACATATTTACAGAACGTGCGGTTGACTTCATCAAAGGTCCTCATGTAAATCCATTTTACCTGAGTTTACATTACACAGCACCCCACTGGCCATGGCAAGGACCGGAAGATGTGGAACTTAGTAACGATTTGATTGGGAGAGATAATTTAGAGAATTGGATCAATACAGGAACAAAAGAATCCTATAAAGCAGTTGTGCAAAGTTTAGATAACGGTGTGGGTAAAGTGCTACAGGCATTAGAAGATGTAGGAATAGCCAATCGCACGATCGTAATTTTTGCTAGCGACAACGGGGGAGAGAGATTCTCTAATTTCGGTCTTTTTCAAGGTAAAAAAGGGAACTTATACGAAGGTGGTATTAGAGTACCTACATTAATTAGATGGAGCGGGGTTATTGCACCAAATCAAATCAGCGATCAGGTAATTATTACCCATGATATTACAGCTACAATTTTAGCAGCTACAAAGACCAATACTAACCCTGATTATCCATTAGACGGAGAGGATTTGCTGCCCGTAATCCAAAATGAAATCCCCACCTATGACCGAGTTTTATTTTGGAGGTACAAAGGTAATAATAGACTGGGATTACCTCCAAGGGTCAGGCAAGGTGCCGTTCGTAGTGAAAATTGGAAGTACTTAAAAATTGGAGAAAATGAACATCTTTTTAACCTAGCCAATGATCAACAAGAACTCATCAATCTCAAACTAGAACATAGAGAGATATTTGCCGAACTGAGATCCAAATACCAACTGTGGGAATCGGAACTAGAGCCTTATTAACTGATGGAGGAGATATGGCAGGAAAAATAATAGTGAATTGGATCCCGCCTACAAGCTAAGAAAACTACCTCGCCCTTATTCAAATTTCCCATTCTCAAGGAGGAATTGATTAAAAAAATTTCCCAATAAAAAAATATAATTGTTATCATCAATGCTTTTTTTTTGCTGGGGTTTGTGTAGAATTTAACTAAAGTTGAAATTTCAAATATGAGATACCAATTTTATAGCTGTAGCCACTGGCAAGTAGGCCTAAGGGATTGAGAAAGATGTTCCAATAGGACTTTTTCTATCCACCCCATTCTGAGTGTTTCGCGAAAAGCTATATATACTCCAATCACCTAATCAAATGATTAGTAAGTAGTATTTAAAAGGTATCTGCTTTTATGAATTCGTCTGCAGAAATCTGAAAATCTGTTCAGGTTAAAAAGTTTCCAGGAGTTACTAAAAATGAGTTTTGAGCATATTAAAGTTAAACCCACCAGTACTTATATTGGTGCTGAAATAGAAGGAATAGATCTCTCTCAACCATTGATTGATGAAGCAGTTGAAGAAATTCGCCGCGCACTGCTTGAATGGAAAGTAATTTTCTTCCGGGGACAGAATCTCGACCATAAGGGACAAGTAGAATTTACATCCCGGTTTGGGGAAGTTACTTTTGCCCATCCTTTAGGAGAACCAGAACCCGTACCCGGATTTCCACAACTTAAGCCAGTTGACCGTAGGTTATATGAAAAACAATATGGGTTTCGTACTGGTGGGCCATGGCACACAGATGTTACAGCTGCTATTAATCCACCAGCTGCTTCTATACTTAGGGCTGTTAATGTTCCTGCATTCGGTGGAGATACTCAGTGGACTAACTTAGTAGCTGCATATCAAGGCCTATCAGAACCATTACGATCACTGGCAGATACATTGAGAGCTGAGCATAGATTCAATGGAGGTGGTTATCAGCCCAAAAACTCGAAATTTGAAGACCGAATTGCTACTAATCCCTTGGCTTCCATTCATCCTGTTGTTCGTGTTCATCCTGAAACTGGTGAGCGTGCGCTATTTATTAATCCTGGCTTCGTGTCACGGATTGTTGATGTATCACCAGAAGAAAGCAAGTTGTTACTAAAGTTATTTGTTAATCAGATCACCAAACCTGCTTACACAACCCGGTTTAGATGGAATAATGGGGATATTGCATTTTGGGACAATCGTGCCACCGCCCACCTTGCTCCCCAAGACTTAGATGAAGTAGATGTTGAGCGTCTGCTTTACCGTACTACTATCACTGGTGATATTCCCGTAGGAGTTAATGGTTATCGGTCAGAGGTTCTGTACGGTGAAGTTTTCAGCGCCCAAGTGCCTACTGTGTTCAAAAATTTAGATAAACAGGTCGCATCTGTATGAAAATACCTTTTCTCCCCCAACAAAGTGGGGTTTTAAAACGTATTGTTCAATATTCTATCTTGGGATTGTTTGCTTTATCTAGTTCGCTTTTAAGTGCTAGTTCCCACCCAACTCAAGCTCAAGAAAAAGTGGGATTTAGCTCTCGGGTCATTAACTTAGCCTATCAAACATCTGGAGATATTGTCAAGGTTAAAAAGGTTGTTGAGCCACGGTTCCAAGCTTTAGGTGTTAAAGTCAATTGGGTTGGACCATTTCCTGCAGGACCACAATTAATAGAGGCTATGAATGCAGGTAAGGTAGATATTGGTAATGTAGGAGAAACACCACCTATATTTTCCCAAGCTGCTGGAGTCACAGAAGTAATCTATATTGCAGGACGTGTGCCCAGTAGGGGATTAGGACAAGGTGTGGTTGTTAGGGCCAATTCCCCAATTAGAAGACTGGAGGATATTAAAGGTAAGAAGGTTGCTTTTCAGAGGGGTTCTAATGCACATTATTTACTCGCTAGAGCTTTAGCAGAGGTCGGTTTAAGGATTACCGATGTGACAGTGGTTGGATTAACACCGTCTGAAGCTCGTGATGCCTTTGTTCAAGATAAGGTGGAAGTTTGGGTAGGTGGTGATCCCTTTTTAGCTTTAGTAGAGAAGACTATTCCCATTCGCAATCTAAGAAATGCCTCTAGAATTAATACTTTAGGTGGTTTTTATTTAGGTAGACGGGAGTTTATTAACAAAAATACTCAATTAGTACGAGTATTTTTGGAAGAAGCGGATAAGGTTGGGGAGTGGGCGGAGAAAAATCCAAAGGATGTAGCCAAGGCCTTTGCGCCTGAGTTAAAGATAGATGAGTCTGTGCTGGAAACTGTAGCACGTAGAAGAACATATAGGTTAAGAAAACTAACACCTGCAATTATTGCTGAACAGCAAAAAGTTGCTGATTTTTACTTTAAGGAGAAAATTATCCCTCGCAAAATTGATGTTCGGGAAGCAACTCTTCCTCCTGAATTATCCAAGGCAATTACGCCTGATCGTTTGAAGTAGATCAATGGCGTTACCAAATTACAGGGTGTTTTTACTGAATTCATAGCTTTAGCCAGAACACTTAAGAGCTTGAGTGCTGGATCTCCTTAATTCAACGCCCAATTTCAGTATTTATCAGTATAAACGGAGAATTTTATGGCTCAAGATCATAATTCCTATCCAGATTCAGAGAACCCTTCTGCTCAAAATGACAAGCGCTCTAGGAGTTTAAATAGGCGTTCATTTATTAGTCGCAGTGGTTTACTAACTGCTAGTGGTTTCCTAGCTGGTGCATCAGGTGTTTCCTTGATAGGAAATCAAAGTCCAGTTCGGGCCCAAAATGTTAAAGTCAAATATGGTAAGTTGTTGGAGAAATCCTACAATATACGCGTAGCAGCGGCAAAAGCAAATCAACAATTTCCCGTTCCTCCTCATCCCACCAACGGTGATGAAGAAAGGTATCCCAATAAAATTGGCTCCGACTCAAGAGGTTTACCTCACAACAAGTTAGGTGAGGTCGATCTCAAAGCCTATGAATCACTAACTAAAGCCAGGAATAGTGGTAACCACGATGACTTTGAAAATGTTATTTTGGGTGGCACTAGGAAATTAGTTAATGCCCAAGCTCCCCTAGCGGTTAGTTTGGAGGGGCTCAGTGCAGATCAAATATCAGTACCACCACCATTTACTCTAGCTAGTCGAGAAAGAGCTACTGAAGCTATTGAACTTTATTGGCAGTCTTTGCTGCGAGATGTGCCCTTTCACAAATTACAAAACAACACTGATGATCCGCTGGTTTTAGCTGCGGTTGAGGAATTAAATAAACATCCCTTTACCGGTCCTAAGGAAAATGGTAGGGTGACTCCCCAAAGTTTATTTCGTGGTAGTGTTACCTATGTTGATGAGAATGATAAGTCAGGTAGAACGGCAAAACATGTTGTTCCACCTGGAGTTTTAGTTGGACCTCACATTTCTCAGTTTATACTACTTAATATCCCATGGGGGGTTCAGTATATTCCTCCTGTAATCCGAACTACTGTAGCTGGAAATGACTTTCTTACTGATTATGAAGAATGGTTAAATATTCAGAATGGTGGTGATCCTAAGCCAGCCACATTTGATTCTGTACGGCGTTATATATCTACCATTCGTGATTTGTCAGAATTTTCCCATACTCCCGGTGCTTCTTTTTATGGCGCTTCCCTTATTCTGGGTGGTGCTAGGAATGCTAAAGATCCTCTTAGTGGAGGTATTGGTGCGCCACTTGATGCCGGTAATCCTTTTGTCAAGTCAAAAACCCAACAGGGTGGTAACGGAACTTTCGCTCTTGGACATGCGCAGGCTTTACTAAGCTTGAGTACATCCCGTGCCATCAGGGTAGCATACTATCAGAAGTATTATGTACATCGCACTTTACGCCCAGAAGCATACGGAGGATTGGTTCACAACAACATTGTCAATAATACCCAATATCCTATTCACAGGGATATACTCAATTCTAAGGCTTTGGCTAGAAGTTTTAGTAAATTTGGCTCTTACTTACTGTCCCATGGTTATCCTGAGGGATCTCCCATCCATACCTCTTATGTTGGTGGTGCAGCTGCTATTGCTGGTGCTAATGCAACAATTTTAAAGGCATATTTTGATGAGGATTTTGTCATTCCCAATCCTGTAGTTCCCGATCCAAACGACCCCACTAAAGTTATTCCCTATACTGGAGAACCTTTAACAGTAGGTGGGGAGTTAAATAAACTGGCAGTCAACTATACTCTTGGTCGCGGTCATGGAGGTATTCACTGGCGCACTGATGGGTCTGCTGGTTTAGCCCTAGGGGAGGCGGTAGCTATCGCCATTCTCAGAGATGAGAGATTAGGTTACAACGAGAAATTTGAAGGTTTTAGCCTGACCAAGTTTGATGGCAGTAAGATCACTGTGTAGTATATTTGTGCCATACTCCTAGCTCTCAAAAATACTCCTACGAAAGTAGGAGTATTTTAACCATGTTTTAACTATGGACAATTTTTGTACAAACCTAGAAGGTAATACCAGTACGCACACTACCTACCCATATTGCACCATTAGCACTGCTGTGATCTGGATTATCAATAACATAAATTGCAGGGGTAATGCTAACATTGTTATTGATGCGATGGGTGTAAAATGCCTCTAAATGTAGGGAAGTGCTATTGTCCTGACGATTTGCGATAGTATTACTAATAGCTTTTGGCGGTACGCCAATAACAAATCCCCCTATGTTCCCTTTTTTACCTAAATCTAGTAATGTGGTTGCTAAGGCACCATTAATAATAGTGGCATTATTTTTGTCACCACTTTCTTGATGTGCTTTTGTATAGCCAAACCATCCACTCAAAGCAAATCTGCTACTAGCTTTCCAGTTGAATTGGAAACCAAGGTTGTCAGCTGAAAAAGCAGGCTTATCACCAAAGGGACGAAAAGCATTAGCACTACCTGTACCACCAGTCAGGTTACGACCGCTGTCAGCAATATAGTATTTACGGACATAAGTCAGTCCAATATCTGCTTGGCGACTAGGAGATATTGTTAATTGCGCTAGTGACAGGAAACTACCAGTAAATAATCCCACGCCCGGGTTACTTGCATTAAGATTATCACCTATATATCCTGCATTTAACTGAATTTGATTGTTAAATTTATAACTTATTGCAGCTCCAGCTCCCTCAAAACCAGGTCTGTAAATAGTGGGGTTAAATGTGGCAAATCGAGAAGGAGCTCCATTGAATCCACCAACAGAAGGATTTAATGTAGGAGTGAAAACTGCTGGTTGCAATCCTACGGTTCCTACCCATACAGTGGTCTTTCCCCCTAAAGGAAAGCGATAGTGTAACTGGGCTAAGGACACTCCATCACCACCAGTAGTAACAGGTTCAAAGGTAAACCGGGTTGTGTGTGTTCCTGTACTACTATTCAAGTTAGGAATATTTCCATTAGCTACCAGTTGAGTAACTAATAAATCCTTACTGTTAAAACTGGTTTGCAGAGTTAATCTGGTGCGATGAGCAAAGAAAGTATTTGTTTCATCTTTAGGTAGAGGGGTGGTAGTATTGGCGCGCTTACCAAATGTGTCTCCAACCACTAATATGGCATCACCTACCAATTTAGTAGTTGTCGAGAAACTATTAGCTTCAACTTTAGCAGTGCGAGATTCTATCTTATCAACTCTACCTTTCAATATACTTAGTTCTGAGGCAAATTGCTTTTGTAGTTTGTCTAAGGTAGCTAAATCTTCTTGACTAACCGAGTTTGCTGTACTGGTAGCAATCAATTCTTCAATCCTGATCAATGTAGTATTTAAAGCGGATGCGAATTCATATCGTGTAAGAGTCCGATTACCTCTAAACGTACCGTCTGGATAACCACCAATCACATTATAGCGTTCGACTAAGGACTGTAAAGCCTGAAACACCCAATCTGTTGGCTGAACATCAGAAAACTGGGAAACAGAAGTAACCTGTGCCAGCTCATTATTCTGATTGCCCTGATTGGTTGAATTTTGCTGTGAAGGTGTGGTGGATAATAACTTATCGGTTTCAGATATTGTTATTGCTTTATCCCCATTTGAGGATATTTTCTCTTTTGCATGTATATCAGATACGTTTGATACTTCAGATGCATTAGCTGTTAGTGATAGAAGAAAGAATCCGTTAGATATTGCTGAGACAAATAGCCCGTAGTTCCACACGGCTTTAGGCATTGGTGACATGGTGCTTATAAATTATTACGGTAAATTACTAAAACTCTATCAAGATAAAGTAGTATGGTAAATGGTATTATAGAATTTTGAAAAAACAAGTATTGACTAATACTTTTTTCCAAAAAGTTAGCATATCGGAAAATTACTAGTTCAATAGGTGACAATTTCTTTCAAGGTATTCTCACTAAGGAGAGTGAGAGTATTTAATCCCCCATAAGCATAAAATTTTTTCAAATACAAATAGAATTGTTATGGCCAAGACTTTTTTTTAAAAAAAATTTGTGTATTGTAGGTAACGATTAAAGATAAGGAGCATGTGCCTTGAGCAATATAAACTTGCCACTCAAGAAGGTGACAACTGAAATTAGTGGAACAGTCTTCTCGTTACCCTACTATGTCGCTCGTGAAAAAGGTTATTTTACTGACTTAGGATTAGAAATAGAGTTTGTTAAACGCAATTATGGTGATCAGCCAGCTAACATCAGACTGATTGATAATCATCATGAAGTTAGCTCTTTTGGTGGTGTATCCCCGTTTGAACAAGGTCAAAGTAGTTTGTATCGAGCCTGCGAGTGGGGACAGGTACGTCGTACATACGATAGCTCTCGTGGTGGGCAAGTGATAGCTAAACGAGCTGCAGTAGCTAGTCAAGCTATAATTGTGCGTCCAGATTCACCCTATAATATCCCCCAGGATCTAGCTAATGTACCGGTGGGAGTTAATTTCCATCATGGCTCCCATTATATTGCCATTCAAACTCTGGAAGGATTTCTCCCCCCAGAAGAAATTAAGGTCTTACACATTGATGGACATGCCAAAAATAAACAATTTAATCGGTTTGTAGCCTTGCGTGATGGATTAGTTGATGCGGTTGCAGTGATGGAACCTTGGATCACTGTGGCGGAAAAATTGGGGTATAAAATTATTGCTGAGGCACATTATGTGGGTCTAGAAATCGCGAGTCCTGACCTAGATGTAGATAGTTTTGAAGCTATCAACAAGGCCATACGTCAAGCAGTTAAGGATTTGCAGGCTGATCCTATTCCTTACACGAAATATCTCATAGATGATGTATCTGAAGAAATTGTCAAACTGGAACCTTGGGATTTTCGGCGCAATCGCCTGCGTTATGTAGATCCATCACCATACTCTGAAGCTGACTTCCAACGCACCTACAATTGGATGGTTAAGTGGGGGCTTATACAGCCTAATGCTACTTTCCAACAGATCGTTGATAACCGGGTTCTTGTATCTAACTGATTTTACTTATTCCCTAAACATTGAACCTCCCCAATTCGGGAGATTCAATTCTTACTAGGAGAATATTTTTTTGAATAGAACCTATTAATTTAATTTCAATGTACATCTTTCCTAAAACGTATGAGAAACCGTAGAGACTTTTTAAAGTATTCTTTGTTAGGTACAACAGCAGCTGTAGCTAAAACTGCTTGGGATAGCACTATTTACCCTGCTGCTAGTCAAGAAAATAGAGGAACTATAAGTGTAAAATTGGGAGCGGTAAGCGGGATTAATTCTATCGATGTTTGGATTCCTGAAGATCTAGGTTATTTTGATGCTGCTGGACTGAATGCTCAAGTAATTACTTTCCAAAGTGGATCAAAAATGCGTGATGCCCTGATTGCAGGGGAAATAGACTTTGCAGCTCAAGCTCCTTTACATGTATATGTTTCTCGACTTAAGGGAATTCCCTTAAATGTTGTAGCTAACCGTCGTAATTTGGTTGACACTTCCTTGGTGGTAAGTTCGGATTTGCGTTCTCAAATTAAGAGCGTTAGTGACCTCAAAGGAAGAAGAGTTTCCGCCGGAGAGGTTGGGACTTGGAGCTGGGCAGTATTTATTACATACCTGCGTCAGAATGGTTTAAGTGATAAAGATGTTGAATATGTCCAAAGCGCAACCTCTTCTACATATACACTACTGAAAACCCGTCAAGTAGATGCGGCGATCGCAGGTGCACCGGATCTTCATAGACTACTTAAAGAGAAAACCGTTTTTCAACTCTTAAATGCCTTAGATCCAGATGTACATAAAAAGTATTTTGGTGCTAGGGAGGCAATGACCCGTGCTTGGTTAAGTCATGATCGTGTCACATCTCAAAAACCAGAATCTGTGAAACGGTTAGTTGCTGTTGTTAATCGAACATTTGCATATATGCATCGAACATCGCCCGAGGAAATATTGAAAGTGGTAGGTAAGCGTTTTGATTCTGCCAATTTGGATGCCATTCTCACTGGTCTTCGTACAGAACTTAAGCGTTCGGTTCCTAGAAATGCTTCCATTAGCCAAGCCGCATATCTTGCGGATCAGCAAGTATTTTTAAATACGGGGATTATTAAAAAAATAGTTCCCTATTCTCAAGGGGTATTCGATAACTTTGCAGGACGTAGGGCCTAGCTGTGTTTTGCAATCCCAACCATTCCCGTTCTTCCATCAAACAAACACAGTTTCTTTCATGAGTAGCAAAAATCAATGATCAAGACTCAGAACCTCAGCATCTCCTATTGGAGTAAAAATAGGCGTATTCCAGCACTACATGACATTAACTTAAGTGTGAATCCTGGTGAATTTATCAGTTTGATTGGTCCTAGTGGTTGCGGTAAAAGTACCTTACTTAATGTAATCGCAGGATTAATTGATCCTTCTACAGAGGTAACTGGCAGTTTTAAGACTAGCAATATTAAGCAAATTGGCTATCTGTTTCAGAAGCAAACTTTATTGCCTTGGCGTACAGTAATTAATAACGTTACTGCACCCTTAGAAATTAGAGGTTTGGCTCCAAACCAGGCCAGGAAAAAAGCTTTAACAATGCTGAAAAGATACGGACTGTCGGGGTTTGAAGATAGTTTTCCTGGTGAGTTATCAGGAGGAATGCAGCAGAGAGTTTTATTAATTCGCACCTTAATTTATGAACCAGATGTAGTACTCCTTGATGAGCCTTTAAGCAGTCTAGATGCTCAAACACGAGCATTATTACAAGATGAATTCTTGCAATTGTGGCGCGACACCGGTTGTACATTTATTTTAGTGACTCACGACCTAGATGAAGCAATTGCACTTTCCGAGCGTGTGTTTTTATTAAGTGCGCGTCCAGGTAAAATTGTTAGGGAATTTAAAATTGATTTACCCAGAGACCGGTCTGCAACTACCATTCGTACAGATTCAAGATTCAACAAAATTCAACGGGAGATTTGGTCTGAGTTAACTGCTGAAGTATTAAAACAACAAGGAATTGGACTTTTCAAAACATAGTTACATTTAAGATATGAAAACTTCTGACAATAAAAACATAATAATTGAACAAACTAATTTTACGTCCCAAAAAGACAGTAAACATAGTAATCCCAAATTTACTAAAATACAACTATGGTCAAAGCTAAGGCAAAAAATAGTACAGTTTGTACCCTTAGTTATAACTCTTGTATTATGGCAGGTTGGTACAGGAGTATTCAACACACCCCAGCTAATTGAGCCAGCACTAGTTGGTAAACCCAGTTTAATTATCAAAGAACTATGGGATTTATTAACCGCAGGCATTATATTTCAGCATGCCTTTGTTACTTTCCAAGAAGCGATAAGTGGATTAGCTTTAGCTATGATCGGTGGTATCAGTCTGGGAATTGCTTTGGCTTATTCACCCTCAGGAGCGAAAATTATTCTTCCTTACGTCCAGATATTTAATTCTTTACCTCGTATTGCTCTAGCTCCTTTCTTTATAGTGTGGTTTGGAATTGGCTTGCTCTCAAAAGTTCTCTTGGCAGCTCTAGCAGCTTTCTTTCCCATATTTTTTACAACCTATCAAGGGATTCAAACTATTGAGCCTGAGTTAATAGCCGCTTTTCAAGTTATGGGAGCAAATCGTTGGCAGATGCTACACATGGTTGTATTGCCCTCAGTTCTTAGTTGGGTGATTGCAGGAATTCGTACCAGTTTAGGTATGGCTTTAGTTGGGGCTTTAGTTGCTGAGTATATTGGATCAACTCATGGTCTAGGCTATATGTTAATGGCGGCCCAGGGAAATTTAAATGTTGATAAGTCCTGGGCAATATTGGTAGTTTTAGCATCCATTAGTGTTTTTCTTGATTGGGGAATACGTGTTCTGGAAAAATACATATTACGGTGGCAACCTAGCTCTGGAAAACTTTAGAATTTTGTGGTTTAGATCGAAAAAATTCAAAGGGATTCAAAAATTCTTGTTTTTTCAAAAACTTTGTGTTAAAAGTGGGATGTAGCCCAACAACTTGATAGAATTTCATAGAATTATAGTACATACTGTTCATACCGTTCAACATATCACATAAATATGGCTAATGCACACGAACTCCTAAATCAACGTTATGGAAATAGCAACCTCGATTTAAACCATCCTTGGAATGAAACCTTGTCCACCCTATTATCTCATCGATCAATTCGTGGATATTTAGGAAATACCTTACCACCAGGAACCTTAGAAATTTTAATTGCCGCAGCTCAATCAGCTTCTACATCTTCTAATCTCCAAACCTGGAGTGTTATAGCCGTAGAAGAAGCAGATCGTAAACAACAATTGTCTCAATTAGCCAACAATCAAACCCATATTAGTCAGTGTCCTTTATTTTTAGTTTGGTTAGCAGATTTAGCTAGATTAGCTCATATTGCTGACTCTCGCGGACTACCTCATCAAGGACTAGACTACCTAGAAATGTTCCTCATGGCCGCTCTGGATGCTGCATTAGCAGCCCAAAATGCCGTTATAGCAGCAGAATCTTTAGGATTAGGCACTGTCTATATCGGTGCCCTCAGAAATAAACCAGAAGAAGTAGCAAATTTATTGAATTTGCCCCCTCATGTTGTAGCCGTATTTGGTCTGTGTGTTGGCTATGCAGACCCAGCTGTAAATGTAGCTGTCAAACCACGTCTACCACAGTCCGTCGTATTACATCGGGAAACCTATCAACTGGAATCTCAAAACGAAGGAATTGATTTATACAACCAGGTAATGAAGGATTTTTACGATTCACAGCAGATGAATGTTCCTGGTGATTGGTCAGAACATTCCGCTAAAAGGGTTGCTCTACCCGACTCCTTGTCAGGTAGACAAAACTTACAAAAAATTCTGCAAAAACTCGGTTTTCAACTCTACTAAGTAGGGAGGCACAATTATTTGTAGGATGGGTCGAGTAACGAGACCCGTGGTGTTGGGTTTCATACTTCAACCCAACCTACGTTAATCTTATAGAGAACTCCGCTGACCCACTTAGTCCCACCTACATGAATAATCAATAACCAGCAGTTTTATCTACCACATTCCTTAAAGGTTCTCCTTGAATATATCGATTGAGATTATCAAGAAATAGAGCAAATGTTCTCTCTTGTGTTTTGGGAGAATTACCAGAATTATGAGGCGTAATTAACAAATTTGGTACTTTCCATAAAGGGCTCTCTGCTGGTAAAGGTTCAATGGTGACCGTGTCTAAAGCTGCTCCCACGATCCATTTATTCTCCAGCGCGTGAATAAGTGCTGGTTCATCAACAATTGCTCCCCTGGCAATATTGATTAAGTAGGAATGAGCAGGAAATAACCGCAGAACATCAAGATTAATCATTCCCTTAGTTTCGGGAGTTAATGGTGTGGCAATCACTATAAAATCTGCCTGGGGTAAAAGTTCTTGCCATTCATTAGCACCTACTACTTGATCAAAGTTTGCCAAAGGTCTGGGATAAAGAGAGCTGCCCAAAACTTTCATGCCAAACACTTTGGCACGTAGGGCAATTTCTTGACCAATTCCTCCCGCACCAATGATTAATAAGGTTTTTTCTGTCAACTCCTCAAGAGCTAAACCTCTTTGCCATTTTTGTTCACTATGTAGCTGGTAAAATTCGCCGAATTTTTTGGCATGGGCTAAAATATAGGTCAACACAAACTCAGCAATGGGAACACCATGAACCCCCGCTCCATTAGTTAAAATTAAGTCTCGTTCCAAATATTTAGAGGTCAACATATGATTCACACCCGCATTTGGAGCATGATGCCAACGTAGTAAGGGTGCAGCATCTAATACCCTATGTAGGGTTGTTGGTTTTAGATAGAACCAACTGAAGTAAACTTCCGCATCTGTTGTATCTCCATCTAAATTACCCTCATGGTCCACCCTAACTACTCTAAATTCATTCCCCTCGGGTAATTTTGGTTCAAGATCTTTGGCTATTTCCACTGGTAGAATCAATTTCACGGTAAATCATCCCTAAATATTTTTTAATAATTGATATGTACTATCCTCTTTAGCAGTGCTACTCAAGGACCGGCCCCAACCAATGTTTTTTCGATAACTACCTAAAAGAGCTGCTTCTTTTAAAGACTGCTCATCTATCTTACCCAGGGGTTCCACATCGGGTGCAACATATAAAGCATCTACTGGACAGTATAATTCGCACATGAAGCAGGTTTGACAGTCACTTTGTCTACCTATTTTCGGTATCCCTTCCTCTACTTTGTCAAACACATTGGTTGGACAAACTTTGACACAAATGTTACACTGTATACATGCGGATTCACTAATGAGTTCAATCATAGTCTATTTATTTAGGGGTTGTTTGTTGATAAATGTGTATAAACTTGAACATTTACTTGCTTACATTTAAGTGAAATTCCCCCGATTTACTGGGGGACTTCTGCTGACACTGAGTTAAACTGTTACTAGCTGCTTTGTGCTGGTTGGATTCATGGGTACACTTTTCACCCAAACCCGATCCAAACCTCCACTAACTAAATGGTGTTGTTGGTTAGTATCTAAGTCTGGATAGTCCTGGTGTTTGTGCATCCCTCGAGTTTCTTTCCTCTCCAAAGCACTGCTATACATCCATCTGGCAGTAGCCACCATGGATACCGCCTCTCTCACCCTTACAATGTTACTGTTATCTGCTATCTTACTACCCCGAATTTCATTCCACAGGGAATTTAGTCTCTCCAGTGACCCTATTAGTCCCTTTTCATTCCGGAAGTAGTTACGGTCGTATGGAAAAACCTCCGCTTGGGTGGCTTGGATAATTTCTTCACTATTGATTTGCTGACCACCACCAGATGTTAATCCAGCTCCACCGACAAAATCTACTTTTCTTTGATTGACTGATATCCCTGACTCCTGAGCATATTCAGCAGCAGATTTTCCCGCCCAATATCCTGAAGATAGGGCCCAAGCAGCATTATGACTACCGCCACCAGTAAAACCACCACAAATTAATTCCCGGGTTGCTGCATCACCAGCTGCATATAATCCTCCTACGGAAGTGGCACAGGTGTAATCAGTAATTCTGATGCCCCCCGTACCCCGCACGGTACCCTCCAAACGTAAGGTAACAGGGAATCTTTGGGTAAAGGGATCAATTCCTCCACGATCAAATGGTAGAAAGAAATTGGGCTGGGATAATCGCATGGTTGTTTGCATTTCTTCTGATGCTTTATCCAGGATGGCATAAACTGGTTGGGTTAATAGGGTTTGAGCAATTACCGAACGCCCTTTTTGAGAACCAGCACCAGGTATGGGTGTACCATCTTCGTAGGTGAAGGTTGCCCAGTTATAAAATAGGGTTTTAGTCACGGAGGAAAATGCAGGCGCGATCCCATAGGCGTTGGAAAACTCCATCCCGGACATTTCTGCACCTACTTCAGCGGCCATCAAATACCCGTCTCCCGTGAGCACGTTACAGCCTAGAGCTTTACTTAAAAACGCGCAACCCCCTGTAGCAATTACTACTGAATGAGATTGCACTACCCATTTTTCCCCGCTCTGACGGTTAATTCCTCCAGCTCCAGCAACACTTCCCTCTGAATCTACTAATAGCTGGAGAGCTGGACTGTGGTCTAAAATTTTCACCCCTGCTTGCTTAATTTTTCGTCTCATCAAGCGCATATATTCCGGACCTTGAAGACTGCGCCGATAGGGCCTACCCTCTTCATCCACGGGAAAAGGATATCCCCATTCCGCTAGTTGGTTGACGTTTGCATAAGTTTGCTCCAATACCCTGTGCATCCAGTCTCTCTGGGATAAAAACCCTCCTAGAGCTTCTCTAGAAGCCATTGCTGCTTCCCTACTCTCCGGTTCTGGTGGTACATACCACACGCCATTTCCCGATGCTGCTGCGCAACCACTAGTCCCACAATAGCCTTTATCCACTAAGACTACTTTAGCACCTGAATTGGCTGCACTCCAAGCTGCCCAAGCACCAGCTGGACCACCACCAATTACTAGTACGTCAGCAGTGAGTTTTGTGTTTGTTTCTCGATTCATGATTAATTGTCTCCTGTGGTTAAAGGGATTTTTTTGACCCGCACCATTAGGGTGCTGGATGAGGATAACGAACATTCACCGTATCTATTTCTTGCAAAATCTCTGGTTCTAATACTAGGTTCACGCTCTCTATATTCTCTTTTAACTGGGATAGGGTTGTCGCTCCAATAATTGTGCTTTTCACAAACCAACGACTCCTCACAAAGGCGATCGCTAGTTGAGCAGGATTCAGATTATACTTTTCAGCAATGCCTACGTAAGCAATTACTGCTTCGCTAACATTGGGTTTTAAATACCGCTGTCCAAAGCCTGGAAATAGGGATATACGCGTATTTGGTACTTCCTGATTTCCTATGTATTTACCAGTGAGAAAACCAAAGGCTAGGGGACTATAGGCCAATAACCCAACACCAGTATGTCGGGAAACTTCCGCCAAAGCAGAATCAAAGTTACGATTAAGTAAATTGTAGGCATTTTGTATAGAAACTACTTGCGGGAGTTTCAATTCTCTAGCAATGCGAACAAATTCGGTCACTCCCCAAGGAGTTTCGTTACTTAAACCAATGTAACGTATTTTACCTGCTTGAATAGCTTCAGCCAAAACTGCTAATTGTTCAGCAATGGGAACACTTTCCCTTTCTAAATCAGGATTATATACTGTTTGACCAAAGGTAGGAACGTACCGTTCTGGCCAGTGGATCTGATACAAATCTATGTAATCAGTTTGCAATCTTTTAAGACTTTGGTCAATAGCTTCTTCAATGTTCCGACGATCAACTCTATTATTCCCTCCCCGTAACCAGCTAAAAGGGCGACCTGGTCCAGCAATTTTTGTGGCTATAATCAGCTTATCCCGTTGTTGTTTCCTTAGCCACTCACCAATATAGGCTTCTGTTTTACCCTGAGTTTCACCACGAGGTGGTACGGGATACATTTCCGCAGTGTCTATAAAATTTATCCCTTGGGCAACAGCATAGTCAAGTTGCTCATGGGCTTGGGCAATGGTATTTTGATGACCATAGGTCATAGTTCCTAAACAAATATCAGAAACGTGAAGGTCGGTTTCTCCCAATTGATTGTATTTGACCATTTTGACTAATTATCCTGATTTAATTAACGCAAAGTAAAACGATTGAACGCACACCATTTAAATCAAAAACTGTAGATAGAAATTTATCTACATTAAGAAGCATTTAGACTTCTCAATGTCCCTAGAGTTACTGGCGTTCACAGTGCATTTGGAGAACTTTTACTCACAAATCCCCTAGAGAAATATTGATCAGCAATTAAGACAGAATACCAATCTGTTCAAATAATCAAGAACTACGATAAGTCTATATATTTGCCGTAGTTAGTACCCATGAAATAAAGGTATCACAGAAAGTTGGAATAGACAACAAGGAGTATTTAAACACCTGGGGTAGCACCACCATCAACTTGAATTTCAGTTCCGGTGATTGAAGAAGCTAGGTCAGAAACTAAAAATAATGCCAAAGCGGCAATTTCATCTGGTTGGACTATTTTTCCCAAAGGAATTCCCTCTACAGCTTGAAGATTATACTCTTCCACGCTAATTCCCAAACTTTGTGCATTTTGTTGTGCTAAAGTCTTAGCCCTTCTGGTGTCAGTTAAACCGGGAGAAATGGCATTAATTCTAATATTGTTTTGAGCCAGTTCTTTATTAAAAAACAACAACAATTTCCACAGGCTATTTAATAAATAGCTGCCAATACCTTATCCACTGCTGCTCTTAATGCAGTAGCAGCTCCGGCGCTCATATCTCGTGGCGCGCAAATACGATTATTTCAGCAGCAGGCACAAGAGTGGTAGGAACTAAATCGGTGTACCATTTTGGCTTATTACTTAAATCGATAAATTCTGTAACAAATGGTATTTCTTTTTCTTCCAAAGCCAACCACACCCTTTCACAAAAAGGACACCAAGAATTTGTGTCACGATAAACTAAAATCGGTGGTTTACTATCAGGTGGTAGTTTATCCCAACCACTGGAAATAGGTGCAGTTGAGGGATTTTGTCCAGGTCTTTTAGTTCGCCGTGCTGGAGTATGTACTCGAGCAGTTTCTAATAGTTGTTGCCAACTGGGTATTGTAATAGCAGACATTTTTACCTCGCTTTTTCTGGAATGCCAGAAAATACAAATAGGGTTTCTTCTTCTGGGATAGCTAGATTGTCATCAAGATATTGATGTATACCAACTCCCATATCACCTGTAGCAGTGAGCTGAAAATTAATTTCTTTGAATCCCAATTCACTGAAATATTTACGTACGGTTTCTGAGTGAGCAATGCCTTGAAAATGACTACGAGTCCATAGAACAAAACCACCCTTTTTACTAAGAAATCTAAGATTCTTTAATAGCCGATTTAGTTCAGTGTCATTGGCAAGATTACCAAACACTCCACATACAATTACAATGTCCGCTGGTACTGCATTTTTATAGTTTGCAGAGTTAGTTGCATCGTCATTAATGAACTCTATTTGCTTTGTTAATCCTAATGACTCTAAATTTTCACGCCCCTGATTAACTAGCAGAGGATTTATCTCGATTAGTCTAGCATGCACATCTTGTCGACGAAGATGTTTACTCAAAGTTCCTAACAAATCTCTACCATCACCAGCACAAACACTTATTATTTTAATTTCACCAGCTGGTGAATTGTCTAAGCTGTATGCAATGTAATTCCTCACTATTTCCAGTCGTTGTTGCAATCTGGGCTCGGTATTATAAAGGTTGTGCCATTCAAACCAGTCCTTGGGCATAAAAGATATTTCCCTTCACTCAACACTAGGTTTTGGTTTTTATTAGTTTGATCTTTAGATCAAATCTTCATCAGATCGCAGTATTTTAAAAGCAACTGGACAATAACACAAAAATCTTATCCAGATCAAGTATTGATAACTACAAAAACCATGTTACCTATAAATAAAAAAGTAAGTGGTCATACTAAAACCAGTAATGATGACAATTGTTTTGACAAAGCTAGGTTTTAACTTATAAGCGTAATGGGCAGATAAATAACCACCCAAGGAACCGCCGATAGCCATTAGTATAGTTTGATTCCAAGCAATGATACCTGCATACATAAATGGAAGGATGGCAATGCCATTAATACAACTACCGAGGAAGGCTTTAAAAGCATTCATGGAATGAATATTTTTAATACCTAGAAAACTTAAAGTTGCTAACATTAAAATCCCCAGACCTGCACCAAAAAAACCACCGTAAATGGAAATTGCTAGTTGGGCAATTACCAGGACCCACAAAGGCGCAGTTGGAGCATCTAAGGGTTTTTGACCTTGAATTTGTAACCATTTTTGCAATACATTATTAAAGGTGAAAACTAGTGTGGCTGATAGTAATAGATAAGGTAGTAGTTTTTTAAAAACACTGGGTGATGTATATAACAAAATTACAGATCCAATTACTCCTCCGATTAAACTAGTAAGACATAGAACTAAAAATTGTTTTCTTGGTATGTGTAGATTACGTCTATAGGCGCCTGCACTAGCCATAGAAGCAATCCATAGGGCAGTGTTGTTACTGGCATTAGCAGTGATTGGAGATATGCCAACAAATATGAGGGTGGGAAAGGTAATAAAACTACCACCTCCTGCTACAGCATTTAGCGAACCGGCAATAAAGGAAGTAGCAAACAAAAGGAAGTTATGAAAAAGATTGAAATTTTGTAGCATTGACTCGGTTAAATATTAGGAATTAGGACCCATAACACTGAAACACCATACTTTGCCATATTTTCAAGTCCTCTGGGGGTAAAAAATTTAGTTTTGGCAAAAATCCTGACATGAACACTTGTTTTTTCAACGGAAGTATGAAATAATCCAATAATACTGCAATTCGACTGATATACCGTATTTTAATCTAAATTACAACAGAAGAACCAAATGACCAATCTACAACTGTATTTTGCTAAAGGATCTACTTTTTCTCAACGAACTCGCGTTGTACTACTGGAAAAAGGAATCAACTTTACAGGAATTGAAATCGATTTACAGAATAAACCAGAAACCTTCACTCAAATTTCCGCTTATGGAAAAGTACCTGCTATTAAGCATGGAGAAATAGAAATTTATGAATCAGCTATTATCAATGAATATTTGGAAGAGGTATTCCCCGAACCAGCTCTCTTACCAAAAGATCTAGGTGCAAAAGCTGTAGCAAGAATTTGGATTGATTACGCTAATACCAGACTTGTACCAGCTTTTAATAAGTTATTACGAGGTAAAGACAGTCAAGAACAAGAACAGGGGCGTAAAGAATTTTTAGAATCCCTATTGTACATTGAGCAAAAAGGATTGGGTAAATTATCAAACGGACCTTACTGGTTGGGAGAAAACTTGAGCTTAGTAGATATCAGCTTTTATCCTTGGTTTGAAAGATTACCAGTTTTAGAAAGATTTCGTAATTTTTACCTTCCAGAAGAAACTCCTGGCCTTAGGGAATGGTGGGAAAACCTGCGTCGTCGGGAATCCATTCAACAGGTTGCTAACCCTACAGATTTTTACCTAAATAGATTTGCTCACATATTAGGGCTAACAACTGCATTGAAATGAGAACCGTATTGGAAGATAAGCGATCGCTAATTCAGAAATTTGTGCTGTCATTTATATTAACCATTTGGTTATGGGTTGGTGGACTAGAGATTGGTTCATCTACCGCTAACATCAATGTATGTCCTGAAGAGATGGTACTAATTAGGGGAGGTCGTTTTGAAATGGGAGCGGACAATTCTGATGTTGTGAAAGAGATATCACAAGAAAATCGCCGAAAGGCACGGAAGCCACTTGGCTTTAGACAGGAAGTGCCAACGGCGAATTTATTCGCCTTGATATTTAACCGTGATGCGGACTTCAATATACCTTTTAATAACATCTGCTGAAACCTGTCCAGCAGTGGAATAAAAATAACTATTAGTCCATAGGCTAGGAAGTTTAAGTAATTCAGGAAATTTTCGTCTTAACAAGCAAGATGACCGTCCTTTAAAAGCTTTAACCACTTGATTTATAGCAACATCTGGTTGATGTTCTACAAATAAATGAACATGGAGCAACCTCAAGAGCGAGGATATCCCAGTCTTTTTCTTTGGCTAGTTCGTAAATTATCTGTCGAAGGCGTTTAGGTATCCATACAAGATGCACTACTGCATTACCTTTTGAGTGATTTCCTATTCTGTATTCCAGTGTTGTCTTCATATTGTTTTGTGGCTGCTATTGACAAGTAAATCATATCTCAACTATACTTTTGAAATCAACAAACATTGAAGGTCGAACAATGTACGGATGCCAACAAGTTCTTATCAAGTCCGATAAATCAATAACAGCCATATTGGAGTACGTCTGCACAGAAGCTAAAAAGCTGACAAATTGTGGCGTTTACTATTCTAGGCAGATGTACTTTAAAACTGGTTATATTCCTAGTAGAGCAGATTTGCATAAACAACTAGGAACTTATCAGAAAAACGTTCATTATCAGGCATTGTATTCTGATACTTCTCAACAAATACTAACTAGTGTAATAGTATTGATTTGGGGTCTAAAAACAATCAGAAGTTTGTCCAAATTCCCACAGCAAGATTAAAAGACCGTATTGCTCAATTATGTAAACAATACGGAATAGATTTTATTGAAACAGAAGAATCATACACTTCTCAATCATCGTTTTTTGATTGCGACAATATACCTAAATTCGGTGAAAAACCCGAAGGGTGGAAAGCAAGCGGGAAACGAGTTAGTCGTGGAGTATATGAAACTTCTGATGGGTTCAAAATTAATGCGGACTGTAATGGTGCTGCTAATATTTTGAAAAAAGTAGCGGTGATGCTAGGAATTGATCTTAGCGGAATCAGTAGAGGCTGTTTAAGCCAGCCTCAGAAAGTTCGTTTATGGACTCTTCAGAAATCTCCGTGTCTTTAGACCGGAGAAGCTTAATTTGGTGGTACCCGTAATCCCCTAGTAATTACCTGGGGCGATAAAATTAAACAACCCGGAATTCGCCCTCAATTTCATCATGTAATTGATATTGTACCCACCATTTTAGAAGTAGCTAAAGTCACTGTGCCTAGTCAAGTTAACGGTGTTGAACAGCAAAAACTTGACGGTACTAGTCTGGTTTATACATTTGATAACCCTCAAGCATCTTCTCAAAGGCAAACTCAGTACTTTGAAATTTTAGGGAATCGAGCTATTTATGATCATGGTTGGATAGCTGCTGCTCGTCATCCAAGATTGCCCTGGCAAGGTACAGTTAATGCTGATTTTGAACAAGATCTATGGCAACTATATAACATTGAAAAAGATTTCAGCGAAGCCAATAACTTAGCAAATGCACATCCAGAGCGACTGGAGAAACTGCAAAAACTATTTTTATCGGAAGCTAAGAAAAACAATGTTTTACCCCTAGATGACCGAATTTTCGAGCGATTTGACGTTCAAGCTCGTCCTTCCCTGGCTACAGGACGTACAACGTTTAATTACTACACTAGTTTGAGTATTCCTGAAGGTAGCGCTCCTAGCATTAAAAATAGATCTTTTAGTATTAAAGCTGATGTAAATATTACTGACAATAATCTGGAAGGTGTTTTATTAACCCAGGGTGGACGTTTTGCTGGATGGGGATTTTTCTTAATAGATGGTAAACCAACATACATATATAACTTAGTCAATATGGAGCATTATATTATTCAATCTCCTACTAGGTTACCACTGGGTAAATCTACCCTGCGATTTGATTTTGACTATGATGGTGGTGTGGGTGCTGGTGGAACTGGGAAAATCTTTGTCAATGATAAACAAGTAGCAATTGGTCTCATTGCCAAAACTGTCCCTTATCGTATCGCTCTGGATGAAACTTTTGATGTGGGATATGATACGGGAACCCCAATTGTTGATACCTATGAAATTCCTTTTACATTCACAGGTGACCTGCAAAAAATTACTTTGAACTTGAGATAAGTAGGAAGGATTATTTGTATGATGGGTCGAGTAACGAGACCCGTGGCGTTGGGTTCCATACTTCAACCCAACCTACGTTCATCTTATATTTAATTCCACCCACCTACTTAGATACAAATCCAGGTCTGGAAAAAATCATTGGCACTAAAGCCAGTGGATTTGGCAGAATCAGCTAAGGCTTGACAAACCTACACAAATTTTAACTTATGTCTGAAATTCTTCCCTTACCCTTGTCCTTATTGGACAAGACCGCCTTCTTGGCATTTGTAGTTGGTACGATGTTTGGTACTGGTTTGCAGCTAAGTTTGGCGGAAATTTGGCAACCCCTAATTAATATTCGCCTGGTCACATTTGGACTAATTGCGAATTTTGTACTCGTTCCAGGTTTTATTTATTTGTTTTTAAACATAGTACCTGTTACTGAACCTACAAGAGATGGTTTTATGATTATGGCCTTGGCTTCTGGACCCCCAGCTTTACCCAAACTTGCTCAAATAGTCAAGGGAAATTTGGCTTTTGCTACGGGCCTAATGATGATGTTGATGTTGGGGACGGTATTTTATTTGCCACTCACATTACCTTTGGTGCTAGAAGGTACCCAAGTCAGCTCCTGGGATATTGCTCAACCTTTAATATTCATGATGGTTATGCCCCTGGCTTTGGGATTACTAATCAAGGCTAAGTATCAATATGTAATAGAAAATTTACAACCAATTGTTTTTAAAATATCTAATTTAGGTTTGTTTTTGGGTTTAGCAATAAGACTGATAATCCATGTCAGCGACATCATTATGCTATTGAAAACGGGTGTTTTCCTTGTTTGTGCTGTTTTTATTGTTTTTTCTTTTAGTGTTGGCTATTTATTGGGGGGTCCAAATGTTCAAACACAAAGAGTTTTGGGGGTGGGGACAGCTCAACGTAATTTTGCAGCAGCATTATTAATCGGTACAAGTAATTTCTCAGACCCCAATGTAGTCAGCATTATTATGGTTACTAGTTTACTTATGATGCTTTCTGTCCTAGTCCTAGGTAAAATTCTCCCTGCATTAGAATCAACCCAATTAACAGCAAAAGAAACTACAGAAGCACGGCAAATAGAAGATGTTTTGTAACTTTGAACTGCCAGTTCTAGTGGTTGTAAACAGATTTTTGTATTGGTAAATACGTTTTTTTCACATTTTTATCACTCCGGTATAATCCCCAGTAGTTAAGGCGGATTTCTGGTAAAAAATATATTTTTTCTGACAAAAAATACTTGCATTTTGATTTTATTTATGGCATGATAATGCAATCTACTATAAATCAATAGATTTAATGTAGTTAACTCTCGGACGGCAAATTTGATGTAGACCAAGCATACGGGTACTGCGCCTTTATGCTTGTTAACTCATCTATTACTTATCTGTACCAATACAGAAATATTGGCAGCATTATTTTCAGCTTATTCTTAAACACTTTGCTGCAAGGTAAAATTTTACTCTTTGTAGCAAGTTTTAAACTGATGTAGCTAGAAAAATAAAATCATTCAGATTGAAATTCTTAACTTAAGAGGTTAGAGAGATGGTTTATCAGGTTAAAGGAATGAAATTAAAGCTAGAGAGGTTAAGTAAGTCCTTTGGGACAAAAGCAGTTTTAGAGAATTTAGATTTAGAGGTTCGTCCAGGGGAGTTTGTGGCCATTGTTGGTCGCAGTGGCTGTGGTAAAAGTACAATGTTACGCTTAGTTGCTGGATTGGAAGAGCCAACTCAGGGTGCAGTGTTACTAAATGATATAGTTACACATCAGCGTATTAATCCAGCTATTCGGATGATGTTTCAAGATGCTAGATTGTTGCCCTGGCAAAGAGTGTTAGCAAATGTTGAGTTGGGTTTACTAGGTTCTAGCTCTAAAGTCTATGCTAAACAAACTGCACTGCAAATATTACGTCAAGTGGGATTAGAAGACAGGTCTCATGAGTGGCCATCAGTTTTGTCGGGTGGACAGAGACAAAGAGTAGCTTTAGCCAGAGCTTTAGCCAGTAGACCTTCTTTGTTATTACTAGACGAGCCTTTGGGTGCACTGGATGCTTTAACGAGAATCGAGATGCAGCAATTAATAGAAAGATTATGGCAAGAACAGGGATTCACAGCACTATTAATTACTCATGATGTAGAAGAAGCAGTAGTATTAGCAGACCGTGTAGTTTTAATAGAAAATGGGAAGATTGCACTAGATGTAGAAATTGCCTTGTCCCGACCAAGAGCTAGGGGAAATGCAGAATTTGCCAAAACAGTAGAGAAGATTTTAAACCGGGTTATGGGAGAATCCGAGACTCAACCGAGAGAGTTTGACTATGCTCTTAGTAAGGTTGCCAATGCACAGCGGGATTATAGTTTTAGCCAGAACATCTAATGGTGGATAGGTGGCACGGAAATGTGATCTTTACCATTTTCTCTCTCTGCGATAATTAGCTTTCCTCGCATCTGTGGAGTGAGGTTTTTCTTGCTCCAGGTTTACAGATATTACATGGGTAACTCAATAATTATGAAAAACTGGCAACTTCAACCTCAAATATCCAAAAATGGCAACAAGATGCGTCGTTCTGCCCTATTTGCTATTGGATATGGTTTAGTGTTATCTATTGCATTATTTGGTTGTAATGCAAATTCAAATAATGTATCAAATAAGGGGGATAATACCGCCACCCAATCTAGCAGTAATTCCACCAACAAGAAACTATTTAGGGTGGTTCGTTCCAAACAACTTACGGCTTTAGCAGTACTAGAAAAACAACGTACACTAGAGGACAAATTGGAACCCTTAGGATATAAGGTAGAATGGCCGGAATTTTTAGCTGGACCTCAGCAGTTGGAGGCTTTGAATGCGGGTGGGTTGGATATAGCAGCTACTGCTGAATCCCCTCCAGTTTTTTCTCAATCAGCTGGCGTCCCACTAGTTTACTTAGCAGCCAATTCTTCAGATGGTGCATCCATTTCTTTGTTGGTGCCAACTAACTCTTCGGCGAAAAATTTTAAAGACTTGAAAGGTAAAAAAATAGCTTTTCAAAAAGCTTCAATTGGACATTATCTTACCTTGAGGGCCGCAGAGAAAGAGGGTTTAAAATTAAGCGATGTTGAGTCAGTATTTCTACCTCCTCCTGATGCTAATGCTGCTTTCAGTCAAGGTAAGGTTGATGGTTGGTTTGTTTGGGAGCCTTTTGCAACTAGAAATGTGCAAAAAAAAGTCGGTCGTGTTTTATTAGATGGCAGCAATGGTTTGAGGGATACTAACAATTTTTACTCAACCAACCGCAAATTCTATCAGGAAAATCGAGAAGCAATTAAAATATTTTTGGAGGAATTGCAGAAAGCACAAATTTGGTCTAAGAATCACCCCAAAGAAATTGCCCAATTATTGGCTGATGTGACTCAGCTTGATCCACCAACCTTAGAGAAAATGCACGATAAATACGATTTTTCCCTGGTACCTATTACCGAAGCGGTAATTGATAAGCAACAACAAGTTGCTGATAAGTGGTTCTCCTTGGGATTAATTCCTAAAAAAGTTAATGTTAGGGATGGATTTTTAACTCCCGAACAGTACGCGGAAATCACTCCCAAAGAGGTACTAAGTGCTAAATAGTCTGAGTTATGAAATCCGTCTGAGAAGACTATTAGAACACCATATTTATTAAACAGGAGTAAGTCAATGAACTTTAATTTCCAATTACCTCGCCGCAGTTTGATTCAGAAATTGGCTAAATATTCAGCTCTAGCTGTGTTGGTTTCCACCGTTCCTATTACAGCAAGTGTGGTGCAGGCTGAAAATCCTCGTCCTGGAAACAAGGTTGATATTAAGGCTAAGGTGGTGAGAATGGCTTACCAAACTTCTGGAGATATTGTCAAAATTAAAGGAGTTGTGGATAAACGTCTGGAATCTTTGGGTGTGAAAGTTGAATGGTCTCCATTTCCCGCTGGTCCTCAACTTATGGAAGCCATGAACGCCAACAGGGTTGATATTGGAAGTGTGGGGGAAACTCCACCCATTTTTGCCCAAGCTGCAGGAGCCCAGCTCACTTACGTTGCTGCACGTAAACCTACTAGGGGTGAAGGTAGCGCAATTGTGGTGCAAAAAGACTCTCCAATTAAAACACTTAAAGATTTAAAAGGAAAAAAGGTTGTTTTTCAAAAAGGTTCAGCAGCCCACTACTTACTGTTAAGGGCTTTGGGTGAAGCTGGACTGAAATATAGTGATATTCAAGCGGTAAGTTTGACCCCAGCAGAAGCTCGAGATGCTTTTATCCAGAAAAAAATTGATGCTTGGGTTGCTTGGGATCCTTTCATTGCTTTTGTTCAAAAAAATGCCGGTGCTCGGGTACTGAGAAATGCTGGTGGTATTGC
Source organism: Cylindrospermopsis curvispora GIHE-G1 (assembly GCF_014489415.1). NCBI lineage: Bacteria > Bacillati > Cyanobacteriota > Cyanophyceae > Nostocales > Aphanizomenonaceae > Raphidiopsis > Raphidiopsis curvispora. The sequence continues at coordinate 2,364,386 of NZ_CP060822.1, forward strand.
TACCCAAGGTGGATTCTACATGACCAGACGTGATTTTGCTAGGGAAAATCCCCAATTGGTCAAAATCATTTTAGAAGAAATAGATAAGTTGGGTGAATGGGCTGAGTCTAACCGCAATGAAGTGGTACAAATTTTAGCACCTGAGTTGAAAATTGATCCCGGAATTTTAAATGTAGTGGTAGCTCGTCGTAGCTTCCGGTTGCAAAAAATTACACCCCCGGTAATTGCTGAACAGCAACGCATTGCTGATTTATTTTATAAAGAAGGAATTATACCCAACAAAATTACAGTACAGGAGTCGTTCTTAAATCCTAAGCAATACGCAACAATTACCCCTACAAGGATTCGCAGTAGATAAGCAGTAGGTAATTAAAATCGATTCCCAACCACTATCAGGTGGGGTTGGGAATCGATGGGAATCAAATTAGATATCTCCGTACTTCTCCTACGGATTAACCTCACACTCACATTAAAAACCCCTAAATCAAAACAATGGTTAAAATAAACTCCGTTGAAATTAGAGACATTCCATCTAAGTATGCCTTCAGAAAAAATAGGTCTTTTTCCCGATTGGTTAAACAACTGATTAAAAACTCCTACGTTCAATCTATCATCCCCTGGTTGGTACCTGGACTAATCATTACCATATGGCAGTTATTATCATCCCTAGGGGTAATTCCTAATCGGATTCTACCTGCTCCCCTAGCAGTAATAGCAGCAGCTATTAAAATGGGCGCGTCAGGGGAACTGTTTAGGAATATTGGTATCAGCGCAGCCAGAGCCATTTCTGGCTTTTTGCTAGGTGGTAGTATTGGCTTCAGTTTAGGTCTCATTAATGGGATTTGGCCAATTGCAGAAAAGTTGATAGACACATCTATTCAAATGCTGAGAAACATACCCAATCTGGCTTTAATACCCTTAGTCATTTTATGGTTTGGTATTGGAGATGAAGCTAGATTATTTTTGGTCTCTCTAGGAGTTATGTTTCCTATTTACTTAAACACTTTTCATGGCATCCGCAGTGTTGACCCGGGATTAATTGAAATGGGTAGGATCTATGGTCTAACTCCTTGGGGGTTGTTTTGGCGAATCATTCTCCCCGGTGCTATGTCCTCCATCTTAGTGGGAGTACGTTTCTCTTTGGGTATTATGTGGCTAACTCTTATTGTGGCAGAAACTATTGCCGCTGACTCTGGTATAGGTTACATGGCTATGAATGCTAGGGAATTTATGCAAACAGATGTGGTGGTTTTGAGTATTCTCATATATGCCTGCTTTGGTAAATTAGCAGACGTAATCGCCAAATCCTTGGAAAGATATTGGTTGCAGTGGAATCCCGGCTATTTCAAAAATTAATCCCTGCCAATATTTCGTGTAAAGAATTGTTAAGTTTTGGGGTTGCTAGTGTAATATTGGATTCTAATAAAAATACGGTTTAACGATAGGTGAACCGAAGTTAAGACATTAAAATAACACTATGGAAGTTCTTTGGTTTATTCCTACCCATGGGGATGGGCGTTATCTAGCCACTGGTATAGGTGGTCGTTCGGTTAACTTTGACTACTGGCGACAAATTGCTCAAGCAGTGGATCAATTGGGATTCACAGGTGCCCTATTACCAACGGGTCGTTCTTGTGAAGATGCTTGGGTTTTAGCTTCTTCCCTAATTGCCCATACAAAGAAAATGCGATTTTTAGTAGCTATACGTCCTGGATTAATGTCTCCAGGACTAGCTGCTAGAATGGCGGCAACCTTCGATAGGATTTCCGGAGGTAGATTGCTAATTAATGTGGTGACTGGAGGTGATCCGGTAGAGTCCGCTGGGGATGGTTTACATTTGAGTCATGATGAGCGTTATCAGCTAACAGACGAATTTTTAACCGTTTGGCGAGAAATTGCATCGGGAGAGATTAGCAATTTTACTGGAAATTATTTTAACATTCAAGAAGGTAAAATCCTATTTCCTAACGTACAACAGCCCTATCCACCCTTATGGTTTGGCGGTTCTTCTGACATTGCACAGGAAGTTGCAGCCAAGCATGTGGATGTATATTTAACGTGGGGTGAGCCGCCTCAGCAAGTTGCTGAAAAAATTAAAAGAGTGAAAGAACTGGCAGCTGTCCAGGGGAGAACACTGCGTTTTGGGATTCGTCTGCACGTAATTGTTAGAGAAACCGAAAGTCAGGCTTGGGATGCAGCTAATGATTTAATTCGTTATGTGGATGAAGATGCAATTAGCAAAGCTCAACAAGCCTACTCTCGTATGGATTCTGTGGGACAACAACGCATGACAGAATTACACAATGGTAGTGTAGGGAAATTAGAAATTAGCCCCAATTTATGGGCAGGTATTGGCTTAGTGCGTGGTGGCGCGGGAACAGCACTGGTTGGTGACCCTGACACTGTAGCAGCAAGAATGCAAGAATATGCGGATGTAGGTATTGAGACATTTATATTTTCTGGTTATCCCCATTTAGAAGAAGCATATCGGGTAGCCGAATTGCTTTTTCCCCGATTGCCTTTAGATCATCTACCAACCTCAGAACCACAGTTATTCAGTCCTTTTGGTGAGGTATTAGCCAACCGGGAATTCCCTCCACAAGCACTGAAAGAGAAAGTTTTTACCAATGTGGACTAATTTGGTATAATTAACTTACAAGTGCATAAATACGAGTGCATAAATAAGGCGCAAGCAAGGCACTTTTAATCTACCTTTTTTGAGGCTTTGGTAATATGGCTGATGTGTTAGCTATTGCTGGTAGTCCTGCTCATCCTTCTAGAACATACGGGATTTTAGAGTATGCTACTCAGTTAATTTCTGAACAAGGTTTGGAAACAACTATTATTTCTGTCCGGGATTTGCCTGCTGAGGATTTAGTTTACGGGCGCTATAACAGTCCTGCACTGGAAAAGCCCAAAGAGCTGATACAGCAAGCTAGTGGTATCATAATTGCTACGCCTATTTATAAAGCTGCATACACAGGAGTACTCAAGTCTTTCTTAGACCTATTACCCCAAAAAGCTTTAAGCGGTAAGATACTACTTCCCTTTGCTACTGGTGGTACTATTGCCCATCTCTTAGCAATTGAATATGCTTTAAAACCAGTTTTATCTGAACTGGGTGCTAGGCATATTTTAAGTACAGTATATGCAGTAGATAAGCAAATTCAATTTTCCCAAGAGGGTTCGATTCAATTAGAAGAAGAGCTAGCCCAGAGACTACATGAAAATGTAGGAGAGTTGGTACGACTTGTTAATTCTGTAAAAGTTAATGAACAAAAGTTGTCAGTTTCCTAAAAACTAAAGTGGAGGCAATTAGCTATGATAAGCGGACAAAAAGCAATTTGGAAAAGACTCAGAAGTAGCAAACTATTTGTTATAGGGTTAGCAATTTTCTCATGTTTGTTAATTACTCCCATGTTGCACTTACCCGCATGGGGAAATGTTAGTAACAGCAGGATTCAGTTTGTTAGTCCTAACTGGGTAGCAGAAAATATTAAAGATCCAAATCTCAGGATCCTAGACGTAAGAAATTCGCCTTTAGACTATATTGACGGACACTTACCTGGGGCGGTTAATGTTGCTGATATAGCATTTCGCGGTCCTAGAGAGGGACTACCAGTACAATACTGGGATAATCGCAAATTAGCGGAAATATTTGCCAATTCAGGAGTGACTAATAAGAGTCGAGTTTTGGTTTATTCCGATGGTAGAGATGTTTTAGGAGCAAGTATGGTGGCTTATCTCCTGGAACGTTCCGGAGTGCAAAATATAGCAGTGTTGGATGGAGGATATAAAGGTTACGCTGCAGCTTCCCAAACTGTAACAAAAGTATTTCCTAAATACCGACCAGGGCAATTCACCCTTAGGGATAATACTAGTGTACGTGTGTCCATAAATGAAGTAAAAAACCTAATTGGCAAGAAGGGGGTTAAATTTATTGATCCTCGACCTGCAGACCTATTTCAGGGTAAGGAAAACCTTTGGGTACGCAATGGACATATTCCGGGGGCTAAAAATATTCCCTGGCCCACATTTACAGATCCTCAAAATCCTCATAAACTCAAGTCATTGGATGAAATCAGGAAAATACTGGCAGATAAGAAGATTACTGCGGATGATGATATTATAGTGTCTTGCAGCACAGGAAGAGAGGCGACTTTACAATATGTGGTGTTAAAACACTTATTAGGCTATCCTAAGGTCAGGGTTTATGAGGGTTCTTGGACAGAATACAGTACCTATCCAGATCTACCTGTTGCTACTGGACCAGAAGAGATAAGCTAGATTAACTTCTTTTACAGGAGAGAATTATGAAATTACTAGTGTTGCTTGCGGTGATCACTGGTGTTGGGGTGGGTTATATCGTTGAATTTAGCCAATCGGTAAACCTTTCTCAACAAAACGATTTAATGGCTTGTACCAGAACTAAAAAAGGTCAACCATCAGATGATAAAGGCGAAAACCCGTCTAGGACTTGATTAGCAATAGCTTAACGGTTTGGGGGGCGGTTCGCCGCCTCCCTAAGTGGTTATTGTTAGCCCATGCGTAAACTGTGACTGGCACTTTTGATGAAAACATACACTCAACCGCAAAAATTAATTGTGGCGATCGCTCTAGGTATTTTTGTTGCTCTGTTGATTTTATCAGGTCAATATGGCTGGCGACAAAGTGTGTTATTTGTAATTGGCGTTCTTTTGGGCATAACCCTGTATAAATCTAGTTTTGGATTTGCATCAGCCTATCGAAAACTAATATTAAATAGAGATGGACAAGGAATATATGCCCAGTTACTGATGTTGTCAATTACTACCATATTGTTTGCGCCCCTACTATCAGCTGGTAAGATTTTCGGACAAGAGTTAGGAGGCGCGATCGCCCCTGTAGGAATATCAGGAGTGATAGGAGCATTTATCTTTGGGATAGGGATGCAATTAGGTGGAGCTTGTGGTTGTGGCACACTTTACACTATAGGTAGTGGCAATTATACCATGATCATCACCCTAATCACCTTTTGTTTGGGGTCATTTTGTGCCAGCATAAGCCAAGACCTTTGGTCTGGATTACCGCAAATCCCCCCCATAGTCTTAGGTGAAACCATTGGTTGGAAGAATGCAGTAATTGTCCAACTAATCATTTTTTTCTTTTTAGCGATAATAGTGGGTATTTGGACTAAAAACAGTCCCACCTCGCCAAAAAATAGCAGCTGGAGAGATTTTTTATACAATCCATGGTCGATATTTACGGGAGGGATTATTTTAGGGTTACTAAACTGGTTAACCCTAGTAATTTCTGGACAACCCTGGCGAATCACCTGGGGGTTTGCATTGTGGATGGCTAAAATTGCCACGTTTTTGGGCTGGAACCCATCCAGTAGCAAATTTTGGGATGGGGATCCAGCACTTTCCAGTTCAGTCCTAGCGGATACCACCTCAATCATGAACCTAGGTTTGATTCTAGGTGCATTATTGGCAGCTGGTTTAGCTGGTAAATTAATACCACAAACGGCAACTAACCCCTCAACACTCCTTTCTAAAGCAGTGGGTGGACTAATCATGGGTTTCGGAGCTTTTGCTGCTTTTGGATGTAATATTGGTGCCTTTTTCAGTGGCATTGCTTCCACCAGCTTACACGGTTGGCTGTGGATTATTTTTGCCCTATTAGGTACTTTCTTGATTATTAAGTTCACTTTCCCCCAAACTAAATTAGGGGCAATCAAGTAAAAATCTCAAAAAAGAGTATAAAATATGTCAGAGAAATATAGATTTGAAACCTTACAAATTCATGCTGGACAGGAACCAGCTCCAGGAACTAATGCCCGTGCGGTTCCCATTTACCAAACCACATCTTATGTATTTAATGATACAGAGCATGGGGCCAGATTGTTTGCCTTACAGGAATTTGGCAATATTTACACTCGGATTATGAATCCGACAACAGATGTATTTGAAAAGAGGATTGCTGCCTTAGAAGGAGGTGTAGCAGCTTTAGCCACTTCCAGTGGTCAAGCAGCACAGTTTTTAGCTATTAGCACCATTGCCCAAGCGGGGGAAAACATAGTTTCCACCAGCTTTTTATACGGAGGAACCTATAACCAATTTAAAGTTGCCTTACCGCGTTTAGGAATAAATGTCAAATTTGTAGAGGGAGATGAGGTAGAAAATTTTCGTCGGGCAATTGACAATCAGACGAAAGCATTGTATGTGGAAACCATTGGCAACCCACAATTCAACATACCGGATTTTACATCTCTGGCGGAAATTGCCCATGAGCATGGCATACCCCTAATAGTTGATAACACCTTTGGAGCTGCGGGATACATAGCCAGACCCATTGAATATGGAGCGGATATTGTAGTTGAATCAGCAACTAAATGGATAGGTGGTCATGGTAATTCCATAGGGGGTGTAATTATTGACTCCGGGAAATTTGATTGGGGTAGGGGCAAATTCCCCATTTTTACCGATCCATCACCGGGTTATCATGGGCTGAATTTTCAAGAAATATTTGGCCCTGGTAGTCCTTTTGGTAATATAGCCTTTATTATTCGGGCCAGGGTCGAAGGACTAAGAGACTTTGGTCCTAGTTTAAGTCCATTTAATGCTTTTTTGTTATTACAGGGACTAGAAACATTGTCATTGCGTGTAGATCGTCATCTGCACAATGCCCTAGAACTAGCTGAGTGGTTAGAGAAACAACCGCAGGTAGAATGGGTCAACTATCCAGGACTACCTAATCATCCCTATCACGAGCGAGCCAAGAAATATTTAAAACATGGATTTGGCGGAGTATTAAACTTTGGCATAAAAGGTGGACTGGAAGCAGGCAAAAATTTTATTAATCGGCTGAAATTAGCTAGCCATCTGGCCAATGTTGGGGATGCCAAGACCCTAGTTATTCATCCTGCTTCCACAACCCACCAGCAACTTAGTGACCTTGAACAACTTTCAGCTGGTGTCACCCCAGACTTAATTCGGGTATCTGTAGGAATTGAACATATTGAAGATATTAAAGAAGACTTTGCTCAAGCATTTGTATGAACTATCACCACCTAATTTCCCCACAAACCCAATATTATCATCTACATAAACCCTATGCACTGGAAAAAGGAGAAGTATTACAAAAAGTTCAGTTAGCATATCGCACCTGGGGAAAACTAAACTCAGAAGGTGATAATGGTATTCTCATCTGTCACGCCTTAACAGGTTCAGCTGATGCAGATACTTGGTGGAAAGATTTATTAGGTGCAAATAAAGCGTTAGACACCAACAAATACTTTATTGTATGCAGTAATGTATTAGGTAGTTGTTATGGCACTACAGGTTCAATGAGCATTAATCCCCATACAGGATTTGCCTATGGTGCCACATTTCCAGAGATTACAATCAGGGATATGGTCCACTTGCAAGCCCATTTAGTCGCATACTTAGGAATTAAATCCCTAGCCTTAGTAATTGGTGGATCCCTAGGGGGAATGCAAGTCTTAGAGTGGGCACTACAATATCCACATATAGTAAGGGCGATCGCACCTATGGCTACCTCTGGTAGACACTCAGCCTGGTGTATTGGTTTAAGCGAAGCCCAGAGACAAGCCATATATGCTGACCCCAATTGGCAAGGAGGCAATTACACCCTAGAAAAAGCTCCCAAACAGGGATTAGCCATAGCCCGAATGATGGCCATGAGTACCTATAGGTCATGGGAGAGCTTTAGCGAAAGATTTGCCAGAAACTGGGATGAAGAAACAGGCCAATTTGTTATAGCCAAATATTTACAATATCATGGTCAAAGATTAATAGAGAGATTTGATGCCAACACCTATATTACCTTAACTAAAGCAATGGATAACCATGACATTACCCAGGGGGGGAATTACGAATTAACCCTGCAAAGCATCAAACAACCTACCATGATTATTGCCATTAGCTCCGATATATTATATCCCCCAAGAGAGCAAGAAGAAATAGCAAATTTAATTCCCAACAGTCAACTAGTATATTTAAAATCCATTTACGGTCATGATGCTTTCCTTACTGACTCAATAGAAGTCAATAAACTAGTAATCAACTTCCTACACCAACTTTAGCTTCCTCAGGTAAAAATCCACCCGCCTGCATTTTCCATAGTTTGTAATAGGTTCCACCCAATGCCAGCAAATCATCATGAGAACCGTCCTCAACAATACGACCCCTGTCAAATACCAAAATACGATCTAAATGAGAAATGGTAGACAAACGATGGGCCACCACAATCACCGTCTTATCATTCATTGCCAGATCCAAAGTTTCCTGAATTGCCTTTTCAGTAATAGAATCCAAACTAGAAGTTGCCTCATCTAAAATCAAAATTGGTGCATCCTTTAAAATAACCCTAGCAATAGCAATCCTCTGTCTTTGTCCTCCAGATAACTTCACTCCTCGTTCTCCCACTAAAGAATTATAACCATTATTCATTTGAGCAATAAAATCATGGGCATAAGCCTTGATTGCGGATATTTTCACATCTTCATCTTCAGCTTCTAAACGACCATAACGAATATTTTCCAGTAAAGTGCGATGGAACAAAGAAGGATCCTGAGGAATTAAACTAATCTGAGAATGGAGAGAATCCTGAGTCATTTCCCTAATATCCACCCCATCAATAAGAATTTTTCCTGATTGAGGGTCAAACAACCGCAAAATTAAATTCACAAAAGTGGATTTACCAGACCCAGAAAATCCCACTAAGCCCACCCGCTGACCCGGTTCAATTGCCACGGAAAGATTTTCAAAAACCTTTTTCTCCCGAGAATAACTAAAGTTAACCTGGCGAAACTCAATCCTTCCTTGAAAAAATTGGTGAGCAAGAGCATGCTCCTTATCAATTAACTCATGAGGTTGAACTATTATATGAACTCCATTAGCTATATTACCAATGTGTTCAAAAAATTCAATAAACCTGCGACTTAAGTTCTTCGCTTCACTAATAATTAACAACGACAAACTCGTTGCTACCACAAAATCCGCTGCTGTAATTAATCCCCCACTCCACAAAAATATAGAATAATACAAAGTACTAACTTTAAGAATAGCAGCAGAAATAAATTGAAACCAACGAATTCTCTCCGAATACCAATTAGCTCTCCTTACCTCCTTAAGTTCATACCTTAATCGCTCATTTAAATATTCCCTTTCAAAGCCCAAACGAGCAAATAACCTAGTGCTACTAAGATTTGTTACAGCATCAACAATAATACCTGTAGTGTCACTTCTAGCCGCTGCTGCCCTGCGAGAATAAATTCGACAACGAGTAGCTAACCAAAAAGAAATAGTAATAAACAAAACTGCCCACGTACCAACTAATGCTGCTAAGGGAGGATAGGTACGATAAAGCAAAATTGTGGATACCACATACACAATTATTAAAGACATAAACTCAGTAATCAGCATTTGCATTGTTTGAGTAACACCTAAAGATGTTTCACCAATACGATGTGCTAATGCTCCCGCAAAACTACTACTTAAATAACGATGGGAATGATATTGCAAATAGGCGTACAGTGAGCGGACAATATGCTGACGATGAATAGGATGCAGAATAGTTTGTAATAAACCCGCAGCACGCCCAAAAACTACCTCACCAATAATAAGAAAAGTAAATAAAGTTAAAGGTTGTTTAATAGCTCCAAAAATTTCTCCACTATTGGTATGAGCTACTGTCACAGTACGAATTATCTCTCCTATAGCGTATGGCAACATAATTCCACAGGTAGCATGTAATATTTCAGACACCACCATTGCCACATACCACCAGCGAAACTGGTTCACAAAATAACAAACAAACCGGAATGGTGTATTAGGCAAATTAGGTGCTTCAGATGCACGCTGAAAAGACTGCCAAGGTCTTACATTTTTGAACATTAACATCTATCTCTTACAAACCAACACCAGCAATAAAAATATCTCTGGCCAAAAGCCAGAGAGTTCTACCGTTCAACCCCCCAAATCATCAAAACCGTCTTTATACTGACACCAAATTTTGCTCCAGACTTTCTACCTTTAAAGACCTAGCTACCTTAGATTCAATTACCGTACCCTGGAAGAAATCGGGATTAGCTTCCGTATAGAACTTATAAGGATTACCAAACACATAGGCTTGGAAATCATCCTCAGAAAGCACACCCTCCTGAACCAAATCCCAGCTTTCCGCCAAAGGATCCGTTAAATCAGGCACATCCCAATGACCAACGTCAGAAGAATAAATAGCGTTGATTTTTACATTTAAGGGATTAGCTCGATTATTGAATGCACTGGCAATAGTCCGGTCATCCGACTCGGAACCAAAAAAGAAACTGTTTACCCATCGATCGCGTATATCCTCAATAGATTCAATCCCCGCAGCAGCAAAATCTTCTAACTCACTGCCCACAGGGGAACGACTAAAACGAGTAAAAGAAGATCCCAAAACACTTCGAGTTAGCTCCTCTTTACTCAGAGAATATCCCTCCAGTAATTCTGCACCAAATTTCAAGAACAGCTCATACAACTCATGACTATTAGCCAGGTCCGGGTTATAGTTTTGTAACCCATTCAAACTACGCTTAGAAAAACGATCCACCAGATGAATATAAACATGAGCGCCCCAATCTGCTCCACCTTCTAACATCCCCACACGCAATTTAGGAAAACGCTTAGTTACACCACCAAAAAATAGGGCCTTAGCAAACGCCTGAGAACCATCAGCAAAATGACCAATATGGTTGTTCATATAATTACTGATGGAAGAACGACCTGTCCACCCCTGACTACCATAATGAGTAGTTACAGGTACTCCTAACTCAACCACCTTCGCCCAAAAAGGATCATAGTCATATTCACTGTCTATGCCATAAAAATCAATATAAGACGCATATCTGGCAATTTCCGGATATTCCTCAGCCGGATACTTATCCGCGATCGCCCGAATAGGTCTTTTCACACCACCAGGAATATTAGCCACCTTCAAACCCAGAGTTTTTACGGCAAATTCCAGTTCCTCAATCGCTTCTTGAGGGGTGTTCATGGGAATTCCCGCCACCACCGTCAGGCGATCGCTATACTTACGATACAAATCCGCATGATAATGGTTAATTGCTCGTTGTAGTGCTTGACGAGTATCATTACTAGCACCAGCAGGAGCCAAAACATTATTAGGGAAGAGAACAGAATAGTCAGAACCCTGCTCAGCTTGGCGTTCATAAAACAACTCGGGCAAAGTATAAGTAGCCAGGTCTAATGTATTGCGAGTCACCCTTGCCCACCAGGGAGAGCGAATAGTACGATAATACTGACGCTCCTCCGGCGTTTGTTCATACCAATCCTTACCCTTAGCCTTGGAATTAAGACGAGAAGATTCCGCCTTGCGCAGCGCATCTACCAATCTCGATCCCCCATAATTAGCAATATAATCTTCTAAAGCAGGAGTGAAATCATTAGTGTGAACATCAGTATCAATCACCGGATAGTTAAGTTTGGACTTAATAACAGCCGAGCGAGAGCTTTTGAGTCTATTATATTTAGCCATATTTTCTCCTAAAAAAACTAACAAACTAAGCCAAAACTAAAGCTGGGGAATCCACCCTCACAGCAAATTGATTAGGTGGACGACGTAAACCCAGGTTTTCACGCAGAGTACTACCCTCATACTCCGTACGGAACAGCCCACGTTTTTGAAGAATAGGAACCACTAAATCCACAAAATCATCCAACCCAGAAGGAAGGATAGGTGGCATGATATTGAAACCATCTGCAGCACCATTGTTAAACCACTCCTCCAACTGGTCAGCAATACTTTCAGGAGTGCCAATAATAGTGCGATGTCCTCTAGCTGTTGCCAAAGCTAGATAAAGTTGGCGCAGAGTTAAACTCCCTCGACTAGCCAAATCCTGAACCAACTTCAGACGACTCTTATTACTGTTTGTCTCACTGGGCAACTCAGGAGCAATATCATCCAGAGAATAACCAGACAAATCCACCCCCTTGTAATAGGTTTTTAAAATTCCCCAAGCCACATCCGGATGAATTAGCGACTGAATAAACTCATACTTCTCCTGAGCTTCTTCCTCCGTTCTCCCAATAACCGGAAAAGCACCGGGCATAATTTTCAGATCCTCAAAGGAACGTCCGTATTTTCCTAACCTACCCTTAATATCAGAGTAAAACTCCTGAGCATCACTCAAAGTTTGATTAGCAGTAAAAATCACCTCAGCAGTGCGAGCAGCTAACTCCCTTCCCGCTTCCGAAGCACCAGCTTGCACTATTACGGGATATCCCTGAGGAGGACGACCCACATTCAACGGACCCTTAACCGAAAAATATTTACCCTGATGATTGAGGATATGTAACTTATCCGGATCAAAGTAAATCCCCGATTCCCTGTCCCGAATAAACGCATCATCCTCCCAACTGTCCCACAAACCCTTAACTACCTCCACAAACTCTTCTGCTCGCTCATAACGCTGACTATGTTCCGGATGATATTCCAACCCAAAATTAGCCGCAGCATTTTCATTACCGGTAGTGACCACATTCCATCCTGCTCGACCATTACTTAAATAGTCTAAAGAAGCAAACTTCCTTGCCAAATTGTAAGGATCTTCATAAGTAGTAGAAGCAGTAGCAATAAAGCCAATATTCTTGGTTACCGATGATAAAGCGGAAAATAAAGTTACAGGCTCAAAATGAGCTAACTTACCATTCCGTTTTTGAGTTTCTGGTGTGCCACCCCATATCCCAGGGCTATCGGCTAAAAAAACCGCATCAAGCAGTCCCCTTTCCGCAGTTCGGGTTATTTCCCAATAGTGCAAAAAATTTAAACCAGCATCTATTTGCGCCTCTGGATGTCGCCAGGCAGAAACATGATGTCCAGTAGCCTGAATAAATGCACCTAAATGAAACCTACGCTTCTCACCCATCTGTCTATTTCCACTTATAAAAAGTTCACTATTTTAATGATGAATATACTCTTCTAACAAAGCTTAACAGCTATTTAATCTGAAGCCCTCATCACCATCAAACTAAATACCGGTAACTTGACCGAGTAAAAGTAGTTTACACCCAACCATCAAAAAAAAGATGTATCAGGCATCACATTTTATTAAAAACTAATAAAAAACTAATAATTAGACAACCTAACATTAAAATCCCCTAACTAAAAATAGGTTCCCAGGATTTGCACGCATTTTTAGAGAAATTTAGAAAACTTCTTGACTTATAACCACAACTATGATGTACTAACAGTTAGAAAAACTAAATATTAGTTCAGTAAAAAAAAGGCAGGTCTCCTCATGGTGGCTAAACTCACGGAAACGCCAGAATTAGTATCGGGTAACTTACCAGAAGTAATATTACAAACACTGGAACTCAGAAGATGTTTTGACAAATTTGTAGCAGTTGACGACCTAAGTATTTACGTTAAGTCAGGAGAGGTATTCGGTTTATTAGGTCCTAATGGAGCTGGTAAAAGCACAGTCATAAAAATCCTCACCACCCTATTACCTGCAAGTGGGGGTAAGGCCTACCTAAGCGGTTATGATGTGACTCGCCAACCTAATGCCATCAGGAGAGTAGTTGGCTACGTGCCACAAGCCCTATCAGCTGATGGCACCCTAACCGGCTATGAAAACCTATTAATATTTGCCAAAATCTATGATATACCTACTCGACATAGAAAACAGCGAATCAGAGAAATGTTAGAATTTATGGGATTAGAGAACGTAGCCCATCGAATGGTGAGAAACTATTCCGGGGGGATGATTCGCAAACTAGAAATTGCCCAAGCCATTCTCCACCAACCCCAGATTTTATTTCTGGATGAGCCAACCGTAGGATTAGATCCCGTAGCCAGGTCTCAAGTCTGGCAACTTATGGAACAGCTCCAGAAACAACATGGCACAACCATTTTTCTCACCACCCACTTTTTAGAAGAAGCAGACGCCCTTTGCGATCGCGTAGCCATCATGAACAGGGGTAAAGAAATTATCACTGGTTCCCCATCACAATTAAAAGCCTCCATCAACAAACCACAAGCCAGTTTAGACGACGTATTTATCCATTACGCAGGGAATCAACTAATATCAGGAGTTAGCTACAGTGAAACCGCTAGAACTAGACGTGCAACCCAACGCTTGGGATAATAGACCATCCATCCAACCAAACAGTATCTTACTAGGGATCAAAAACTTCCTCATCAAGACCCTAGTAATTGCCGAACTAGAAGTTAGAAAATTGCGTCACGACCCCAGTGATCTACTACTCAGAGCCGTACAACCTGCCTTATGGTTAGTCATTTTTGGACAAGTTTTTTCCCGAACCCGTGCTATTCCCACAGGTAATATAGCTTACCTAGACTTTATGACCCCGGGTATCCTAGCACAAAGTGGCCTATTTATGGCTATTTTTACGGGAGGTATGACCTTAATTTGGGAAAGGGATCTAGGAGTAGTGCATAAATTTTTAGCAGCGCCCATACCCCGTGCTGCCATAGTTTTAGGCAAGAGCCTAGCTTGCGGTGTCCGTTGTTGTTCTCAAGTAATAGTCATTTACCTTCTAGCCTTATTATTAGGAGTGAACTTAAATCATAGCCTTGTATCCTTACTGCAAGTTATCCTAGTTGTTTTCTTGGGTGCTGGTTGTTTTTGCGCCTTCTCCTTGATTATTGGCTGCCTAGTTAGATCAAGAGAAAGATTTACTGGTATTGGACAATTGATTACCATGCCATTATTTTTTGCTAGTAACGCCATATACCCAATTTCCCTAATGCCCGATTGGTTAAAAATAATTTCCCACCTCAATCCCCTCACCTACCAGGTAGATGCTTTACGGGGAATCATGGTAGTCAACGGAACCACCAATTATGGACTTGAGTTAGATTGCGCAGTTCTTCTGTTAACATTAATAGGCTTAACCTTTATTTGTGGAAGACTTTATCCACGAGTAGTCATGTAACCAGGAGAAAAACATCCTATGTCCTTCGATAAACCCCCCCAAAAATGTGCAGCTAGGGTAATGGAAACCATTCCCCTATTAATGCGGTTTATTCGAAGTGACATGCGTAATCATAGTGCTGATTCCCTCACCATTCCCCAACTGCGATCGCTCGCCTTTCTCAAACGTAACCCGGGAACTTCCCTTTCCGCAGTAGCAGAGCATCTTGGTGTTACCTGTGCCACAGCTTCCACAACCATCGAAAGACTGGTACAACGCCATCTGGTACAAAGAACAGATCACCCCCAGGAAAGAAGAAAAATAGTATTAAATCTCACCACACAAGGAAAATCCCTCTTAGAAGAATCTCAGGAAAAAACTCGCCTTCATATTGCCGAAATTATTGAGAGCCTAACCTCGGAAGAACTATTACAAATTGAAACAAGTCTTACTTTGCTAAAAAATGTCTTTGAAAAAACCGAATCTAACCACTGACCATAGTAGCATCCATGACCCATTTGCTGCGCTAAGATTTAGAGACTACCGATTATTTACCATAGGAAGGATTCTGTTATTTACAGGTAACCAAATGCAAACAGTAGCCCTAGGTTGGGAACTGTATGAACGTACCAACTCCCCTCTAGCCCTAGGTATAGTAGGACTGGCACAAGTATTACCAGTTATATTATTAACCTTAATAGCTGGACACGTAGCGGACAAATATAATCGTCAACGCACCACTGTAGTAGCTAGCCTCCTTTTAGCTCTTTGTTCATTGGGATTAGGCATAATCTCTTATACACAGGCACCAGTATTTTTGATTTATATTTGCCTAGTCCTTACTGGTATAGCCAGAGCCTTCCTCAAACCTGCCAGCGATGCCATGATGTGGCAATTAATACCTCCACAAGTATTTACTAATGCTGCCACCTGGGTAAGTGGTAGCTTTCAACTAGCATCAGTAATTGGACCAGCTCTAGGTGGATTTGTTATTGCCATTTTTAATAGTGCCACCCAGGTGTATATACTCACATCAATTGCATCCCTATCATTTCTAATAGCTGTAGTAGCTATGAACCCACCAGAAGGAAATCTCAGTAAAGAGCCAATATCCCTGAGATCCTTAGCAGCGGGGGCAGAATTCATTTGGAAGAATCAAATTATATTAGCTGCTATTACACTAGATCTATTTGCTGTTTTATTTGGTGGTGCAGTAGCACTATTGCCAATATATGCCAAAGACATTTTAAAAGTAGGTCCAGTAGAACTCGGATATTTACAAGCAGCACCGGCCATAGGAGCATTAATTATGGGCGCGGTGCTGATACAACTTCCACCCATTACTAAAACCTGGTCTACCCTACTATGGTCGGTTTTTGGTTTTGGGGTCACAACCATTATTTTTGGCCTATCCAAATGGATGTGGTTATCCCTGCTCATGTTAGCTCTTGGTGGAGGATTAGATACTATTAGCGTAGTCATTCGCCACACCTTAGTACAACTAAAAACCCCGGAAGAATTAAGAGGTCGTGTGGCAGCCATTAATACAGTATTTATAACTGCATCAAATGAACTAGGAGCTTTTGAATCTGGACTAGTAGCTGCTCTAGTAGGACCCATACTTTGCGTAGTTGGTGGAGGAATAGGTACAATTTTAGTAGTTTTAGCAACTATGGTAATTTGGCCCGAACTAAACAAAACATAAGAGAGAGGATAATCATGACCCTTTGGCTAAAAACAAAGATATACCAGCATTTACCAGCATTTAAATCCCGAAACTTTCGACTTTTCTTTACAGGACAAACCATGTCCTTGTCAGGAACATTCATGACCCAGGTGACAATTTCTTGGGTAATCTATGACTTGACCAAATCCTCTTGGTTACTTGGGTTAACAGGATTTTTACAATTTTTGCCCACCGTACTCCTCACCCCATTTTCAGGAGTATTATGCGATCGCTGGAATCAGAAAAAGCTGCTCATACTGGTACAGATTTTAGGCCTAATGGTTTCCACCACCTTGACCACACTGACATTTTTAGGATTGATAAAAGTTTGGTTGCTAATAACAGTAGCCATTTTAGGAGGAATGTTAAAAGGTTTAGACATGCCTGTTCGTTATGCAATAGTGATTAATACCGTGGACGAACGTAACCACTTAGGAAATGCGATCGCCCTTTATTCTGCCATGTTGAGCAGTTCCCTATTAATTGGACCAGCTGTGGGTGGGATATTGCTGGCCAGCGTAGGGGCCAAATATTGTTTTTTATACGACAGTATAAGTTATATCATTGCCCTGATAACATTAGGTGCGATGAAACTGCGACCAAAGATAGTAGTAAAGGGGGGAAAGACCGCAAACACCTGGAAAAAATTACAAGAAGGATGGGAATACGTTTTTAAAAATCTAGCAATTCGGTCAATTCTAATATTATTAACCTTTCATGGTTTAGTAGGTATTTCCTACATGGCAATCCTCCCCGTATTTGCGGGATATATTCTTCAGGGTGATGGGGGTACAATGGGAATGTTGAGTGCAGCGAGTTCCATAGGTTCCCTCATGGCTTGTGTCTATTTAAGTTTGCGCCGTGAGGTATTAGGATTAGAGAAATTAATGGCCAGTTGTCCAATCGCTATTGGGTTTGGACTAATAGCCTTTGGTTTATCCAAAACGACCTGGCTATCATTATTAGTTTTAACAGTTATTGGTGGTAGTGGTATGTTGCAGGTTTCCTGTGGCAATACAATTATTCAAACACTAGTAGAAGATGATAAACGGGGTAGGGTAATGAGTTTATACTCCTTAGCCATAATTGGCACTTTACCCCTAGGTAACTTGATTGTTGGCAGTTTAGCACAAAACATAGGTGCCCCAAACACAGTTATTGGATGTGGCATTTTTTGTTTGTTAGAATCAATCTGGTTCAATCAACAATTACCTCTGCTTAGAGGTAAAATAAGAGAAACTTTAATTTTGTCTACTTCCACCTTAGAAACTGGAGCTTAGCAATCTTGTAGGGTCTCTCCTTTTTGCTAGATGCTAGGCTAGATGTGAGGTGTTTGAGTGAATTTGCAGTACATGTACTTACCCATTTAATTAATTATGAAAGTGGCAATTTCTAACTTAGGCAATATTCAAAAAGCAGAAATCGAATTAAGTCCGTTCACAGTATTTATTGGTAGAAGTGGTACTGGTAAAAGTTGGACTGCTTATACAATAGCTTCTATAGTGAGTAACTATGGTTTTAAGTCTTATCTACAAATATATGAGGACAAAATTAAACGGGAACAGTATAATTTAGAATATGATGTTTTGGAAGAAAGTATTCAGGAGTTTTTAGAATCGGGCAGTTGTCAGATAAATCTGGTCAACTTTGCACAGAAGTTTGCAGAAAAGTATGTTAATGATCTTGCTAAAATGTCCCCTAATTGGTTATCAAAATTTCTGGGAACATCCAGGCTAAATTTTAATAATCTGGAAGTTAAATTTTCTATTAATGAATTAAAACAAGACTTAGTAACCAGAATCAGGCAAATTTCATTTCAGCAAGAGATGAACTATGGGAACCAAGGGTTGCAAGTTTTTAAGCAACAGGATGAAGAAGAGATATATTTTTATCAGGTTTACGAGGGTAATAGAGATAGTTTAAAAGATAGCTTAAAACTTCCTCCATTACTAATCAGAGACTTATTTTTAAAAACTATACTGGGAATAATCCATGAATGTTTCTATGCTGATGTTCATATCTTTCCCACTGAAAGAACAGCATATATAGGATTTCCTTTTTCTGTGAATTTAAGCAAGCTGATGGAGCTAGAAATGGAGAAGACAATTTCACCAGAGGAACAAAAACCTATCATGGAAAACCTCATGAAATTCAAAAGATCAAAAAGATCGAGAAGTGGTATTATTGACAGTCTAACATCTGTCATAGCAAGTGCTGTAATAAAAACAGATCAAGAGAGAGATGAAGAAGCAGAAAAAGACCCACAGATAAAAAAATATATCGACTTGGCGAATTTTTTACAAGAAAATATTCTGTCTGGCCATGTTAAGTTTAATTCATCACCATTGGTAAATGAAATTATTTTTGAGCCAATCCCAGACGTGAAATTAGAAATGCACATTACCTCATCTATGATTAAAGAATTGACACCTCTGTACTTGTGCTTACGTTACTTGGCAAAACCTAATGAATTATTAGTGATTGATGAACCGGAAATGAATTTACATCCTGCAGCACAGGTGGAAATTACCGAGTTTTTGGCTATGCTGGTGAATGCAGGAATTAAAGTCCTAATTACCACTCACAGTCCCTATATAGTCAATCATATCTCTAATTTAATTAAAGCTGCCAACTATGAGAACAAAGATACCATAAAAGAAAAATTTTATTTGGAAAGAACCGATGCTTTTATTGCACAGAAAAATGTTTCAATATATTTATTTGAAGATGGAACAGCCAAAAACATATTGCATGAAAATGGGCAAATAGACTGGGATACTTTTGCCGATGTTTCTGACGATGTCGGTCATATTTTGTTCTAGTTATATTTTAGTAAAAGCGTTATTTTATTAGAAAGGTGTAATTTCCAGATGCTTTTTGACTATTTACTATTATCAGGTTGTTTACTGCCAAATAGATATAGCTATTCAGAAAATGGAGTTAAGATAGAATTGCAACGCCAGAGTGGCGAGTTAATTTTGTTATTTCATATAGATGATCAATCAAATAGAGATTGTAAATTCAGAAGAGTTTTGGAATTGGATAATCAGGGTATGAAAATGTGTGATTTGATAGTATTTTACGCTAAGGATTCAACAAGAAATATATGTTTTATAGAATTAAAAGGTAGAGATATTGAAACCGCAATACAGCAGATAAATAATACATACAAGTACTTTCATGCCAAGCTAAATCAATCCAATGCATGTAATCTAGTACCAGAGGTTAATACCAAAGCTTGTATTGTATCCAGAGCTTGTGTGCCAATAAAACCCCTAGATTCCTATACATCATATAAAGAATTGAAATATAACTTTGGAAAGGAAAACATTTCTATTAGTAAGTCTTCAAGTTTAGATAGGTTTTTACGAGGTTTAAATTATGAACCTAAAGGTAAAAAAAATAGGAAATAATCAAAGCCTATTTAAACAAAATATGTAAAATATAGCGATATGCGATTGAATGAGATACAAGCTGACGTGGTAAGCAGACGAGTTAACTAGAAAATTGGAATCTGGTCCCAAATACATCTCTTAGCAATAGAATATACTTTAAAACCACCTTAGAAACTGGAGCTTAGCAATCTTGTAGGTTGGGTTGAGGGACGAAACCCAACAAACTCCAATGTGGACTACAAGCAATTCGCCAATGTCGCAGATTGGATTGAGGACCAACCATCTGGGATGATTATATGATTATAGGTATGGACTTCTCTTAGGTTTTGGAACCACACTTGGGTAATTAGAACTCTAAATCTCATAGTACCAAATATCTTCTTGATGGACAATAATTCGATTAAGAGATTTTCTCTCAATGACTTTTTCCTGTTCTAATTGTCCTAGTAAGCGGGTGACAGTAACCCGACTAGAACTGATCAACCCAGCCAAATCTTCATGAGTTAACCGCATATCAATTAAACGTCCTTGTTCTACCTGAGAACCGAATTTTCTCGACAACCACACTAGTAATTGAATTAACATTGTTTCGACCTTTTTATTACCGCGAATTACCATTAATTCCTCTGCTTGCTCAATGTGCTTAAGCCAATCAGTTTTTGATTGATTCCAGTCCTGGGCAAATACCAAGCTTGCTTCTACGTTAGTTAAACATTGTGCTTGATAAGGTTTTATTCTTGTCAGGGACTGACCGACTATATCCCCCGCACCCCATAACCCCAGTGCTATCATTGTTCCATCTTCCAAATATGTATTAGTCATAACAAAACCGCTATTTATTTGCCAAAGATGACTATTATCTAATGGTAAAAGCGATCGCCGAGTAAAGTACCTTTGATGATCGTTAGCAGATAATTGACTTAAATCTGTAGATGATGGCATTATTACTTATATTACAATTAGTCGATTGAGTAATCGTAGTATATATTAAATTAGGATCCAAAAGATAGATTTTTAAGTTTTTCGCTCTGGGTAGACAAAAATACGAAAAACCGATAGAGTTATGATATTTCAGTGTCATAAATGAGAAAGCAACTAGTTTCGCATAAAAACCCATAAACAAATCAATGAACAATAGTATTTTAAACACCGACGGAAATAGTCAAAGTTACGGACTTTTAGAACTGTCTGCCAAAGTGGAGTACGCACTGTTAGCACTGTTAGAGCTAGCTATTAATCACGGGAAGAAAGTTACTCTAACGATCAACGACATTGCTGCCAAACAACCGATACCAGAGCGTTACTTAGAGCAGATTCTCACCCAATTACGACGTGCGGGAGTAGTGCAAAGCCAGCGGGGGTCAAAAGGGGGTTTTTTGTTGGTGCGTGAACCTTGGGAGATAAGCTTGCTAGAGATAGTTTCTTTAATAGAAGGGGAAAGGAATGAAAAGAGAAATGCCAACGTTTTGACCATAGAGAAAACCCTAGTGTGGGAAATTTGGGAGCGGGCCAACACAGCTTCAGTAGAAGTGCTAGGTCGCTACACCTTGCAGGACTTGTGTCAAGAAAGGGAAATAAGATCACAAGAAAATCCTATGTACTATATTTAGACTATACAAAACAAGTATAATAATATATACCATAGATAAGAATAAACGTATCAATTGTTTATAAGGGCTGCAATATGATAAGGTACGCGGGTATATTGATATCCTCAATTGGAATTAACTGCGGATCGCATCACAGTGTAATCTAGGTTGGATTTTCTCAACCCAAGGTGAGTTTAACCATGAGTTAGGGGTAATTCTTCCCGTGGGTTTGTTGGGTTTCGTATTAAACTCAACCTTGTATATTCAGAGAAGTGGTAGGCCATCCCAAAGTGGGTCTGGACACCAGTCAGAGTAAGGGACTAAAAGCGATCGCATCTTACAGGTTACTATTGTAACATTTGTCCTAGTACAGTGTTTTTTTGCAGATGGGCGATTGCGAAGCACTCCTCATAGGCGATCGCTCTTACACAGTCTGTTTTCTAGACTTTACCATTTTGCTAATGTTTTAAGTTGCTATATTTATATATAGATTTTGTGGTATACTGGTGTGCTAGTAATCCACTATAAACTTTATACTTGATGCCTATTGGGTATTTTGAATCTCATGCGATCGCCAGTAGTAGTGTTAATAAAAACAGTGGTTCGGATAGTTTTTTCATCTCATCTAGAACCTGGCTGGATTTGTTCTCTAAAATCTCTAATAAACGACTGACATTAGAAAATTTAAATGTTACATTATATTGTTGGTTCTACAATATTGACTATTATTCTATAAATCCTCTATAATAGGGGGATTCCAGGATTTATTTTAAATTTTATTAACCAAGTATATTTAAAAAGTAAAGTAATACAAATGACACTAAAACTAGTAATTAACGAAGGAACTGCGAAGGTCAAGAAAAAACGCTGGAATGCCTATTATTTCGTCGGGAACCTCGCAGCCTTGTGGGGTAAGGGTTTCAGCCATTATTTTGAGGGTAGTGGAGGTGAAAAAGAGAGAAATTTTGCTGACCTTCGCAAAGTGGGTCTAGACACCAGTCAGGGCAAGGGCTTAAAATGGAGGGACCCGCTTCCCTCTGGGAAGTGGAATCAATGGAAACAAAATAGTCTCTTTGGTCTTTTCGACCTCTAATACTTACCCGCTTCCCTCTGGGAAGTGGAATCAATGGAAACTGTAAGCATTTGATAGATTTAAAAATATTTTCCCAAAGGTACCCGCTTCCCTCTGGGAAGTGGAATCAATGGAAACTTTATGTCTTACACTGTCACTAGTCAAATAAAAAATGGACCCGCTTCCCTCTGGGAAGTGGAATCAATGGAAACTGTTTGGGTTTTGAAACTCAATTAACAACATCATACTACCCGCTTCCCTCTGGGAAGTGGAATCAATGGAAACTTAGATCCTCTATCTCCTTCTCCGTTCGGGTTAGTATTGCTTACCCGCTTCCCTCTGGGAAGTGGAATCAATGGAAACCTCTTGCCAAAACTCTCTCCCTGAAGATGCTACTCAGCTCTTTTAACCCGCTTCCCTCTGGGAAGTGGAATCAATGGAAACATGTTAATGCCTGCTTGAGCGAGGGGAAATCAAACCCCTTTGCCCCGCTTCCCTCTGGGAAGTGGAATCAATGGAAACTTTCAGCTATCACAATTCTAAATGGTGGTTCCAGGGGATACCCGCTTCCCTCTGGGAAGTGGAATCAATGGAAACCAAGCTGCAAGAGTACGTACTCTTGCAGCTCTTGGCTATACCCGCTTCCCTCTGGGAAGTGGAATCAATGGAAACTCACTTTATCCGCAAAGAACAGAAAGCCTTCCTGCTACCCGCTTCCCTCTGGGAAGTGGAATCAATGGAAACTCCCACAGCCACTCGGCTCCCCAGCCAATGATTATCAACCCGCTTCCCTCTGGGAAGTGGAATCAATGGAAACTGAGTCCCAAACACCGGTGTTTGGGTTTTGAAATTCAATTAACAAACCCGCTTCCCTCTGGGAAGTGGAATCAATGGAAACACCTACAATCAAAACAAGACATACATCCTCCTAAGAAACCCGCTTCCCTCTGGGAAGTGGAATCAATGGAAACAGGTGGATTTCCTTGTTAATGTAAGGGAAGGTAACTCACCCGCTTCCCTCTGGGAAGTGGAATCAATGGAAACGCCTCGAGGATATCTTCAGTTGACTTTATTAGCTCTAGACCCGCTTCCCTCTGGGAAGTGGAATCAATGGAAACAATAGAGTAGACCTCACTCGCTGGGGACACTGATTGAATAGAAACATGTATAAACCAATGACAATGTTAAACTATTGAATCTTGGTAATATTACACACAAAATAATATGGAAGTTATTTACATTTTTTTTATAGTAATAGTAGTCCTTATAATCCAAGTCGCCATAGTGAGATGGGTGTTCAGAATTAATCATATTGTGATGATATTGGAAAGAATAGTAGCTCACCTTGAAGATATCAAGAAGCAGAATAACATACTAATAAGGCACCAAAATGAGATGCTGGAGTTGCTTGACACTGATGCAGAAAGTTAGTGCCAAATGTAGCATTATTGGCAAAGTGCTGACATTAGCGGGAGTCTCGACAACAGCAGTTTCATCGATCACCATTGATCGTAGTCTCATGAAATACTAGGGTTTATCACTAGTTGGGGAGACTAAGGAGCAAGGATATTTTAAGCTATAATTCTTGTATATCACACATCTTGTCTGATCGTTGTTATTCAGGACAGTTATCCTACAAACTACTTCCCTCAAAAGAAGTGGAACTAATTAATGGAAAGATCTAAGTGGTTGAGGTAGGCGATCGCGAAGCACTCGCTACGCGAAATCGCATTGGTATTTTTAATAGAATACAATTTCTGCTGTTATTAAATAGGAGATCGCACTTAACAGATTTTACTTGTAGCTTTATACCGACACAGTAGTTCGGATAGGTTTTGCATATAGTTGGTTTCTGCTGTCGCAAAGCGATCGCAAGCCAAAAATGATGAAGAGGAACAGAAGGAAACAGATACCAGCAATGACCCATAACACCTTGTTCACAGGTGACTGGGTTGAGCAACGTATTGCGAGAACAGACAAGATATGTGAGATATTACTCTCTAATCAAATGAGTGCAGGATTCTTGTATTTTTCATTTATGCTTGACAAGTCGCAAGACTTTACAAAAATTATTAATTATTTTCTGTAAACCTATTGCATATCTGTTCAAATAGTTTTATAATTAGAAAAAAGTAAGGTGACCGAGGTCTCGAACCAAGATTTCCAGATCACCTTACACCCCAAAATAGAGGCAAATAAATTATGGCACAAATTAGAAATTTCATCAGCAGCATTGATGATACTGGAGTGGTTGACTCTAGGGTGGTTTCACAAGCTAGTCACCGGGAACCACTAAAACATCTGTTGATCGGGTCGAAAAAGACGGTAATTAGTACGATTCACTATCTACACGTGCTTGGTTATGCCAATGCAACGGATTGGAGTGATCTGACGCCAACTGGTAATTCTGGGGAAGTGATGAGTATTCTGGTAAGACATATTGTGATTAATTAGTTTTCTACTTAACTCGTGGGTCTTCCCATGAGTTAGAGATATATTAGGGCGATGTCGCGAGAAGGATACTACTCTTGCTGTATATTAGGGCGATTGCGAAGCACTCCCTATGGGAGCTCGCGGGACAAGATGGGAAAAATTAGTGGAGTAGTTTTAAATATGTTACAATTGCTATGAATATAAATTAGTCACATACTACTCTTATGGTGAATGACAGACAAAGGCCAGATTTATTGATAGAGAAAAGATTGCCAGTGCAAACCTTAAATGAGCAGGTTTATTATGAACATGGAGCAAATCCATTTAAGGGACTGCATCGCTGGTATTCACGCAAACCTTTATCTTTTAGTCGGGCTAGTGTGTTGGCATCTTTGCTACCTGCGGATGTAAGTATGGAGGAATTTGAGGATTTATTGGGTTTAAAACGGGGAGAAGAGGTGAAGCTCTACAAAACACCTCCCTCCCGGGAATTAATTAAGAAGGTGCAAGGTTATTGCGTGGAAGTGTGGGGAAATCCTACTCCGACGGTTTTAGATGCTTTTGCAGGAGGAGGTAGTATACCTTTTGAAGCGGTTAGATATGGATTGAATGTTTTGGCTTCTGATTTAAATTCGGTTGCGGTGGTGACGATGAAAGCAGCTATGGAATATCCGATAAAGTTTGGAGCAGATTTACAAGATGATATTGATAGGTGGGTAAAATGGGTGGGAGAGGAAGCAGAAAAAAGATTGGCTGAGTTTTTTCCGTCCTTACCAGAGGAAACAGTACAAAATTATTTATGGGCCCACACGGTTGTTTGTCCCCATTGTCAGTCTGTTATTCCTTTAAGTCCTAATTGGTGGTTGTATAAACGTCCAGAAAAGCAGAATTTACATAAATGGACTGCAGTAAAACCGATTGGTAATGGTGAGAATAAGCGGGTTGATTTTGAATTAATAAGGGGAAAAAAGGGGAAGGGGACGACGATTGCAACAGATCATGGGGAATATGATCCGGATACTACAACTACTATTGGAAGGGGGGTGGGTAAGTGTGTTAATTGTGGGAATATAATTGAGGATGATTTTATTAAAAGGCAAGCTCAAGGTGAAGGTTTAGGCTATCAATTATATGCGGTAGCTTATAAAAAGGGAAAGGGAAGTCTGGAGTTTAGAATACCAAATGATTTAGATATTATGGGGGTGAAAAAAGCTGAAAATTACATAGAACATGAAATTGAAGACTGGAAGATTAAAGGATTTTTTCCGGATGTAGAAGTGACAGATGGTCAAGAAACTCATAGGTTATTTGCCATGGGTATTAATGATTGGAGTAAGTTTTTTAATCCCAGGCAACTGGTGACGCTAGTAACATATTTAGAAATTATAAATGAAGCGAAAAATCTGATTCAATCTGAATATGAATGGGAGAAATCACAAGCTATATCAACTTATTTGGCTTTGGTTTTGGATAGATGTGTTGATAGGAATTGTAGATTATCTATCTGGCATACGGCTAGATCATCAATAGAAAGAGCATCTACACAACACGCTCTAAATTTAACATGGAACTATCCAGAAGCTAGTGGTGCTGGTGAGTTGTGGTTTTCATGTGCTGATGCTTTTGCCTCAGACTATAAAAGTCTTTGTTCATTATTAGGAGAAAATGTGGGAAAGACAGAAAAGTATGATATTCCCATAGATAAGAAATCAATTCAAATAGAGTCAGCATCAGCGGATAACTTAACACATATTGCTGATAAATCAGTACATGCAATAATTACCGACCCTCCTTATTATTCAACCATTCAATATGCGGAACTAGCAGACTTTTTCTATGTATGGCTAAAACGCAGTCTAGGAGATATATTCCCCGAACTTTTCTACTTGGAACTAACAGATAAAGAAAGAGAAGCTGTCGCTAATCCTTCCCGGTTTAGGAATATGGGAATATCCCCAGAAATCTTAGCGAATCAAGACTATGAGGCAAAAATGTCCATGGCTTTTGCTGAATACCACCGGGTTTTGCGTGATGATGGAGTGATGACTGTTCAATTCAATCATAAAGATTCTGGTGCTTGGGATATTTTAGCCAAGTCTCTGATGGATGCTGGTTTTGAAATTACAGCTTCCTGGGCGGTTAGTACAGAAAATCCTCAAAATCTCCACCAGGCTCAAAAAAATGCGGTTTCTAGCACCGTTCTATTAGTGTGTCGTAAACGTTATCCCCATGCTGAACAAGGTTGGTGGGATGATGTGCGTCTGGAATTACGTAATACTATCTTGAGTAAAGCTCCAGAAATTGAACGCTCCCTAACTGCAGATTCTAGACCTGCACCGGATAGGGTGGAAGACCCCCGTCAAAGAATTAAGCCTCCGGGTATTGATTTATGTTTGACAGCTTATGGTAGTGCTTTAAGTGTGTTTACCCGTTATAGTTCTATATTGGATAGTACAGGAATTAAAGTAGAGCCTAAAGCAGCTTTTGAAGAAGTGCGTCAAGCTATAGTATCATACCGATTAGAAAGGTTGTTGGCGGGGAAGGATTTTCATGGGGTGGATACTTTGACTCAATGGTATATTCTGGCTTGGGATACTTTTGAAGCGCGAGAATTTCCTTTTGATGAAGCTAGACAATTGGCTTTGGCTGTGGGGGGTTTTGATGTTTCTGATTTGGTGAAAAAATATAAGTTGTTGGATTCTGCTAGTGGTTTTTGTAAGCTGTTAACTCCAGAACAAAGGTTGAAGAAACGGGCTTTTTCTGTAGTAGATAGGGAGTTTTCTGGTGTGAATTTGGTAGATGGAATTCATGCTATAATTTGCATTTATCAAATAGAACAAAAAATAGAGTTTGTCAGAAGGTTCTTAAAAAATACAGAATTGGTAAGTAAGGATGCTTTTATGAAAACTTTTGAGTTGGTTTTGAAGGTGATTCCTCAGATAAAGGATGAAAGAAAACGAATTATAGAGGAGAAGGTGTTATTGGATTTATGGTTGGCTATGGATGAGATAAAGGCTAAGGTGTCTTATGAACAAATGGAGTTGCCATTTAATCTATCTGGAACAAATGATGAGCCAACTCAAATATCCCTGTTTTAGGTGTGATAAGTAGGGAGGGACAATTATTTGTAGGATGGGTTTCATACTTCAACTCAACCTAGGTTGTACGTTCATCTTATATTTAATTACACCCACCCTCTTAGAGGTTTTTAAAAACTGTTTTGGTCGCTGGTTGGAGCTATGGGTTATTTTTTGGGGGGAGATCTATTTATAAAAGGGGTTAGGATTTGTGAAAAGTCTACGGAATAAGTCTTGGAAAATCAGTTATTCTAGCAATGGTGACAATACAATTGCTGATTTCTATATTCCTGCTCTATCTGCTGCGGTTCAATATGATAGAAAGTCAGGTTTTTTTAGTAGTTACATACTGAGTAGGGTGGCTAGGGGTTTGGGAACAATGGTTGATAATGGGGGTAAAATGCGTCTGATTATGGGATGTGAGTTTACTCCACAAGATTTGGAAGCTATCCAAAAAGGATATTCCCTGCGTGACGCTTTATGGGAGCGTTTGGATGCTAGTTTTACTCCCCCAGAAAATTTCGCTCAGTTAAAACACCTGGAAATTCTCAGTTGGTTAATTGCTAATGAATGTCTAGATATAAAAATAGCTGTTCCTCTCAAACAAAATGGTTTACCTGATGTGGAACAGTTAGATTCTAAACATATCTTTCATGAGAAGGTGGGGATTTTTACTGATATTAATGGTGATAAATTGGTATTTAATGGGTCGAATAATGAATCTATTGGGGGATGGGAAAAAAATGTTGAGTCCTTTCATGTGTATTGTTCTTGGGAGGGGGGAAGAGAGTTAGATAGGGTAGAAGAAGAGGTTTCTCGTTTTGAGCAACTTTGGTTTGATATTTCCCCTAACGTGCGGATATTTGATATTCCTGATGCAGTGCGAGAGAAATTACTGCGTTATACACCTACTTGCCAACCTACTAGTAATAGTCACTTAGATTTTGATTCTGTTCCAGAGGATGACTTTTCACAGATGCTACACTACCAAAAAGATATGGTAGGTGTCAGTCAAGCACCCGTTGAACAAACTCCATTTATTACGGAAGAGGAAAAACAGTGTTTCAGGGAGTTAACAAATATAGACCAAAATGCAGGGTGTTTAGATTACTGTCTCAAATCTATACCTATTTCTCCCTGGCCACATCAAATTAAAATATTACGCCGGGTGGGAGAAACCTTTCCTACAAGTTATTTAATTGCGGATGAGGTGGGGTTGGGTAAAACTATTGAAACAGGGTTGATTATACGTTATCTATTGTTGACAAAGAAAATAGAACGTGTCCTAATTTTGAGTCCTGCTAGTGTACAGTCACAATGGCAAAAAGCATTGAGGGAGAATTTTAATCTACATTTTTGGAGTTACACCCAAAGTTCCTTAACTGTTGACAGTGAATTTTTAATGAGAAGGAGTGAGAGGGGTAAACAGGGGGTTTGTGGCAATCCTTGGAATGCTGAGAATTTAATTCTTGCTTCTTCTCATTTAGTGAGAAGAACTGACCGAATGGAGCAACTTTTGGCAGCGGATTGTTGGGATCTGGTGATTCTGGATGAAGCTCATCATGCTAGAAGAAAAAGTCCCCAAAATAGAAAGGAAACTCCTAATCTGCTTTTAAAATTGATGCAAAGGTTAAGAGAAAAGACTCAAGCCTTAATATTGCTGTCTGCTACTCCTATGCAAATTGATGTGATAGAGATTTTTGATTTACTGAATCTTTTAGGATTAGAGGGTCATTGGGGTTACAGTGATAATTTTTGTTATTATTTTGAAAGTCTAAATCAATGTTCTGCGCTGGGGATTAAACCAGAGTTAATAGATTTTTGGCAGCTCATGTGTGGGGACTATTTTCAAAAAGGGGGAAAACCTTGCCCTAATTTACAGCAATTACTTTTACAACAAGATAAACTGTTAGCTTATAGAGTTCAGGATACTTGGCACAAATCCCAGAAAATATTGAATTATAAAAAAATCCTGGGGGATGAGTCATTTTTGAATGGTTCTCGGCAATTTTTAACTACTAATACTCCTTTAAAGGATTTAATGTTTCGTCATACTCGTGAGACTTTAAGGCAATATTATAAGAGGGGTTTATTAAAACGGGATATACCTAAAAGAATCGTGCAAGATAATGCTATTGCCCTGGAACCATTCAGTGAAATTCCGCTGTATATAGCTGTTAGTGATTACGCTCGTCATTTTTATAAGTTAGCTCAAAAGGATAGGCGCAGTTGTCGAGGTTTTTTAATGACTCTATATCGTAAACGTTTAACCAGTTCATTTTATGCAGTGAGGGAGTCTTTACAACGGGGGTTAAATTGCCTGTTGGCAAAGCAGGGAAGTTTTATTACGGATGATGATTATGTGGATGTTGATGATGCTGGGGATGAGGTGATTTCTGGGATGGAGTCTTTGTTTGAGGATGTTGACCCCCAGGAAATTGATTATTTACAAAATTTGTTGCAACAGTTTGAAAATATGGGTAAGGATAGTAAACTCTCTTATTTTTTCCAAATTTTGCGTGACGAACTTTTAGAAAGGGAAAGTGTTCTGGTTTTTACCCAATATACAGATACTATGGACTATTTAAGAGATAATCTTAAACAATTATATGGTAGTCAAATAGCGTGTTTTTCAGGAAGGGGGGGAGAATTGTTAAAGGGGGGAGATTGGTCGGTGGTGTATAAAAATCAGATTGTCTCTCTTTTTCGGGAAGGTAAAATCAAAATTCTTTTGTGTACGGAGTCAGCTGCTGAAGGACTAAATTTACAAAATTGTGGTGTATTAATTAATTATGATATGCCTTGGAATCCTATGCGGGTTGAACAAAGAATTGGCAGAATTGATAGAATTGGACAAAGGTATGATACGGTTCGGATCCATAATCTTTATTATGATGGGACGGTGGAAGCTAAGGTTTATAAAAAACTTCGCGATCGCATTAATGCTTTTTCTAATGTGGTGGGTAATTTGCAACCAATTCTAGCTCAGACTCCTACGTTCATAGAGAAAGCTGCTATGAGTGCGGATCCCGAGGAGGAAGATGTGTTAATGTCGGAGTTGGATTCTACTTTAGATAGTCCTTTAGGGGTGGAGTTTGAAGCCATGGTAACTATGGATATAGAGAGTGATTTAGGAGTGATTAATCAACCCATTTTCCCCACCGGTATAACACCAGAGAAAATAGAGAATGTGGTGACTAGGTCGGAGTTTTTAAAAACAAAGGGGATAGATTTTGAAAAGATATGTGAAAAAATATGGTTGTTAAAACATGAGGGTGAAGAATATGAGGTCACCTTTTATCCAGAAATTTTTGGAGAAAATCCTTGCCTAAAATTACTGAATTTTGGGGAACCGCTTTTTACCCTTTTGTTATCTCAGAATGTAGGTTGGGTAGAGTAAGGAAACCCATCTTACAAATAATTGTGCTTCTCTACTTAGTCTAAATATGATTTAATTAAACATAAGTGGTAGGACAAAAAAATCTAATGTGTAATCTAAGAGGTTATCTATGTTAAGTACCATATTTAAAACCTGCGCTCCTCGGGAGGAAATTTTAGCAGGGGAACTGTCGTTAGATCTATTCGCTGCTAAGTTGGAATCGGTAGTAAAAGGTACAGCACCTAAAGTATATAATGACCCGAAAACCTTTTTTGAAAATACTTTTCCTACGGATGGCTTAAAAAATTTAATTACTGAAGTATTTGGTAGACTCAGTGGAACTATGGTAGGTTCACCTATCATTCGATTAGAGACTAGCTTTGGTGGTGGTAAAACCCATGATGAAATAGCTTTATGGCACATTGCTAAACATGGTAGAAAGATTCCCGGTATAGAAAGATTTACTGATAATATTGAAATTATACCAAGTTATGCGGTTAAGGCTGGGGCTATTGCCTGTCAAGACTTAGAACCTGCGGATGGGGTGTTTCATGGGGATACGGGAATTAGGACTTATACTCTGTGGGGAGAAATTGCTTACCAATTGGGGGGAGTAGAAGGTTATAGCTTGCTCAAGGGTGCGGATGAACTAAGAGTTAGTCCTGGAACGGATGTGTTGAGAAGAATTATTCAGGATGCTCCTACGGTGATTATTCTGGATGAAATAGCAATGTATTTGAGAAGGGCAAAAGCAATAACTGTAGGTGAGAGTGATTTGGCTAAACAGGTTGTAGCTTTTTTGTTTGCGATGATGGATTTAGCTGCTTCTACTAATAATATCGTGTTGGTATATACTCTGGCTTCCGCTAATGACAGTTTTGGAGAGGAAACGAGGGAGGTGAGGGAAGCTCTTTCTATTTCTGCTAGACAGGAAAGAATTATCAAACCTAGTACGGATGTGGAGATATATAATATAGTTAAGCAAAGAATGTTTAGTAGTATATGTTCTAATGCGGCAAGGGATGCTGGGAGGGAATATATGCAAGTTTATAAGAACAGTCGATTAGATCTACCTAGTGGATGTAAGGATAGTAGTTATGCTGAAAGTATTGAACAGAGCTATCCATTTCATCCTGAACTATTTAATCTACTGACTAAGAAGATAGCATCCATTCCTAATTTCCAGCGCACGAGGGGAGCATTACGGTTATTGGCTATAGTTATTCGCTATCTTTGGCAAGAATTGGAAGATTTAGCTGAGAATTCAGCTATAATGGGTGAAAATTCACCTTTTTGGATTCCTATGATCCATCCCCATCATATTCCCCTGGGTATGGAGGAAGAAATCACCAGTGATTTAACTTCTCGTTTGGATAGACCACTGATGCGAATACCTATCCAAGCAGATATTTACAATCCAGATGGTCGGGAAGCACATAGTCAAATACAGGATAAGGAATGGAGTGCAGCAGACAAACCACCTTTTACTAGCTGGGTTACCAGAACTATTTTTCTTAATTCTATCAACCAAGGGACTGCAGCAGGTATTCGGGTTTCGGAACTGAATTTATGTTTGCTCACACCTGGTATGGATATTGGTTTTGTAGAAACGGTTTTAGAGAGATTAGGAGAGGTTGCTTGGTATTTAGATTATGACCAATTTACATCTACTGCTAGGTTTAAAGAAGAACCATCACTCAATAAGGTGATTGCTCAAGAAAAGGAGCAAGTAACTACTACAGAAACGAAGGAACGTTTAAGAAGGGAACGGGATACAATTTTTGCAGATCATTGTTTTAAACTGGTTTCTGGTCCGGTGAATCCCAGTGATGTGGATGATGTGGCGGATTATATAGCTTTATGTGTAATAGATTTTGATGAAGCAACTATTTCTGATACTACCCAAGTTGCGCCCACTTTAGTGGAAAGAGTTTTTGAAAACACGGGAGAATCGGGAAAATTCCGGATTTATAAAAATCGATTATTGTTCCTGGTGGCTAATAAGCAGGAGTTAGAACGTAGTTTGGATAACATGAAGGAATATATTGCTATAGAAAATATAATGAGGTCTGCTGATAAGTTACAGGATTTATCCGAGGGTCAACGGAAAAAGCTCAAGGAAAGGGAAGGCAATTTTAAGTTAAATGTAAGGGTGTCAATTGGCAATACCTACCGTCACCTATTTTACCCTGAGAGCGATCGGGTGAAAGCACCAAAGGGATTAATGCACTATACTTTGCCTGCGCAGGATTCAGGTGATGCTAAAAAGAAGCAGCAGGAAGTGTTGCTGAAGAAATTAAGAGATTGTGGAAAGATTAGAATGGAGGATGCAGCTGCTTATGCACCTAGTTATATAGTACAAAAAGTGTGGCCAGCGGGGATTGATCATTGGAAAACTAAGGAAATGAAAGAAGCGTTTTTCAAGGATGTGAGTTTGAAGATGTTTTTAGACGGAGAAATAAGTAAGTTGAGGGAAACCATTCGCAATGGGATTTTGGATGGTTCCTGGGATATGAAAATTGGAGAGAAGGTGTTTATTAAAGCTGAAAACTTGAAAGTTCCTGATTCTATAGAGTTTTCGGAGGGAGTGGAGTTGTATCGTCCGGGGATTTTGGAACTGCCAAAACCAAGAGAGATTGAAATAAGTGCGCAGGTGATGTTTAGTAAGGATATGAAAAAACCTGTTCGAGTGGGGTGGAGAGCATCGGGAGGGTTGAAGGTACAAATGTATGAAAATGGAAAGATTATTGATAAGGAGTTTCGACCCCGGGATGAATATAGCACTGAGATTGGGGAAACCACAATTTTTAAAATAGTTGTGGATTATGGGAATGGGGAAATTTTGGAGAAGGAAACTACAGCGTTTATAGGGAGGGGTGGTAATGAAGGTGAGAGGTATGGTGATAGCACGAGAAAGACTACAGTTGGAGGATTTAGTGCAGCAGAATCAGGAAGTATTTTTGCGGTCAAACCATTAATATTTAGCTGTGCAGGAACGGTAAATAGTAGCTTTGTGAAACTGAGTGATTTTATTAAGGACAATAAACCAGCGGGAATTCAGGAAATAGAAATTTCTGTGACAGAACCCATGGACTATAGGAAGTTATTTACAGCTATTCCTCTAGTAGCCAAATTACCTCTGTATATCAACCATACAGCCACAATTAGCTTAGAGGAGCAGTTTTTGAGATTGGAGTACCAAGGACCAGAGAAAGGATTTAAAGTTTTTCAGGGAGTGCTTAATAGTTTTTTAAATAATCCCCAGGTGAAAGCAGATCTACTATTGAAATTGGAGTTTAAATTTTTGTCACCAATTATGGTAGAAGGGGGAGAAATAAGAGATCTTAAAAAAGCGCTGGAACGGAATCCAGTAGACAATTTGAACTTAGTTGCCAAAGTTACCTATTAAGAGTTTTCACATGCAGGAATTTCAGTTGCGAATAGTGCCCACGGATAATAATAACTTTGCTGTTGAGTTATATCAATGTGCCTATAAAAAAGCAGGAGAAAAGAAACGTCCTGCTGCTAAACGAATTGGCAGGTTAAAAAGTAGTATATTAGTACAGGTTCGGGAGATGGTTTATGATTGTTTGAAAGCGAATAACTACGATCCAAAGACTTTAACGCATAATAGACAAGCTCATTATGTATTAAACGAGGAAACGGGAGTGAACCTAGCTTTATTATTTCAGACTATACAACCGCTTTCAAAAGTAGAAAGAATAAGTAATATTGCTCAGGGAATACAAGCTATGAGTTATGAAGAATCTCATTATTGGTTTGCTAAAGTTAGTAATGGGAAACGTAGCCAAGCTTTAAGAGCTATTAGGGTTTTGTTGGGTGACTAGATTACAAGTAAATCGAGCGATTGCGCAGCACTCGCAACCTGGAGACAGGGAATTCATTCCCTGTCTCCTCCTACGGTTTGAATCCTTCCGTGGGTCCACCAAATGTTTTCCAAGCTGGTAAACCCCCGGAAATAATCCCTACATTCCTAAATCCAGCTGACTCCAAAATATTAGCTCCTTGGGTGGCGTGCATATCATTTTCACCGTAAACGTAAATTTGACGGTCTTGATGTATACTGGATTTAGCACGTTCGGCTAAATTTCCCAAAGGGATGGAAATCGCTCCGGTTATTCGATGATGATTATAGGTGGGGCGATCGCGCAGGTCAACAATTGTTAATGCGGGCTGTCCCCATCGCAAACGGGCTATCAATTCACTAGCTTCAGCAGTTAAATTACTCATAAGCTGGCTTTGCTTATAACTTTAAACGCAATCTATCAGAAATAATTTTCTAGTTCTGTTTTTTTTGCTATTAATTGAAATTCCTCTAATTGTCAGTTACACTATCTATGATTCAATCTTTGCCAACGGAAGTAGTTTATTTAATCACAGCGGGAGAAGTAATTGATAGTCTAAGTGCTGTCGTTAGGGAGTTGGTGGAGAATTCCCTGGATGCAGGTGCAACACGCATAGTTATTTCCCTGTATCCAGAACAATGGCGAGTACGCGTCACAGATAATGGTTTGGGAATGAGTCTGGAGGATTTAGAACAAGCTGCGATCGCCCATAGTACAAGCAAAATTCACCATGCTGCTGATTTATGGAAAATTAAAACTTTGGGGTTTCGTGGTCAAGCACTACATAGCTTAACTACCTTGGGGGAACTGGAAATTTTCAGTCGCTGTGCAGGAGAAAACCAAGGATGGCGGGTGGTTTACAATAAAAATGGCAATGTGACTAAAACGGAAGTAGTGGCGATCGCACCTGGTACTGTAGTAACGGTGGATAATTTGTTTGGTAACTATGCTGAACGTCGACAAGGATTACCAAATAAAAATCAGCAGTTAAAAAAAGTCCAAGCAACAATCCAGCAAATTGCTTTGTGTCATCCCCAGGTAACCTATCAGGTATGGCAAGATAAAACGGAATGGTTTACAATTTACCCAGCACCTGCTGTGGAAAGAATAATCCCGCAAATTCTCAATCAAGTTAAGCCAGGTGATCTAAAAGGAATAAATTTAACAATACCAGAATTAGACTCGACAATTAACTTAGTAGTGGGCTTACCCGATCGGTGTCATCGACACAAACCTGACTGGGTGAAAATAGCCATTAATGGTAGAATAGTCAAGTCACCAGAGCTAGAAGAGGCGGTTTTTGGAGCATTTTATAAAACCCTACCACGCGATCGCTATCCAGTTTGTTTTGTACATTTGACTATCCAACCGGATCAAATTAACTGGAATCGCAACCCTGCCAAAAACGAAATTTACCTGAACAAAATGACTTATTGGCAACAAAAAGTTACCGAGAGTATTGATCAAGCATTTAGCATTGCTAGTTCTACTATCAAAGAGTCGGTGCAGACAGGTAGGATAACCAATTTATTCAAATTGGCTGAAACCAAGGGTGATTATAATTTTTCCCATTCCAACCCAGAAGAGAACAAAGGATCAAATTTAATAGACTTAAAAGTAATTGGTCAAGCAAGTAACACCTATATTGTTGCCGAATATTCAGAAGGTATGTGGTTAATAGAGCAACATATAGCCCATGAAAGAGTGATATACGAAAGACTTTGTGATCAATGGCAAATTGTACCTGTAGAATCTCCCATTGTGCTTTATCAATTATCCACCGAACAGGTCAAACAACTAGAAAGAATTAATTTAGATATTGAATGTTTTGGAGAAAACCTGTGGGCAGTGCGCAGTGTACCAGAGATGTTAAAAAAGAGGGAAGACTGTGTAGAAGCATTGTTAGAATTGAGCCTGGGGGGAAACCTAGAAGCTGCCAAAGTTGCAGTTGCTTGTCGAACTGCGATTCGCAATGGTACACCTATGACCTTAGTAGAAATGGAACAATTGATATATGCTTGGCAACGCACTCGCAATCCCCGCACCTGTCCCCACGGTAGACCCATTTGTTTAACATTAGAGGAGTCAGCTTTAGCCAGGTTTTTCCGTCGTCATTGGGTGGTGGGTAAGAGTCATGGGATTTAAAGAAACCGGATTGAAGGGTGTTCTGATTTTTAAAAACTATAAATAAGGTTATAAATAAAATTATAAATAATTAATAATGGCAAATGATAAGTTTCCTGTCTATTGAAAATCTTCATAGAAAAAATTAGAATATGGCAGGCAAATAAACTTATCCATGAAAAAGATAGCACTTATGAATAACAATCAGTATTATCTTTATGTTAGTAAACATGAAAGTCCAATTCCATGGAATATATATGATGCTAAACCACCCATAGAATTTGCCCTAACTGGTTATTTTGGGCAAATATTTCAGAAGATAGAAGAAAGTTGTTTGCTCAGTGGTCTGATTTTTTATATCACCTGGAGTGAAATTGAC
Organism: Cylindrospermopsis curvispora GIHE-G1; assembly: GCF_014489415.1. Taxonomy (NCBI): domain Bacteria; kingdom Bacillati; phylum Cyanobacteriota; class Cyanophyceae; order Nostocales; family Aphanizomenonaceae; genus Raphidiopsis; species Raphidiopsis curvispora. Next base: position 2,402,368 of record NZ_CP060822.1, read on the forward strand.
GAACTACCATCATACGGAAGCAATGTTGTGGTTTTTGTTTTAGGAGATGAATGGTATCGTATACCCAACTATGCTCATAAAGTCAGAGCGGTATTTAAGTGTATAGGAACCCAGACTATTCTAGGGTGTAATCCTTTTTTAGAACCTTCTCGTTTGAACTTACTGACATTAATTCAGTTTTTAAGAATTCTATTTGTTGGCATACCCGGGTGGATAAATTATTGTTGGCATAAATGTAAACATCGGTTATTAGGTCAAGAAAAAATTCCGCCAATTTATGATGTTCCCCTAGGGTATAATAACTCAGAATATTTGCCGATTAAAAATATTCAAGAGCGAATTTATGACACCTATTTTTCTGGGAGTGTAATGCACAGAAAATACCCAATAACCTCAATCAAGTTTTGGTTAGGAACCCCTAAAATCCTATCTCGAGAATTGATGTTATCAACCCTGAAAAAGTTGCAAGATAACCATCCTGAACTGAAAATAGAATTATCCATGACAGGTGGTTACCACCAGAGAAGTATACAAGATGAACAGAGTTATAGTCAACTGATGATGGATACAAAAATCTGTGTTGTCCCTAGGGGAACATCCTGGGAAACAACCCGTTTATTTGAGGGTATGAAATATGGCTGTGTGTTGGTAACCGAAGCATTACCTGACCGCTGGTATTTAAAAGGAGTGCCAACAATTCAAATCAAAAATTGGCAACAATTACCCAAGGTCTTAAAAGAGCTATTAGATAATCAAGATTTGATGCAAGAAATGCACCATAAGTCATTAACTTTTTGGCAAGATAAATGCTGTGAAACTGTGGTAGCAGATTATATAATTGGTAAATTAACTCCCCAGGGGAACCTTAACTTTACTAAATTCTCAAAATATTAATAAATAACCAACAAAAGAATAAACTCCAATTCTGTGCTAGATTTAATATAACTGGAGCATTAGCTCAAATATAATGAAAATACACTTCTACAAGTGTGAAAACCCACGGTGCCAAAATAAAGGCGTTAAATTGCCTTAACGCTTCTGCGCTTCATTTCTTGGTCAATCAGGTGATCACAAAATCTGCCACTTCAAAATACATCACAAGATGTGATTACATGGGTAAACCGATTTGTATTTGGTGTGAGGAATAGTAGAAATGTCTAATAATTTTGTGTGGAAATCCATGGTAGTTAGTCCTGCGGTTTTAGGAGTAGCGCTGTTAGCATCTGGAACAGCGATCGCTTCTACCACAGAAGCTCCCCAATCTTCTTCAGAACTAGCTCAATTTACCCCTGTTTCTCAATTTTCCGATGTTCAACCTACAGACTGGGCGTTTCAAGCATTACAGTCCCTGGTAGAACGTTATGGTTGTGTTTCTGGTTATCCAAATGGTACCTTTCGTGGTAAAAGGGCATTAAGCCGTTATGAGTTTGCTGCAGCATTAAATTCCTGTTTAGGGAGAGTAAATGAATTAATCGCTACAGCAACAGCAGATATGGTGACTAAACAAGATTTAGTTACTATACAGCGATTGCAAGAGGAGTTCTCCGCTGAACTAGCAACTTTACGTAGTCGTGTAGATACTGTGGAAGAGCGTACTGCGCAGTTAGAAGCTAATCAATTCTCCACCACCACTAAATTAAAAGGTGAGGCAATTTTTGTCCTCACTGATTCTTCAGGAAATGATTCTGTTCCTGGAGAGACAGTTTTGCAAAATCGAGTCCGTTTGAACCTGCAAAGCAGTTTTACCGGTAAAGACGTGTTAGATACCCGTTTAACTGCGGGTAATGCCCAGGGATTTGGCAATACGGGGGAAACTAAACAAACCTTTGAAATTGGCAAAACTAATCCAGGTAATAACGTTGAACTGGATCAACTCACCTATCAAACACCTTTAGGTAGGGCGCGGATTTATCTAGCAGCTACAGGTGGTCAACATAGTGATTATGTAAGAGTTAATAATCCCTATTTTTCTGATAAAAATGATGATGGTAGTCTAAGTACATTTACGGCTGAAAACCCCATTTATCGGATTGGAGGTGGTTCGGGTGTTGCGGTAAATATACCTCTGGGTGAAGGTGGTAGTGGGGTTAAATCCAGCTCCGTGAGTATAGGATACTTAGCCTCGGGAAACAGAACCTCTGGCGCGGAAAACCCTGCTAGTGGAGGTGGTTTGTTTGATGGTAACTATGCAGCTCTGGGTCAGTTAAACTTCAACTTGAGTAATCGTTTAGCCTTGGCTGCTACTTACGTACATGGTTATCATGGGGTGGGTAGTACCCTATTCGACTCGGGACGGGATAATGGTGCAGTGGTGGGTACTCCTCAAGCCAATAGTTTGGGTCGCAGTGCCCTAACTGGTTCCCAAATTAGCGCTTCCTCCAGTAATTCCTACGGACTGTCCGCAGCTTTCCACCCCACTAATAAATTAGCCATTACTGGTTTTATTTCCTACCATGATATCACTGGCTTTGGGGTGAATGATGATTATGAAGCGTGGAGTTATGGCATGGGTGTAGCACTACCTGATATGGGTAAAAAAGGGAACGTTTTGGGAATTTTTGGCGGAGCCCAACCCTACTCCTTTAGTAATGATGGTGGTGTAGGAAATCGGAATATTCCCTACCAAATTGAAGGTTTCTATAGGTATCAGGTTTCTGACCACATCTCCGTTACTCCTGGTTTAGTTTGGCTACCTGCAATTGGTCAAAACGATAATCAACCAGATACTTTTATTGGTACGCTAAGAACAAAGTTTTCTTTCTAAATCATTTATTAGCATTAAGATTAGAACCCGTCCCCAGGCGGGTTTTTTTATGACCTTGACTTGTAAGATTTCCCCGATTCTCCATGGAACAAGTGGAGTACAATAAGAATAAGCAAGTGTAAAGTTCAGTAATTTTCTTGTTTTGTTCCTTTATTGTAAAAATTTCATCCCGTGGAACTATCCTGTAAATCTGAATACGCAATTCTGGCGTTATTAGAAATGGCCACCCATTACCAAAATGGTGAACCGATGCAAATTCGACAAATCGCTAACCAACAAAACATACCAGACCGGTATTTAGAACAGTTACTGGCTACTTTGAGACGCGGAGGTATTATTAAAAGCCAACGAGGGTCTAAAGGTGGTTATCTCTTGGCGCGAGAACCACGAAAAATCACTCTTCTTGATATTTTGGAATGTTTAGAAGGTTTAGATATCAAGATAGCAGAAGATAATACCAACCCGAAAACTGCCCCCAAAACTGCTGATAGTGGGATTATTGATGAGATTTGGAAAGAAGCTCGTCAAGCTGCCAATTTAGTCCTGGAAAAATACTCCCTGGAAGATCTTTGTGAAAAAAGAACCCTCAGAAGACAGTTAGATATCATGTACTATATTTGATTTAAAGGAAGGAAAATGATGCAGATTGCTAAAAACATTACGGAACTAATTGGTAGAACTCCTTTAGTGCAGTTAAACCATATTCCCCAAGCGGAAGGTTGTTATGCACAAATTGTGGTTAAGTTGGAAAGTATGAACCCCTCAGCATCCGTCAAGGATCGTATTGGTGTTAGTATGATCAATGATGCGGAAAAAGAAGGTTTAATTACCCCTGGTAAAACAGTATTGGTGGAGCCAACATCTGGTAATACGGGTATCGCCTTAGCTATGGCAGCTTCCGCAAGAGGATATAAGTTAATTTTAACAATGCCAGAAACCATGAGTGCGGAAAGGCGGGCAATGTTAAGGGCTTATGGCGCTCAGTTGGAACTCACACCAGGTATTGAAGGAATGAGTGGCGCTATTCGTAAGGCCCAAGAAATTGTGGAAAAAACCACACACTCATATATGTTGCAGCAATTCCGTAACCCCTCTAATCCTAAAATACACTGGGAAACAACAGCTCAAGAAATCTGGCAAGATACTGATGGTCAGGTTGATATGGTTATCTCCGGTGTGGGAACCGGAGGTACTATTACTGGTGTCGCTGAGTTCATTAAGTCAAAAAAACCCAGTTTCCAGGCGATCGCTGTGGAACCAGCAAATAGTCCAGTATTATCTGGTGGTAAACCTGGACCCCATAAAATTCAGGGAATTGGAGCTGGTTTTATTCCTCAAGTATTAAAGGTAGAATTAATTGATGAGGTAATTGCTGTAACTGATGAAGAGGCGATCGCCTTTAGTCGAAGGTTAGCTAGGGAGGAGGGTTTATTATCTGGAATTTCTAGTGGAGCTGCTTTATGTGCAGCAGTTCGTGTGGCCCAACGTCCGGAAAATCAGGGGCGTTTAATCGTCATGATTCAACCTAGTTTTGGGGAAAGATACCTAAGCACACCCCTATTCCAAGATTTGGAAATCAGTTAACCTATTGTTAGGGGAAGGGGGCACAAAATCAGAAAACCATAGCAAATACCCTAAGGAATCAAATTACCACCAGATCAAAAAAATCCGCCACCAGATCGCTCAATCATGCATGATTCGAATCATTATCAAACACTACAAATAAACAATAAGGCGACTGCTGCTGAAATAAAAAAAGCGTATCGCCGACTAGTCAAGATGTTCCACCCTGATAGTAATCAGGATACTGCTGACCACGAAGAGATTATTAAGATTAATGCAGCTTATGAAGTTTTAAGTGATGTTGAGCAGAGGGTAAAATATGATGAACAAATAGGGAACACATCACACCCACGCACTGGAAATAGGGAAAATCCACGCCAAACTAAAAAACCAGGGGGAAAAGAAGCAGACGAAAAGGTAGAAGAGTGGTTAAAGTTAGTTTATCAACCAATTAATCGTTGGCTTTGTAGTATAGTGTCTTCCCTAGAGCAGCAACTAGAAGATTTAGCAGCGGATCCCTTTGACGAACAATTAATAGATGAATTTCAAGCATATTTAGATACTTGTCGAGACAAGTTAAAAAAAGCCCAAACCGCCTTTCGTTCTTTACCTAATCCTCCCAGTTTAGCCACATCTGCTGCTCATCTTTATTATGCTCTAAATCAGGTTAGTGACGGATTAGAAGAATTGGCATATTTTCCCCTGAGTTATGATGATCGTTATTTGCATACTGGTAAGGAGATGTTTAGAATTGCTAAACATCTACTTGACTTCTCCCCAGGTTCAAACACCAGGGAGAAGTGAAAAATAAAGGCAAAAATTAAGTTCGTACCGCTTCTGGCCAAAGTTCTCGCAAGCAAGGGGGTAGTATTCTTACCACATCTTCAATTTCCCCACGGGAGATCCTTTGGGCAATAATTTTAAAAACAGCACGCACCAAAACTTCTGGGTCAATGTCAGCATTAACATTGCGGAAATAGTCACGAATGTGCTGGAGAAAAGCATCCTTAGTTCTATCCTTGGGTAATTTTGCACCAGGTCGCCAATTTTCATAATAAAATCCACCTAAAAGAATAGGTAATTGGGCCCCCAAATGAGCAGCTTCCTCCACTGTCAGGCGATCGCGCAGAGCATGTAAAGTAGCTCGTAAACCTTGAAAAACTTGGTGTTTATTTTCCCAACCCAACTCTTTTGCTAAATCATTAATCCAAGGAATTGTTTTGTGTAAAGTTGCATCAAAGGTATCTAATCCAGTTATAGTCATGATAATTGCTCCGATTTAACTGATGTTTACCAACTCACTTAGGATTGCGAATCCATGACTTGATCAACTCTAGTCCATGAACTGAAATTTTAAAGGGATTGATATTTTTCAACTTCTAGCCAAAGTCGTATATTCTTGCTTCGTATAATTGTATGTAAGTAAAGTCTGATTAACTTTTTACCAGAAAATTAATAAATTGTAAATTTGTACACTTTTTTCTCGTAAAATTCCATACTAATATCTGTTGTCTAAAGATTAAACCCAAAATTTATCAATAGTTATGACTACACAATTTAACCGGAGAAAATTCCTCATCTACGGTTCTGCTGCTCTTGGTAGCTCCGTATTGCTTAAAGCTTGTGCTAATAATACACAAACAAGTACACCCGCTGATTCCCCCGCAGGTGGTAACACCATCAAGGTAGGGATTTTACACTCTCTAAGTGGTACAATGGCCATCAGTGAAAAAAGTGTGGTAGATGCGGAAAACCTAGCGATTAAGGAAATTAATGCTCAGGGGGGAGTATTAGGTAAACAGATTGAAGCTATTACGGAAGATGGCGCTTCTAACTGGGATACTTTCAGGGAAAAAGCTACCAAACTAATTGAACAAGATAAGGTAGCTGTAGTGTTTGGATGTTGGACCTCTGCTAGTCGTAAAAATGTCAAGCCAGTGTTTGAAGACAAAGATCACATGCTGTGGTATCCCGTGCAGTATGAGGGTCAGGAATGTTCCAAAAACATTTTTTATACTGGAGCAGCTCCCAATCAACAGATCGAACCTTCTGTGGACTGGTTGCTGAAAAACAAGGGTAAGGAATTCTTTCTAGTTGGATCAGACTACGTTTTTCCCCGTACTGCTAACACAATAATTAAAGCTCAATTAGAAGCGCTTGGTGGTAAAACAGTTGGTGAAGATTATTTACCCCTGGGTAATGTGGAAGTTACTCCTATCATTGCCAAAATCAAACAGGCACTACCCAATGGTGGAGTAATTTATAATACCTTAAATGGGGATAGTAATGTGGCATTCTTTAAACAACTAAAAGGTGCGGGTTTGACCCCAGATAAGTATCCATCTATGTCCGTGAGTATTGCGGAAGAAGAGGTTAAGGCCATTGGAGTGGAATACTTAAAAGGACATTATGCAGCTTGGAATTACTTCCAAACTGTAGATACACCAGCCAACAAAAAGTTTGTAGAGGCTTTCAAGAAGGAATATGGTGCAGATAGGGTACTTAACGATCCTATGGAAGCTGCTTACATTGCTGTCTATCTTTGGAAACAGGCGGTAGAAAAAGCTGGAAGTACGGATTTAGCCAAAGTTCGCCAAGCTGCTTATGGTCAAACCATAGATGCACCCGAAGGTAAAGTGACCATGAATGGTAACCATCACATATCTAAGATTGTGCGTATTGGTGAAGTCAGAGATGATGGCTTGTTTAAGATTATTTATGCTACTCCTGCACCGGTAGAACCTATTCCCTGGAATCAATATGTGAAAGAGACCAAGGGATTTGCCTGCGATTGGTCAGATCCTGCCAAAGGTGGCAAGTACAAGCAAAGCTAGTCTGAAGGGTTGATGGTTACAAATAGGAGCTAGGCATTTCGCCTCAGACCTAATTAAGTTTTCATGTGTCATTTTAAAAATGACTCATGAATTTTTTGAGGATAAATTGGTGTTAACAGGATTTTTAGAAGCACTATTTAATGGAATTAGCATTGGGGCGGTACTATTAGTTGCAGCGCTAGGACTTTCCATTATCTTTGGACTGATGGGCGTGATTAACATGGCCCATGGAGAATTGATGATGCTGGGAGCTTATACCACTTTTGTAGTACAGCTTTGTTGTAAACAGTTAGGCGGTATTTGGTTTGATAGTTATATATTCCTGGCTTTAATTATTGCCTTTTCGGTCACTGCTTTAGTAGGTTTAGTCTTGGAGCGGGGGGTAATCTCCCATCTTTATGGTAGACCCTTAGAAACCCTTTTGGCTACTTGGGGAGTAAGTTTAATTTTTCAGCAGTTTGTCCGCAGTGTAAATTCAGTATTGGTGATTGGTATCCTCTCATTTTGTCTACTATTCTTTGGGGGGGTAAGAATTTTAAATTCCCGTCAGCGGTTTCCCCGATTTGGTTACGGAGTTAAGGGAATCATCTTGGTTTTATCCCTAGGAATTGCCATAACCCTGGGACAGCTATTTAGTCAACAGTCTTCCATGGTTCAACCCTGGTTTGGGGCCCAAAATGTTGATGTGACCGCTCCCAGTTGGTTACAATCCGGTATATCTTTGGCCGGTGTGCAGTTACCCTTTGCTCGCTTATTTATTATTGGTTTAACGGCAATTTGCGTAGCAGCAATTTACTTGTTTTTACAGCGCTCCCCTTGGGGTTTAAGAATTAGAGCTGTGACGCAAAATCGCGCCATGAGTTCTTGCTTAGGTATACCTACACAAAAAGTGGATGCTCTTACCTTTGCCCTAGGATCCGGATTAGCTGGTATAGCTGGTTGTGCTATTAGCTTACTGGGTTCCGTGGGTCCGAATACAGGACAGAATTATATCATAGATACCTTCATGGTAGTGGTTGTAGGAGGGGTTGGTAATTTAGTAGGCACAATTGTAGCTGCTTTGGTCATTGGTACTGCCAACTTCATTGTGGGATCGGGAACTCTAGCCTTTTTGTCTTCTGGTGTTCAACCCTTGGTGGATTTTTTCAATTTTTTTGCCACCACTAGTATGGCAAAAGTGATGGTGTTTGCACTGATTATTGTTTTTCTACAGTGGAAACCAGCGGGAATTTTCCCTCAAAAAGGTCGGAATATTGATGTTTAACCAGGGTCAGAAATGAAAGATCAGGCTAAAAAGTCCATTTTGGTAGAAATTGCCGTAGTAATGGCGATCGCATTATTACTGCTTGTAATTATGCCACTTGTTTTGACAGAATTTCGCTTAAATTTACTAGGGCGATTTTTATCCCTAGCGATTGTGGGTTTGGGGTTGGATTTGATTTGGGGTTACACGGGGTTGCTCAGTTTGGGCCATGGCATTTTTTTTGGGTTGGGTGGTTATGCCATAGCCATGTACTTAAAACTGCAAGTTCCCTCCGGTGAATTACCTGATTTTATGGGATTGTATGGGGTAACAGAATTACCTTGGTTTTGGCATCCGTTTTACTCCTTTGGTTTTGCTGTAATTGCAGTAATTTTGATTCCAGGTTTATTAGCAGGGGTTTTGGGTTATTTAGTCTTCCGGAATCGCATTAAGGGTGTGTATTTTTCCATTCTGACACAAGCAGCGGTGATCATATTTTTCAACTTTTTCAATGGACAACAGAAGCTATTTAATGGTACCAATGGTTTGACAGCATTTAAAACCCTGCTAGGTGTAAACTTGAGTGATAGAGGAATGCAACTTGTTTTGTATAGCCTAACGATCTTATTTTTAGTATTTACCTATGGTTTATGTCGTTGGTTAACCAGTGGTAGATTTGGAAGGTTGTTAATAGCTATTAGAGATGATGAAACCCGGGTCAGATTTTGTGGATATGATCCTACAGAGTACAAAGTTTTGGTATTTGCAATTTCCGGTGCGATCGCGGGGATAGCAGGAGCATTCTACGCCATTCAAAGTGGTTCCGTGTCACCGAGAGCGATGGATATTGGATTCTCCATTGAAATGGTAATTTGGGTAGCGGTGGGGGGAAGAGGAACCCTAACTGGTGCGATTTTAGGAACTTTACTAGTTAACTATGCACGAACCTTTTTAAGTGAACAATTTGCGGAAATCTGGTTATTTTTTCAAGGTGCGCTGTTTTTGGTGGTAGTTACAGTTCTCCCAGATGGAATGATGGGATGGTTAAAAACTCAAACCCTAGCCTTTGTGAATAGGTCAAGCAAAGTTATTACATATCCAAGTTTAGAACAGGATGCAGAAGTAGAACATGAACGCAAAAATCTTGGAAACTGAAAATGTAACCGTGAGTTTTGATGGATTTAAGGCCATAAATCGCCTGAATTTCACCATGGAAAAGGGGGAATTGCGAGTGGTGATTGGTCCTAATGGTGCGGGTAAAACCACTTTTCTCGATGTGATTACTGGTAAGGTTAAACCAACCCAGGGTCGAGTTTTATTTAAGGGTAGAAATCTACGTAATTTGAGTGAACATGAAATTGCTCGCTTAGGAATTGGACGCAAGTTCCAAACGCCCAGAATTTACTTAAATCTCACTCCTCGGGAAAATCTAGAACTCACTAGCAATAGACAGAAAAGCGTTTTTTTTACCCTATTTGGCAGTCCTCATTTTCGTGAACAACAAACTATTAAAGAGTTATTGGTAACTATCGGGTTAACTTCTAAAGCTGATATTCCTGCTGGATTGCTTTCCCACGGTGAAAAACAAAGATTGGAAATTGGCATGTTAGTTGCTCAATCCCCTGATTTATTATTGGTGGATGAACCTGTAGCAGGTTTAACAGATGAAGAAACCTACAATATTGGGGAATTATTGTTAACACTTTCTCAGGATCACTCTATTTTAGTCATTGAGCACGATATGGAGTTCGTACGGCAAATTGCTCGCAAAGTCACTGTATTACATGAAGGTTCCGTATTATGTGAAGGTGATTTCAAACAAGTGCAAAATGACCCCCGTGTCATTGAAGTATATTTGGGACAGCAACAGGAATAGAGGATTTATGTTACAAATCTCCAATCTCAATGTTTATTACGGTGAAAGTTATATTTTGCGCAATGTTGATTTAAAAATTGCTTCAGGAGAAATGGTTTGCATTATTGGACGTAATGGTGTGGGTAAAACCACCTTACTGAAAACCATTATGGGATTACTAAATCCTAGAGATGGTCAGATCCACTTTGCTGGTAATATCATTAACAATCAGTCACCAGATCAACGGGCAAAAATGGGTATTGGTTATGTTCCCCAGGGTAGGGAAATTATTCCCCGACTCACAGTAAAGGAAAATCTTTTACTCGGTTTGGAAGCTAGGAGAAAAAGACCAAAAAAACTGGAGATCCCCGACGAGATTTTCAGCTTGTTTCCCGTTCTAGCAACCATGCTTCATCGTCAAGGTGGTGATTTAAGTGGTGGACAACAACAACAATTAGCGATCGCTCGCGCTCTCATGGGGGATCCCCAATTACTGCTCTTAGATGAACCAACGGAGGGTATTCAACCCTCTATAGTATTGGAAATTGAGTCCGCAGTGCGTCGGATTGTGGAAACTAGGGGAGTTTCTGTTTTGTTGGTGGAACAGCACTTACATTTTGTTCGTCAAGCTCATTACTATTATGCTATGCAAAAAGGTGGAATTGTAGCTTCTGGACCTACCAATGAATTGAGCCAGGATGTAATTCAAAGCTTTTTGGCAGTTTAACAAACTACTGATCACAAGAAAATCGCCGGCACGGAAGCCACTTGGCTTTAGACAGGAAGTGCCAACGGCGAATTTATTCGCCTTGATATTTGACCGTGATGCGGATCTTCAATATACCTTTTAATAACATCTGCTGAAACCTGTCCAGCAGTGGAATAAAAATAACTATTAGTCCATAGGCTAGGAAGTTTAAGTAATTCAGGAAATTTTCGTCTTAACAAGCTAGATGACCGTCCTTTAAAAGCTTTAACCACTTGATTTATAGCAACATCTGGTTGATGTTCTACAAATAAATGAACATGGTCTGGAGCAACCTCAAGAGAGAGGATATCCCAGTCTTTTTCTTTGGCTAGTTCGTAAATTATCTGTCTAAGGCATTTAGCTATCTCTCCAGATAATACCTTTTTTCGGCGTTTAGTTATCCATACAAGATGCACTACTGCATTACCTTTTGAGTGATTTCCTATTCTGTATTCCAGTGTTGTCTTCATATTGTTTCGTGGCTGCTATTGACAAGTAAATCATATCTCAACTATACTTTTGAAATCAACAAACATTGAAGGTCGAACAATGTACGGATGCCAACAAGTTCTTATCAAGTCCGATAAATCAATAACAGCGATATTGGAGTACGTCATACCTAAATTCGGTGAAAAACCCGAAGGGTGGAAAGCAAGCGGGAAACGAGTTAGTCGTGGAGTATATGAAACTTCTGATGGGTTCAAAATTAATGCGGACTGTAATGGTGCTGCTAATATTTTGAAAAAAGTAGCGGTGATGCTAGGAATTGATCTTAGCGGAATCAGTAGAGGCTGTTTAAGCCAGCCTCAGAAAGTTCGTTTATGGACTCTTCAGAAATCTCCGTGTCTTTAGACCGGAGAAGCTTAATGCTGATCATACTCTAGGGAACTGAGGAAACCCGTAGGGGGCACTTCCCTGATGAGTATGGGAAATAGCAGCTTCCATAAAACCTTTAAACAGGGGGTGGGGGTGACTAGGACGAGATTGAAATTCCGGATGGAACTGACAAGCAATGAAAAATGGATGTTTGGGATATTCCACAATTTCTACCAGACGTCCATCGGGGGAAGTACCACTAATGACATAACCGGAATTCAACAGGTGATTACGATAAAGGTTGTTGAACTCATAGCGATGACGATGGCGTTCATAAATCACCTCCTCTTGATATAAATCAAAAGCTAGGGTATTTGGCTGGACATGACAGGGATATAGTCCTAATCTCATAGTACCACCTAGATCGATTACGTCTTGTTGCTCCGGTAAAAGATTAATTACTGGATAATCAGTTTGAGGATCAAACTCAGCACTATTGGCACCTACTAAACCCTCTACATTCCGTGCCCATTCAATTATTGAACACTGCATACCCAAACATAATCCTAAAAACGGAATTTGTTGGTTTCTAGCATATTCAATGGCACTAATTTTGCCATCCACACCCCGAATGCCAAAACCCCCAGGGACAATTATACCATCTACTCCCAAAAGATAATTATCTGGTGGTTCTACTTCTAGTATTTCCGAATTGACCCATCTTAAACGTAAATCCCCATAAGTGGCGATCGCTGCATGACGAAGGGATTCTACTACAGATAGATAAGCATCTCCTAAACGTACGTATTTACCAACTATGGCAATTTCTACAGGAGATTGGGGATGAGACATACGCTCTACCATGGTTTCCCAGTGGGTTAAATCCGGTTCTCGCTGTTCCATTTGTAATAGGTCTAGGGTTTGTTGAGCTAGTCCTTCTTTTTCTAAAATTAGGGGAACTTCATAAATACTACTAGCATCTTGACAGGTAATTACACACTCCACAGGAACATCACAAAACTCTGAGAGTTTTTGTTTTAAACCCACCGGAATTGGGCGATCGCATCTACAAACTAAAATATCTGGTTGAATACCAATAGATCGTAATTCCTTAACAGAATGTTGGGTGGGTTTGGTTTTCATTTCTCCTGCTGAAGCAATCCATGGCAAAAGTGTCACGTGCATGTACAGAACATTTTGCTTGCCCACTTCTTTGCGTAGTTGGCGGATAGCTTCTAAAAACGGTAGGGACTCAATATCACCCACCGTGCCACCAATTTCAGTAATTACCGCTGCAGGATTTGTTTCTTTAGCAACTCTAATGACCCGTTCTTTGATTTCATTAGTAATATGGGGAATTACCTGAACAGTGCCACCATTATAGTCTCCACGCCGTTCCTTATTAATTACAGACTGATAAATCAAACCAGTAGTAACACTGTTTAGGCGAGACATAGAAGTATCCGTAAATCGTTCATAATGGCCCAGGTCTAAATCCGTTTCAGCACCATCTTGAGTCACAAAGACCTCCCCGTGTTGAAATGGGCTCATTGTTCCTGGATCCACATTAATGTAGGGGTCAAGTTTGAGAATAGAGACGGAATAATCTCGAGATTTCAACAATCTTCCCAAACTTGCTGCTACAATTCCCTTACCAATACTGGAAACAACGCCCCCAGTTACAAAGATAAACTTAGTCATAGTATTTTCAATAAATCTTGTGTGTTTGCCGTGAAAAAGGTCATAGGAATAATAATATTCGGTTGTTTGCTTACCTCCTCTGCTACCGTAGCTCAGAACTCACTTTTAGTAGTTTTTCCACCCAAAAATCACCAAACCAGTACAGAAAAAATATTTTTTATCGGTACAGCACCCCCCCTTGGGGAGGTAGTAATTAATGGTCGGAAGGTTAAACGCAGTCAATCTGGTCATTTTTCTCCCAGCTTCCCCTTGCAATTAGGAGAAAACCTGTTCAAAATCCGTTACCAAAATCAGGAACAGGAGATTAGGGTGACCAGGGTCTCTACCCAACCAGAACTACCAAAAGGTTTAGGTTTCGCTCGGGATTCTCTCCAACCTGGAGTTGACCTAGCTAGACTCCCAGGAGAACTAATTTGTTTTAGCGCCATTGCACCTCCTCAAGCTACTGTGTTTGTCAAGTTAGGAGAGCAGATGATTTCTTTGGCACCACAACCTTTACAGGCCAATTTACCCGCCAATTCCAGCGTGCTAACCGGAAGAAACCAACCCACTAGCTATATTCCTAACAAATACCAGGGTTGTACAACAGTCACCAGTGTTGCTGATTTAGGACAACCCCAATTTAGTTTGACCTTAAATAATCAAACCATATCTCAAACTGCTCCCGGCAAAATTCAGATTCTTCATCCTGCCCAGTTATCTGTTGCAGAAGTCACATCAGAATCATGCGTAACTCGCACGGGTCCGGGGACGGATTATTCTCGAATGACTCCCTTACCCAAGGGGACAAGAGTAATGATTACAGGTCAGGAAGGTGACTGGTTAAGATTAGATTATGGAGTTTGGGTTAATAGGAAGGAAATCCAAATTATACCCGGAGCAGCACCGCCAAAAACTATTATTCGCAGTGTGGGATATAGTCAATTGCCCAAAATGACCGAGATACGATTTCCCCTACAAGTACCTGTACCCCTGAAAGTTCAACAAGGCGATCGCACTTTTACTCTTACTCTTTACAACACTACTGCTCAGACTGATACTATTCGACTAGACGATGATCCTTTAATTTCTCGTCTGGATTGGCAACAGGTCGCGCCGGATCAGGTAAATTACACTTTTAACCTTAAAAAGTTGCAACAGTGGGGATATAAGTTAAGATATGAGAATAGTACTTTAGTTTTAACTTTACGTCACCAACCAACTATTGCTTTAGCAAGACGGTTGCCATTGTTAGGTACGAAAATAGTACTAGATCCTGGTCACGGTGGTAAAGAGTCCGGTGCTATTGGTCCCACAGGATATGCGGAAAAAGATGCCAACCTAGTAGTCTCTAAACTACTGCGAGATGAATTGGTCAAGCGCGGTGCTGTTGTAGTTATGACCAGAGAAGATGATCAGGAAGTATCTTTAGTAGAAAGACAAGAGATCATCAGTAGGGAAGAACCAGCGATCGCCCTCTCCATTCACTATAATTCTTTACCTGATAATGGTGATGCAGAAAACACTAGAGGTTTTGGCAGCTTTTGGTATCACCCCCAATCGCACAGTTTAGCAGTGTTTTTGCATAATTATGTTGTTAAAAAAATCAATCAACCATCCTATGGAGTATTTTGGAATAATTTAGCTTTAACTCGTCCTAGTCATGCACCGGCGGTTTTATTGGAATTAGGTTTTATGAGCAACCCTCAAGACTTTGAGGAGATAGTCAACCCTCAAACACAGAAAAAGATGGCGAAAACCCTAGCGGAGGGTGTAACTAAGTGGTTTAAATCACAAGAGAAAAAGTAGAATTTCCACATATCATCAAGTTGCCATAATTGCTATAATCATGGCAGTCTTTCAACCACTCAATTATGGGATTTACAATCAGCGAAACACAACAACAGTACAAGACCTATTCCCTTTGGGACAGCGATGCTGATTCCCGTCTGGAAGTAGTCCCAGAAAGGGGTGGTATTGTCACCCAATGGTCATTAAAGGATCATGAAATTTTCTATTTGGACAAAGAAAGATTTACCCATCCTGACCTCAGCGTGCGAGGTGGGTTACCAATTTTATTTCCCATTTGTGGTAATCTACCCGATAACACCTACAACCACAACGGGAAACAATATACACTCAAGCAACATGGTTTCGCTCGAGAATTACCCTGGGAAGTAACCAGTAATGCTACAGAAAATGGAGCAAGTCTTAGTTTAGTCCTAAACAGTAGCTATGCAACCCGCACCGTCTACCCCTTTGACTTTCAATTAACTTTTACTTACACGTTAAGGGGTAATTCTTTAACTATTGATCAGGTTTATCATAATCTCTCAGATGAGACTATGCCTTTTTCAACCGGATTTCATCCTTACTTTCAGTGTGGAAATAAATCTATGCTAGATTTTGACATTCCCTCTGGACAGTATCTGGATCAAAAAACCAAGCAAATTTACTCCTTTGCAGGCAAATTTGACCTTGAACAAGAGGAGCTAGATTTTGCCTTTGGGGATTTACGCAGTCAATCTGCCAAGGTCACAGATCAGGAGCGTAAACTAGAATTAATCCTCGATTATGATTCTAACTATGTGGTGCTGGTCTTTTGGACCGTGCGGGGCAAAGACTTTTATTGTCTAGAGCCCTGGACTGCTGGACGTAACTCCCTCAACACCGGGGAAAATCTTACCCTTTTGGCTCCCCACACCAGTAAAACCACCTCTGTAAAACTGACCGCAAATTTTTTCTAACAAGTCCTTGACAGAGTGATGAGAGGTTGGTATATTGAAAAAGTTGCAAAAAACGAAAGGGTCACTAACTCAACGGTAGAGTACTCGGCTTTTAACCGATTAGTTCCGGGTTCGAATCCCGGGTGACCCATACAGTTGTACAATTTGGTTGTCCCAGTTATTTACCATACAAAAATGTGGAAAAAAATTAAATTCATCCTGGTTGTTACTTTGGCTATTACTTTCAGTGCTATCAGCACCACTATTTACCCTGATATGGCTATAGCTGCTGGATTTAGGAGTTTTGTGGACACAGAGGATGGTTATCAATTTTCTTATCCTAATGGTTGGTTACAAGTTAAAGTTGCTAACGGTCCTGATGTAGTATTTCATGATTTAATAGAAGTTTCTGAAAATGTATCCGTGGTCATTAGTCCCGTTCCCCAAGGTAAGAGCTTAACAGAACTGGGAACCCCAACAGAAGTAGGATATAAACTGGGCAAATCTGCTCTTGCTCCCGAAGGTTCTGGACGTTCAGCAGAATTAGTCAATGTGGCACAAAAGGAAATTAATGGTAATAATTACTATTTTCTAGAGTATGCTGTTAAGCTAAGTAATGGTCAATCAAGACACAATGTAGCCAGTGTTGCGGTTAGCCGTGGCAAACTGTTTACATTTAATGCTTCCGTACCGGAAAGACGTTGGCGAAAATTGCAACGGACCATTGATGAGGTTGTCAGTTCTTTTCAGGTGTATTAGTGGGTTAGCAAATTTACTCCGTCAGGAGTTTTGTCCCAAAAAGAACACAACTCCTGAAATTAACTGGTGAAGTATTCAACTTAATAAATCATGAACATTCCTGAATTTGTGCTTGCGTCTGCTTCTCCTGCTCGTGATCGCTTACTACAAACCGTGGGGATTAAACCAATTATTTATCCCAGTGATTTTGATGAATCACAAGTACAACTGAGTAACCCACAGGAATTAGTTAATACCCTGGCCCAATGTAAAGCTGAAACTGTTTCCCCCCGTTTTCCTTCTGCTTTGATCATGGGTTGCGATTCCGTATTAGCTATGGATAATCAGATTTACGGTAAACCAGAAAATGTAGAGGTAGCTATATGTCGTTGGCGCTTAATGCAGGGGAATTGGGGTGATTTGTATACGGGTCACGTCTTAATAGATAACCTACAGAAAAAGACCATTATTAAGTGTCAAATAACTAGAGTTTATTTTGCCAAAATGAGTGACCATGCTATTATCAACTATGTGAGAACCGGTGAGCCACTAAAATGTGCAGGTGCTTTTGCTTTGGAAGGTTTTGGCAGTTTATTTGTGGAAAAAATTATGGGTTGCCATAGTAATGTAATTGGACTAAGTTTACCCTTACTAAGGCAAATGTTAGGGGAACTGGGTTATGAGGTAACAGATTTTTGGCAATAGGATATACTAATAAAAACAAGATACACAACAATATGTCCTCTCAACCTTCTCTACGGGAAAAACAACATCCTTTAATTCAGCAACTAGCTAATACAATCGAAGAAGTTTGGCATGAATACCTCCAGTTATCGCCCTATGAGTTACCTGAGGATTTGGGGTATGTGGAAGGTAGATTGGAAGGAGAAAAACTGGTAATTGAAAATCGCTGTTATCAGACTGTTCACTTCCGCAAAATGCACTTAGAACTAGCGAGAGTTGGCAATATCTTAGATATCTTACACTGTGTGATGTTCCCTCACCAGGAGTATGATATACCCATGTTTGGTTGTGATTTGGTGGGGGGTAGAGGTCAAATTAGTGCAGCTATAGCAGATCTTTCTCCTGTAAATTTAGAGAGAACCCTACCAGAAAATTATCATCATCAGTTAGGCAATTTAACCGCAGTTAATTTTTCTCAACCCCGGGATTTACCTGAATGGGGAAATATATTTTCAGATTTCTGTCTGTTTATTCGTCCTAGCTCTTTAGAGGAAGAATTGTTGTTTTTAAATAGAGTGAGAGAGTTTTTAAAAATCCATTGCAGTCAAGCAATTATCTCCGTTCCTGTTCCACCGGAAAAGATTCCCTCAATTATTGCGGGACAACATAACTATTGTACAAAACAACAAAAAAATGATAAGACCCGTCGGGTCTTAGAAAAAGCATTTGGTGAACAGTGGGCAGAAAACTACATGACCACTGTATTATTCGATTTGCCTTGACGATGCCAGTCTCTGATTGACTAAATCTATAGCTAGTTCTATAGCTGCTTGCATACTGGTTCCATCAGCAATACCTTTACCAACAATATCAAAAGCGGTTCCGTGATCTGGTGAAGTTCTGACAAATGGTAACCCGATAGTGGTATTAACAGCTCGGTCAAAAGCCATTAATTTAACTGGAATTAAACCCTGATCGTGATAAAGAGCTAAGTAGCCATCAGCAGGATTTGTAACTAAAGAATGACCGTACCAGGCCTGACCGGGTTTTACCCACATTGTGTCCGGTGGTATTGGTCCTTCCAGTTGCAAATGTGGTCGTTTTTCCCTTTCTCTTTGTAACCAGGGAATCAACCAATCTATTTCTTCTGTCCCTAACTGTCCCATCTCTCCACTGTGGGGATTTAAACCCGCAATCACTATTTTGGCTGTTTTAATCCCAAAGTCTCTTGCTAAACATTCCTCTAATAAATCTAACTTTCCCGTTAATAACTCTCCTGTTAGGGTTTGACATACTTGATTTATGGGAATGTGGGTGGTAGCTAATAATGTTCTTAAAGTCCAACCAGTAAAGGGCGATCGCCCGACAAATAGCATGCCAAAACGGTCTATACCTGATCTTTGAGCCAGAAGTTCGGTTTGTCCGGGATAATCGTGCCCAGCAGCTTTCCAAGCGGATTTAGCAATGGGAGCGGTAACAATCCCATCAAATTCACCTGCTAAAGTTTGAGCGATCGCCCGTTCCATATAAGCAAAACTAGCTGCACCACTAGCTTGATTACCCACTCCGGGGATAATGTCTGTGAGACTGGGTAGATCCACATTAATAATATCCAATTGACGGGGATGGGGTAAAAGTGGGTCAGTCTTTTCTGTGACAGAGGTTAAATTTTCATAGGTCCTGGTCAGTAAATCACGATTGCCAACCACTACTAAATGACAGTTTTTATGGAGTTGGGGATTGGCCAGAGATTTTAAAATCACCTCGGAACCGATACCAGCTGGATCGCCCTGAGTGATTGCTAAACGTGGAATGGAATGGGTTTTAGTCATTGTTCAAACCAGTTATTGTTGATATGGCAATTGTAAGCCAGATTACGTTTTTAAATAAATAAAAAATGTAGACTTTATTTAAATAATTTATTTAACCTTTATTTGATGGAGTCCAGAACCATAAGGAGTAAAAAATGGCGTGAAAAAAGTTTAAGTTATTGAACGAACAGTTTTTAAATACATTGTGTTATTAGTTTGACAAATGGTTTTTATTTTGTGAAAAAAATATGGCACAGTTAAAGGCAACTTTCGGAAGATTTGTCATAAATCTACATTTGAGAATTTAGTCCACTCTTATTTGCACAAATCATAACTTAAACAAAAAGGCAAGATAGCATGTCAAGAGTGAGCGAAAAGCCAAAGTTAACAGAACAAATTCTGGAATCACCAATTTGGTTAAAAATTGCTCTGGCAATGCCAGTAGCTATTGCAGCTGGATTCTTAGCAACAGCAAGAATCGAACAATTAAAAAAACTAGCATCTCCCACATCTATCTCCCAAACACCCAATACAATTACTGCTGTAGGTAGACTAGAACCACGGGGAGAAGTAATCAAAATAGCTGCACCCAACTCAGGACTTTCTGCAGGTTCCCGAGTTCAGGAACTGTTGGTAAAAGAGGGAGAAAAAGTACAAAAAGGACAGATAATTGCAATTTTAGATAGTCGAGATTCCAACATGGCCGCTGTGGAAGAAGCAAGAGCCAAATTACAGGAGTCTCGCGCTAATTTAGCGCAAGTCAAATCCTCCTCACCAAGAGATATTCAAACCCAGAACGCGGTGATTTATAGGTTGCAAGCACAATTACAGGGAGAAGAAAAAACCCAACAAGCTACCATTGCTCGAATTGCTGCTGAATTGAGTGGGCAAAAACTTGTCCAATCTGCAACAGTTAAAAGATTAGAAGCAGAATTGATTGGACAAAGGGATATACTGAGAGCTTCTGTTGAACGTGTGCGTGCAGAGCAGCGTAATGCTCAAGTTGATGCTAGACGCTATGATTTCTTATATAGACAAGGTGCCATTTCTCAACAAGAAAGGGATAGAAGAAGTGTAAATGCTATAACTACTACCCAGCAGTTACGGGAGAGTCAAGCTAGTTTAAAACAGGGAATAGCAACATTACAGCAGCAAATATCTGAAGCTAGAGCTAACCAAATGAAAACTATTGCTACTTTACAACAGCAATTATTGGAAGCCATTGCTACCCGTAATCAAACCTTGGCCACATTACAAAGACAAATTGACGAAGAAAGATCCAGACTGAACAAACTACTAGATGTTAGTCCTATGGATTTACAAATCGCACGAGCTCAAGTTAGTAGTGCCATTGCATTAATTAAAAAAGCACAATCAGATTTACAACTGAGTTATGTTAAAGCACCAACTAGGGGTGAAATTCTCAAGATCCATACCAAATCAGGAGAAGTGATGAATCCTAATGGGATTGCGGAAATCGGACAAACTGATCAAATGTTTGTGGTGGCTGAAATTCCGGAGGATAGTATAGGTAGGGTTAGTATGGGACAGCTGGTTACTGTCACTAGTGACAATGGTGCATTTAGTGGACAAATCCCAGGAAACATCACGGAAATTGGCAGAAAAATCGGTAAAAAGGATGTGCTAAATACAGATCCAGCAGCGGATATTGATGCTAGGGTGGTGGAAGTGAAAATTTCTCTTTCTCCCCAGGATAGTCAACGAGTCTCTGGGTTAACTAACGCCAAGGTAATGGTGGAAATTAATACGGATCAATTCGGTCGAAAAAAATAGAGTCGTCATTCTACCAATCACTTCATCATTTTTCACAATGTTACAGAAAATACCTCTATCTTGGCTACAACTAACAAGAGAAAAAACTCGCCTAGCTGTGGCTTTATCAGGTATTGCTTTTGCTGATATTTTGATGTTTATGCAGTTAGGTTTTCGAGATGCATTATATTATAGTAATGTGAGAATGCACAGCAGTTTAAAGGGCGATATTGTAATTATTAATAATCAATCTAATGCTGTGTTAGCCATGAAACCTTTTTCTTCACGGCGATTATATAAGGCTTTAGATGCACCCAACGTCTCCTCTGTTCATCCTATCTATTTGGATTATACTAGCTGGAAAAATCCGGTTACTGGTCGTTCCCGCAGTATTCTGACTTTCGCATTTAATCCAGAATATAATGTTTTTGATTTACCAGGAGTCTCCAACAATATTAATAAATTAAAACTTCCTGATGTGGTATTATTTGACCGTTCTTCCAGAGTGGAATATGGTCCAATTGCTAGTGATTTTGACCGGGGTAAAACTGTTACAGCAGAGATTAAAAGACGACGGGTTCAAGTAGTGGGATTATTTACTTTGGGCGCATCTTTTGGAGCAGATGGTAATTTAATTACTAGTGATGTGAATTTCTTGAGGATATTTCGTAATCGTCAACTGGGATTAATTGATATTGGGTTAGTCCGCATTAAACCAGGAGCAGATGTTAATCAAGTTGCTACCTATTTGCGAGGCTATTTACCACCAGATGTGAATGTTTTAACTAAGCAGGAATTTATAGATTTTGAAAGAAACTATTGGGCAACTAGTACTGCTATCGGGTTTATTTTTACTTTGGGGACAATCATGGGGTTTATTGTGGGAACTGTGATTGTTTATCAAATTCTTTATACGGAGGTAACAGACCACCTATCGGAATATGCCACTCTTAAAGCTATCGGTTACACTCAAAACTATCTATTAAGTGTGATTTTACAAGAGGCTTTCATGTTGGCAATTTTAGGCTATGTCCCTGGCTTTTTTTGCGTTCTATTCCTTTACCAGGTCGCTAGAGATGCCACACTTTTACCAGTAATGATGAGCTATGATCGAGCAATAATGGTATTGATATTAACTATTCTTATGTGTTTTATCTCCGGAGCTATTGCTATTAGAAAGCTACGCTCGGCTGATCCAGCAGATATTTTTTAAAAACTCTCCACAACATCACGCATTATTCTTAATATTAGGAGTCATATATGAACTATAAGAAACCAGTAATCTCTGTTAAAAATCTTAACCACTACTATGGTAAGGGAGTCCTCAAAAAGCAAATTCTCTTTGATATCAATCTGGATGTATATCCGGGAGAAATTGTTATTATGACCGGTCCATCAGGTTCAGGTAAAACTACTTTATTAAGTCTCATTGGTGGTTTACGCTCGGTGCAAGAGGGTAGTCTCAAGTTTTTGGGCAAGGAATTATTTGCAGCTCGTCAAGGTCAATTGGTACAAATTAGACGCAATATCGGATACATTTTTCAAGCACACAATTTATTGGGTTTCTTAACCGCTAGACAAAATGTGCAAATGGCAGTGGAATTAAATGAGAATATTTCTCCACTCCAGGCTATGAAAAAATCAACTACCATGCTGGAAGCAGTTGGTTTGGGTTCACGAATTAACTATTATCCCGATAATTTATCGGGGGGGCAAAAACAAAGAATTGCTATCGCTCGTGCTTTAGTTAATCATCCCCCCCTCGTTTTGGCTGATGAACCTACAGCAGCTTTAGATAAACAGTCCGGACGTGATGTGGTGGAAATTATGCAGCGCTTGGCTAAGGAACAAGGTACTGCTATTCTATTGGTTACCCATGATAATCGCATCCTCGATATAGCCGATCGTATTCTGGAAATGGAAGATGGTTTATTGACCCGTGACTCCTCCACCGTAACTTAATGAATGATCCTCCTTAACTTCTATTACCAAATCTACTGGCAATGATTTTGGAGATGATTTTATTAAGGGTTCGATAAATAATTCTGGATGTAATGATCGCCAAAAATACTTGACAAATTCTTCTATTTGTCCATCGTTCATACCTGAAAAACCCGCAGCAATCATTTTATGTTCTGCTTCTTTACGCCACTTTAAAGAAAATCTGTAATCAGTTGGTTTAAGTATTATTAAACTATCTATTTTTTGCCACAGAGGTACATAAGCTGCTAACTGCTGGTTCATATGACGGGCAAAAGCCTGATCTTCTGGGGTGATAATCGGTGCTGGTGCATTAGTAAATGTTTCCGGATCAATGGGTAACACTCCCACAAACCAACCTTCAAATAACACTATATCAACCCTATCTATTATTTCTGGGGTAGTGCGATCGCCCGCCCCAGAAAGAGCGGATTTATCAAAGCGGGGAACTGTCACAGGGAATTTGTCCTGGAGAATCTGATCTAGTAGGCTTAAACCTAGGTGAATATCGTGGGTTCCTGGTGGACCTCTCCAAATCAATCGGGGATCCTGCTGTCTTAACTTCAGGCGATCGCTGTGAGTTTTATATAAATCATCCAATGATAGACTTAAACTAGAGTATCCCAAGTGTCGGAGAACCAGGTTGAGGATCTGGCACATTGTGGTTTTACCTGTGCCTTGGGGACCTAAAATCCCCTCAATCATAGCCCTCCCTAAACTTTTTCTGCTTGAGGCAATTTTTACCCCCAGGGGTAGCCATAAGTCCCATAATGCCTGTAACATGGTTTCGGTGGGTATTTGCAGGTTATTTTCGCACAGTTGCTTAAAATCCGGAAAAACACACCTAAGAAGAGATAATCTCTCTTCCACAACCTCAGGGGTAATGCCAAATAGCTTTGCCCCAGCTTCCCATGTCCTACCTCCTCTTGCTAAAACCTGCCAATCTACACTTTCACCTGCAAGCAAACTTGCCAGTGAGACCTGATTGAGCCAACTGTTGCTCATAACTGATACTCACAAACTTACTCAAAACAACTTTCTACCCTAGGAACCCAATTTGAAGGCCTCTAAAAACAGACTATATATTAAACCAATCTTGAGCCAATTGAGGGATTCGACCCAAATGGCTCGCTGAGAAAAAAACCCACGACTATAGAACAATCTGCTGGCAACTTCCGTCAGTAAAACCAAAACAGCGGCGGCCCATATATCGAGTTTAGCTTGTTGTCCTGCGGTGGTGGAAACTACTGATCCCAAAAAAAAACCAAATAGCCAACTAATTAACAACAGACATAATCGTCGCCAAGGATTAATAAACCATTGTGCCACATTTGTGGCAATGGTATCTAACAAATTGTTAAGACGAGTATTCTGCATATAGATTGGGGGATGAATGAAATGGGACAAGAATTAATTATCTAATGTCTAACTGCTATTCGCAAACTATTACTGAAAACTATGATTATCAAATCCCCAGGACATCTTAAATTTACAGTTATAACTTTTACATTAGCGATGCTAGGTCTATTGGGGGGATGTTTAGGACTGACTGTGTCCTTTGATTCCCAAACCTCCGACAGTATGTCGCAAGCGCCAGAGAAATCACCACTTTTGGAAAATGATACAGCTACACCAGCTCCCCAGTTGCAGCAGGTTGAACCTAAAACAATTAGAATTAGTGAGCGGACACTGGAAAAGAACAAATTTGGCAATTTACGCATCAGTAATAAGACATATCAACCAATTCGTTTAGCCTTGTTATTACGACATTCCCCATCCTCTCCTTCAGGAAAAAAAGGCATAATTCCTGCTCATTGGGACTTTGCTCCCCAGGAAGGTAGTCAGGGAGGTTTAATCTTGTCCTTACCAGAGGGTAGTTTAAAGTTGGAAAAAGGGGATATTTTGGTAGCTTTTGCTCAAGATGGCTCACGACGTTATTGGGGACCGTATATTGTGGGGGAAACCTCAGCTCCATTATGGGATCCCAAAACTGGAGAATGGCAATTAACACTTGTCCCTTAATTAACTGTTTTGCTCTAATATCTCAATTCATTTTTAGTTTGTACTTGCGGGTCGTGACTTTATGAGGCTGAAATCAATTAATTTATCTCCCATAAGATACTGGTTTCAAAACATGGGCGATAATTCCATATTGATAACAATTTTTACCCTAATCTGGTTATTAGGAATTAATTTTATTGCGTTTATATGGAACCTGGGAAGTGTGGGACTAATAGATGAAACTGAGCCGTTATTTGCTGAAGCATCTCGACAGATGTTGATCACCGGAGATTGGATCACACCTTTTTTCGATGGTCAAACACGGTTTGATAAGCCAGCTTTAATTTATTGGTTCCAGGCGATCGCCTATAAGATTATGGGTGTCAATGAATGGGCAGTACGCATACCCTCAGCCCTAGCTGCTATTAGTGTCACAGTTATGTCTTTTTATGTAGTAAAGTGGCACTTTACCGAAAAAGACAGATTAGACCAAACAACTAACCTTCCTCGTCGTTATTTCATAGCCACCCTGACATCGGGTATGATAGCTCTCAACCCAGAAATGATTGTTTGGGGAAGGGTGGGGGTTTCAGATATGCTACTCACTGGTGGTATTGCTTGTTCTTTACTCAGTTTTTTTGTGGGTTATGCCCAGAATTCTCCCCCCTCCCGCTGGCCTAATCCATGGTATGTGACCAGTTATGTTTTGATGGGTGCAGCGGTTCTCACCAAAGGACCTGTGGGTATAGTTCTCCCCGGATTGATTCTCATTGCCTTTGCTTTATATCTAGGCAAGTTTAAACAACTATGGCAAGAATCTCAACCAGTCCTTGGCATATTCATTGTTATGATTATTAATGCCCCTTGGTATGTTTTAGTAACTTGGCGCAATGGATGGAACTTCATTAATACCTTTTTTGGCTATCACAACATAGAACGTTTCACAGAAGTGGTGAACGGTCATTCAGCTCCTTGGTATTTTTATTTCCTGGTGGTGTTATTTGGTTTTCTACCTTACTCTGTATTTCTCCCAGCAGCTTTAATCAAATTCATGGGGTGGAAATTTTGGCAGAACTCCTGGCGCTCCCATATCATATCACAAGAACGTTCTCAACACTTGGGTTTGTTTGCCTGTTTTTGGTTCCTAGGTGTATTTATCTTCTTCACCATTGCTACCACAAAACTTCCTAGTTATGTATTACCCCTTATGCCAGCTGCAGGTATTCTTATAGGTTTGTTTAGTAGTGATTTATTTACTCATAAACCAACTGATAAATCTTTTCGTCTCAGCAGTTGGGCAAATGTTGCCTTTCTATTAACCATTGCGATCGCTCTACTTCATGTTTTACAACTTTTGGGTACAGATTCAGCTGCTCCTGAATTTTATCAACAACTACAACATTCAGGTTTAACTAACCTAGGGGGGTGGATTTGGTTGACCGCAGCCATTGTAGTTGCCTGTTTAAACTTAATTCGTAGTTATAGAATAGTTCTTGCTACCAATATTCTGGCATTTGTAATATTTCTAGCACTTGTGCTTATGCCTGCATTATTTATGATGGATGAAGAACGTCAAGCTCCTTTAAGACATTTATCTGCACTTGCTGTATCTGAAATAAAACCCCATGAGGAATTAGTCATGGTAGGTTTTCAAAAACCAACCGTAAGTTTTTATTCCCGAAAAGCAGTCACCTATCTGGAGGATGCACAGGAAGCGTTGGATTACATTCGCACCCAAGTCACTACTAAAAATTCACATTCATTACTGCTTTTATTGGAACAGCAAGAATTCATGACCATGAGTTTACCAATGGAAAATTACAAACCTATTGGTAAAAAAGGTGCCTACCATCTGATTCGTGTACCTTTACCACCCATAAAAAAGAGTCATTCTCTTTCCAAGGCTTGATTAATTTCACCTAATAAATCTTCCATGGAAATAGAGCGAGGTAATAGCTGAGTAGCAACACCCTGATTAACCTTGCCTAACCCTCCCAATAAATTCACATTAATATGACTTGTCCTTTTATCAAGTACCAAAATTGGAGGTAACCTCACCTGCAAATTTGCAAGGGAATTTAATACATTTTCTATTTCCTGAGTTACTGTAGCTTCTCCAATACAGAGTAATATCAAATCAACACTCTGATGAATGATTTGTTGCACTAATTCCCGCCAACAATTACCTATTCCGGCCTTAAAACCAGCAGTTTGTAAATATTGAATCAGTGCTTGAAACCATTCTCCACCTACTTGACCCTTATTTGTAGAGTTTTGCCTTGCCACCAATTTCTGTGACTGCATCATGTCCTTTAAGGAATATTGAGGAGAGTCTGGTTTCTGAGTGTTACTTAATCTACCATGAGCGTGTTTATTGTTCACATCGGGTAAATCACTTAACATGGTTATATCCACTACTAATATGTTTGGAGGACAACCAATACCAGAGGCAATTTCCAATACGGATACTAAATGATCTAAGTTATTACTATGTATCATTTCTTTGCCCATGGGTGTTAAGCAAGGAAACACTCCCAACCCAGGTATTTGAGATGCTGCTAGGGTGGTGGCCGCATCACAGGTAACTAGAGGTATTTTGGCCAATCTAGGATATTGGGGTAACTGCTGTAAATACTTCTGCGCGTTGACATTATCAGTATCTAACAAAATCACATCAAATTGCCATACCCTGGCCAAAATTTCCGCCTGTTCTAAATCATCTACTTCTATTACCCGATGCTCTGTTAAAGAGGGATGGGGATTGGATTCTAGTTCTGCACTAACTAGTCTAAGGATTTTTAAGGTTTTTTGTTTAGGTAAGGGTTCCTCCCACTGAGAATCTATCTTCTCTGGTTTTGCTACCATACACCATCTTTCTACTATGGGAACCATAGCCGAATATTCCACTGGTAAGCTCAAAAAATCATCCGCTCTATTTAAGTAAGCCTGTTCTTTTTCTGCACCTGTAGCAGTAATAATTACGGGAATATGTCGAGTCGCACCGTCTGATTTTAGCAGAGTTAGCACGTCCCAACCAGAAAGCAGAGGTAGTAGAGGATTTAAAAATATAGTTTTCGGTTGTAATCTTCTTGCCTTTTCCAGCGCTTCAGTTCCAGAACGAGCAATTACTACCCGATATCCCAAACTTTTCAGGTGTTGGGTGATTTCCTCTATATATCTACTGACTGCTTCCACAATCAAAATTAAACGCTGGGAAGATATTAATTGGGGTGTTTCCCCATTTCCCCCGGGTGTCTCTGTAAAACTTGTTTTTGGCGGGGAGGGTGGCAATAACAAGGTGAATTGACTACCTTTGCCTTCACGAGATAAAAAACTTACATCTCCTCCATGTAACCGCGCTAATGCCCTGGTGAGGACTAATCCTAACCCAGTACCCTCAAACTGGCGATTTAGGGGGTTTTCTAACTGTTGGAATTTTTGGAAGATTAAATGTTGTTGGTGGTCAGGAATACCAATTCCCGTATCCCATACTGTAAAAGCAATCCATCCTTCCCATCTATTTACTCGCAGTCCCACTTTCCCAAAACTTTCGGTGAATTTGAAGGCATTGCCCAGTAAATGTACTAACATTTGTCTTAACCTTAGTTCATCCGCCACTATTTCTTTTAGTCCTGGCTCAATGCTCAAGCTAAATTCATGACTGGGCAATGACTCACCCTTTCTTCCTGTTTGAGTATGTACCGATCTGGCTTCTGCCAAGGCGCGATCGCACACTTCCTGAATTCGTACTGGTGATGGTGTGAGTTCCATCTGTCCAGTTTCCATGCGTGTCAAATCTAAAATATCATTCACCACACTCATCAAATGACGACCACTTTGATGAATTAGTCCTGCATACCGAGCTTGTCTTTCATTTAATTCTCCTAAATTCTTATCCACTAGAAGTCTTGACAAACCCAAAACTGCTGTTAAGGGAGTCTTTAACTCATGGCTAATACAGGCTAGGAATTCATCCTTTAACCGATTAAGTTGAATTAAATCCGCATTTTTAGCGGCTAGTTCCTTAAATAGTTGTTGTTGTTCGGTCACATCTGTTGCTAAGACTAACCATAGGTCCTTGGTTAAAAGTTGTGAATTTTCCTTTGTTAGTGTCAATTGTGATTCTGTACCCCAGATTTTCAGTTCTCGACTATCTAGGGGGATTTTAGCAAACTGCCAAATTCGTTCCTGGCCATTTTGCACCTCTACCACACAGATACAAGTACCTTGTTGAGAGTCTAGATAGCAGTAGTTGGGGGAGTCATTGGCCTTACTATAGGATTCCTCTATTGTGTTTAAATCTGGTTGATAATCTTGTATATGTTTTAAATTAAGTTTATTTGTATCTAAAGATTTTTCTATGGGGAGACTAGATTTTACATATTCACTGGCACGGGTGTGATTATGAATGGGTTGTGGAACTTGCTTTTTAACAGCAGTCAAAATGGTTTCCACCTGCATTCTAATCCCTTCAGGATCTTTCAAAACTCCCAATTGTTCCCACCAAGCAGAATTTTTAGTTAGGATCTCACCGTTTCCGGTTTGCAACATCAAGGGCCAAGGTAATCGCTCTAACAATTGAACAAAAGGATTTCTTTGCCAGGGGCGAGTTGTTTTCCTCTGGATATCATCAGTTTTCTGGGGAGGATTGTCTTTCCTAATAACCTCACTATGGCTAGTAAAAAAAGCTAATAGGCGTTTACTGTCAAGTAAACCCAAGAATTTCCCATCTGAGTCAATTAGGGCCCAGTCTAAACTTGAGTTCTTTTGATGTTTTGGATAGCGTAACAACAGACCTAGTTTATTCAAGGAATCGGATGCTACAATAGTTTCTAGTGGGGATATAAGATTAGAATGGCAGGTAGAAATAGGTTGTTCCAGATTTAAAAGTGTTTTTTCATGAGTGGTCAACAATTTACCCATTAATTTAGTGGTAGACAACAATCCCATGGGAGAATGTTGGGAATTCAGCACCACTAGACGGTCACACTGCTCCTTGACGAAAATTTCTATAACCACTGCTAGAGTAGTTGTTTCGGAGCAGGTAGGTACAGTTGCCAGAAAATCATAAAGTGGGCATTCTAGCATTAACATAAGCCTTGGGGGTCTTTTTTGCTGTAGTTAGTATCCACAGGCACTTTGACCGAGTCACTGACTGCCAACACACCAATGTCATAGAAACTGCGTCAGCAACGGTCATGGCTAAAACAATTATTACTCCAAATATTGGTTTTAGAACCTTGAGGAATTATAATGATTAATATTGAGACAATACTTCAATTTTGTTTATTTATCTTATCAGTGTGGTAATATAGTGACTATAAGCTGGCGATTTCATTTGGGAGAAAAGTGCAGCTATGGTGATTTCCATATTAAGCAAATATACAAGCAAGCCAACATAAATGATATTATTTATATTATTCCTATATCGTGCACTGGAAAAACTCCTCTATAGTCTAATTAATACTCTTATAGATCCAACACCTGTTTTGTCTATAAGCTTAAACACGAGCAATATCTATACAAGTAATATATCAGGATTAAAAATACCCAACACCTACTTATTAAGTTATATTAAAACAAAAAGATACTTAGGTTTTGATAATAAAGAAGGTTACACACTTGTTCTGGCTTGTGAAAACTCACACACACATCAACAGTTTCAAGACATGACCGATGGAGAAAGACACGAAATATTAAAAAAGCTAAAGTTGGATTACGGCAAGATTTTGCTCAACTATTTTAGTGTGGACCAGAATTTGAAAACAACAATTGATCAGTTTATCAGTACCCTGTTTTGTGCTAATATTCCTGTGCCTCAGGTTATAGAAATTCACATGGAGCTGATTGACGAATTTTCTAAACAGCTAAAATTAGAGGGGAGGAGTGATGAAACACTACTAGACTACAGACTAACACTAATTGATGTACTAGCCAATTTGTGTGAGGTTTATCGATGTTCAATTTCTAGAATAAATTAAGTGAGTTATTGTCACATCTAAGCTGTAACCTGATGAATAAAACCAAAAAGACTTATGTATTAAAGCTATATGTAGCTGGTAACACGCCCAACTCTGTGAGAGCATTAAACACATTAAAAAACATATTAGAGCAGGAATTTCAAGGAGTCTATGCTTTAAAAGTGATAGACGTTCTGAAGAATCCACAATTAGCAGAGGAAGATAAAATTCTAGCCACACCTACACTGTCAAAGATTTTACCACCGCCAGTGCGGAAGATCATTGGAGATTTGTCTGATCGGGAGAGGGTCTTAATAGGTCTCGACTTACTCTATGAAGAACTGAGCGAGGAGGAGTGGGATAACACAGATGATCACAAAATTGAGGAAATAAACTAGTCCGTATGGGACAATTAACCATCTAAGATTAAGTATACAATTGGCAATGAGCGACCAGGAGAAACAAGAACAAAAAGAACAGCAAACCCCTACCAGCGCCGGAGTAGAGAAAATTCGCACTATGATAGAGGGGTTTGATGATATTAGCCATGGTGGGTTACCAATTGGCAGAACAACTCTGTTAAGCGGTACTTCTGGAACCGGAAAGACCCTATTATCATTACAATTTCTCTATAATGGCATTACCCACTTTGATGAACCGGGAGTATTTGTTACCTTTGAGGAGTCTCCCAGTGACATTATCAAAAACGCCCACATTTTTGGCTGGAACCTGCAGAAACTGATTGAACAGGGAAAACTGTTTATTCTGGATGCTTCCCCAGATCCTGAAGGACAGGACATAGTGGGGAACTTCGACCTTTCAGCTTTGATTGAACGATTACAGTATGCAATTCGTAAATACAAAGCTAACCGTGTTTCTATAGACTCAATCACCGCCGTATTTCAACAGTATGAAGCCATAGGGGTGGTAAGAAGAGAAATATTTCGGTTAGTGGCCCGTCTAAAACAGCTGAATGTCACCACAATTATTACTACAGAAAGGGGTGAAGAATATGGACCGGTAGCTTCCTTTGGAGTGGAAGAATTTGTGTCTGATAACGTAGTGATTGTTCGTAACGTTTTGGAGGGAGAACGCCGCCGACGGACCATTGAGATTCTCAAACTGCGTGGCACAACCCACATGAAAGGTGAATATCCCTTTACAATTACCAATGCGGGGGTAAATATCTTCCCCTTGGGAGCAATGCGGTTGACACAAAGATCTTCCAACGTTCGGGTTTCTTCAGGGGTTAATACCCTAGATGAAATGTGTGGGGGAGGTTTCTTCAAAGACTCGATTATTTTAGCTACTGGGGCTACTGGTACTGGAAAAACCCTGCTGGTAAGTAAATTTATCCAGGATGGCTGTGTGAGCGGTGAAAGAGCCATACTATTTGCCTATGAAGAGTCTCGAGCCCAACTGTCGCGTAACGCTTATTCTTGGGGTATTGACTTTGAAGAGTTGGAACGCCAGGGCTTATTAAAAATAATTTGTACCTACCCCGAATCTACCGGTTTAGAGGATCACCTACAAATTATTAAATCAGAGATTGCCGACTTTAAGCCAGCTCGCATTGCTATTGACTCCCTTTCAGCTCTAGCCAGAGGTGTAAGTAATAATGCCTTCCGCCAATTTGTCATTGGTGTAACTGGCTATGCTAAACAAGAAGAAATCACCGGGTTCTTCACTAATACCAGTGACCAGTTTATGGGATCTCACTCCATTACCGATTCTCACATTTCTACTATTACCGACACAATTATTATGCTACAATATGTGGAAATACATGGGGAAATGTCCCGGGCCATCAATGTATTTAAAATGCGTGGTTCCTGGCATGACAAGGGAATTAGAGAATACAACATTACAGCAGATGGGCCCAATATTAAAGATTCCTTTAGGAATTACGAGAGAATCGTCAGTGGGGCACCTACCCGGGTTAGTATAGATGAGAAAGCAGAACTTTCTCGCATTGTTAAACGGTTTGAAGATAAATAAACTGTGAAATGCCAAAATGAAGTTATGTTTGGTATAGTAGCATGTTATTTGTTTCCCTGGTTATGATGCTATATTCTGTGGGAAGACAACTTTTTTGCTCGCAGATGGTTTTTTGTGTGAGGGGATGCGGTGAAAGGACAGCAATTATTTCATAGTTTCTTGCCCGGTGTGACAGCAGCAGTATTAACAACTCAGCCTGCTTGGGCTGGAACCTTCAAGGCTAATGATTTGAAACTGGTTTCTTCTCCTGTTGTATCGACTGCGACGAATCCTAAAGTTTCTGTTGTGGAAAACAACTGGCAGCTGACTGCAACTACGGTTGACTATGCGCCACTTTTTGACTATCAGCTTGATTTTGGTCAAGCCGTTTTACCAGAACTGCCTAGTTCTAGTCCACTCCCGTTAGTAAATGGTGCTAAGGTACCATCGTCAACCAAGCTCAAAACAGTTTTGTCCTTATCCCCGGTTAACCCCAAGGTGATATCAGGGAAAGTGTATAATCAGGTAGCTCAGATAACATCACCTAAGGACAATTCTTTGGGAATAGCACAAACCAATTCCCAATCTGTGAACCCTATATCGGATTCTCCTCAGAATATTTTGGAGCGCCTTAAACCTAACCTCGATCTTTTGGATGTGCCTCAAGATTCTCAAAGGGTTAAGGTGCAGACAACGGAGGCAATTAGCTTAGAACAGGCGTTGGAACTGGCAAAGCAGAATAACAATGATTTACAAGTGTCTATTCTGCAATTACAACGTAGTAAATCCTCTTTGAGGGAAGCTCAGGCTGCTTTGCTGCCTAGCTTAAACGTACTGGGTGGTGTAACCAGAAGTCGTAGTTCCAGTGCTACTCTCCAGGAAAGACAAACCGCTAAACGTCTCAATATACCCTCTGAAAATCCAGACGCTACCTCCGTGTTTGATTCCCAGGCAGAACTGCGGTATGACTTATACACATCAGGTAGAAGAACGGCAGCCATTAAGGAAGCAGAGGAACAAGTACGTCTTCAACAATTGGAAGTGGAAAGGCAATCAGAAGAAATTCGTCTAAATGTTGCAACGGAGTATTACAACTTGCAACAGTCAGATGAGAGTGTGAGAATTGCCCGCTCTGCTGTGGAAAATTCCCAAGCCAGCTTACGGGATGCTCAAGCATTAGAGCGAGCAGGTGTGGGAACCAAATTTGATGTGTTGCGATCGCAGGTTAACTTAGCCAATTCTCAACAAGAACTAACAGATGCTCTATCCCAGCAGGCTATTGCTCGTCGTCGTCTGGCCCTGAGATTGAACTTACCTCAGTCTGTGAGTATCACCGCTTCGGATCCGGTGCAGTTAGCTGGATTATGGAAAAGCAGTTTAGAAGATAGTATTGTCCTAGCTTATCAAAACCGTGCCGAACTGCAACAAAAATTGGCAGAGAGGAATATTAGAGAACAACAAAGAAAACAAGCCTTAGCCACACTAGGTCCGCAAATTAGCTTCATTGCCAGATATGACTTATTGGATCAATTTAACGATGGCGTGGCGATTAACGATGGTTATTCTGTGGGATTGCGAGCCAGCATGAATTTATATGATGGTGGTGCTTCCCGGGCCAGAGCAGCTAGGGCTAAAACTGAAATAGCGATTGCGGAGGCTGAATTTGCCGAAAGGCGTAACCAGGTCCGTTTTCAAGTGGAAGAAGCCTATTCCAGTCACTTAGCCAATTTAGAAAACGTGCAAACTGCTGCTACTGCTCTAGATCAAGCCAAGGAATCCCTAAGACTGGCTAGACTACGTTTTCAAGCTGGTGTAGGAACTCAAACAGATGTTATCAATGCCCAAAGTGAACTTACCCGTTCAGAAGCTAATCGCGTTCGTGCTATTTTGAATTACAATTTAGCTTTAACCAGATTACAAAGATACGTAACCTCTAGGGCGGTTCAGAAGTCTTGATCCATGGGGGTTTTAGGAAATGGGGAAAATGTTTAGGTGTTTTCATGAATTTTGTATGAATTATCTTGTTGCTGTGCTACCAGACCGCATCCAGGCCGAATCGGCCTACTTGAGTTTAGAAAAGGAGGGTATTACTAGCTCCATTTTGGGTAGGGGATATAAGACCGCTGATGAGTTTGGGTTAATAGATCCCAATGAAGAGGCTAAAAAACAAGTCAAACTCATGGCATCTTGGTTAATACCATTTGGCTTTTTTGCTGGGTTTACATTTAGTCTGATTACTGGGTTAGACACATTTATCTGGGCTGGGGAAATTGGCAATCATATAATTGGGGGTTTACTGGGCGCTGCTAGTGGTGCCATGGGTAGTATGTTTGTGGGAGGCGGTGTAGGTTTGATTTCTGGTGGTGGTGATGCTTTACCCTATCGCAACCGGTTATCCGCTGGGAAATACCTAATTGTAGTTCAGGGTTCAGAAGCTCTGACTCGCCAAGCCACACGCATTCTCCGTCAGTATGATCCAGAGAATATTCAAGGTTATGCAGATAATAGTTAGTAAAGCAGAACTAGTCCTCCCCCACTCTGAGATTAATTATGTTGCCAAGAGAAGAACTGTTAAAGGGTGTTGAAAACCGAGATGTTATTGCCCATGTAATTGACCAAGCAGAACAGGCTATAAAGACCTGGGAAGTGGTAATAACTGACTTTTTATCTCCCCCAGAGTTAGCTGAAATTGAACGAGTTTTTAGCCGGTTAACGGAGGTGCATTTAGTAGCCTGGGGTGGATATGCCCAAGCTGAGCGTCAACGAGTTGCTATTACCCGTTCTGAGATGCCTTTGGATGTATGCCAAGTGGCTGTTACTGTTTTAGACATAGCTGGAAATTTTTTGTTTGACACTGCCACCCACCGGGATTTTTTAGGGGCTATGCTAGGTACGGGGATTGTGCGAGAAAAAACAGGAGATATCATTATTTTAGGGGAGAGGGGAGCCCAAGCAATAGTAGTTCCAGAACTAGCAGAATTTTTAACCATGAATTTGCAACAGGTACGTTCTGTGCCAGTGAAAACTCAGGTCATAGATCCTAGGGAGTTAAAAATTAGGGAACCCAAAAAGAAGGAGTTAACTACGGTAGAAGCTTCTTTAAGATTGGATGCCATTGCTTCTGCTGGTTTTGGTATGTCTAGAAGTAAAATGGTTGATTTAATTGATTCCGGGGATGTGCGCGTCAATTGGAAGGAGATTACTCAAAGCAGTTACCAGTTAAAAATGGGAGACTTAATAGCAATTCGCGGTAAAGGGCGTTTGCAAGTGGGTGAAATTGCTGTCACCAAAAAGGACAGATATCGAATCCAGTTGACTAGGTATATGTAGATCTGGTTAACAACCTTAAATATAAGCTAAATAAATAGAAATTTTCTATAACTTCGATTCATAATTGAATGGGTAACTGCTAAAGGTGTGACAGTGGTTGGTATTGTTATTGTTTCCCACAGCAAACAATTAGCTCTAGGAGTACAAGAACTAGCTGCACAAATGGTGCAAGGAAAAATTTCCCTTGCTGTCGCAGCGGGTGTGGATGACCCCACAAACCCATTGGGTACGGATCCAATTCAGGTTTATCAAGCCATCTCTTCTGTATTCTCTGAGGATGGGGTTATTGTATTGATGGATTTAGGCAGCGCTCTTATGAGTGCAGAAATGGCACTAGAGTTTTTGCTACCAGCACAACGGGATAAAATCTATTTGTGTGATGCTCCCTTGGTGGAAGGTGCTATTGCTGCTACTGTTGCTGCTAGTACTGGCAAAAATATTCAGGAGGTTCTAAGGGAAGCTCAAGGTTCTTTGCTGGCTAAATCTCATCAATTAAATTTAATCGCTCATCCCTTACATAACGACTCTAATAGTATTGACGGTACTGTTCCCCCGGAGGAACTTCGCATTCAAATCAAAAACCGTCTTGGTCTACATGCTCGGCCTGCAGCTCAGTTTGTCGCTACCGCCTGCCGTTTTGAAGCGAAAATTCAGGTGCAGAATTTAACTAGAAATACGGAAGCAGTTAGAGGTGATAGTATTAACCAAGTTGCTACCCTGGGCGTACGTCAAGGACATGAATTATTAATTACTGCTAGGGGTAGGGATGCTCGGGAGGCAATTACAGCTCTACAGTCCTTAATTATCCATAATTTCGGAGAGCAAGATCCTGTGCTAGAATTGCCAACCCACCCTATCTCCCCCCTCCCTGACAATCCCGGTCAATTTACCGGAATTGCCGCTTCTCCTGGCATTGCGATCGCTCCTGTGGTTCACTATCAATTAGCTCCTGTGTCTATTACGGAATACCACATAGAGAATGTGGAAATTGAGTGGCAAAGACTACAACATGCTATCCAAAGGGCGAAACAGGAGATTACGATGTTGCTTTCCCACGCATCGGTGCAAATAGGTGATGCGGAAGCGGCAATATTTGATGCTCATCTCTTATTTCTGGCAGATCCAGTAATGTTAGATGCTGTTCGTAGGTATATTATAGAAGATAGATTGAACGCTGAAGCAGCATGGCAAGCGGTAGTGGAAGAGGTAACCAACTCCTATCGCCAACTGGAGGACGCTTATTTAAAGGAGAGGGTGGATGATGTGGTTGATGTGGGAAGAAGGGTATTGAGAATTCTGTCGGGTAATTTGCCCACGGAATTACATATATCAGAACCATCAATTGTGGTGGGCACGGATTTAACTCCCTCGGATACAGCTAAGTTGGATCCTAGCAAGGTATTGGGGATTTGTATGACTGCTGGTAGTGCTACTTCTCATAGTGCTATTATTGCCCGAACTTTGGGTATTCCTGCAGTGGTTGGTGTGGATTCCCAGGTTTTGACCGTGGAAAATGGTACTGTAATTGCTCTGGATGGTGAAGGTGGTAAGGTGTGGATAGAACCAGAGGGATCTGTATTGACTGCTCTGGAAACTAAACGTCAAATCTGGCAAACTAACCAAGCTGAAGCTAGAAATAAGGCCCATCAACCAGCGACTACCCGCGATGGTCAAAGAATTCATGTATTTGCCAATATTGGCAGTGTGGCTGATGCTAAAGCTGCTGTTGGCTATGGCGCAGAAGGTGTGGGTCTGCTACGAACAGAATTTTTATATTTGGAACAGATTAAACCACCCACGGAGGAAGAGCAGTTACAAGTTTATCAGGATATTGCCCAAATTTTAGGGGAACGTCCATTGATTATCCGCACTTTGGATGTGGGAGGAGATAAACAAATACCCTATCTGGGTTCTACTCTCAAGGAAACTAATCCCTTTTTGGGTGTGCGCGGCATTAGATTTTGTTTGGAACATCCCTATTTACTCAAAACTCAATTAAGAGCTATTTTACGAGCCAGCGCCAACCACCACATTAAAATTATGTGGCCTATGATTAGTACTTTGACCGAGTTACGTGCCGCTAAGTCAATTTTAAACCAGTCCATGGCAGAGCTTAAAAAAGATGGTGTGGAGTTTGATGCCAAACTGCCCGTAGGAGTTATGATTGAAACCCCAGCCGCTGTAGCTATTGCCGATCACCTGGCCAAAGAAGTAGACTTTTTTAGTATTGGTACAAATGATCTGAGTCAATATGTTATGGCATGCGATCGCACCAATCCTAAAGTAGCAAATTTAACTGATGCCTTACAGCCAGCCGTGCTGCGGATGATTCAACAAACGGTAGAAGCTGCCCACGCAGCCAATATTTGGGTTGGACTATGCGGTGAAATTGCGGCTGAAACCTTAGTTGCGCCTATTCTTATAGGTTTGGGAATAGACGAACTGAGTACTAATCCCCAGGCGATCGCCCCCTTAAAGCAGGTAATTTCCCAACTCACCATCACTGAATCCCAAGTTTTAGCCAGGGTGGCATTGAACCAGGATTCAGCTTCCAGAGTCAGGGAATTGGTTTATCCGATAGGTTAAGGGAAAAGAAATTGGAAGTTAACGGAGAAAGCTACTAACAAACCACATTAAAATAAATGTTAGCACAGCCGAGAACTGGTTAGGGGAAATTGACTTTCCTAAAATTGACAGGCCATCCAATGGTATTCCTCCAGCTATCAGTCCTCCCATCATTAAACCCACTACCAGAGTTACCAATGTCAACAAAACCGCCCTCAGAAATTTGTTTTCCTTGCGATTAATGAAATAAATACTTAGAACTAACCCCGCAAGTAATGTTAACTGTAATACTTGTGCTGTATTATAGTCCACGAACATACTGATAGAAATTAACCCTAAATAACAACCTGCTGGCCATAGTATATCGGAGACACTGGGCTGATCCCAAAATCTTTGTAGCCAAGATGGGGAGTAACCACTGGAGTTAACAACTTGTTTTTGCGGGGATGGCATTCGCATTTCAGGAAAACGAATTCCTTCAGGAACCTTAATTTTGCCCTCCTGACGCATTCGCAGGCGCTCCATTAGAATTGCATCATAAGCTGCTTCAACAATTTCCCGAACCCTATTATCACTACCATACTGTTCTAACAGGCGATTTCGAGCATTTTGAATCTCATCGAAACTAGCATCTTTTGACACCCCAAGATTTTCGTAGGGACTTTGATCGCTCATAGCTTTTTTTGGCTTAGGTCTTATTGATACTTTCTCCGTTCAAAGAGGATAGCACTCTTGATAGAGGGGAAAAAAATTGCCAAACGCCACATGAAGTGTTTTGAATAGACTCGACATAGCTGTTTGGAATGGCCAACCAGAATTTAGTTATCACTATTAATAAGAACTGAGGTTTAGGTTCAGTTCTAGTCATATAATATAGTACCATATTATGCGATATAATATAGAATAACAGAAAGGTAATTAGCCAGTTAATCACTTGCCAACTTTCACTGACTATTGCTATACTGTGGAAACAGAATGATCAGGTGAGAATCCCGACTTTAAGTCACCTCTATACTGATAAGTGACCTCTAAGGAGTCCAATAAAAATTATTCTGTCTAGTAAAGACGGCGAGAACCAAGCCGCAGATAAGTAAAAGTGCCCGAGGATAAATTCCTCGTGCATTGGTTGATACACCTTGGTTGGGAGAAAATCTCAAGTCATGTATTTGTTAGCATTAGTTAGCAAAAAAGTATCGGATAAAACACTGACCCTGAAAGTTAATGGTCAAACTGAGATTAAGTAACTGAAGATAAGTTTCGTGAGGGGTGATGTTATGCGTGTCCTACTGGTTTATCCAATATTTCCCAAAACCTTCTGGTCCTATGAAAAAATCCTCGACCTGGTAGATAGAAAAGTCCTGCTGCCACCTTTAGGCTTGATTACAGTGGCTGCTATTTTACCCCAGGAATGGGAGTTTAAACTAGTAGACCGTAACATTCGTCCCGCTACAGAAGAGGAATGGGCATGGGCTGATGTGGTTATTTTCTCAGCTATGATTGTCCAAAAACAAGACCTGTTGGATCAGGTACGCGAAGCCAAGCGTCGTGGTAAATTAGTGGCATTAGGCGGGCCTTACCCCACATCCACACCTCAAGAAGTACAAGAAGCGGGAGCGGATTTTCTGATTTTGGATGAGGGGGAAATTACCCTACCCATGTTTGTCACCGCCATAGAAAGTGGTCAGAAATCGGGCATTTTTCGGGCTACAGAAAAACCAGATGTCACAAGCACACCAATTCCTCGATTTGATTTGCTAGACTTTAGTGCCTATGACATGATGTCAGTGCAGTTTTCCCGAGGTTGTCCTTTTCAATGCGAGTTTTGTGACATTATTGTCCTCTATGGCAGAAAACCGAGAACTAAAACTCCAGAACAACTTTTAGCTGAGTTGGATTGTCTTTATCGGTTAGGTTGGCGACGTGGTATATTCATGGTTGATGATAACTTTATTGGCAATAAACGCAATGTTAAATTATTGCTTAAAGAGTTAAAGGTTTGGATGGCAGAACATGAGTATCCTTTCCGGTTTGACACGGAAGCATCTGTGGATTTAGCCCAAGATCCCGAATTAATGGAATTGATGGTTGAGTCTGGTTTTGCCGCAGTATTTTTGGGCATTGAAACCCCCGATGAAGATAGTTTACAACTAACCAAAAAATTTCAAAATACCCGCAGTTCCCTAGCAGAATCAGTACAAACTATTATTAAGATGGGACTGCGACCCATGGCAGGATTTATTATTGGTTTTGATGGGGAACAAAAAGGCGCAGGCGATCGCATCGTCAGATTTGCAGAGCAAGCTGCCATTCCTTCCACCACCTTTGCCATGTTACAAGCATTGCCAAACACTGCACTATGGCATCGGTTACAAAAGGAGGGAAGACTGAGGGAAAATCAGGATGGGAATATTAATCAGACAACTTTAATGAACTTTATCCCCACCCGTCCTTTGGAGGACATTGCCAAGGAATATGTTGATGCTTTCTGCGCATTATATGATCCTATTAAGTATTTAGATCGTACCTATAGGTGTTTTCTACTCATGGGTTCGCCCAAGTGGAAAGCTCCCTTCAAAATGCCTGATTGGGTAATCGTAAAAGCCCTGTTAATAGTCATTTGGAGACAGGGAATTAAAAGAGAAACCCGGTGGAAATTTTGGCATCATCTATTTAGCATTATCAAACATAATCCCCAGGTGGCAGAACATTATTTGGCAACTTGCGCCCACAACGAACATTTCTTGGAATACCGCCAAATTGTTCGAGATCAAATTGAAAGTCAATTAGCTGCTTATTTAGCCCAGGGAGCAGAAAAACCTTATGTGGTCCCACAAAAGGAAAAAGTAGGGGTTTAGGGCTATAGTTACCATCCCCCCAATTTTAAAACTCTTTTACCACCAAAGTCCAAACCTCCTCCCCTGGATGGACAATGGTTTTACCCACGGGTAGGATTGCCAAAGCGTTAGTTTGGGCTAGGTTGACCAAGTTAGCCGAGCTGTGTTTACCCTCAGCTTGGTAAAATTGATGTACACCATTACCTAGCTTCAACTCGCCCTGAATATAAGTTTCCATTTTGCCATTGGATTGTAATTCTGAAGAGGATTTTACCTTGAGTAATTTCCCCTCCCATCCCCTAGCCATTCCTGACATTTTTCTGACTGCTGGCTGCACAAACCGCCAACAAGTCACTAAAGCGGACCCAGGATTCCCAGGTAAACCAAAATATAATTTCTGTAATTTATCGGTTCCCGGATAGTTTAGTCCTTCGTCTAGGAAAGTAGCAAAGGTGAGTGGTTTTCCAGGACGCATTTTAACAGAATTAAAATGAATTGTCGCCCCTAAAGAAACTAAAGTTTTGTGTATATAATCATAGTCACCTACGGATACCCCCCCAGTGGAAATTACAATATCTGCACTGGCAATTGCATAATCTATAGTTTGTTCCAGAGCGATCGGATCATCTGGTACAATCCCTAATAATAACACTTCAGCCCCCAACTGACGCATCAAGGTAGCCAGAGCATACTGGTTAGAATCAAATATCTGTCCAGGTTTTGGCAACTCCTCCAATGTTACCAACTCATTACCTGTGGAAAAAATCGCTACTCGTATGCTGCGAAAAACACTTACTTTTTCCCTGCCAGCAGCAGCCAAAAGGGCAATTTCCGTAGCACCCAAGACAATTCCCGAAGGTAAAAGATAATTTCCCGCTTGATAAAATTCTCCTTGATGGATGACAAACTCACGGGGTTGGGGTGCGATGAACACTAAAACCCGGTTTTCCTGAAGGTGGGTTTTTTCTTGCATGATTACGGTATCAGCACCCTTTGGCATCATAGCACCAGTAAAAATTCTCACTGCTTGTCCCGATTCAAGCATTACAGAAGGTTCATCACCAGTTTTAATTTCCGCTACAACCTGCAGAATAACTGGTCTATCTGCCCTAGCATGCTGTACATCCTGATAACGCACTGCATAACCATCCATTACGGCATGGTCCCAATGGGGAAAACCCCGAGAACTAACCACGGGACTAGCTAAAATTCGTCCATTTGCCGTCAATAAGTCTATGTATTCTATATCTGTTTGGTTACCTAGTGGTTTTACTGCATTTAAAATAGTAGATTCCGCATCTCTAACTGATAGCATTGTTGGTTATTATAGATTCCCCTTATAATACCAGATAATACTACATAATAGTACAACTTTTTGGGATTGTATATGGTGAAAATAGTTTCTCGCCGATATTTAGGAAAAGCAGATGTTTATGACATTGGAGTGGCCAAAGACCACAATTTTATCATCAAAAATGGCTTGGTTGCTTCCAACTGTTTTAATAAATCTCACTCTACTGCCTATGGTTATGTCACTTACCAGACAGCATATTTAAAAGCTAATTATCCCTTGGAATATATGGCAGCACTGTTAACAGCTAACAGTGGGGATACAGATAAAGTTCAGAAATATCTCAACAATTGCAATAACATGGGGATTGAAATTGATCCACCGGATATTAATCGTTCTGGGTTAGATTTTACACCAGCAGACCAGAAAATATTATTTGGATTTTCCGCAGTGCGTAATGTGGGGCAAAATGCGATCACTGCTATCTTAGATGCTCGCCAACAAGGAGGAGAATTTAAATCTCTAGGTGACTTTTGTGATCGCATTGATTTACGGGTTGTCAATCGTCGCACCCTAGAGTCATTAATTCAATGTGGAGCATTTGATAAGATAGAGTCGAACCGTCATCAATTAGTTAAAGATTTAGAATTAGTATATGAATGGGCCCAATCCCGTGCTAAAGATAGAGCTATAGGTCAAGGAAACCTGTTTGATTTCATGGGTACTGGCATTAGCAACGTGTCAACAAGTAGCAAAAATGGATTTAAGTCCATACCTAAAGCCAACCTAGTGTCAGACTATCCCCCCCAGGAAAAACTGCGAATGGAAAAAGAATTATTAGGTTTTTATGTATCAGCCCATCCTTTAAAAAATATTAAACAATCCTCATCCTTGTTAGCGCCCATTAATCTTGTCGATTTAGGAGAGCAAAAGGATAAAAACCTGGTTTGTGTAGTAGTTATGCTGAATCACGTCAAAAAAGTGATGACCAAAAAAGGGGAGCAAATGGCAATTTTACAAATTGAGGATTTAACCACAACCTCAGAAGCAGTTGTGTTTCCCAAAACCTATGAGCGGATTAATGCAATACTAGAAATTGATGCCAGATTAATTGTGTGGGGGAAGGTAGATAAACGGGATGAAC
The DNA here is from genome assembly GCF_014489415.1 of Cylindrospermopsis curvispora GIHE-G1. Taxonomy (NCBI): domain Bacteria; kingdom Bacillati; phylum Cyanobacteriota; class Cyanophyceae; order Nostocales; family Aphanizomenonaceae; genus Raphidiopsis; species Raphidiopsis curvispora. The sequence continues at coordinate 2,446,685 of NZ_CP060822.1, forward strand.
AGACCCAATTACTGGTGGAAGATGCAGAGCAGGTAGAGAAAATTCAGATGGTAGTGGTGGAATTAAATCCCGATGAAGCCAGTAGTATTGATACTCAACATCATTTGCGCTCTATTTTAAAAGAACAATCGGGGGATAAAGATAAAGCCAAAGTTCCTGTGATTGGAATAGTTCAAGCAGGAAACTACCGTCAAGTGGTTCGGTTTGGTAAGCAGTATTGGGTACAAGATGCAAGTATTACCGTCCAATCCCTCAGGAATGCTCAGTTTAGTGCCCATGGTAAACAGTTGAGCGATTAGTAATTAAGCTACATACTAAAATAATGAATCAAATGACCAAATGGTTTAATACAGCAGGTCCATGTCAGCGTGACATACACTATATGCTGCCCACAATGGAAAGACTACCACAGTTAAAGCGGTTAATTTACCAAAGAAACTACTTTGTAGTCCACGCACCGAGACAAACAGGAAAAACCACAGCCATGTTAAACCTGGCCCAGGAGTTAACTGCTAGTGGGGAATATACGACAGTGATGGTATCGGTAGAGGTAGATAGTGCTTTTAATCATCAACCAGATGTTGCTGAACAAGCAATTTTAGGTGCTTGGCAACAAGCAGCAAGATTCTGGTTACCTATTGAGATAACTTGTAAAACTACTCTCGTGGAATCAATAGGTCTTGTCAAATTTTGGATCAACTTGAATCTTATTCTATGGTAAACTAAACACTAACAGACTAGTTTAATAGTTTATAAACTAAGAGAAATCCTCTATATCAACAAACTAAAACAATGACTAAAGTGACTAAATGGTTTAACACAGCAGGTCCGTGTAAATCAGACATACATTATATGCTCCCCACAATGGAAAGACTACCACGGTTAAAGCGGCTAATTGACCAACAAAACTACTTTGTGATCCATGCACCGAGACAAACAGGAAAAACCACAGCCATGTTAAACCTAGCCCAGGAGTTAACTGCTAGTGGGGAATATACGGCAGTGATGGTATCGGTAGAGGTAGGTAGTGCTTTTAATCATCAACCACAAATTGCCGAACAATCAATTTTAGATGCTTGGGAAGATGGAATTGACTTTTGGTTACCATCGGAATTACAACCAAGTTTTCTGATGGATGCTAGTCGTCCCCAAAAAATTGGTTCTTTTCTCAAAGTTTGGGCAGAAATATCACGTCGTCCACTAGTAGTATTTATTGATGAAATTGACTCTCTCCAGGACGAAACATTGATTAGTGTGTTACGTCAATTGAGGGATGGTTTTCCCCGTCGTCCCAAAGGATTTCCCCAGTGTGTAGCCCTAATTGGTATGAGGGATGTGCGGGATTATAAAGTTACATCTGGAGGTAGTGATAGGTTAAATACTGCCAGTCCTTTTAATATTAAAGTAGAATCCCTGACCCTAAATAACTTCAGTTTGAAAGATGTAATTAACCTCTATCAACAACACACCCAAGCTACGGGACAGATCTTCACACCGGAAGCTATTCACCGTGCTTATTATTTAACACAAGGTCAACCCTGGTTAGTTAATGCTCTGGCTCGTCAAGCTACGGAATATTTAACCACGGATCCCCAGATTCCTATTACTATAGACCTGATTGATCAAGCCAAGGAAATCCTGATTCAAAGACAAGATACCCACCTAGATAGTCTAGCAGAAAGATTAAGAGAAGACCGGGTTCAAGCAATCATAGAACCTATTTTAGCAGGGGAAGAATTGCCTAATACTCCCGAAGATGACCGGCGTTATTTAATCGATTTAGGATTAGTTATCCGTAGTCAAGAAGGGGGATTAAAAATTGCCAATCCTATTTATCAAGAGGTAATTCCTCGGGTGTTATCCCAGGGAACTCAAGACAGTTTACCTATGATTCAACCCACCTGGTTAACAAGTACGGGTCGATTGAATATTCCAGCTCTGCTAGAGGCATTTTTAGACTTTTGGCGACAGCATGGAGAACCACTACACAAAAGTGCCGCCTATCCAGAAATAGCACCCCATTTAGTATTAATGGCATTTTTACATCGAGTGGTAAATGGAGGGGGAACTTTAGACAGAGAATATGCTATTGGTTCTGGAAGAATGGATATATGTTTACGTTATGGGAAAGAGGTATTAGCAATGGAATTAAAGGTGTGGAGAAAAGGTAACTCAGACCCATTAGAAAAGGGACTACAACAGTTGGATAAATATTTATCAGGATTGAATTTGCCCACGGGATGGTTGGTGATTTTTGACCGTCGTCCTAATTTACCACCTATAAGTGAAAGAACAAGAACGGAAATGGTAATTAGTCCCCAAGGGAGAAATATTACGGTAATTCGAGGTTAGGAATTGAGATAACTTGTCAGTATAGCACGATTAATTATTAAAACCTATTGCGACAAGCTTTTAATATCTCCTGTTGTAACTACTGTAAGTTGATCAGGATTGAGAATCTGACGTGCTAACTGATTGACCTGATCCCTGGTAACTTTTTGGATCTTTGATGGGAAAGTTTGTAGTCCCACCTGCTCAAATCCAAAAAATTCGTTCATTAAAATTCTGGTAGTTAATTCCTGGAGTTTAGCTAAGGAAAGATTATAACTACTAATCAAGGAGTGTTTTGCAGCTGCTATTTCCCCATTGGTGACTCCTGTTTGATATATGTCTTGCAGAATTTCACGAGTTTTCAATATGGCCTGCTGAGTATGTTGGGAACTAGTTTGCATTTCTATAATAAAAGTCCCTGAGTTCTTTCCCCCTTGGAAATTACTGTAAATACCATATGTCAAGCCTAATTCATCTCTTATTCGTGAACTTAACCTACCGGATACGGTATCCCCTGTTAAAATTTGATTTAATACTAAAGCTGAGTAAAATCTCGGATCTTGACGTTTTACACCCAGATTTCCCATATAGGTGACGGGTTGCGACTTCCCTGGTAATGGGTAATTAATCTGTAAACCTCGTTTTTTTCTTGCTACTTGTGGATATTGTACTGCTGGTGCTTTCCCACCAACTCGCCAATTGGCAAACTCCATTTCTAGTAGTGATTTAACTCTTGCAAGTTCAAAATCACCTACTATTGCTAAAATCATATTATCTGGACGATAATGGATTTGTCTAAAATTCAACGTATCTTCCCTGCTAATTTTTTGTATACTTTCTAAGGTGGGAAAGATGTGTAATGGATGATTTGACGGATAGAGTGCTTGGATAAATTTGCGATTTGCTACTTCATCAGCATCTTGTAAGTCTGACTTTAGCTCATTTATGGCCTTTTGACGACTGATTTCTAACTCTTTGGCAGGAAAATTACTATTTTTAACTACGTCAGCAATAGTATGTAACAATATGGCTAGGTCTTCCCTCAGACTTTTTCCTAGTAATTGGACTCCTTCCCTAAATGCAGTAAAGTCTAAACTCGCTCCTCTGCTGTCTAAGGTTTCTGCAATCACAGACATACTTTGCGTTGTGGTTCCATTCATCAAGCTATCTGCTACCAAGGATGCTAAACCAGCTTTTTGTGCTTGGTCAAATTCTTTGCCACCCTGAATATATCCACTTACTGTAATTGTAGGAGTGCTCCTGTCTGCTAATAATAGTACCTTTAAACCATTATTTAGCTTTAACTTTTGGGGAATTATAGCTCTCACTATGGGAATCTCACTGTTATTGCTAGATGGTAAATACTTGGTTACCTCAGCATCACTCACTTGCTCTCTACTGTTTAAGTGTTCTAATGGTACCTGTTCTAAGAATTCCTCAGTTTTCACACCCGGAGTTTGATAAGAACTATTTGAGGTGTTTTGATCAGGTACAAAAAAACCAATTACTGCACTTTTAGTTAAGTATTTTTTTGTAACATTAATAACCTGATTCGCATTTACTTGACTAACTCCTTCTAAATATTTTTCTGTATATTCGTAATCATTAGCAATTAGCTGGTCATTAGCCAATTGCATGGCTTGACTAGTTACATCTTGTCTGTTGAAAATTACTGATGCTATGATTTGTTTTTTAGCTCGTTCCATATCTTTGTTTTTAATACCTGTTTGAACAAGTTCGGTGATTGCGCTTTCAATAGTAGAGTATACGGTTTGTAAATCTTGATCCGGTCCAGGAATCACCGATAAATCATACCAACCACCTTGTCGCAAGCTCACAACACGAGCAGAAAGGTCTGTAACCAAACCAGAGGAGACCAAAGTTTGATAAAGATGGGAATTTTTTCCCCCAGTCAGAATATAGTCCATTACTCCCAAAGCGGGAATATCTGGATGATGCAAATTGGGAAGTGGATAAATTATTTGCAAAAGTTTTTTCCCCCCGGGTTCCCGCAGAATTATCGGTGAACTGGAAGGTTGGAAAACAGGAGAAGGGGGAAATGAGGGTAATTGTTGACTCGGAGGAATTTTACCAAATATTTCTTTAACAGCTTGCAAGGTTTTGCTGGTGGTAAAGTCTCCCACAATTACTAAAACAGCATGGTTGGGATGATAGTGTTTTTCATAATGTTCCCTGATTTGCTCAACAGTCAAATTTTGTACATCGCTTTTAGTACCACCCGTGGGTAACCCATAACCATGATCGGGAAATATAGACCGCATTACAGCCCTTTTGAGACGGTATTTGGGACTGTTTTCATAACCTTCTAATTCGGAAATCACTACTTGCTTTTCGCTGGCTAAATCTTGACTATCAATTAGCAGATTTGCCATTCTATCCGCTTCTAGCTCCAGTAATGCTTGTAGTTGATTTTTGTATACAGTATGATAGTATGCTGTTTGTTCATAACTGGTAAAGGCATTTGAGTTACTACCTAACCTGTTAGATATTTTAGAAAATTGTATGGGACGTTTTTTAGTACCTTTAAACATTATATGCTCTAGTTGATGAGCAATCCCATTCATTCCCAAACCATCCTGGGATGAACCCAAATTATACCAAACTTGTACCGTCACAACTGGAGCTCTGTGTACTTCTCTGGTTAATACTGTTAAACCGTTGGATAGAACTATTTTCTGGACTTTGCCAACCATTCTACGATTATTTATGTTGACATCTGAGAGTGCTTGTGGGGGTATTTTTTGTAATCTTGCTTGGTAGGTTTCCAATTTCGGTTCCATAAACGCCAGGGGAATATGTCCCAAACGCAATCCTAGGGTGAGGGAGAATGATAATATAAATAAGAGTAAGAATAAACGAGACCGGTAAAAGGCAAAAATTGCAAGCATACACTTTAAAATATATCACTAAATATACTATTCGTATTATATTTTTTAACCTTTGCTTTATACTCTTAAACTATGATCTAACCGTGTCCAGGTGCAAATCGTCTACCCAACTCTCATTTAACCGTTTCCAGAGCTACAAATTACATGGTTGAGAATCTCCCACAACTATCTACTTGGCAAAAAACGGATAAACTCTAATGGTAAATTATCCATGTCAGCAATAAAAGTTACTTCTAAAATGCGATCACCTATTTGTTGTTGAGTAGGTTCTAAAAGAACTTTCAGAGGTGATAGTTCCAAAACCAAAGACATTTTATGTTGCAATTCTAACAACCAAGTAGATAAATCTGACACCTGGGAAGTGAGATCAAAAGAAAGATGATAATAACCCACATAATTCTCATCTGTAAAAGCATCCGGTGCGGGTTTGGGTTGAGGAATTTGAATCAATTCGATGCGACTGTCTAATCCCTCCAACCAACAAGCTAAAGTATAACCTGTCGTGAAGCGAGTGGCAACTGCAAAACCTAGTTCTTGATAAAATGCGATCGCTCGATGAATATTACCCGTTCTAATAGAAACATGATGCATAGTTTGGCATGGTCTAGGGATTTGGGGACGGAATAATAGCTCAGCTCACCTAATCAGGTTAGGTGAGAGATATTGAGAGCTACAACAAGCTACTCAAACAGTCGGAAATAGGGGTAACGCACGGGAGCGCCTGGTTCCTTATCCAAATCAAAGTTAATCACATCCCAGCATGGCTCATCAAGCGGATCTGGTCCAAACTCCACTGGTAAACCATACAATCGAGCATTACCTGTTTCCGGTTGTTCTGACCGCCAAGAACTACTCCGCTCCAAGTAACCACTCATTAGCTCTTGATAACGCCGGGCAATAATCACTCTTGTAGCACGATAACCCTGAGTGTAGAGCTTATCTAGTGCTTCATGAATTTCAAAGCGTATGCCATCAGGATGAGTATGTTGTCTATACCATTCATTACCCCATCTGCGCCAGTGACGACCCGACTGGAGATGTACTAACTCCTCAGTTTTGGGATTAGCTTCAAAAGCACCGTGCCGTATGCACAAGTAAGTATCAGTCAAAGTCAGCGCCGGAATGGTCTGGCGACAGTGTGGACACTGTATTTCAGGTCCAAATATTGGGTACTGTAAGCCTGGATTCATCATGAAGTGTGTACAAGCATAGTTTTATATTTAGCAGCACCAATAGGTTGGATTTAACACCTTGGGTCAAAAGATAAGGATAAGCAATCCCCAGCAGTTATTACTGATTGTACAGGACAAATGACTGTGATATGCTAGTTATGCAACCAATTTCTAAGGTTGAAGTTTTTCCAGTATTCCTGGTTACCATATCAAAATTCTATCGTGTCTACTGTTTCCTATTGGACATCTCCGGATTTTTCTCAAGCTGCTTTTATAGCCACCAATGCCATTGTGATTGGATCGGTTAAAATTGCGGCAAGTTCGAGCATTTGGTATAGTGCGGTCGTTAGGGGAGATGTGGAACGGATTGAAATTGGGGAATACACAAACGTACAAGACGGCGCTATCCTACATGGAGATCCTGGTCTACCCACTATTTTAGAAGACCATGTTACTATAGGGCATCGCGCTGTGATACATTCCGCCCACATTGAACGAGGTAGTTTAATTGGCATTGGTGCAATAGTTTTAAATGGGGTTCGTATTGGTCATAGTAGCATCCTGGGAGCAGGTGCGGTAGTAACCAAAGACATACCTCCCTATTCTCTTGTGGTTGGAGTGCCCGGTAAAATAGTCCGTCCAGTAACAGAAACTGAAGCTGCGGAACTTTTTGAACATGCCAAAAAATATCATCAGTTAGCCCTAGTCCATGCAGGAAAGGGGAAGGACATGGGTTTTATCCCACATTCCGCTCCCTTGGAAAAATGACCAACTTGAGGTAAAAATTAAGAAGGGCTGGATACTTTATCCCCTCCCTTCAGGAACATTACTGTTCCGCTGTCACCCCATCCCTTTAGGGCTGGAAAACTTACAAAAACTTTAATTCCCATATAACAGAGGTTTTCTCGATATGAACATTGATACCCGCATAGTAATTGTCCTAGCACCCTTAGTTATTGCCGCAAGCTGGGCTGCTTTTAATATAGGTGCTGCAGCTCTCAGACAAGTACAAGCCTTTTTAAATAAAGAAGCCTAAGTTATTCAAGCGGTTGAACGCACCGCCCATTGATTATAGATGGGGTGCGTTCAATTACCTAACTGTCAACCTGCCATCTACTCCTTACTTAGTTCCCTATTATGCCGTGGATTCTTTACTTCAACCTTTCAAGCACTTTGGTGTTAACTTAGGACTTACCCGTATTGTCAAGTTGCTAGAGACCTTAAATAATCCCCATACACAGGTTCCCATAATTCATGTTGCGGGAACTAATGGTAAAGGTTCAGTTTGCGCCTACCTATCCTCCATTTTAACAGAGTCAGGTTATAAAACGGGCAGATATACTTCGCCTCATTTAGTAGACTGGAATGAGCGTATATGTATCAATGAAAAACCCATTGCAAGTGAAGAACTGACTAAATTAATCGAAAAAGTAAAAGCTGTGATTAATTTAAATGAAGAGCAGCCTACACAATTCGAGATAATTACAGCAGCATCCTGGCTATACTTTGCCCAGGAGAAAGTAGATATAGCAGTAGTAGAAGTTGGACTGGGGGGGAGATTAGACGCCACTAATGTTTGTGATAAACCACTAGTAACAGTAATCACCTCAATTGGTAGAGATCACTGGCAGCAGCTAGGTTCAAACATCAGTGATATTGCCAGAGAGAAGGCGGGGATCATCAAAGCTGGATGTCCGGTAGTGATGGGGAAATTGCCAGAGGATGCCAAGAGAGCAGTGATATGCAGGAGTGTAGAACTAGAAAGTCCAATTGTTGTCGTATCACCTGCAAGAGAAATTAGTCCTGGATGGGCAGAATATCAAACCGTAGAACCAGGGGGGCATATTAAAGCAATTAAATATCCATTACCATTGAAAGGGCAAATTCAACTCACTAATTCCGCTCTAGCATTAGCGAGTTTAGGAATGTTGCAAAGACAAGGATGGGAGATTTCCGGTCAAGCCATAATTAGGGGTATGGAGAAGACTAAATGGCCAGGAAGAATGCAATGGTTTAATTGGAAAAATCGCCAACTGTTAATTGATGGTGCGCATAATCCAGAATCGGCACAGGTTTTGAGGAATTATGTAGACAGTATAGGAGACAAAAACAAAAATATAACTTGGGTAATGGGGATGCTAACTACAAAAGACCATAAGGATATTTTCAGAGAGCTGTTAAAGACAAAAGATAGATTATACCTAGTACCAGTACCGGGGAGTGATTATGCAAACCTGGATTATTTAAAGGCTCTGGCTTTAGAAACTTGTCCGGACTTAGATTTTTGTGCAATATATGAGGATGTGTTTTTGGCATTAAATGCTGCCTTTGGCTTTTTAAAAACTAAAGATAATACAAATGGCCCGGTTGTTTTATGTGGTTCTTTGTACTTGATTGGTCACTTCTTTTCCCAGGTTAATCCTGCAAAATAGGCAAGAGATGCCAGAACGTCCCCTCAAGGTTTGAGGTAGTCTGGCAGTTATGTTTCTTTGGCTTTGGCGAATTGTGACTAATCCCTACCTACTATCCCATTGTTTAGCAGCATCAGCAACAGCTTTATCTACTGTTTTTTGTCCCAACATTGCTGCTTGAAGATTTTCGTAAATTGCCCTTTGGAGCAATTTAAAATCTTTCATTTTAGGAGTTAAAACCTGGGCCTTTTGCATTTCTTGCGCGCTGATAATACGTGCTTTTTCCACAGTAGAAGCATTAGCAGGAACTTCGCGAAAATAACTGTTAGATAATGCTCGAACAGTTGATGGTAAGACATTGGCTGCTTTTGCAAAAGCTAATTGATTGTCATCATTGGTGACAAACAAGGCAAATTTGAGTGCTGCATCCGGATTTTTACTGCTGCGAGGAATAACAACATTCATCACAGCTACATTTTTCTTACCCGTATTACCCGTAATTTGGGGAGCTATGGTAGAAGACTTAGCGATTTGTGGAGCATTGTTGGCAATAGTTTTTAAAAACTCAGCCCCCGATGCCAAAAATGCAGTTTCTCCCGACTGATATAGATCAATAGCATGACGATGACCCTGAGTTAAAGATTCCTTAGGTAATAGTCCCTGCTGATATAGATCAACCCAGTATTGAAAACCAGCCCTACCCTCGGGTGTATTAAAAGCCGCCCTTTCTTGCTTATCCACTAAATTAACACCCATTTGCACAAGAGATTCTAAAACCTCACCTGAGTCTTGAGGAACAAACGTGGTGAAAAAGGCATACTTACCCGTTTTATCATGAATTTGTTGTGCTGCTTGAGCTAGTTCCTGATAGGTTGCTGGTGGTTTAGAGATACTTGCTTGTTTGAGTAAATCAGTGTTATAAATAGTTATCCGGGTGGTCAAATACCAGGGAATGCCAAAACTCTTACCATTAAGAGTGCTGGCTTGCCATATATTTGGCAAGTAGGATGAACGAACCTCAGCTGATACCTTGGCATCCAAATCTAACCAGGCATTTCGTCCCGCTAATTGGGCAGCAAAATCTGGGTTTAAATTAACCACATCTGGTGAGGTTTTTGCGGATACAGCCGTTAAAATCTTACTCTCCATGGCAGCCCAAGGCACATCTACCCATTTAACCTTGATACCAGGGTTTTGGGATTCAAAGGTGGAAATTAAACCTTGGAAATAACTGGTGAATTCTGGTTGCAGTTGCATAGTCCAAAACTCAATAGTCGTTCCCACATTCCCTGTGGTGCAACTAACTACCCAGCTGGCTAGTAATCCTACTAGACCTAAAACAGTGAGCCGTGAAAATTTTGATGATCGGATTTTTGGCATAAATTTGTTAAAATTTCTACAAAAGTAGTGTAGATCAATGGTGAAAGACTTAGGTTTTAGTGACTTGTTTAGTTACTGGGGTAATTTCCTCGGTAAGTCTACTAGGGGTGTGGGTGTGGAACTGACAGGAGACAGGATAAATATAGCGCAATTGCACAGGGTGCGTCAGGGCTTAAGAATAGAGTCATTGATCACATTTCCGGTTCCAGAAGGGATAATGGTCAATGGTGAAATTTGTGATTGTCCCAGGATGGGAGAAATTATCTCACAAGCAATAGTAGAAAGTAAAATCAAAACCACTCAGATTAGAACTTGTATACCTGAAAAACATGCTATTGTGCGTATAATTCCTGCACCATTAGAGTTGGAAGGACAAGAGTTATATGATTCATTTATCAACCAGGAAGCTGCATTATATTTACCCTATCCACGAGATGAAGCGGATATAGACTGTCAAAAATTGGGTTATTTCATAGATCAAGATGGAATAGAAAAAGCACGGGTTCTCCTAGTTGCTACCCGTAGGGAAATTACAGACAGTTATATTCATACTTTTGCTCTAGCTGGACTGAAAATAAAGGTTTTAGAGATTAAAAGTTTTGCCATTATTAGAACTATCCAAAAGCAGTTATTAATATTGAGACCTGAAGAAGCGGTAGTGTTAGTCAACATTGAATTTGACCATACAGAAGTTGCCATGATTATCAATGGTGTGCCACAATTTTCCCGTACTATTGCCATTGGTAAGTTTCAGCTAGAAACTGCTATATTTAGTCCTATATCTAGGGAGATAAGTTTACCTGCACGGGAGGTGATGTTAATAACTACTCCTTATAGAGCAGAACCAGAATTAGACATGCTAGAGCAATTCGCTGCTGAGATAGGTCGTACTATTGATTTTTATATTAATCAAATTGAGTCTATGGAGGTATCCCAAATTTTTCTAACTGGTGCTGGAGGAGGGATGGAACAGCTAGATGAGTTTTTGACTCATAGATTGGGTTTTACAACCAATAGAATTAATCCTTGTCAAGGACTATTATTAGATATGGATAAATTCCCCTCATCACAGGATCCTAGTTTAGCAGCAGTTTTAGGTTTAGGGATGCGTCAAATATAGAATATATACTATTTTCCTATGTACAATTTAGAAATTAATTTTCTCCAGCATCGCTCAAGTAGCAAATTAAAGGTAGAGTATGGGAGTGAGATCAACTCAATAAATCACCCAATCAATCGGACGAATTTTACCCCGATATTTGTGGGATTGGGATTGGGTTTATGTTTTCCAGCTTTAGCATGGAGTAGTTTGTGGTGGTTACAAGACCAAAATAGGAGTTTAGAAGTGGAAATTGCCCAACTAAACAACCACAGTCAAAATCTGGATCAGCAATTAAATCAGATGCAAAAAATCCGGGAACAAACCACTACAATTGAACAACAAACTGAGAACTTAGTGACAGTATTCGAGCAAATGAGATCCTGGTCAGCTATTTTACAGGAACTGGGCAATAGGATTCCTGACAAAGTTCAAATTGAAAGTCTTGAGCATAAACAAATTACTACCCTATCTACCAAAACAGAGCAATTAGAAATTACGGGTTATGCTCTAAATTTTAGAGCTGTAAACCAATTCCTCTTAAATATAGGAAAATCTAAACTATTTAATGCCAAAAATAGTCGAATCACTATGGCAGAATTAGTTGATGCACCTCCGGTAACTGGTGCTATAGTAATCCAACAGTCACCCATGGAATTTAAACCACCCCAAGTTGTTAAATATAATATGACAATTAGTTTAAGTGATGTGCCAGTATCCAATCTAGTTAGGGAATTAGAAAAAAAAGGTGCCATGGGATTAGTGGAAAAAATTCGCCATTTAGAAAAAATAGGAGCTATTAGTAAATGATATTCAATGAGGATTTAAATTTTGCTGAAAAAACCAATTCTAATAATTCTTTATCTTCCTACCCAGTCGCATTTGGTATTACCTTCACACCTATGTTAACTGGGATAATAATTGGTATCTTAGGATTACTGGGGTTTGGTTATATCATACTGAATATGCTCATACCAGAGTTTGAAAAATATAATCAACTGAAAACAAAAATTATCCAAATCGAACAAGAGCATGATCAAAAAAATCAGCAAGCTCAACGAATTAATCTAACTCGGAAACGATTGGCCCTATCTCAGCAGCAAAAAAGTCAAGTCCTATCCTTAATGGGGGATGAGAAAAACCTCAATAATCTACTTCTTAGTATCAACCAAATTATAGAATTTACTAATAGTCATTCCTTGGGTAATCCATATATAAAAGCCAAATTGAAAAAATTTACTCCCCTGGGTGAGAAACCACAACTTGTTACTGATAACAGTCTGGGAGAATCACTAAAAAACCAACTAAAACGACAGATTATCCATGTAGAAATCGAAGGCAATTTCTACCAAATTCAAACCATTATGGCAAGTCTAGAAAAATTGCCACTTCTTTTATTAATTGACAAATATAAATGTCAACTCCTAGCTCCCACCATAGATCCTAAACGAATAGTCAGCACGGGTAAAATATTAACCTCCTTTGAATTAGTCATACCCATTTCCCTCACAGATAAAGAAGCATCAGAAATAGCTGCTAAAACTCCCCTGCAATAACAATTTTAGGTTATTGATCAAGTTTTAGGTTCAAGCACCAACTTTTTCTTCCAGGATCTTAAAACTCTTTTTCGTAGCACCGCAAATGGGACAAGTCCAATCATCGGGAATTTCCGCAAAAGGAGTGCCAGGTGCAATCCCCGAATCAGGATCACCACTAACTGGATCGTAAATCATACTGCATTGTCTACAAATCCATTTTTGAGTTTGGGGATCGGGTTTAGCAATTCTAGTTATAGGTTCTCCTCCATTTAATACTTCTAAAGCTTCTGAATAGCGATCTGCATGATAATTTTCAATGAACTTTAGCAACCCAAAACGGTGACCAGCATCGCGAAAGATTTTGGCGTGTTCACTGGAATCCTCTGCTTGTTTTGTAAATTCTTGTACTGCTAAATTGTCTCTATCTCTCACAGCATCAGCAGCAAAATTGGGATACATAGTGGTATATTCGTATGTCTCTCCTTCAATTGCTAAGGATAAACAATTAGACATAATAGCTCTTTTTTGGTCATCTGTTAAACTAGCTGGATCTTTTACGACTAGCTCTGGATGTAATAACTCAAAATGGGCGAAAGCATGTTCGGTTTCTTGCTCTGCTGTTTCTTTAAATAGTTTCGCCAAGTCATTAAAACCTAATTGACGTGCTACTTTAGCAAAAAATAGATATTTACGATTTGCCATGGATTCACCGCTGAAAGCAGTTTCCAGATTTTGCAGAGTTGTGAAATTTGACAAGTTCATAATTTTTGGACCTGAAGGTGGTTGATTGAATGATTTTATAAGGTCTATTATGGTTACATCATACATCTTTTTCGTCAAAAAAACAGATTTTTTTTTAAACAGTTCTCTTTATTTAAACAAACATAAAAAATAGAGTGGGAGGAGACATTACCAAGCGTCATTCACTCCCACTCTATTTAGTGCTGCTGTAGCGATTCGGGAATAGACTCATGACCCTGGTCGTTAATTAGGGGGGTAATAAAATTAAACGACTAGGGTATGGAATGAGCATTCCTATTGCAGCAATCGGTTATTTTCTTTTGTTGTGAGACAAACCCAGCAGAGTAGCTTTTGTTTCTCTAATTTAATTTAACTTGCTTCTGAATTGTCGGGTTGCCAAGTTGGCATTTTCTAGAACTCTTTTTTAGGAGCGAATTACCTGAAAATCTTTTCTGTCTTGATAATGCGCCAAAAAATATGCCATAACAGAAATGACAATACTAGCAAGTGGGTGTCTATACATGAAAAATCCTCAAATCCATTTTAGCGATCGCCTGACGGAAATTGATATATATCAACTTCAAGATTTATTTAATCATACTGCTTTTTGGGCTAAGGGGCGTAGTATAGAGGATTTGAGTACAGCTGTTGCTAATAGTAAACCGGTAATTTCTGTTTGGGAGAGAGAAAAATTAATTGGTTTTGCTAGAGCGAATTCTGATGGTATATATCGCGCTACCATTTGGGATGTGGTAATTCACCTAGATTATCAAGGAAGAGGTTTGGGAATGAGGTTAGTGAGGAGGATTTTATCCCATCCTCTAATGCAGGTAGAGCGTGTTTATTTAATGACAACTCATCAACAAAAGTTTTATGAGAAAATTGGGTTTCAACATAATAATAGCACTACCATGGTACTACATAATAATTCTAAATTAGGTTCTATTGAGCAAGAAGTGCAACTTCAGGAATTGAAGTACTTGTGATTTGGGGTAGGGTAATTTGCAATCTGGTGAAATTTGTCGTCTCATTACTAATGGGAGGAGAATCGGGTTCAACAATTTCTAGTTTCCCTCCCATCATTTCCAGTAATCTTTGATTGATTAATAATTTCATTCCTGGTGAGATATTTCTGATTTCTGAATCATGGTTATCAGTTATGTGTAAACAGGTGTCTAACCTTTCATAAGAAATTACTGTATTGCTAGGAAGATCCAGATAAATATCAAGATGACTATTTATATCAGTAGTAATATTGCCATGGGGGGATTTGATAAGAAGACAAATATATCCCGATTCCATCCTGCTAATTGTGTTATCTATCAAGCTTACAAGGATTTGCCGTAACCAGCGTTTATCTGCTAACACATAAATTTCCGATGCGGGTAAACAGATTTGCAAAGGGAAATTACGATTAGCAGCTAACATATAAGTCAGTTCTTCAACCTCTCCAAAAACCTCCCTTATGCCCACGGATTCAATTACCAACTGATTAGTTCCATGTTCTATTCTCGCAATATTTAGGATTTCATCAATTATTTTTAAAAACTGTAGCGACCTTTCGTATGCTTGATTAATAAATTCTCTCGCTTCCTGGGGATTTTCACATAAGTCATGTAAAATTAATTGGTGAAGTCCAATTAATCCATTAATAGGCGATCGCAATTCATGGCTAATCCTGGACAAAAACCCTGCATGAAATTGGCTCATTTCCCTGGCCATTTCATAAGCCAATTCTGTTTGGTGTAGCTGCTGTAAAATTTGTGTTTGTGATCTTTCCCAAGTATTTTTATCCGGATTAGTTTGATATCCAGATGAATTTGCCGGGTTGGATAATAATTTACCAATGACAATTCCTAGCAACATTCCGATGGCTAAATATAAAAAGTTAGTAAAATTCATGGGTTTTTCATAATCAAAATAAAGATATAGCACCCAACCCTCACCTTTAGCTATTAGCGCAATAACCTTAACCAACTATAATACTACCTTGACGAAGAATTTGCCAATGATTTTCTGTCCATTTGGCTACGGTAGATGGAACTCCTAAACCTTTATATTCTATCAATTCTTCAGTCAGAACATCTGGAAATTCTACAGCTATTTCAGCTTGTGTTTCCAACGGGGGTTTTCCTGATAAATTAACACTCGTGGTTGCCATAGGTCCAGTTTGTGCCAAAATTGCTCGAGCTATAGGATGATTGGGAACCCTAATACCAATAGTAGTGGGATCTTGAGGATTCATTACCCTAGGAACTTTATCGCTAGCTGGTAAAACCAGAGTCAATGCACCAGGCCAATATCTATTCACCACCTCTTGCCAAATTTCATATTCTTGATCACTACCTTTTACATATTCCCACAAACTTTCCGGTTCAGCTCCCATTAAAATTAAGGGTTTGTCTAAACTGCGCTGTTTAGCAATATATATTAATTCTGCTTTTGTGGGTATGGTAGCCATCCCAGGAACTGTATCTGTGGGGAAACTAATTATTTTCCCCTCCTTAGCACCACGAATTAGACGATCTAGAGAAATGTTCATACAGTCTTTATTTAAACCACTCCTTATCAACCATCTATTAATTTAGCTTTAGCTTGTTGCCAAAGCGCCTCTAATTCCGCCAATTTATAATCACTAATTGGACGATCCATAACCTGTTCCATAGTTCTTAAACGTTGAACAAATCGTAAACTTGTTCCTGCCAAACCTCTAGCAGGATCAAGATTATACCATCTAGCTAGTTGAATAATTGCAAATAATAAATCTCCCAATTCTGACTCTTGTCTTTCTGGTGTTTCCCCAGCTAAAGCTTGGTCAAACTCAGCTAATTCTTCGTGAAATTTATCCCAAACTTCCTTAATATCACTCCATTCAAAACCAACCTCAGCAGCTTTTTGAGAAATTTTCATAGCAGCATTTAATGGTGGAAGACTACGACGATAGCGATTTAACTTATCACTGAGTTTTTGGGTTGCCATAGTTTGCCCTTTTTCTGCTGCTTTGATTTCATCCCAATTTTGGCGCACTTGCTCTACATTTTCCACTTTCACATCACTAAACACATGGGGATGACGACGAATTAGTTTTTGGGCAATACCCTCAGCTACCTCTTTTACAGAAAAATCCCCCTTTTCGCTGGCTATCTGAGCTTGTAATATTACCTGTAATAGTAAATCTCCCAACTCCTCACATATAGCACTTTGTTCTCCTGTACTAATCGCGTCTACTACTTCGTATGCTTCTTCAATTATGTAGGGAGTTAAGCTGGTTTGGGTTTGTGCCAAATCCCATGGACATCCACCTTCAGGCGATCGCAATTTAGCAACTACATCTAGTAACTCTTGTAAAGCCACTAAATGGGAGTTATCAGCTATGTTATTTTTGATAAATTTATTCTGTGCTGTCATAATTAGTATTACTGGTTTTTATTAGCTTTAGGTTTAGAACGACGACTGTGAATCTTACGTTTTCTAATTTTGCTACTGGGTAGTAAAGCGTGAACACCTTGTTTTTGAAAACGTTTGTAGGTGGAATTTATCCAATCACTGAGGTAGTGACTCATAGCACCAAGTTCACAACCTACAAACCAGGCAAAAAACTCCCGGCCGTATGTATATATATTTTGTCTCACCTTTGCCCAAATATCACCCCAGTTCACAGATATGTTAGAAAAACTGGCGAGTATTAATAAAATTAACCCAGTAGTGGCAGCTATAAATACCATTAAATAAACCACCCGAAGAGTAGTACCAATAATTGGGCCATGGGACAAAAAAGAGCGATGACGCAAACTTTGTTGATAGGGTAACCAAATCCAACGGAACCAACCCCATCGCTGGAACTGACGAGAATAAATATCCAAGTCAGGGCCAAACATCAAACCACCAAACATAAACCCGCCCAGCACCACTAAGGTCATATTACCGCTACCAGTAGCAACTAAAGTTACACTAGCAACTACGGGAATAGACCAGATAGTAATGCGGTCATGTGTTTGTCCAGAAGGCATTGGAGAAAACTAACACCTCAAAATTCAAAACTTAACAACTAATACCTGCCCAGTATAGCGAATAACCTGCCATTAAGAAAGTCCCAAAATCAAAAAAAATTTTCTCTAAACCCCTTGCCAAATTTTGAAAGCTTGTGTTATGTTAATAGGGTGAAAAAAACAAGGGCGGTTAGCTCAGTTGGTAGAGCGCCTGCCTTACAAGCAGGATGTCATCAGTTCGAGTCTGGTACTGCCCATTTAAAAGAACATCTGGCGAGTACAACAATGCCCGGTCAAAAACTGGGCATTTTGTCGTCCTAATGATTAGGAAAAAGCCATTGCACCCAGAACAGAATGAGTTCTTTGATAAACGGGTAAGCGTGGTAGTAGAGTCCATCCAGCAGACAGCAAAACTTCCCTAAGTCTATTTACTTCCCGATGAGGATAATCAGGATTAACTTCATCCCTGGGACCAATTCCTCCCAAATCCCTAGCTCCCGCATCCAAACAAGCCAATAACCAGTTTTCCTCAGGGACTAAATTGGGGGGAATTTGAATAGTGATATCCGATGGTAAAATCTCCCGCGCTTGCGCTATGACCTGGGGTAGCTGATAAGGATCAAAAGCAACTTCATCAAAGGTTTGTTGAGATCCCGGACTATGGGGTTGTAAAATAACTTCTTGTATGTTTTGATACTTTAAATGTAAATCAGCAATAGCCATGAGGGTTTGTCGTCTATCATCTTCATTTTCACCTATTCCTAATAGTAAACCAGTAGTAAAGGGAATTTGTAACTCCCCGGCCCATTGTAAATGTTGTAAACGTAACTCTGGAATTTTACTAGGTGCATGGCGGTGAACAGTATGTAATAGTTTGGGGTTTAACTGCTCTAACATTAAACCCATAGAAGCATTGACATTTTTAAGCCTTTGCATTTCTGAAAAACTGAGAATTCCAGCATTGGTATGGGGTAGAAACCCCATGGAAAGAGCAAGGAGACATAGGTCATAAATCAGGTCCAACCATTCCTGACGTCTAGATGATAAAGGGTGAACTTCACCGCTGAGAATTAGGATTTCACAGATACCTTGACCTTTTAGGGAGAGTAAAATTTTCTCTGCTTGCTCTAAGGTCATCCAAGGATGGGAACCTATATCAGAGCGAAAGTTACAATAGGTGCACTTATTAAAACACTCATAGGTGGGAACAAGAGTGTATGCAGGGCTATAAGTGACTATCTGGTTGGGGAGTGGTAACATTATGAAAAATCACCAGAAAATGTTTACAAAGGTATAAAGTCCGTAATACTTAATATATATGGGTTTTTAGGTCTAGATATAAAAATATAAAGAAATTTTAGTAGAGTATCTTTATAAAAGGATCTCTTCTTTTTCCTAGATGCTAAGGTAGACATAAAGTATTTGACTAACAAGCGCAACTTACAGTACATATTTTATACAGGAGAAAGTCTACGGTTTATACACGCCCCTTAGCCCGATTAATTGAACAATTACAACGTCTTCCCGGAGTTGGGCCCAAGTCTGCCCAACGCCTGGCTTTATATATCCTAAAGCGTCCGGATTCAGAAATTGAGGCTCTTGCACAAATATTAATTGATGCCAAAAAACAGGTAGGTTTATGTCAAGTTTGTTATCATCTTACAGCAGAACCTGTATGTGAAATTTGCCGCAATCCCCATCGAGATGGTCAAACCATTTGTGTGGTTGCTGATTCCCGCGATGTGATTGCTCTGGAAAAAACCCGCGAGTATAGGGGTAAGTATCACGTCTTGGGCGGGGTGATTTCTCCTATAGATGGTATTGGACCTGAACAGTTGACTTTACAAGCTCTCGTCCGTCGCGTCAGTCAACAAAAACCCCAAGAGGTGATTATGGCCATTAGTCCTAGCGTAGAGGGGGAAACTACAACTCTGTATATAGCTGGGTTACTTAAACCATTTACCAGGGTAACCCGCATCGCTTTCGGTTTACCTATGGGTGGTGATTTAGAGTACGCTGATGAAATTACATTGGCTAAAGCACTAGAAGGTCGTCGGGAATTAGACTAACCATTACTTAAAATTGTTTGATTTAGAACCCTACCAGTCTAGTCTGGTGTGATTTCTGTTGTAACCCGTGCATTTTGTCAAATAAATGCCAGCAATATTCTTCTGGTAACCCACAGGTAATTGCACCTCTTAATACTACATTAAAATACCAATCATTTGGTGGTATTTCCTCCAGTAATTTATTTACCACGACGTACGTGCGAACATTTTTGTATATTTGACCTTCGTGCTGAATGTTGACCATCTCACGACGATAGAATTCCTGGCATACTCCCTCCCGCTTATCCAAATTTTCACTGAACCTCCAAGGTAGTTCATATAGCACACCTCTAACTAGGGAGGTAGTATCTTGTACCACATCTAAAACCCCGCATTTACGTAAAGAGGAGTAGCCATAAAACCTCAGTCTATATTCTTTTAGTATGCCATGTCCAATTACGTAAGGATGGACATTCTCACCAAGCGATCGCTTTAAGTCTACCGGGCACATGCAAGAACCATAGGCAAAATAGTAGAATGTTGGTTCTTTTGGTATCTTGTGGGTTGGTGCTTTTTGTTGTGATTCTTGCAATTGTTTTTTCCTTGCTCAGAATTCTAGCATGTACCATATTATAGTAATTTTGCAACTTTTTGTGGTCAAACAAATTTGGCGGTTAATTCCCTGTTTTCCAGCATCTGGTAAAATACAAATGGCAGTTGATAGGTGGTTACTGCAACACCATCAGCACCAATCTTTAAAAACATACTCTGGAATTCTCAGGTTTTATACCTGGTCTCCCCCAGCTATTTCCCTTGGCCATCATCAAAAAACATACCCAGACTTTTGGCATCACTTAATTTGGCAAGGTGAGAGGATAGATTTGGTTTCTCGTCCCAGTGGTGGTAGGGCGGTTCTACATCAAGGTGATTTAACCTACACCGTTATCACATCGGGAATAACCGGGAACCGATTGCAATCTTACACCAAGATTTGTGACTTTCTGATTCAAGGATGGGGGTCACTTGGGGTGCAATTAAGCTATGGTCAAGCAGGAAGGGGTTATATCCACAATCCTAACTGCTTTGGAACTGCAACGGGTGCAGATTTAATTCTGCCAAATGGTGCTAAACTGATTGGTAGCGCCCAACTGCGAACTGATAAGGCCATTCTCCAACATGGCTCCATGGTCTTGGAGCCAGATCAAGACCTGTTTGAGACCATATTTGGTGAAGGTTCCTTTGTTCCCATTAGCCTTCCTAAGAGTCTCACTCGGGAAGTTATTATTCCCAATTTAATTGCTGCTGCTTGTGATGTCTTTAATATGGTGCTGGAAGAGGAACCACTTTCCCCAGAAGAATGGCAAGAAATTATGGCATCTGAATCAACTTGGAACTCACCCATGGACGTGTTCTGACTAAAGCTACGCAATCAAAAAGCGCCTAGGAGTGTTGCCGTGTTTCCACCCTAAGCGCTTTTTGAACTTTGCTCCTCACACACAACTAGAATATATCACTAGTTTTGGGAAAATGGCAAGAGGTTTAATGGAAATTTTATATTAGTAAATTAAATCATTCATCCTTTGTTAATATTGCAGTCATATAGGTTAGGATTGTCGATATAGCCTAGAAATAAGTCTAGTTACTCCCATTCAGAAACCATGGCATTTAGATAAATTTATCTTATCATTCCCACTATATGGTGGTGAGTCAGTGGTTAATCCTTAACAGAAATGCTTATTTCTAATATGGCCTGACAATATCTAATTAAAGTTTCAGCTCTTTGTTGAATACTTTCTAATCGTGATTTTATAGTTAGCGTCTGTTTTGCACTTTGTAAAAACATCATATCAACTTCCAACAAACGTATCTGCTTACTTATCTCTGTTTGATAAGACTGCTGACGAGATTCCAAATCAGTAAAGACGGTAATTTCTCGTGCAAAAAACCCGCTGATCTCACCCAGAAGGGATTTCCAGGTGGGATCATAGATATGAGCTTTGTTAACATCTGATAACAATACCTCAACCAAGGTTTTCAATTCTTGATATTTTTGATATTTAAAGGACATTAGGACTTCTATTTCTTCAATCTGGACTACAATTATATCTTCTATACCTTTTTGAAATATAGTTGCAGCCTAATTGTAGCTACCGGGACTGGAGGTCAGCCAGAGCGCCAAACCAGTTCTGTCACTCATTAGCCTTATCTATAGGGTTTTGGCTAAAGCTATAAATAGGCAACTCCCCCCATAATAACCCATTCCAGCTAGAATCAGATTACTAAGTTCTGCATTGATTTGCAGCAAAAACTACCCAGTTTCAAGACTATATCCACAGTTTTGAAACCAAATACCAAAAGCATTAACCCACTAAAAAACCTACTATTCCTATGACCAGCTTTATTGACCCTTCGACAAAGATTAACCTACCTCAATGGTTAAAAAGATGCCTTCAAGAAAACACTAGCAACAGTGGTTCAGGAGAGGATGACCGAAGGCGTAATGAAAACAAGTTAATTTGCAGTGCTTTAAAGTTTGCTTATGAACTACATGAAGGACAGTACAGAAAATCAGGAGAACCCTATATAGCTCACCCAATAGCAGTAGCTGATTTGTTAAGAGATTTAGGTGGTAGTGCTACTATGATAGCAGCTGGGTTTCTACATGATGTAGTTGAGGATACAGAAGTCACAATTGAGGAGATAGAACAGAAATTTGGTCATGAAGTCAGACAATTGGTAGAGGGTGTGACTAAATTATCGAAAATTAACTTCACCAGCAAAACCGAAAGTCAAGCAGAAAATTTTCGGCGAATGTTTTTATCCATGGCCCAGGATATCCGAGTGATTGTAGTGAAGTTGGCAGACAGGTTACACAACATGCGCACTCTACAGTATATGTCGGAAACCAGTCGTCGTCGCAGTGCCCAGGAGACTAGAGATATTTTTGCCCCCCTAGCTAATCGATTGGGTATTTGGCACATTAAATGGGAATTAGAAGACTTAGCGTTTAAATATTTGGAACCGGATGCTTATCGAGAAATTCAAGAACACGTGGCGGAAAAAAGAACCGCACGGGAGGAAAAATTAAACAAAGCTAAGGAGGTATTGCGGGAGAGAATTGAACAAGCGGGAATTAAATGTTTGGATATTAGTGGCCGTCCTAAACACCTGTATAGCATTTATCAGAAAATGCAGCGTCAGCAAAAAGAATTTCATGAAATTTATGATTTGGCTGCATTAAGAATTATTGTGGAAACAAATGAGGAATGTTATCGCGCTTTGGCAGTAGTCCATGATGCTTTCTGTCCCATCCCCGGTAGATTTAAAGATTACATTGGCTTGCCCAAACCTAATCGTTATCAGTCTTTACATACAGGTGTAATTGGTTTGACTGGTCGTCCCCTAGAGGTGCAAATTCGCACAATGGAAATGCACCATGTAGCAGAATATGGTATTGCAGCTCACTGGAAGTATAAGGAAACAGGTGGATCTACAACTCAAGTTACAGGGACGGATGAAAAATTTGCCTGGTTACGGCAATTATTAGACTGGCAAAGTGATTTAAAAGATGCCCAAGAATATTTAGACAGTGTTAAAGATAATTTATTTGAAGATGATGTTTATGTTTTTACACCTAAAGGAGATGTGGTTGCTCTCAGTCCAGGCTCTACTAGTATAGACTTTGCCTATCGCATTCATACAGAAGTGGGAAATCACTGCGCAGGGGCACGGGTGAATGGGCGCATTGTACCGCTATCAACACGACTACAGAATGGGGATATTGTTGATATTATTACTCAAAAGAATAGTCATCCCAGTTTAGATTGGTTGAATTTTGTCAGGACTTCAGCAGCAAAATATCGAATTAAACAATGGTACAAACGTTCCCGAAGGGAAGAGAATATTACTAGAGGTAAGGAATTATTAGAGAAAGAATTAGGTAAAACCGGATTTGATCACCTATTAAAATCTAATCCTATGCAAACCATAGCAGAAAAGTGCAATTACCATAATGTGGAAGATTTATTAGCAGGTTTGGGGTATGGAGAAATTACCTTAAATCTAGTGTTAAATCGTTGGCGAGATATAATCAAGTCACAGCAGCCCGTAGCTGATATAAGTCCGTTTTTACCTAAAGATTTATCTCTTAAAACATCTAAGGATAACTTTCCCACCACATCCAAGTCCACTGACTCGCCAATTTTGGGAGTGGAAGGTTTGGTTTATCATGTAGCTGGATGTTGTACACCAATTCCCGGGGAAGCAATTATTGGTGTGGTAACTAGAGGAAGAGGTATATCCATTCATCGTCAATCCTGTCATAACTTAGAGCAGGTAGAATGTGAACGGTTAGTACCTGTACAGTGGAATACAGCCATGGAACATCACCATCGTCCCCAAACATATCCCGTGGCCATTCAAATCGAGACCTTGGATAGAGTGGGCATTTTAAAAGATGTTCTATCCAGACTCACTGATCAAGGTATCAACGTTCGTCACGCTGATGTAAAGACTACCTCTGGTCAACCAGCATTGATGAAGTTTGGTATTGAAGTGCGCGATCGCAATCAGTTAGAACATTTGTTTGTGCAGATCAAAAAAATGAGTGACATTCTCAATATTCGGAGGGTGGGTGAAATGGAGAGCTCACCAACATAAGGCGTATTATCTGTTGTTAATTGGCCAGTTCCCACCCAGTACCCTGATAACCATATTCAAAAATATCCGGGTGTAGGATTTCCGCCAAAATCTCTACAGAATCAACCAAGCGTGGTCCTGGTCGATTAAAATAGGCATTGCCATCTGTGACAAATACTCTTCCAGTCTTGACAGCATGGAGTTTCCCCCAGTCTGGATGTTGAGTCAATAACTTAGCCTCCTGTTGAGTCCTTTCCAAATTAAAGCCACAGGGCATAAAAATAATTACATCTGGATTAGTTGCAACTAGAGTTTCCCAGTTAATGCGGGTAGAGGGTTTACCCATAACGGTAAACAAGATTTTTCCTCCCGCCAAATCTACCAACTCAGGTATCCAATTTGCCGCAGTCATCACTGGGTCAGTCCACTCAATACAAGCAACTGTCGGCATTTCTCCCAGGGAAAGTCCACCTATTCTTCTATTGCAAATTTTTACCCTTGCTTCTAAATTTTCTAGTATTTTTATTGAATTCACTCCAAAAGTTTGACCCACTCTTTCAATATCACCCCATACATCTCCTAAGGTGGTAGGTTGTAAAGAAATAATGTCAGGTGAAAGATGGGTAAGTTCCTTCACAGCTTTTTCCACATCTGACAAAGTAACCGCACAAACATTGCATTGAGCTTGAGTAA
Organism: Cylindrospermopsis curvispora GIHE-G1; assembly: GCF_014489415.1. Taxonomy (NCBI): domain Bacteria; kingdom Bacillati; phylum Cyanobacteriota; class Cyanophyceae; order Nostocales; family Aphanizomenonaceae; genus Raphidiopsis; species Raphidiopsis curvispora. The sequence continues at coordinate 2,471,634 of NZ_CP060822.1, forward strand.
TAATATGAGTAGGTTTTAATTTTTCTAGAACATCTAATTTAATCTTATAAATGCCCAGAGCAGACTGAAGAATTTTACTTACCTCATCGTGAATAGTACTACTGTTGCCATTACCATTTAATCGGGCTTCGGTACAAATAGGTACACCAGCTATTTCTGGGGGATAGTCACACTCATGGGAGCGACCAACAATGGCATTTTGGAGTCCCAGGGTAGCTACTATTTCAGTAGCGCTGGGACTTAAAGACACAATTCTGATATCTTTTTCCATAGGTTTCACCTCCTCAAAATTAGGAGTTACAAATCAAAAACAAATTCACAATAAAAAGTAGTCCAGTATGTGCAACTTCTTCACATTTAGTATTATAATCTTATTTCTGACACATTCATGTGAATAGTACATCTATCTTAGGGGGGAGGGAGGGAATTATGGGACTGGTAATTGGTATTGATCTGGGTGGAACATCCATAAAATCAGGCGTATTTGACCGTAATGGTAAACGCTTACAAAGCATAACATTACAGACTCCTAAACCAGCGACTCCAGAAGCTGTATTATCTACAATGTTAGAGGGGATAAATTCCCTGATTAAGCAAAATGATAGAATCCTAGCCCTAGGGGTAGGAACTCCAGGCCCCGTGGATGCAGCGGGGAGAGTTGCCAAAGTGGCCATCAACCTTGAGGGGTGGGACAATGTACCCTTAGCGGAATGGTTAGAAAACCGTACGGGAATACCCACAATTCTTGCCAATGATGCCAACTGTGCAGGGTTAGGAGAAGCATGGTTGGGTGCAGGGCGTGATTTTGAAAACTTGATCTTGTTGACCTTGGGAACCGGTGTGGGTGGAGCCATTATTTTGGATGGTAAACTATTTGTTGGTCATCAAGGTGCAGCAGGGGAACTAGGACTAATTACTCTTAATCCCCATGGGCCATTATGTAATAGCGGTAATCAAGGTTCTTTAGAACAATACACCTCCATTGGTGCTATTTCTCGTCGCACAGGAAAGGACCCAGCTATACTGGGGGAATTAGCCAAACAAGGTGATATTCAGTCCTTGACTTTTTGGCAAGAATATGGTAAAGACTTGGGCATTGGTTTAACCAGTTTAATATATGTACTTACCCCCCAAGCAATTATTATTGGTGGTGGTATTAGTGCTAGTTTTGAGTATTTTTTACCAGCAATGCAACAGGAAATTGAAAACCGGGTTTTACCAAGTTCTCGTGTAGGTTTACAAATTTTAAAAGCACAATTGGGTAATAGTGCAGGTATGGCAGGTGCAGCAAAATTAGCTTGGAATAAGTAAGTTATTTTGCATTTAAAACGTTCCTTTGGTGGCTGTAATCATTGACAGGTATGGACTGTATTAGAAATTTGCACGATGAACACCCTAGTATGACAACCTGTCTGTTGACAGTTTTTTGACTGGGGGAGAGAATACCCACACCAGGTGTGAGTTAAAAATATGAAAAGTAGGTTTGTTTTATTCCCGGTTTTTTTATTGAATCTGTTGGTGGTTTTTCCTGCTTCTGTAGGTGGTAAGGCCCATGCTTTAGAAATAGATGGGAACCCGCCCGGAGCGATCGCCAGTGAATTTTCCATCACAAGTAGTAGTTTACCAACGGAGCAAGATGATTCAGATATTTCCGTAGATGTAATAGGAGAAAAAGACGTTCTACCGGAATCTACTCCCATATATATCATTGACAAAGAAGAGATTCAAAAGCAAGGTGGGACAAATGTAGCTGAGGTTTTAAAAAGAGTGCCCGGTTTTACTATTAATAATGTAGGACATGGAGCGGATATTCACACCGGTACATACTATAGAGGTGCTTCCATTGATCAATCTGTATTTTTAATTAATGGCAGACCAATTAACACTAATATTAGTACCTATCATGGAGCCACAGATTTAAATAGTATTCCCGTGGAATCTATTGAAAGAATTGAATTATATAGTGGCGGTGCTGCTTCTTTGTATGGTTCCACTGCTTTTGGTGGCGTGGTTAACATCATCACTAAAGAAGGCTCTTCCAAGCCAAAACTTACTGGTACTGTAGAATTTGGCTCTTTAAATTTTAATAATCAACAGTTGAGTTATTCCGGTTCTGGTGACAGGGTAAAATACAATTTGAGTTTTGAAAGATTCTTCATAGACAACCGTTATCCCGTACCCGAAGGAGCAGCTAATCGCAATCCTGCTGATGGTTTTTTATTCAATGCTGATACAGGGGTCAGTACCTATTTTGGTCGTGTGAGTTTAGATGTCAACCCCAAAAATTCTTTGAATTTAGATGTGAAGAGTATTGCCAGTCGTCGGGGTTTAGTTTACTTTGGATTTCCCCTGCAAAGGGATAGATTAGACCATGATGCTATAAATGTGGGATTATCCTGGAAAACTCGATTAGCTCAAAACAATGATTCTAATCTCACCACCACCGTTGGCTATAACCAGGATTATTTTAGTACCTATGGACCAACAGGTGCAGGTGGAATATTCAATCGCACAGGAATCCTAGATACTAAACAAATTACTGCTAGGGTAGATCATGAGTGGAAACTGAGTCTCAATAATCAATTACGTTGGGGGTTAGATTTAAAAAATACTGATTTAAAGGGAGATGTTATTAGTACCAACCCAGCACTTGCTGCCAAAAATGAGAAGGAAGATAGAAGTGTTCTCAACACAGCTTTATTTGCAGTCAATACTTGGAAGATTACCGATGATTTTTCAGTTGATTTGGGTTTAAGACAAAATATTGACAGCAAATTTGGCAGTTATTTAAATCCTAGTGTGGGTTTAAAGTATGCGATTAATCCCGTAGTTGCAGTGCGAGGAAGTTGGGGGGGAGCCCAACGGAATCCGGGGTTAGACCAGTTATATGTTTTTGACACAGTCCATAACTGGGATCCTAATCCTGACTTAAAACCAGAAACTGGTTCCACTTGGACCGCAGGGTTTGATTTTAATATATCTAGGAATTTCTTGGCCCAGTTAACCTATTTTGGTAGTAGTCTGGATAATCGCTTGTCTCTTGCTCCTCGTCCCGCTCCCAATCCACCTCAATGGGACAATGTGGGATTGGTAAATACCAATGGTTTAGAAGGAGTTTTACAATATAGGTTTGCTCCTAAGTGGTCTAGTTTTGTCAATTATACTTACACTGATGCCCAAATTAAAACAGGAACAGAAAAGGGAAGACAGTTAGGTTTGATTCCTTATTCTTTATTACAAAGTGGTGTGGGTTATGAAAACAAAGGTTGGGGGGCTAATTTATATTTGACTTATAATAGCGGTACTCGTCGTGCTTTGTTTACTAATAATAATGCTGGTCAGCAAGCTACAGACTTTGCTCCTAGTTTTGTTAATTTAGATTTGAGTGGTCGCATTCCCATGGGTAAAAATGTGGGACTGACTTTTTACCTAGAAAATCTCTTGGGTGAACAGTATGAAAAGGTAAATCGTATCTACAGTCCTGGTTTTACTTTTAGAGTGGGTGTCAATGCTAATATTTAAGTCGGTGAGTGGAATTAAATATAAGATGAACGTAGGTTGGGTTGAAGTATGAAACCCAACATCCTCATGGGTTAACCCATCCTACAAATAATTGTGACTCCCTACTTAGTTGGTTTACTTGGGATGGTGGAAAACCATTGTGGAGTTTCTTCCATCCTAAGAAATAGCAAGTTTATACTGGTTCAAACACCATTTGAGGTATGAGAATCTCATTTTCTATTTTACCAATTCCCAAAAAGTTGTTATGCTGTCCGTAAACCCTAACTAAATCCATTAAACTAACTTCTACTGGCACTTTTTGTCCTTGACACCATTTTTTGGCAATTGTTTCCTCCAGGTTGATAAATGACAAGTTTTCTAATGGTGTATCCGGAGCAATAGGTTTAAATGTCTGGGACTGTAATTGGTTTTCTATGTCTAAAAAACTCAAACTGTTTTCTAAATCAAAACCACTACTTTCAGTTCTAGTCAATTTAGCCAGAGTCGCGCCTGTTTTTAACACTACCCCTAAATCCCGGGCGATCGCACGAATATAAGTACCTGTACCGCAGCATATAACTAAATCCAATTCAGGAAAATCACCAGTACGCCAACCCAGAATATCTATTTTGAATACTTGTACAGTTCTCGTTGGCGCTTGGAAGATTTCTCCCTGTCGTGCCAAATCATACAATCGTTTACCATCCACTTGGATAGCGCTATAACTGGGAGGTATCTGTTGAATTAACCCGGTAAATTGCCCAATTTCCCTTTCTATGTCAGTTAAATTTAAATGGGGACAAGGTTCACAAGTAAGTACTTCCCCTTGTAAATCATCTGTGGTGGTTCTGATCCCAAAGCGGACCGTAGCTTGATATGCTTTATTGCTGGGTAAAAATTGCAACAGTCTTGTAGCCCTACCAAGAGCAATGGGTAATACTCCGGTAGCTGCTGGGTCTAGAGTTCCTGCATGTCCTACCCGTTTTAACCGCAGCAATTTTCTCACCCTAGCTACGCAGTCATGAGAGGTCCAGTTATCAGGTTTGTTTAAATTGAGAAATCCTTCCACGAAATAATTAGTAATTTCTAAGTTATGGTTTCTAAATTATACTTTATTATATTTTCTAACCTTTCCCCTACTTTGCTTACTCCTTGAATACAGGTAATAACTGGGGAGTTTTTAAAAACCGAATCAGAGTTAAACCCAAGGACTGACGAGAAATCTTTTGAGCATAAGCAGCATTGAGGTAGGGTAGATATTGTGGTCTCCCCCATACATAGCTTTGGAAGAAAGGCAAACTTAAAGTATTGATATAGGTATGGGCCTGATCCGTGTCTCCGGTTAATTCTCGTGGTAATAGTATTTGCTCACTTCCTGGTTCACTATTGCCAATGCTAGAAAAATGAGTTCCACCTACCAGCATAACCAGAAATTTATTAACCTTATTTAACCAGGAAAAAGGAAGAATTTGCTCATATAACGCTGGTGAGACAGCGTCTTGACTGCTGCTAATTAACATAACTGGAGTGGCAATTTCATTTAATCCATCCTCTCCAAATATAGAACTGATTAAAGGGTTAACCGCAATCACTGCTTTTATTCTATCATCCCGTAAATTAAGGGTTAAATTTGGTTTTAGATTAGTTTTGAGATTAGTGTTCAAGTCTCCGTACAACTTCAATTTTAACTTAACTTGTTGTTCAGTCAAGAAATTATTGGGCAATTCTAGGGCCCGACATTGAAGTAGTAAGGACATGTTCCAGGTTTCCCCTAGTACATTGGGAGTACAATCTTTTTTTAGTTGCTGAAAGTTAATTTTTGCTCCTGCTAATGCTAGGGCGGTATAACCCCCCAGAGATTGTCCAAATACTCCCACCTGTTGCAGATTTAATTTACCGTGGAATAGTGTATGGACCTGGTCAATTTTTTCTAGTTCATCTAAGATATATTTTATATCAAGGGGTCTATCAATCAGCTCCTTTGCTTCTTCTAATTTAGTGAGATTAATTTTTTTGAGCAGCACGTCAGGATGATTGGGAACAACCACAGCTAATCCATGAGAAGCTAGATGTTTGGCTAAATAGCGAAAATTACTACTATCTAAACCTAATCCATGGGAAATAATTATCACTGGAATCGACTGATGAAAATTATTACTTTCTGGAATATAAATATCTGTTAATAATTGCCGATTGCGACTAGTATCAAAAAAATTCTTGACAGATTTTTTAACTATGAAATTACCTTGATTTTGCAAATCTGGTAAAACGGATAAATTCCCTTGGGGAATATTAGCAGCTTCTTTTTTTGATTGCTCTTGTATAATGGCGATCGCCTGATTTGTTTGATTAATTAACCGCTCTAAATTCTTAGCTACATATAAACCATGGTCTAGGTCTATATTCACACTATAACCAGGATAATTTTTCACTAAGTTTAATAATGTTAAGCCTTCTGGTTGTGCTGATGCAGCAACTATAGCAGTGCGTAAATTTTCAATTTGTGATGTTGATTCCCCAGATTTATTACTAATTAGTTTTGCCAATCTATGTAATATAAACTCCCCTGGTAAGGTATGGAGAAACTGTTTAGTGGTGGCAGGATCAATACGTATTTTTATGGAGAGTATTTGTTTTAAATCTTGTAACTGCTGGAGGGAGTTTTGATAAACTGATAAATCATCATCTAGCACTCCTGTTTTGGTATATTTTTCCAAACTGAGAACCGGAATGGGAATTTCTAAAATGGAATAATTAACATATATTTTTTCTGCTGCTGTAGCGGAAGTACCAATGCTAAAAGTTGGTACTAGCATTGATAGTAGCAATAGAAGGGAATTTTTTTTGACTCTGTTGGGGAAATTGGGGAAATTACCAAATAAACTCTTCATATCTGGGGTTTTTTAGTGCGTTTAAGTAGGATTTTGATTTGGTAGTCATATAAACACCTGGTAAGTTGATACATTGATATACCCCTTTTTACCCCCATCCTCTGGATATTTCTGAGCAGTCCTTTGGAAGTGGGGAAAAGAGGGATTTAATAGGGAGATTACTTCGAATCCGGGGGTTATTTCAGGGTTCTTTGATACTTTTTTACCTGTCAATAAATCCCCCGTAATCCATATATGAGGGTTGTTGTTCACAGAGCGGGTCATTACTTGATTACTTGAGCAATAACAGTTCTGTGCCTAGGACTATTGCTAGTCATAGTTGGAGTTTCAAAACCAGCATCTATCAATGATTTTTCCATATCTAGGGTAAAGTAATCATCTAAATAGGGTTCTGTACTTTTTAGCAAGGTAAAAACATAAGTGGGCATTTTTTTGTAAATCTCTGATTGGGGATTCATGTCCATAATGGTCAAATGACCACCTGGACGTAAAACCCGTCTTGCTTCCACAAAGATCTTTTGAGTAGCAGACTGGGGTAATTCATGACACATTAGAAAAATAGAAACCAGATCATAGGAATTATCTGGCATTCCTGTAGACTCCGCTGCTGCATGAAGCCAATTAATGGAATTTTGATATTGAGGACTTTTTTGAGAACGATAATTAGCAACAGCTAAAAAATAGGGAGATAAGTCCAAACCCGTAATTTGGCTTTGGGGATAAATTGCTTGTAAAGCAAAGGTACTCATTCCCACACTGCAACCTAGGTCTAAAATATCCTTTGGTGTGTCGGGGATCAAGGTTTTCAGGATATGGTGGTAGCTTTGTCTAAGTTTGGCATCTCCGTCAGGAAGAAAATCTGGCCAAACCTTTGCATGAACTGCATAAGCAGCAGATTCTACCTCAAAAGCAGCTTGCCAACTCATATTACCCGTTTCGTATGCGTGAAATGAGGTAAGATAGTAGTCTGGATAGGTAAGTTGAGGATCTTGCACTTGGGCCAGATCATTGCTCCAGTCTCGTGCTTGCAACTTTTCCACTTCTTGATGCCAATTTACACCTATTTTTTGGGCCCGTTTAATCATCATTTCTCTTGCTTGGTGTTTAGCAAAATCAAATAAGGGCTTAATGGAAAGTACCTTGTTGACCAAGTTTGAAGTTAAATCGGGTTTGATAGCAATAGTCATGTGGATGGTTAAATGATGAGCAGTTGATCAGATTGTATGCTTCCTACCTACTGGGTTTCAATCCCAATAACATTTCCAGTTGAGTGGTGGACTTATTGGGGTTGTGAAAGGTCATCCCAAAACCGCGAATTGAAGATAAAATCGCGTTTGCATCTGGTGGTAAGGGTTGACCTGATATACTATTGATTAGGGGGATGGTTTTGTCCATATCCAGATAGAAATAACCACCGTTGGGTTTTCCTAGGGAACTAATTACAGACTTAAAATTGTTGCTTTTGTCAATGGTTTGTCCCTTATTTTCAGCCAGCTTCTCCCCCACTGGACCCCCAACGGCCATAAATACGGTATCTTGGTCTGACCAACCATGGGTAAATAAAATTCCTCCCCCCGGAACCCCCCACTCCGTAATGTTTTTATTGTTAATGTTTCTTTGTGCTACTATGAATGACTGTTTTCTGGCTAAGTCATCTAGTTTCTTTAAGGTTGTTTCCGCTGTCGGGCGATCGCTCGTATCAAAAACCATTGCTATGCCAAACCCTGTATTAGCTAATAGTCCTTGATTTGACTTGACTGCGCTCCAAGCAAACTCTCCGTCCATCCAGCTAAATATGTCTTTATTGAGATCAATATTAGCGTTGTTTTGGAATTGTTGTTTTACTTGTTGAATCCCTTGCCAAATTTGAGGATCATTTTTTGATTGGTCTAAGAAAGTTAGCCAGGTGCGATTAATGTTTTTCCCGGTGACCAAACCAATAGTGTCTCCAGGAACCAATTCCAGTATCTTGGAAGAACTGCTTTGATACTCTAACTTATTCAGTTTAGGATCTAAATTTACCACTGCTTTAAATCTTAGTCCCCAATCATCAACCCCAACCTTGGCTACTAGTGATTTTACTCGCTTAATTTGTTCTAAAACTTGTGGTTGTAATGGTCCTGCAGTCGGATTTGACGCACTTAATTCCTTAATCATCCTACTATAATCAGGTACGTATATTTGACTTAGACTATTTTGTAAGTCTACTGTTTGAGCAAGAATGCTTTTACTTCCTTCCCCATTTGCAAAGGAAGGTTCACCTTTAAAAGTATCAATGGCTTTTTCTACAGTTTCCCTTTGATCAGATAATAGTATATATGTATTATTTAACAAACAAAGATAACTAGACTTACCCTTGTTATTACTAGAAATAATTTTCTCCCCCTTGTAGTTGGACTCCTCAGTTTTGAGAGTCTTTTGCTGTCTTAATTTGTTAGCAAAATTTAGGGCACCAAACTTATCCTTAATGCCAACTACTAGTAGGTTGGGTGCTGAGGGAGATAAATTCCCATTGGAGTTTGATGGTAATACAGCAAGGGTGACACCACTAATCCAGGGTTGGATATCCTTTTCATAGGAAATATTGTTTTCAAATATACTTTGATTAACGGACTGCAACCGTTGAGTTACTATTTGTCGTGCTTGGGAAGTACCAAATTTACCCAGTTTACTCCACAGTTGTGGGTCTGTATTGAAATAGGTTACCATTAAAGAGTTGCTAGGAATTAATTTAGCACTCTCTAACGGACTGTCACTTCTAAAATAATTTAGATACATATAGGTAGCTATGCTCCCTGCAACCACTATGGTAGCGCCAACAGCGGGAATTAGGAACTTGGATTTACTCTTAGCCATTGTCATCATCCTCTCGGGTTGAAAATATCTTAAATAGTAACAAAGTCCATTACTAAGTTTCTGGGAGTTAATTAATATCTGCTTAATGATAATCTGGATATGATTTTGGAAAATTTTGTTAACGATTCCAAATTACCCAATATCAGATGATACCAATATATGAAACTTGGGTGATAGAATGGGGGGATTGCTTGTAATCATCAGATCCCAAACACCATACTGCTCAAGTTAAATTTTGAACAGGGTGCATTATCTATTCTGTTGAAGAAAATGTTCAGGATGACAAGGCTATTAATAAACAATGTTGCAATTCCATTTTGATACAGACAAAAAAAGATACAAATCTTTCGAACTACCAGGAGCTAAACCACATTATAATCCTGATAAGCCAGGACAAGTAGAGCATATTTTTCTAAATTTGAGTTTAGACATTTCCAACCAGACTTGTTTTGGTGATTGTAGTATTAGTCTATTACCAATACGAAATCACATTGATAGATTAGTATTGGATGCTGTTAATCTGAAAATAAAATCTGTCTTAATCAATGAAGTTGAGCAGAAGTTTGAACATGATGGAAAAAAGCTTTATATTTACTTGTCTGAAGCCACCCAGTGTGGTAAAAGGTTGTTACTGGCGATCGCCTACTCAGTAGAAAAGCCCCAAAGAGGAATTTACTTTATCCAACCGAACAAATACTACCCCCATAAACCAACTCAGGTATGGACTCAAGGTGAAGACGAAGATTCCCGTTACTGGTTTCCCTGTTTTGATTATCCAGGACAATTATCCACCTCAGAAATTCGTATTCGTGTGCCCAAACCTCTGATGGCAATTTCCAATGGTGAGTTAATTGATACATTAGAGGATGGAAATCATCAAATTTATCACTGGGTACAAAAACAAGTACATCCAACCTATTTAATGACCTTAGCCGTCAGTGATTTTTCGGAGATAAAGCAGGCGTGGCGAGATAAAACTATCAGTTATTACGTAGAGAAAGGGAGAGAAGCAGATGCTGAACGCAGCTTAAGCAAAACTCCTCGCATGGTAGAATTTTTAAGTCAGAGCTATGGTTATATTTACCCCTATGCCAAATATGCTCAAGTTTGCGTGGATGACTTCATTTTTGGGGGGATGGAAAACACTTCTACCACCCTGCTAACAGATCGGTGCTTGTTAGATGAAAGATCCCTCTTAGACAACCGCAATACAGAAAGTTTAGTTGTCCATGAACTGGCGCACCAATGGTTTGGTGACTTATTAGTCATTAAACACTGGTCCCATGCTTGGATTAAGGAAGGGATGGCCTCCTATTCCGAAGTGATGTGGACAGAGCATGAATACGGACTGGAGGAAGCAGCTTACTATCGCTTGTTAGAAGCACGTAGTTATTTAAATGAGGACAGTCATCGTTATCGTCGTCCCATGGTAACTCATGTTTATCGAGAAGCGATAGAACTGTATGATCGCCATATTTATGAAAAAGGTTCCTGTGTTTATCACATGATTCGCGCAGAGCTGGGGGAAGAACTATTTTGGCAAGCCATTCACACCTTTGTTAAAGATTATGCCCACCAAACCGTAGAAACCATAGATTTATTGCGGTCCATAGAAAAAGCCACAGGGAGAAATTTGAGTTTCCTATTTGACCAATACGTTTATCGTGGTGGTCATCCAGATTTTAAAATTACTTACTCTTGGGATGGAGATGCTAACCTAGCAAAACTCACAGTAACTCAAACTCAAGCTAGTGATGAAAGAGATTTATTTGATCTCAAGATTCCCATTGGTTTTGGTTATAGAGCGGAAAAATCCCTCCTGAAAACTTTTACCGTGCGGATTAATGAACGAGAACAAAGTTTTTACTTTCCTTTGGGAGAAAAACCAGATTTTATCAGTTTTGATGTAGGCAATAATTTTTTAAAAACCGTAGTTTTGGAATATCCCCTACCGGAACTAAAAGCCCAGTTAGAATGTGACCCCCATCCAGTTTCTCGTATTTATGCAGCAGAAGCACTAGCCAAAAAAGGTGGTTGGGAAGTTGTACAAGCTTTATCCAACGCCTTACAAAACGATCCCTTTTGGGGTGTGAGAGCAGAAGTTGCCAAAAACCTGGCAGAAGTTAAGCTAGATCAGGTCTTTGATAGTTTAGTTTCCGGGTTGGGAGATACCAGTCCCTTCGTGCGAGTAGCGGTGGTTGAGTCCCTATCTCAAATCAAAACCTATTCTAGTTATCAAGCTGTGAAAGAACTGGTAGAAAAAGGAGACCAAAGCTATTATGTAGAAGCTGCAGCTTGTCAAAGTTTGGGATTAATTAGTGCTACTAACCTAGATGAAAACATTGATGAAGACACTACAATTAATTTATTGGCATCTGTTTTACAATCAAGAGCAGGTTGGAATGAAATAGTTAGAAGTGGTGCAATTGCCGGATTATCACAATTTAAGACATCCGAAGCTGCCTTAAATTTAGTCTTGGAATACAGCAAACTAGGGGTTTCTCAAGCATTGCGATTATCTGCTATTAAAGCTTTGGGTAAAATTTCCCTAGGTCAAAGTCCAACCAATCTAGAACGAATTTTAGGTCAATTAGGAGAAATAGCTAAGGAGACATTCTTTTTAACCCAAATCGCTGTAATCAGCGCTTTAGGAAAAATGGAAACACCAAAAGCAATTGGTATTTTACAAAGTCTAGCTGACCAAACTTCTGATGGAAGAGTCAGACGCTACGCACAGGAAGAAATTCCTAAAGTTCAAAAGCACATTGGACCGGAAAAAAGTCTCCGTCACATGCGTGAAGAATTAGACCAGCTCAAACAACAAAATCAGGAGTTAAAAAGCCGTCTGGAGAATTTAGAAGCCAAATCCAAGACAGTTGGTAAGCAGGAATGATGCTCATCTAAAACTTGCTAGGAACCCGGGGAATTGGGTTACTGTATCCTAAAGAATTTGTGATAAAAACTTTCGCGTTCTTTCCTCTTTGGGTGCAGTAAAAAACAAATCCGGAGTTGTGTCTTCCACCAAATAACCTTCATCCATAAAAATCACCCTGTCAGCAACTTCCCTGGCAAAACCAACTTCATGGGTCACCACTACCATGGTCATTCCCTCCCGGGCAAGATTCCGCATCACATCTAAAACCTCCCGCACCATTTCTGGATCCAGGGCGGATGTCGGTTCATCAAATAACATAATTTTCGGTTGCATGGCTAACGCACGCGCTATGGCTACCCGTTGTTGTTGTCCCCCAGATAATTGTCCTGGATATTTATTAGCTTGAGCTAAAATTCCTACTCTTTCTAACAGCTGCATTGCCAATTCTTCTGCTTTAACTTTTGGCAATTTACGCACCCAAATGGGTGCTAGTGTGATGTTTTGTAAGACGGTTAAATGGGGAAATAAGTTAAACTGTTGAAATACCATTCCTGTTTCTGAGCGGATGGCCTCAATATTTTTTAAATCCCTACTCAAGGTAATACCATCAATAATTATTCTCCCCTGTTGATATGCTTCTAGTGCGTTAAATGTACGTATGAAGGTTGACTTTCCTGACCCTGATGGGCCCATTAAGACTACTACCTGTCCTCGATCTACTCTTAAACTCACCCCTTTAAGGACATGGAATTTACCATACCATTTATGTACGTCTTCCGCAATAATAACTGCCTTTGGTGTTTTCATGCCTGATATTTTACATTAATCTCACCTAATTATAGCTGATTTATGGTTAAACAATTAGTATTATTTCCCAACAACTCTAATAGACTTTTATCTATGATATATATCATCTTTATGTTATGGTTATAGGAGAGTTGCTATTTTTTAACCTTTAGTTCATTTACTCTTAATCTAAAAATAAACGCGATTTAACAATAATTCATCAAGGTAGATATGGGTTAAAAATTTATTCGGTTAAATCTTTTAGACTCTATTTGATTAGGAGTTGATCTAAAAATATGGCTGGAAACCACGTTATTTTCATTCACCCGGATGGAACTAGTCCTTCTCACTTCGCTTTTGCTCGCTTTGTAGACAAAGGTCCTGATGGAAGATTAAACTGGGACAACCTAGAAAAGACCGGAGTATATCTTGGTCACATGGAAGATCAACTGGGTGGAACCTCCAATTCAGGAGCAGTCACCCATGCAACAGGAGCCAAGGCCTATGCAGAGTCCTTTGGTTTTGAAGCGGGAAACACTCCGATTGTTTCTCTGGATGGTAGTAATAAAACCATTGTAGAAGCAGCTCGGGATGCTGGTAAGGTAACTGCTCTAGTTCAATCTGGTGCCATTTATGAACCGGGAACTGCGGCCTTTGTCGCCAAAACAAAGGAAATTGTTAATCCTGATGGTTCCCGCATAGTACCCCGGGCTCAAGCTGCAGAAATCGCTAAACAGGTAATTGACTCCGGTGTGGATTTCATTATGGGTGGTGGGGAATTAAACCTATTACCCGTGGGAACCAATGGATTTCATGGTACTGCGGCACAGCTTGATGCTGTAAGTACAAATTCTTTACAGCGCCCCACGGAAAACCTGATAGAGAAAGCTAAAACTCTGGGCTATACGGTTGTTTACAACAAAGACCAACTTAACGCTTTACTTACTCAACCCACACCCCCGACTAAGGTATTAGGTGTTTTCGCAATCGTTCACACTTTCAATGACCGACCTGAAGAAGTATTAGCAGGACAGAACCTCCCCTTATATTCACCAACAGCTCCTACCATTGGGGAGATGTTGGATGTAACCCAAAAGTTGATGGAACGTCATCCCAACTTCAGTAAGGGATCCATTACCATTCTGGAAGAGGAAGGAACAGACAACTTTGGTAATAATAACAATGCTTCTGGAACCCTGGAAGCTCTGCGTCGTACTGATGCGGCTATTGGGGTGGCTATGGACTTTGTTAAAAAGTATGAAAATACGCTGATTATTACCGCTGCAGATAGTGATGCCGGTGGTCTGCAAATCCGTGATCCTCTGGGAACTGGTAATGTGGGTACTATTAACAATAACCCCACCACTGTATCACGAAATGTGCCAACGGATGGTCAAACAGGAGTAGCTAGTCCTCCATTTGTGTCCGCTCCTGATGCTGATGGTGATCGTTTTAACTTTGGTGTGGCCTGGGCGGGTCTTCCTGACTTTAGTGGTTCCATTATCTCCAAAGCCCATGGTCTAAATGCAGATAGGTTACCGCCCACTTTAGATAACACCAAAATCTATGAGTTGATGTACGAGACCTTGTTTGAAAAAGAACTGACGGCTCGTAATCCTGCTGATAATAACTTGGCCGCTCCTGCTGCTACAAAACCAACGGGGAATGTGATATTTATTCATCCGGATGGTACTAGCCCTTCTCACTTCATGGCCCTGCGAAACGTTGATTTGGGACCAGATGGCAGACTCAACTGGGATAAAATGTCCCACGCTGGAGTTTACCTCGGTCACATGGAAAACCAACTCACGGGAACCTCTAATGCAGGAGCTGTTACCCATGCTAATGGTGTCAAGGTGTTTAATGAGTCCTTTGGACTAAATGAAGATAATTCCATTGTTACCCCGGCTTCTGGTAAAGTTGGCTACACCATCCTAGAAGAGGCGATCGCCTCTGGTAAAGCAACAGCCCTCATTCAGTCTGGTCACATTGGTGAGCCTGGAACTGCGGCTTTTGCAGCTGCTACAACCAACCGAGATGGGAACAATATTCGCGCTCGGGATAAAACAGCGGAAATTGCGGAGCAGGTGATTCGCTCTGGTACTCAAATAATCATGGCTGGGGGCGAGGTTTATTTATTACCCAAGGGTACTACTGGTTTCCATGTTACTGCTGCCATTGATGCGGAATACACTGATGCAGCTGATCGTCCAGCAATTAACCTAATCGACCTAGCTAAATCCCTCGGCTACACCGTGGTTTACACGGAGGAGGAAATGAATGCAGCAGTTGCTAATGCTACTGCTAACACCAAGCTCCTAGGGGTTTTTGCCGCCAACCACACCTTTGATGATCGTCGGGAAGAGTCTCTAGGACTGAACACCAACAGTCCTTTACCTCTGTATGTGAGTACAGCTCCCACAGTGGCGGAAATGTTAACAGCATCATTAAAAATTCTTCGTCAAGACCCCCAGGGATTCTTTGTGGTCATAGAAGAGGAAGGAACTGATAACTTTGCCAATAATAACAACGCGGTAGGAACCATAGAAGCTCTACGCCGAACTGATGCGGCTATAGGCGTAGCTATGAACTATGTTAAACAAGACCCTAATACTCTGGTAATAACAGCAGCAGACAGTGATGCTGGTGGGATGCAGGTGTTTCAATTTGCTCCTTACAACCGTCCCAGTGGTAACTTTGATGCTAATAAACCGAATTTAGCTAATAGCCAACCTGAAGTACCATTCATTGGAGTTAACCCGACAACTACCAACAATAACCGGGCATTTTTGGATGGTCCCAAAGGTAGTACTGGTACTGCTGCGGAACCCTGGATTCCCTTTGCTGCTAAGAATAGTATTGATGGACCCATGGGTAATTTTGGGATTGCTTGGGTGGGAACTCCTGATTTTCCTGGTAGTATTGTTTCCAAGGCCTACGGAATGAATGCTGATAAGCTACCCGGTACTGTAGATAATACTCAAATTTATGATCTAATGTATCAAACTCTGTTCGGTGTAACACCAGAATTTGCTGCTACCCAACAGGAAGTAAAATTAGTTTCTGGTACTTCAGGTAATGATGAATTGGTTGCGGGTGCTAACTCCAGTCCTAGGTCCTTTGACGGTATTAATGACCTGGTATTTACTGGTGCGGGCGCTGATACGGTGGATGCTTCTACCGCAGCTTCTGCTATTGCCGGAAATAATAGCGTCTTTACCGGTAGTGGTGGAGATGAAATATATCTCAACAATAGCGATCGCATTTTTGGCGGTAGTGGTAATGATATATTTTATGCCACAGATGCCAGTGGCTACCGTATATCCGGTGGTACTGGGAATGACACATTCCACCTAGGTGCTAATGGTCGTGGTTTAGGTGGTGATGGTGATGACCGGTTCTTTGTGGGTGAAGGTGGAGGTAATGTAATCTCCGGTGGTGCTGGTGTAGATCAGTTTTGGATTCTCACAGATGACCCCACTCTGTTGAAAACTCCCAATACAATTGTTGACTACACAATTGGTACTGACGTAATTGGCATTAGTAACCAGTTTGCCGACTCTGTAAGCGACTTGACCTTTAGTGGTAGTAATATCAGCATCAACGGTGTGTTAGTTGCTACTTTAAATGGTGTAAATGCTGCAAGTGCAACTTTCGTTTTTGCTAGTCCTAACATTTAATTACGAATTAAGTTAGAGCAATCTTGGTTGTGCGTTCCCTGGGTCTTTTACGAAGATCCAGGGAACTTCCATTCTAGGTTTCTAACCTACGTGCAGCTAGGGACATGGAATAACAAAATAGCCAATACACTGCGCCAATAAATATATAAACCTCCATGTATGTACCCAGAAATTGTGGTTGTGCTAAAATAGAGCGGGCAATTCCGGTTAATTCCACTAAACCCACTAGGGACAGTAATGAGGTATCCTTGAATAAACCAATAAACTGTCCTACAATTGTAGGGATTACCACTCGTAAAGCTTGAGGTAATATAACCAGTATCAGGAGTAAAAAGGTATTTAAACCCAATGCTCTTGCTGCTTCAAATTGTCCTCTGGGTATGGATTGCAGTCCCCCGCGCACATTTTCAGCCATATAAGCAGCACTAAATAAAACTAGCCCCGCAACACCCCTGACTAATCTATCTAAACGCCAGTCGGCGGGTAGAAATAGAGGTAACATCACCTGGGCAATAAACAAAATTCCTATGAGCGGTAAACCTCTAACTAGCTCAATGTAGAGAATAGAAAACCAGCGAATTACAGGCAATTCACTGTTTCTTCCCAATGCTAATAGTACACCCAGAGGAAAGGAAAGTGCTATACTAACGAATGCCATTAACAAGGTTAATAAAAGTCCATTCCAGAGATTTGTAGGAACAGATTGTAACCCAAAACCGCCACCAAGTAACCAAATAGTAATGATAAAAGTTAATAACCATATAGGTGCTAACAGAGGTCTAATTAACTGATAAGCTTTTTGAAGTAATTGGTTTTTAGGCAAATGGTATTTTTGCATCAACCCATGCCAAGTTATCAACCCTATAATAGAATTGATTGCCAAAGCTAGCCAGATTCGCCAATATAAAGCCCGGGGGAATCTCCCAACCAGAAATAAATGGATATTTGCCTTGACAACTTGCCATTTGGCTTGATTAAATATCCAAAATAATATGCCTTTACCTAGGAAAAATAAAGCAATTACACAAACTATAGTTAATACCCCATTGTACCAGTTATTAAATAGATTTTTTCTAAGCCAAATTAGCTGATCCATAATTTAGTTATCCATAACTAGTTTGAGCAAAGTGATTATTATCTTTCTTTAATTTGAACAGTGCGATTGACTATATTCATTAATATAGAAATAGTTAAGCTTAAAGTTAAATAGGTGATCATCAATAAAATCATGACTTCCACAGCTTTTCCTGTTTGGTTAAAGGTGGTAGAAGCGACAAAATAAATATCTGGATAACCAATAGCGATGGCTAAACTAGAATTTTTCATCAAATTCAAATATTGACTGGTAAGTGGGGGAACAATCAGCTTTAAAGCCTGGGGAAAGATTATCAACCTCATTAACAAACCAGGTCTTAACCCTAGAGATAATCCCGCTTCCCGCTGTCCCTGGGAGACTGACTTTATACCCGCTCTGACAATTTCTGCAATAAAAGCACCGGTGTAAAATGTCAGACCTAATAACAGGGTACAAAATTCTGGAGTTAGGTTAACTCCCTCATAGGTGAGGGCGGGTAAATCTATGCCATTTCGACTCAGGTAACCTAAACCAAAAAGAGAAATTTTATTTTCTGGTTTTGGTAGAGATAGAAAAACTCCAAAATACCAAAATAACAACTGCAATAATAAAGGGGTGTTTCTAAAAATCTCCACGTAAACTAAACTGATATTTCTTACTAACCAATTATCAGATAAACGCCCTATACCAGCAGTTATTCCCACAACCGTAGCGAACAAAATTCCTAAAGTTGCTACTCGCAAGGAATTAACTAGTCCCACAGCTAAAGCTCGCCCATAGGAGTCTGTGGGATGATACTTAACTAGGGTTTCGCCAATGTCAAAAGATGCTTGTTGCCCAAGAAAATCCCACCCCAAACTAATACCCAACTGTCGTAAATTATGGCTGGCATTGTTCCACAGGATATTCACTACACCAAAAGCTAGAATTATGGCTAAAACCTGTATGGCAACTTGCCAAAAACGATAATTACGCCATATTGGTGGTTGGGAATTAGTCATTGGTTATCTTCTCCAATATCACTGGTTGGGAACTAACGAAATGGTGGAGAATAGAGTAAGCCACCTTTGCTATAAAGTTCATTTTGTCCACGAGGGAGATTCAGTTTGGTTTTAGACCCTAAATTGCGATCGTAAATTTCCCCGTAGTTACCAACATGCTTAATTATTCGAGCGGCAAAATCATTGGTTAAACCTATACCTTGACCTAGGTTACCTTCTGTGCCTAAAAAACGTTTAATTTCCGGATCCTTACTATTAGCAAATTGGGATATATTTTGAGAGTTAATGCCTAACTCTTCAGCCTTGATTAGAGCGTAAACACTCCATTTAACAATGTTATGCCATTGGGGGTCTCCCTGAGCAACTGCAGGAGCTAAAGGTTCTGAAGAAAGTAATTCATTCAGAATAATATTATCCTCAGGTTTGGGTAAGGTAGTACGTCGGGAAATTAAGGCTGAACGATCAGCTGTTATGGCATCACAACGACCTTCCGAATAGGTGGCAAAGGTAACGTTAATTTCTTCAAAAACTACGGGTTTATAACTAATACCCCGCTTCCGCATTTGGTCAGCTAAATTTTGTTCCGTGGTTGTACCTGTTTGGGTGCAGATGGCCTTATTTTTTAAATCAGCTAAGGAATTAATCCCACTATTTTTACGGACCATAATCCCCTGACCATCGTATAGTACCACAGGTGAGAAGTATATACCAATAGAGGTGTCACGACTAAAAGTCCATGTGGTGTTGCGACTGAGTAAGTCTATTTCACCAGTTTGTAAAGCAGTAAATCTTTCTTTGGCACTAAGATTACGAAACTCTACTTTGTCCGGATTGTCAAATAGGGCAGCTGCAACAGCGCGACAAACATCTACGTCAATACCAGCGTATTTACCATCAGTTTGCACAAAGCTGAATCCAGGTAGCTCACCACTAACACCACAAACTAAACGGAGATTGGTTTTAACTTTACCAGTGGTATTGCGTGGTTGTACTGTTTCTGTAGGCGTGCTGCTACTAGGACTGCTATTGCAACCTAAAAGGGCAAAAATAAGAGGAGCAACTACTAAAAACAAAGATGATTTTGCCATAAATAATTATGCTACAGTTAGGAGTATCAGGATAAACTCGGAGCAAATTATAGTAAATTTTCCTAAGTCCTGTCAATAGTTTCAACGATATAATCTTAGCTTTACCAGAATAAATCCTATGGTGTTAAACAGCAGTTGTAGCCATTCTCACATTTTTTAAATTAATGGTTGATGCTCAAACTAGATCCAATTATGTAAGTTTTGAAACTAAACCCAAAATAGTAGGATTCGACCACTTCACTTTCTATTAAAAATATCCATAGCAAGTTAAGATAGTTGTGGTAGAGTTTCCAAATTCTCTCCCCGGTCATGATACCACCATGACTATCCACATAGTCGTTTTTTAGTAAATATTAACAAACTGATATCGCTTGAATTTTTATGACATCATACACAACTTCCTCTGCTAAGGCAGAAATGAGCGAACTTAGACGATTAAAGAGTCTACTTCCACCAGAATTACAAAGTTGGGTAATTGTGGAAGGAACAACAGAGGTCACTCCTCCTTTGATTCGTTCTGAAGAAATTGGTAAAGACCAAGTGGAGATTCAAATTGATTTAATTAAGTGGGATGCCTTAGCTATGGACCAGCGTAACCTCCTGTTTTGGCATGAGGTGGGACGTATTCAAAATGATACTATTCCTAAAGATGGTTGGGAAATGGCTGCGTTGGCTATTGGTTTAGGTGGTGCTGTAGGTGAATTGTGGGTGCAGGATGGATTATTATTAGTTTTAGCTTTAGCTCTTTGTGGAGTTTCTGGCTGGCGACTATATCAAAAAAATAATGGCGCAAAGCAAATAAAAGAGTTAATTGATGCTGATGAAAAAGCAATTACTTTAGCTACGCGATTTGGTTATACTTTACCCAATGCCTATAAAAGTTTAGGTAGTGCTCTTAAAACCTTAATTGATACTACCCCGAGTAAGCGTCAGCGTTCCCGTTACGAAGCTAGGCTTTCTGCTCTCAAACGTAGTGCTAATAAAGCTAAATCTAGATCTAGCAATTCTAACAATGTAGTAGATGAAAACTACTAATTCAAATATAAAGTTTTGTGTTGTTCTAGTGGAAAAAATGAAAGTTTATTGACATTTCCAAAAAAGGTAAGCATGATACTTTTCGTCAAGATAGGGAAATTTATCATAGGATCAAACAGTCTAAACTGTTTTCTACTCGCAAAGTAGCCACTAGCATCTATCCTTGGAAAGACAATTATCAGTTGAAACTAGTTGAGAACCTCTACCCCTTGGGTAGGGGATAAAAACAGGGGGAAAGATTTACCCTGTAGATGTTTATTTTCTTTCTAGCCAAAACTAAACATTGTGGTTGGGTGAGCGTGGCGGAATCTTAGCTTAATCTTAGATGGTAACCCAAGTTGATAGCTTCATGACTGGAAAATTCGCAGAAATAGATCTTCCGGTTCATTATCTGGAAGGTATGATGGTAGTGCAGGCTTCAAATCGTCTGAGCGTAAATGAAGCCACTTGCTTTAAAAAGACCTGCCGAGATCTAATTGAGTCTAACCTGGATTCTAAAGTTCTATTGATAGACTTTAATAACACAACTTTTATGGATAGTAGTGGGCTAGGGGCTTTAGTCAGTAGTTTTAAGTCCGCTCAAGAAAAGGAGATAGAATTTATACTTGATAATGTAACCCCACAAGTGATGGCAGTCCTGAATTTAACGGGATTAGATCAGGTATTTATAATTAAATCTTCTGTAGGCAATAAAGCCTCAGGATTGACTAACTCCGGAAACAGTCGCGCCAGTAATTGTAGTCTAGAAGACCTACCAGCAACTCATCCTTGCGTAAAATCTCGGATGAAAAGAATTATTGATATAGTTGGGTCTCTAGTAGGGTTAGTAATTACAGCATGTTTATTGATTCCCATTGGGATTGCCATCAGCATCAATGATCCAGGTCCGATTTTTTTTAAACAGATCCGTTGTGGGTGGATGGGTAAACGTTTTTATATTTGGAAGTTTCGTTCCATGTGTGTAGATGCGGAAGCCAAAAAGTCCCAGGTAGAAAATCAAGTAGCTGGGGCATTTTTTAAAAATGATCATGACCCTAGAATCACCAAGGTAGGAAGTTTTTTGCGTCGCACCAGTCTGGATGAACTGCCACAATTTTGGAACGTGTTAAAAGGGGAAATGAGTTTAGTTGGTACTCGTCCACCCACCCCTGATGAGGTGGAACTATACGAAGTACCAGAATGGCAACGCTTAGACGTGAAACCAGGGATGACTGGGGAATGGCAAGTAAATGGTCGCTCCAAAGTACGCAATTTTGAGGATGTTATTCGTTTAGACCTACAGTATCAGAAAAATTGGAGTTTAGTTTACGATTTGCAATTAATTGTTAAAACTATATCCATTTTATTTAATAAAAACAGTGGTGCTGTTTAAATCGTTGGACAAATCCTGAAAATAGTCTGTTATGGTTAGTTTCTGGATCCTCTGGCATATCTTTAAAGACGTTCATGGGAGCGTCTTTAAAATTGAGGGCAATTGTAAGTAAGTAGGTGGGTGGAATTAAATATAATATGAACTTAGGTTGAGTTTAATACTAAAATACTAAACCCATCCTAAAAATAATTGTGCCTCCCTACTTATTATAACAATAACATGAGAACCACTAACCAAAAAATTATCCAGGTTGACGCTTTTACCAACAAACCATTCCAAGGTAACCCTGCTGCAGTTTGCGTCTTGACCAATTCTCAATCTGACGAGTGGATGCAGCAAGTAGCTCAAGAAATGAATTTATCAGAAACAGCTTTTTTGCTAGCAGAAAATGACGGTTTCAATTTACGGTGGTTCACGCCAACCACAGAAGTTCCCCTGTGCGGTCATGCTACCTTAGCTAGTGCTTATGTTCTCTGGTCAGAAGGATATTTATCACCCGAACAAACAGCTCGATTTTACACTAAAAGTGGCCTATTAATTGCCAAAAAACAAGATGATTGGATTGAATTAGATTTTCCCGTTAATCATTCCCAAATTGTGGAACCACCACCTTTATTAAATGAGGTTTTAGGAGTTGATTACAAATCAGTTTATTTGAACTCCCTTGGTTATTTAGTGGAATTGGCCTCCCCACAATTAGTCCGACAAATACAGCCAGATTTGCAACAAATGAGACTGTTACCAGTCAGGAACGTGATTGTTACCAGTACTGGTGATCTGGAATATGATTTTGTATCTCGTTTTTTTGCCCCCGGTTTTGGTATTGACGAAGATCCAGTAACTGGTGCTGCACATTGTTGTTTAGCGCCCTTTTGGCGACATAAACTGCAAAAAGATAGTTTTTTAGCTTATCAAGCTTCTCAACGGGGCGGAATAGTGAAAGTGACCTATTCAGGAGGAAATCGGGTTTTTTTAAGCGGACAGGCTATTACCATCATCCGTGGTGAATTATTAAGTGGGACTTACTGAAAACCCCCCATCCTCCACCATATCCATTTATAATGGTGGGAAGTACAGTTCCTCCAGTATGTGCAGGGGGCACACAGTCACCCACAAATATTGTTCAACAATCCGCAAATTCAGGATGGTTACAGTTATGAATTTTCAGGTGGCGAATCAATTCGCCCAGATGTTACTTCCAGGTCTTGTGATAGCATCATCCTCCTCAGAGTGGAGGTTCTAGTGAACAATCACACTCCATCCCCTTTAGAAATTGACCTACAGTCAATTTTTCCCTTTGAACTCGATCAATTTCAACTAGATGCGATCGCATCTTTAAATGATGGAAGATCAGTAGTTGTCTGTGCTCCGACAGGATCTGGTAAGACCTTAATTGGTGAATATGCCATTTATCGGGCTTTATCTCGTGGTAAAAGGGTATTTTACACTACTCCCCTAAAAGCCTTATCCAATCAAAAGTTACGGGACTTTCGAGAAAAATTTGGTTTTGAGCAGGTGGGACTGCTCACGGGAGATGCTTCTGTAAACCGGGAAGCACCGATTATTGTGATGACCACGGAAATTTTCCGTAATATGCTTTATGGTACCCCTATAGGACAAATTGGGGTATCTTTGACCAATGTTGAGGCTGTGGTCTTAGATGAATGCCACTACATGAATGATCAGCAGCGAGGTACGGTTTGGGAGGAATCCATAATTTACTGTCCCCAGGAGGTCCAGTTGGTTGCTCTTTCTGCTACTGTGGAAAATAGCGACCAACTAACGGATTGGTTAAATCGGGTTCATGGTCAGACAGATTTAATTTACTCTGATTTTCGTCCCGTTCCCCTGGAGTTTCACTTCTGCAACCCCAAAGGTTTATTTCCCCTACTCAATGAGAGTAAGACCAAAATTAATTCCAGGTTAATCAAACGGGGTAAAAAAGGAATTGGGGAAAGAGGTTATGGTAATCGTCCTGAACCACCAACCATAGTTTATACCCTCAATCAATTATTCGAGAGGGATATGTTACCAGCAATTTTCTTTATTTTCAGCCGTCGTGGTTGTGATAAAGCCGTTTCAGAAGTTAGCGACCTATGGCTGGTCAATAATGAAGAATCCCAAATATTACGAGTACAAATTGATGAATTTTTAACCCGCAATCCGGAAGCTGGACGTTCTGGACAAATTGCTCCCCTGTATAAAGGTATTGCAGCACACCATGCAGGCATATTACCAGCTTGGAAGTTACTAGTTGAAGAGCTATTTCAGCAGGGTCTAATTAAAGTTGTATTTGCCACAGAGACTTTAGCGGCAGGTATTAACATGCCTGCGCGAACCACAGTAATATCAACTCTTTCCAAACGAACTGATAATGGACATCGACTATTGAAGGCTTCTGAGTTTTTACAGATGTCCGGTCGTGCAGGTAGAAGAGGAATGGATAAACAGGGTCACGTAGTAACCCTACAAACACCCTTTGAGGGAGCAAGAGAAGCTGCATATTTAGCCACATCCCCTGCGGATCCCCTAGTGAGTCAGTTTACCCCCAGTTATGGCATGGTGTTAAACCTGTTGCAAACCCATACATTAGAACAAGCTAAGGAACTAATAGAGCGCAGTTTTGGTCAGTACATGGCGACTTTATATTTAAAGCCAGAATACGACGAAATTGAGGAAATTAAGGCAGAACTGGCAAAAATTGAGGAAGAATTAAGTGCCATAGACGAAAATGAAATTACCCTTTATGAAAAGTTGAAACAGATTTTAAAGGTAGAGCTACATATATTTAGAACCTTACAGGAGCAACTAAGGGAAGAAAGAGAGTCTGAATTGTATATGATGCTAGAATTTGCCGTCAAAGGTACCCTTTTGAGCTTGAGAGATAAAAACACGACAGCTACCCTACCAATGACAGCCATATTATATAGTAAAGTGCCAGAAACTGGTCCAAGTTCCTTCATTATTTGCTTGGGCAAGAATAATCGTTGGTATTCAGCTACAAACTCAGATGTAATTGAAGTACATGCTCACATATCTAGGGTAGAAGTGCCAGAAAGTATTATACCCCCTATAGAGCTAGGATTAAAAAAGGGTTATTCTTGGCGAGGAGATGCACAGACAGCACAAATAGCGGATCTTATTCCAGATACGACAGAGTTTTTGTACATGACACCGGAGTTAGCAAATCAACTCAATCGGGTAGTGTCTATACAGTCACAAATGGAAAAGAATTCCGTACATCAGTCGGGGAAAATTGGGCATATATTTAAGCAGAAAGCCGAGTTTGTGGAATTAAAATCATATCTGGAGGGTTTAGAGAAGAAGGTAAAACGAAACTCTGAGGAACATTGGGAGCAGTTTCTGAACTTGATTAGGATTCTACAACATTTTGATGCCCTAGACAATTTGGCACCCACACACTTGGGACAAATGGCGTCCACCATTAGGGGTGAGAATGAATTATGGTTAGGATTAGCTATAGATAGTGGTGAACTAGATAATTTAGATCCCCATCACTTAGCAGCAGCAGTAGCAGCACTAGTCACGGAAACACCACGACCTGATAGTAGGGTAAGTTTTAATTTGAGTAATGAGGTAGGGAGTGCCCTGTCAAAGTTGCGTAATATTAGACGTAAGTTATTTCAGATTCAACATCGTTATCATGTTGCTCTACCTATATGGTTAGAATTTGAACTGATTGCTATTGTGGAACAATGGGCACTGGGAACCAAATGGTTACAACTTTGTGCTATGACCACTTTAGATGAGGGTGATGTGGTTAGGTTATTAAGGCGAACTCTTGATTTGTTATCACAAATTCCTCATGCTCCCTTTGTGAGCGAGTCTTTGCGGAAAAATGCTGGAAGGGCGATGCAGTTAATCGACCGTTTTCCTGTAAATGAGGTGATGGATTGACGCTCGCTCGATAAATCGGGGGATGAATCGCGGTTTAGGATAAATTGGATATACTAATTTTTGTGGTTGGTGATAACCAATTTCCGGTGAAACAGTGTTGGGGGAAACCATAGATTTTATGGACTGGGGACTGAGCGATGAAAAAATTAGCATAGCACCCATAATCGTCATAATGCCATTTTCTGCAAAGCTGACAATTCCCAAGGGCGCTTTGGAATTTCCACCAATACAGGCACAGTTCAATGCCATTTTGTCTATATATACCGCCTTGAAAACAGACACAACACCACTCATGCCCAATATTAATGAGCCAACTCCGGTAAATAGCGGCGCTATATTCGATAGAAATCCCAAACCAATGGCCAGCTCCGCAAAGGGATAGAGTTTGCCATAGTGGTGGAACCGCTGGGTAATTAGGTCATACTTCTTAAAGCTGGTGGTAAAGCTATCAATATCCATCAATTTCAAGGAGGCCAGCATGGAAAGGGAAATACCCATAAATCCAGTTAGTCCCAAGGAGGTAGAAAGTGCTACTAATCCTGCAGTGGAAAATAGAGCAATCACCGGTGTGTAGGAGTACTCAGGAGTGATTGCTTGCACGGAAAAATACTTGGCAAGATCTGAATATCCACCTAAGCGCCGATCTCCAATAAAGATTTGGGGGGTGGTAGAAACTCCGTATTGTGCCTTAAAAGCATCAACTTCTATCTGTGAACGCAGCAGAATATCCTCAAAGGGAATGCCATGCTCAGTCAGCAATTTAATTGCCCGTAGTCCCCAAGGACACTGATGTTCAGGGGTTGACATTCGGTAGACTTTCACTGGTGCATTGAATAAAACATTAGTCATTTATGTTAGTGTATATATTGTCCTCCATACAATATACAATAAACTAATGGCACAAGTAAAAATTGTCAAGAGAGCATTCAAGGAAATGCAGAAGCTATACCATGAAGATCTAGAAACTGTTAGGAACATAATTAAGGGTTTTAGTGAAGATCTTCCTGGTGATTGTAAACAACTAGAAGGTTATGGAAACTTATGTCGTACCAGGCAAAATGACATCAGAGTAATCTGGAGACGAGATGAAAATAATGATTTTCTGGTTGTTAAGGTGGGAAGAAGAGACAAGGTTTATCAACAAATCAACAGGAATCGAAACCTAGATAATCCCCTAGCTTGGTCAGATATTCTTGATCTACCAGAAGACAGAGTAGAGAGTATTCCCACATATAAGGTATCCGATCAAAATTACTCATCCTGGTATCAGTTTGTTTATGGTGGCTATCTTTATTCACCAATTCTCACCCCAGAACAACATAGAACAATTTATAGTCACCTAAACACATTGACTAACAATTTGAGGGAAAGGAGGGACGAAATAATTCCCAGCTTGTTGTTGCAGAGTGCACCAGGTACGGGTAAAACAGTTTGTGCTGCACTATTCGCTTGTAACCAATACACACAACCACAACAAGGTTGGAACATCATCCTAATTCTACCACCTGCTCTCTGTGAGGAAGTGAAACAATTTACCTGTATTAAAGAACTTGATCTAAAAGATGATCAATTTTTCTTTGTTGGTACTTTTCAAGAATGGCATAGAAGTGTAAATTCTGAACTACATAATCAGGTTGCCACCAATGAAGAAGAATTAGATGCTCTTACTAAAGAGGCCAGAAGGATCCATGTTATTAGTAATAATGAGTATCTGTCAGACCACGACTTGACACTATACAGAAGCTTTGTTTATGAAAGAGATAGTATAAACGTAAAAAATCCCATTTATAGAAACAACGAACTGAGAGTTAAAAAATTAATAAAAATTAAGCAAGGTAGGGAAGGATACAAGAAACATCTCAACAACAAACTAGTTTGGTTAGACGCTTTGAGAAAAACAACTCAAGAACTCAATCTCACAGATATAATGACCCCCGAACAGATAACAAGACAGACCCTGTTCATTTTTGATGAAGCACAGGATTATTTACTTAGAGAATTAGATGACGTTATACAAATGCTCACAAGGTGGCGGAACCAATTTTTACCACCTATAATTTGGTTACTAGGTGATCTGAATCAACGGATTAAACCGGTTGATTTTGATTGGGGAAGTCTACATCTTAACCAACGAATTCATCTTAAATACAACTACCGCAACACCCAAAAAATACTGGAATTTGCTGAAATATTGCACAATTTTGCCAAGAGCGCCAATGCTGGTGGTAGACACCTTCCTGATCCTTCCAATCCAGAACATGCTTTTGAAATAGGTGAAAAAGTTGCCATATTAGAAGTTGACTCCATGGATGATGCTAGAAATTTTCTCCAGCAGTTAAGTGACAACATTAGTGCTTCAACCCAGCAAGATGACAGATATTTACTGCGTAAGTTATCGCGCCAAGTTCATTTAATTTATAAACATAATCATGAGCTTGTGGCAAACTGCTTACCTGGAATTAGTTATCTGAAAGCTGAGGAAGCCAAGGGAAGAGAATTTGATGCTTGCATTGGTTTTTTGATATTTCAAGGTGAAGGTCACCCCTCCTTTGAAGAGGCTAATATTTGGTACACCATCGCCACCCGGGCAAAATCTAGACTGTTAATCATAGCAACCCCTGGGGAATTGGAAAGGTTAGGAGGAAGAGATAAATTTACCAACTGTGATTGGTATACCTCCATGGATGGTAACTTTTTGATTAGTTGGATTTCCGAGTTATCTGGTGCTGAAGATTTCTCAGAAGATGTGGATGCAGTTGACCGGTTAATTAATGATGCTGTAAATTCTGATCCCCCCCTAATACATTGGGATATGTATACCGTTCTTCGCACAGCTGCAGATGATAGAATCAATGAAATTGAATCTAAGTTAATAGCAAGATTATCCCAGTGTAACCCAGATTTTTTGGACAGGGAATTGAAGCAAGCTGATAACAATATTACCGATTTTTATAATAGGATTGCCATAAAGTGTTTACTTCTGAGAAGTTCCCGCCGATTTTGGGATGCTATTACTCAAGCAAATGAATTAAAGAGAACCATGGCCAATGCTTATAACCGTATTATTAATGCCATAGCTCAAGATCTTGAGGATAGGTTTTTACCCTACGAAGCAGCTCGTGTAAGAATGAATTTAGGTCAGCAGTTTCCCGCAGACTATCCATTTAGCAGTCTAATATCAAACAATAATTTCCATAATTTGTCCCCAGTGTCTAATTTATGTCAGATGGCGATCGAAAGTATCTCAGAAAGTGAGCTTTTGCTAGAATCACTTGATGAGATTCAAGCTGCTTATAATGATTATCAAGTAGGAAACTTTATAACTTTTGATGAATACAAGTCACAACGATTACATTAATCACCATGTCCCACATTAATAAAATTTACACTATAGTTGTACCTAGACGTGTGCAAAGACAGCTAGATGCTTTGCCAAGAGATGTCTATGATCGGATCGCTCCCAGAATTGAAGGACTTAGGCAAGATCCTCGTCCCCATGGAGTCATGACAATGAGAGGACATGAAAATGAATATCGTATTCGCATTGGTGATTATCGCGTTCGCTACGAAATTGATGATAGAAAATTAATTATTCTTCTGGTTCAATGTAGGCATAGAATAGATGTGTATACAGTATAGATCTACATTCTACAATATTTATAGATGTGGAAAATTACAGCATATATGTCCATGAGGTTTAAGTCTCAATCTTTGGGAGTCTATGTCTATATAGTACATTAGTGCCAAATAAATTTAGATAGAATCAAAGTGGAGGTAAGTTTTAATGGCCGAAAATACTGTGAAAGTAGATGTCCTATTCCCAGCATTGTTAAAAGCAATTTCCTCACTAGGAATTGATGAAAAACATCAACTTTGGGAATTGTTGGAAGCTGAGTTATTCCCTGATGATGAAGACTCCCCGGAAGATCTTGATGACATTCAAGCTGCTCGTAGTGATTACCAAGCAGGAAACTTTATGACTTTCGATGAATATCAGATTTATCGCAATAATCTCCCGAATTGACCATCAAACACATCACGGTAACCACCTGTGACGCGTAGTTTAAGCATCATTGGTTGGGGTTGAGGGACGAAACCCCAGGAACGCCAACAAAAAGAAAAACTAGCTGCTTATCTACGTTCCCTTGGTATTGACCCGGAGAAAATATAAAATCCTGCCAACTCCATATCCTGTGCCTTTTGGCTCCAGCACATTAAGCCTTATCTAGGCGTTGCTAAACGACAGAATGATTTAACCAACATCACAATAGCATATAAGGTATCAATTATGCCGATAACGTGCAGATGATTAGCCCCTAACCAGCGTTATTGGCGATCGCACGGTGAGTGGGAAAGATTATAGAAATGGGATCTGGGGAGTGCTTAGACATCGCCCGTTTTTAAAAACATTCTATCCTAATTGCTGATATACTCTATCTATCAGCTGAAACTTGTTCTCACTATAGGAATATAAAAATAGATGAATGTTCAACATAAAACAGATTTAGATGTTGCTAGAGATCTTAAAAAATTATGTGACGTGATAAATGAGGCAATTGAAGATGCAAGAGATGTCCTAAAAGATGCAAGAGATATTTTACAAAATGCACAAGTAGTGAAAAGTGACCTGGAAGAGATTGAAACCCGTAGTCTTGCTAATTATGATCACGCTGAAAAGATTAATTCAGAACTACAGAGCTTAAGGGACTTGCCAAATCAAATTAGTGAACTAGGTGTTACCCCTGATTTATGGACGAATATTCAACAAGTCCTGGCTAGTATCAAAGAGCTTGAAGAATATCATAAGATTTATACACAAATTGAAACTAAATATATAGAAGTCAGTCAAGCAAATAAAAATATTGAATCTAACTTAGGTCAAATTAATCAAATTCTGTTAGATATAGGAGGAATGGAAAATTTAAGACAGCTCCTAGATCAGTCCATAACGGCACAAACTTCATTGGATGGAACCAAACAAGAGGCGATCGCACTTCATGACCAAATTAGTCAAATTCTTTTAGAGATCGGGGGCGTAGAAAATTTAAGACAGCTCCTAGACCAGTCCACAACGGTACAAACTTCACTGGATAGAACTAGACAGGAGGCGATCGCATTTCAAAATCAAATTATTGAACTAGGTATTACCTCTGATTTCTGGGCAAATATCCAACAATTTTTAAGTAAGATTCAACAACTAGATAGTTCTTCCCAACTCACCTATCAGGATATACAAAATATTCAACAAAACTTACAATCTATTGAAGCAGTAGTACAAAGTAGATCACAGGAACTAGCTAGTCAATATAATCAATTACAAACCTATATTAGCCAATCGGAAACCAGGTTGGAAAATTTGATTCAAACCTACGGGAGGATTTCCACGGAAATTGAAACTAATTATGGATATATTAATCAAGCCAATGAGAATATTGAGTCCAACCTAGGTCAAATTAATCAAATTTTGTTGGAAACAGGAGGAATAGAAAATTTAAGACAGCTGCTGGATCAATCTAGAAGTGTACAGACTTCATTAGATATAAGCAAACAAGGGGCGATCGCCGTTCATAATCAAATTAGTCAAATTTTGTTGGAAACAGGAGGGACAGAAAATTTAAGACAGTTGCTGGATCAGTCTAGAAATATACAAACTTCGTTGGACAGAATTAAACAAGAGGCGATCGCCGTTTATAATCAAATTAGTCAACTGGGTATTACTCCTAACTTATGGGCAGATATTCAACAAGTCTTGACTAATATCCAACAAGCCGAGAATTCTTCCCAACTTACTTACCGAAACATACAACATATTCAACAAAACTTACAATCTATCGAAGCAGCAGCACAAACTAGATCACAGGAAGTAGCTAGTCAATATAATCAGTTACAAACCTATCTTAGCCAATCGGAAACCAGGTTGGAAAATTTGATTCAAACCTACGGGGGGATTTCCACGGAAATTGCAACCCACTATAGATATATTAATCAGGCCAATCAAAATATTGAGTCCAACCTAGGTCAAATTAATCAAATTTTGTTGGAAACAGGAGGAATAGAAAATTTAAGACAGCTGCTGGATCAATCTAGAAGTGTACAGACTTCATTAGATATAAGCAAACAAGGGGCGATCGCCGTTCATAATCAAATTAGTCAAATTTTGTTGGAAACAGGGGGGGTAGAAAATTTAAGACAGCTCCTAGATCAGTACACAAGGGTACAAAATTCACTGGATAGAAACAGACAAGAAGCGATCGCCGTTCGCAGTCTTGATGCGTATTTGATGGAATTCCGCAAACATAGGAACCATAGAGAACTAAGAAAGTTTTTGTGGAATGAGTTAGGATTTGTAGGACTAATAATCTATTTCCTCAGATTAATAACTCCAAGAAAATAATACGACAAAACAAATTGAAATCTCTATATATGAATGCAGGGTCCTTCATCCTTTGATTTTTGGTAAAGAAATGTAAACTAAACGCCATATCCCCTTGACCTATACAACAAATCTGATATACTGTCGGTGTTGAGGTAACTAGTGCTGACAGTAAAATCGGTAATTTTTTATGCCTGACTCTTCCTTGTATATCACGGATTTCTTAACCTGGTTAAATCACCAGGTTTCAGCGTTGAAGCATAGAAATGGCGATGTTTTAGATTGGGATAATTTGGCTGAAGAATTAACGTTAATGGGCATTAGTGAAAAAAATGAGTTAAAGAGTCGTTTAATTGTTCTACTCTCCCATTTACTCAAGTGGCAATATCAAGCTGATAAGCGGTCTATCAGTTGGTTTACCACAATTGCTAACCAACGAGACGATCTTCAAGATTTGTTAGAAGAAAATCCTGGTTTAGGAAAGTATATTCCTGACTTGGTAAGTAAAGCTTACCGAAATGCTCGTCGAGAAGCAGCAGCAGAAACAGGAATGGAGTTGGCTATATTCCCTGATGTTTGTTGTTACAAAATTGAGCAAATTTTAAATCCACAATTTATCTGTAATACGACTAAAGATTTTCAAAAAGCAATCATCGAGGCCCAACAATAAGTGGGTCAGTGGAATTAAATATAAGATGAACGTAGGTTGGGTTGAAGTATGAAACCCAACACCCCCATGGGTTACCCTACAGCTAACCCATCCTACAAATAATTGTGCCTCTCTACTTAAATCTGAAATTGTCACCGAAAAAAAATAAATGGTGCTGTGAGGTGCTATAATTTAGTCCAGCTTGTGGAGTAGAGAGTTTTTTGTTGCCAAATAATAGCTCTAGTACATCCACTCTAACTTTTATCTATTTTTGTGGCAAAGGTATTAGAACAGGTGAAGGTTTTAGTTATTGGTAATGGGGGAAGAGAACACGCTCTAGCGTGGAAACTGCTACAGTCTGAGCGGGTTAATCAGGTGGTTTGCGTACCCGGAAATGGTGGTACTGCAAATCTCAAGGGTTGTCAAAACCTACCCCTATCAGTAAACGACTTTCCTGCTATAGGCAAATTCGCCCTAGAACATAACATTTCCTTGGTGGTCGTTGGTCCAGAAGTCCCCTTGGCAAATGGCATCACTGACTACTTACAAAAACTAGGACTCATGGTATTTGGTCCTAATCGCAAAGGGGCGCAAATTGAGGCAAGTAAGTCCTGGGCTAAATCGTTAATGCAAGAAGCAGGGGTGCCTACAGCTAAAGCTGCTGTATTTGACCAAGCTCATCCAGCAAAGGTCTATGTTCAACAGCAGGGAATACCCATAGTCATTAAAGCTGATGGTTTAGCTGCTGGTAAGGGTGTGACCGTGGCTGAAACTCTCACACAAGCTGAAATGGCTATAGATGCTATTTTTCAAGGACAGTTTGGTAGTGCGGGTAATTCTGTGGTCATTGAGGAATACCTCCCAGGTCAAGAAGTATCTGTCTTAGCCATTACAGACGGAGTGACTATTAGACCCCTCTTACCTGCACAAGACCATAAACGTATAGGTGAAGGTGATACGGGAGAAAATACTGGCGGTATGGGAGCATATGCACCAACTCCTATCGCTACACCAGACCTAATGTCACGAGTGCAAACGGAAGTTTTAGAAAATACTATTTCGGCTTTAAATCAAAGAGGGATTGACTATCGTGGGATTTTGTACGCTGGCCTAATGGTTGCAGATAATGGTGACTTCCGTGTTTTAGAGTTTAACTGTCGCTTTGGCGACCCTGAAACCCAAGTGATTCTACCTCTATTAGAAACCCCTTTAGATGAACTGATCCTAGCTTGTGTTCACCAGCGTTTGGCACACATACCACCCTTAGTGTGGAAATCGGGTGCAGCAGCTACCATTGTCGCAGCTTCCGCTGGCTATCCCGGTAATTACCAAACAGGTGAGCTGATTGCTGGTATTCCAAATGCAGAAACATCCTTTACAAAAGTGTTTCATGCTGGCACTAAATTAAATGCCCAAAGGGAAATTATCTCCGACGGTGGTAGAGTGTTAAATGTTACTGGATGGGGAGAAAATTTTCAGCAGGCGATCGCCCAAGCATACCATGGAATTCAACAGATTGAATTTTCTGGAATGTACTACCGTCGGGATATTGGTCATCGTGTCCTCAAGTTTATTGGCTAATCCCCGCTAGTCAATAAATTTGATGATGTCAATAAATTTGATGATAGGCTAAGAATGTAATCAAACATATTGGTGGTCGAACAATGTTAATTGTAACAATTCGTAATGTGATTAATCATTGGTGGTATGAGTTTACCCTACAAACTAAGCTCCTAGCAGTTGCTACCTTAGTGGTTTCCCTATTTATGAGTGGATTAACCTTTTGGGCGGTTAATACAATTCAACAAGATGAATGGTTAAATGACACAAGATTTGGCAGAGACTTGGGACTGCTGTTAGCTTCTAACGTTACACCACTAGTTGCAGAAAAAAACTTCACGGAGGTGGCACAGTTTTCCCAGCGCTTTTACAGTAGCACATCTAGCGTGCGCTATATGCTGTATGCTGATGAAACGGGGGAAATCTTTTTTGGCATTCCCTTCTGGGATCCCCAGGTAGAAAGTTCCTTGACGATTAAACAAGAAATGTTACCACCAGAAGACTATCTTGATGATGAACAAAAACCAATAGTTCGTCAACATAATACGCCTGATGGTTTGGTCACAGATGTATTTATCCCTTTGATGGCAAATAAGCGATATTTGGGTATGCTGGCCATTGGCATTAATCCCAATCCCAAAGCGGTAATTTCCTCCAATTTTACCCGTGATGTGACTATTGCGGTTTTTATCACAATTTGGGTCATGGTAATTTTGGCGGGAGTAATTAACGCTTTGACCATTACCAAACCAATTAAAGAATTACTAGCAGGGGTAAAGCAAATAGCAGCGGGAAATTTTAAACAGCGCATAGATTTACCCTTGGGAGGAGAATTAGGGGAACTAATTTTCAGCTTTAATGATATGGCCGAAAGACTAGAAAGGTATGAGGAACAAAATATAGAGGAATTAACTGCGGAAAAAGCTAAATTGGAAACTTTAGTTTCTACTATTGCTGATGGTGCAGTACTAATTGATAATAACATGCAGGTAATTTTGGTTAATCCCACAGCCAGACGTATTTTTGCCTGGGAAGGAACAGATGTGGTGGGTCAAAATCTTTTGAATTACCTACCACATAGTGTACAAATGGAAATAACTCGCACTTTGTATGAAATGGCCAGTGGTGAGAGTGAAAGTGCGGAATTTCGCATCCCCCTCCCAGAACCAACTAAACGTACCATTCGCATTCTTTTGACTACCGTTCTTGACTCCCAAAGAGAAAGCATTAAGGGTATTGCTATTACTGTGCAAGATATCACCCGGGAAGTGGAATTAAATGAAGCTAAAAGTCAATTTATTAGTAATATTTCCCACGAGTTGCGCACTCCCCTGTTTAATATTAAAACCTATATTGAAACTCTTCATGATTATGGTGATGACCTAGGTGCCAAAGAGCGTCAAGAATTTTTGGCAACCGTAAATCATGAAACTGATAGACTTACCCGCTTAGTTAATGATGTTTTGGATTTATCAAAACTAGAGTCTGGTCGAACCTATCATTTTGATGGTGTTGACTTAGCACAAGCATTAGAACAAACATTGAGAACTTATCAACTTAATGCTAAGGAAAAGGGTATTAACCTGGTTCAGGAACTAACACCTAATTTACCACTGGTGATAGGTAATTATGATTTATTGCTGCAAGTGTTCGGCAATTTAATCGGTAATGCTTTGAAATTTACACCATCAGGAGGCATAGTAGCCATTCGTGCCTACAGAGTAGATGCAAATAGGTCTGGTCACAATTCTCCATTAGTTCGCATTGAGATTAGTGATACGGGTATAGGTATTGCTCCAGAAGACCAACAGGCAATTTTTGATCGCTTTTTCCGGGTGGAAAATCGGGTTCATACCCTAGAGGGTACTGGATTGGGTTTATCTATTGTCAGAAATATCATGGAAAGACACCATAGTCAAGTGCATTTGGTTAGTGAAGTTGGAGTAGGTACTACCTTTTGGTTTGATTTGGCTTTGTTTGATGAAGAAAAACCCATGGTCAACCTAACTCCCCTCCCTTAAAAATCTACCCCTCTTTTTAATTCGATTCCTCGGTTGGCGTAATGTTTATGACAATAAACTTCAGAATGAATACTTGCCAAATCAAAATAGGCTGGTTGATTTTGACAACGCCCGGTAATAATGATTTCCGTACCTTTAGGTTTACGCAATAGGGCTTGTAGGATAGGCTCTACGGAGAGTAACTCAAGGTCAACCGTGGGATTTAGTTCATCAAGAATGATAGTTTTATACACCCCAGATGCGATCGCAGTTTTGGCAATTTCCCAACCTCGTTCTGCTTCCACATAGTCCAAATGTTGTCGGGAATTGCGCCACACGATCGCATCCCGACCGCAGCGTAAGTGATCTACCACATCGGGATAGGATTGCTGTAAAGCGGCGATCGCTGCATCTTCAGTATATCCAGTACCACCTTTCAACCATTGCATAATCAATACACGAGCAGATCCGGGGTGATTAATTCCCCTACCGATGGATTTTAGAGCCTTACCCAAAGCACTAGTAGACTTACCTTTTCCTGAACCAGTATAAATTTCTATACCATCCAAGAGTAATTCTGCTGCTTGAGGATGATGGTGGGGTTTCATTTCCGAGTGCAGGTCAGCAATATCCAGTAATTGTTGTGGAGCTGCTCGACCGGTAGTAATAATTTCCAGTTCTTGAGGTTTAGATTTTAAGGTTTCTACGACCTCTTGAACTGGGAGCAGTCCCAAATCTAAAACCGGGTTAATTTCATCCAGAACCACCACGGAATAAAGATCAGAAGCAAGAGCCCCCTTAGCCACATCCCAACCCCTTGCTGCTTCTGCTCGGTCAAAGGGAGTAATTTGATCATGTCCGAAATACTCAGCCCTACCCGTACGCACCTGGTCAATCAAATGAGGAAAACCCCTTTGTAAAGCTGCGATCGCTCCATCTTCGTCATAATCTCTTCCTGGTCCTTTCAAAAAACGTAATAGCAAAACGCGATTACAATTGCTCTTAGTATTGATACCCAGGCCAATAGAGCGCAAGACCAC
This sequence comes from Cylindrospermopsis curvispora GIHE-G1, assembly GCF_014489415.1. Taxonomy (NCBI): domain Bacteria; kingdom Bacillati; phylum Cyanobacteriota; class Cyanophyceae; order Nostocales; family Aphanizomenonaceae; genus Raphidiopsis; species Raphidiopsis curvispora. The sequence goes on from NZ_CP060822.1 coordinate 2,509,334, forward strand.
CCCCAGAGCAGCTTGAGATTTACCCTTTCCTGCACCATCATAAACGTGAATTTGACCTGTCAGTCGTTCTGAACGTGCTTGTGCTGTCAGAATACCGATTCCATTTCTTGTCATCTTCTTTTCTAGCCATTTTCTCCCAAGTTATGTATATTCTATTATATTGAATGGTTGTTCCATGAGTTTTTAACCCCACCTTATGCTTGATGAATTATCACTACCCAAAGTCCTCCCTGTGGGTACGATTGTCTTTCAAACTTTATTTTTGCTGGTTGCTATTCCTATAGAGTCCTATATTCTCCATAAGGCAATCAAATTTGACAAAAAGACCAGTATTTTTTATGCTATAGCGATTAACGTTCTCTCTACTGTTCTTGGGTGGAACGTCTTTTTCCTTTTGGAACCAATCCTACCCGTCAAGGCGAAATCAGAATTAATGAGCTATGTATTCTTTAACACTTTTCAAGATAATCTCAAAACCAATCTGTTTCTCATAGGGTTTGTGATTTTCCTGGGGACTTTTGTAATCGAGGTCCTGTTTTTAAAAATACTAATGATTATTTTGCGTGAGGGTAGGAATCAGTTAGACTTGGCGGAAATGACCCAAAGAGAGAAGAGTCTGGCGAAACAAAAGCTGAAAATGCAAAATAATAACCTGATTACCACCATGCTCATCGCTAATACAATCAGCTATAGTGCCATTAGCCTACTTATTTTAGCACGGGACTTTCTTAAAAGAAGTTAAAATCTACCACTCTCCCTAGGTAAAAATTATGAACTTTCCATTATTGAAAGAAATCATCCAGTTATTCACATTTATTAAAGATCTGTTTGTAGGCATTCAAAAACTATTAATGCCCCCCAGATCTTTTTCTTGGCAGACGTTTATATATCTAAGTGTTTTCTCCTGGGGAATTTCATCTCTAGCCACCGGTATAATCAAAGATATTATTGCTTTCACGGGTTGGATATTTTTATTCACCGGAACCGCCTGGTATACAACAGATTCTCCCGTAAGAATCCCAGGAACTTTTATGCCTGTGGGTGCTTTGTTGACAGGATTTATATTTAGTGTATTTGCCTTTGGAAATGGAGAAAACCCAATCACAGTCAGAACCATAGTTTTGTGGCCCACAATTGCTGCCCTAATTACAGCACTACCACAGTTTTTTACGGGGGATGGCATATCGCCAAAAGCAACTCTCCCTAAGTTGGAAGTCAGACAAAAAATCATTTTGCTGCTAAGTTGGTCAATGTTAATTAGTTGCTGGTTGCAATTTAACTTTGTCACAGATAAATGGCTAAAAGAATATCCCAGTTTATCTGCACAGAGTTTTCAACGCAGCAATTTTGTAATTAAATTTGAACCAAAAGCAAGCAAACCAGAACCGGGCAATGTAATTTTAAATAGAATTGAACCACTAATTCTACAGCAAATCACTAATAGACCTTGGTCAGAAGTAGAAAGGTGGCTATTGGAGGCTAATCAACAAGTGGGTAACTTAGGAAAAATAATGATTAATAAAAACCTGCGAGAATTTGAAGAGAAGGGACTATGGAAAATCGAACCTCGTGTGGTTAATATCAAATCAGGTTACCGATTAGATCTTCTCAGTATTTGGCAAGGACCGACTGATAGTAAAAAGGGGTTTTATTTACGCAAATCTTGTTACATTGAACCAATTGCTTCCGAGTACACCACCGATAATAAAAATGTGAAGGCAAAAATTAAATGCGATCCCAAAACGAAATTTTTTAGAGGTTCGCCACCAGCACAACAGTAGGCAAAGATACTTCATAATTACCATCTATTAACAGGTGACAACTATCTCCAAGATGAACATTATTACAACTCTTGTTATAGCCAAAAATCTACTCCAACAAGTAGTAAGAGATCGCCTTCTATATATCCTAGTTTTTTACGCAGTTATTCTTGCCCTTGCTAATCGAGTGATTTTTCAATTTGCAGCAGCAACCCAAGACAAAATCTTTTTGGATGTAGGTTTGGGGATAATGAACATTATAGGTTTGATTGTAGCAGTATTTATCGGTACTAGCATGATGAATCAGGAAATAGAAAAAAGGACAATCCTGACCATTCTTGCTAAACCAATTAGCCGTGGTCAATTGATTATCAGTAAATACTTAGGTTTATGTGGGGTATTGCTGTTGCTTCTGACATGTATGACAATCATCTACCTAGGATTTTTGCAATTTCAGAAAATTACCTACAATCCATATACAATCATTTTGGCGGTGATATTCTTATTTTTGCAGTTAAGTTTAATCACCACCGTTGCCATAACTTTGGGAGTATTCACTAGTACCTTACTAGCTACTTTCCTTTCAATTGCTATCTACTTAATAGGTAACACTACTACCGACCTAGTCAACCTGGTACGTGCGGGTGAAAACCCGTTTATTGTAAATATTGTTACTATTTTATATCTAACTCTGCCGGATTTGTCCCGCCTGGATCTAAAAAATGATGTCGTTTATGGATGGGAAGCCATACCTGACACTATCACCTTATTCAGTAATGCAGGTTATGGATTAACCTATAGTTTGATGCTATTGGCGATCGCCATTTTCATCTTTTCTCGAAAAGAATTTTAGAAGGAGTATCAAATCTGTGGACCTGTGGTATAATGGTACTGTAGTTAATGATGTGTACATATCATGACCATAAATGATATGGATTTTAAACAGCTCCTAAAACAACAGTTACCTGCATTAATACAAGAGGATGTGGAAGTGCGGGATTTGCTGGTGAGGGCAATTTCCAGCTATTTTGCTGGAAGCTTGGAGACGGAAAGTCACTTTGATTTAGTATTGGGGGAAATACGACGGGATAGGGAAGAGCAGTCTCGCAAGTGGGATGAAAACAAACGGGAACTGGAACTTGACCGTCAGGAACAAGCTCGTAAGTGGGATGAAAACAAACAGGAACTGGAACTTGACCGTCAGGAACAAGCTCGCAAATGGGGTGAAAACAAACAGGAATTTGACCGAGTATTCGCCCAAATGGAACTTGACCGTCAGGAACAAGCTCGCAAATGGGATGAAAACAAACAGGAATTTGACCGAGTATTCGCCCAAATGGAACTTGACCGTCAGGAACAAGCTCGCAAATGGGATGAAAACAGACGAGAATTTGACCAGGTCATCACCCAAATGGAACTTGATCGTCAGGAACAAGCTCGTAAGTGGGATGAAAACAAACGGGAACTGGAACTTGACCGTCAGGAACAAGCTCGTAAGTGGGATGAGCAAACTGGTAAATGGAATGAAAACAGACAGGAATTTGACCGAGTTATCGCAGCAATAGATCGCATGAGTCGTAAGCATGACATTGCTATTAGCGGACTCGGTTCACGGTGGGGCCTATGTTCTGAGTCCTCGTTTCGTAATGGTCTAAAAGCAATCTTAGAAGAGTCTTTTGGCGTAGAAGTTTTGAATATAGTGGAGTATGATGATCAAGGAATAGTATTTGGTAGACCAGACCAAGTGGAACTGGATTTGATTATCAGAAATGGGGAACTAATCATTTGTGAGATCAAATCATCCGTAAGCAAAGCTGACTTGTACACGTTTTACCGGAAAGTAGACTTTTATCAGCAACAACATCAAAGACAAGCTACGAGAAAGATTGTAATTTCACCCATGGTTCACCCCAGTGCCAATTCCATAGCTTCTAAATTAGGAATTGAAATTTACAGCTCTAGTGAAGATGTTTCCGCAGAATTACCCCCTTCCCCAAGTTTGTAATTGAAAGTAAACTAGTAGGAGGGTTATTACTAATAAAACACTAGCAACTGCAGCAGCATAACCGAAATCAAATTGGGCAAAAGCTTCTTGATAGGTGTAGTAAACCAACAAATTAGTAGAATTTAAAGGACCGCCACCAGTAATTACATAAACAGGCTCAAAACTGCGAAATGTGAAAATAGAAGTGGTGACAGTAGCAAAAATTAAAGTTGGTCTTAGTCCTGGCAAAGTAATATGCCAAAACTGTTGCCAGTCACCTGCTCCGTCCAGCTCTGCTGCTTCGTAAAGAGTTGATGAAATGGCTTGTAAACCAGCTAAAAAAACCACCATGTTGAAACCAATTTGCTTCCAAATACTAAACAAAATTAAAACTGGCATGGCCCAAAAAGTATCACCTAACCAAGATATGGGAGGAAACCCAAAAAACTCCAACATTCCATTTACAGGACCAGTATTCTGAAACAACCAACGAAAACCTAAACCAGCAGCAACCAAAGAAATAATAGAAGGTAAAAAATAGAAACTACGTAAAATTCCCCGCCAAGGTAGCACACGATTTAATAATACTGCTAACCCTAGGGGAATTACTAAACTGGGAATCACCGTACCCAAAGTGAAATAGGCAGTGTTAAATAAGACCTGCCAAAAATCCGAATTTAATAACAGACGCCAGTAGTTCTTCAAACCTACCCAATAAATACCCTTAGACGTAAAACTACCAGCAGTGAAACTCAGATAAAATAAATAGACAATTGGCCAAATTATAAACAAACCTAATAATACCAGCGCCGGAGCTAGAAAAGTCCAAGCAGCAATGGTATGATTATCTAAGAGTTGACTGAGGGAAAACCGCCATCTTTTCATGATAATCTTGTTGACCGGGAGAATATCAGTAACTTTATGATTCAATCTTACTCCATGAATAGCACCTCTAGTCTAATTTCCCCTGATGTTTCAGGTTACCAGTCCCATGACATAAAACCTGTAAAATTAGGAGTCATGGCCTCTGGGAATGGGAGCAATTTTGAGGTGGTTGCTCAAGCAATCAAATCGGGGGATCTTAATGCCCAAATTCAAGTTTTAATTTATAATAATCCCCTAGCAAAAGCAGCAGAAAGGGCTCTCAATCATGGAGTAGAAGCAATATTGCTCAATCATCGTCATTACCAAAAGCGAGAAGATTTGGATCGGGAAATTGTCAGCACTCTACGCCAATATCAAGTTGATTTAGTAGTTATGGCCGGTTGGATGCGTTTAGTTACCCAAGAACTAATAGATGCTTTTCCGAATCACATTATTAATATCCACCCCAGTTTATTACCTAGTTTTAAAGGTGTTAGAGCTGTAGAGCAAGCCTTAGAAGCAGGTGTAAAAATAACAGGTTGTACAGTTCACCTGCTGAGATTAGAAATGGACAGCGGTCCAATTTTGATGCAAGCTGCAGTTCCAGTATTGCCAAACGATACAGCAGAAACCCTACATGCGAGAATCCAAGTTCAGGAACACCGGATCTTACCATTGGCCATTGCTCAGGTAGCTGATAAAATCTAAAAGATTAGAAATTATAGCTTATATCCATGCCCATATTAACCAATATGCTTCTTAGTCCTATCAAGTTTGGTACTGATGGATGGCGAGGAGTAATCGCTGATGAGTTTACTTTTGAACGTCTGACTTTAGTTGCTTCCGTAGCAGCTAAAGTGTTATATAATACATATTATTCCCTGACCGGTAGCCGTACCATTGTAGTCGGATATGACCGTCGCTTTATGGCGGAAAATTTTGCCCGCGTTGTGGCTGATGCTATTAAAGCTTTAGGATTTGATGTTCTATTTAGTCAGGACTATGCACCAACACCTGCTTTTAGTTGGGCTGCTAAAGATTTTAATGCTTTGGGAGCTTTAGTGATCACAGCTAGTCATAACCCTGGCTCCTATTTGGGGTTAAAAGTCAAGAGTGCTTTTGGGGGTTCAGTCCCTCCAGAAGTTACTCAGGAAATAGAAAGATTATTAACTGTAGAATTTTCCCCAGTAGGTAATCTAGGAAAAGAAGAGACGTTTGATCCCTGGATAAGTTATTGTCAAGCATTGGCAAAGAAAGTGAATATTGAGGCAATTCAGGAAGCAATATCCTCGGATAAATTAACACTATTTGTTGATGTGATGCATGGTGCAGCAGCTAGTGGTTTGGGGAGGCTATTAGGGCAAAAAGTGAAAGAAATTAATGGCAATCGAGATCCCCTATTTGGCGGAAAACCACCAGAACCTTTGCCTAAATATATTTCTGAAATTTCAGCTGAAATTAAAAATTATACAGAAATTCATCACCAACAAAATCGGTCAACATTAACGGTTGGTTTAGTATTTGATGGAGATGGCGATCGCATTGCGGCGTTGGATAGAAATGGCAATTTTCTAAGTTCTCAGATATTGATTCCAATTTTGATAGATCACCTAAAAACCAGACGCAATTTTACCGGAGAAATTGTCAAAACCGTCAGTGGGTCTGACTTAATTCCCAGTGTAGCCAGATCCCTAGGTTTATCAATATTTGAAACTGCTGTTGGTTATAAATACATTGCTGATAGAATGTTGATGACAGAAGTTTTATTAGGTGGTGAAGAATCCGGGGGGATTGGTTATGGTAGCCACATTCCTGAGCGGGATGCTCTATTATCTGCATTGTACGTATTAGAAGCAGTTGTGGATTCTGGTTTAGATTTGGGTGAATATTATCAGCAATTACAGGAAAAGAATAATTTCTTCTCTGCTTATGATCGGATAGATTTACCATTGGCAAGTATGCAGATCCGCGATAGATTACTACAACAACTAAAAACTCAGAAATTAACAGAAATTGCCGGTAAAAAAGTCATTGATTGTCAGACCATAGATGGTTATAAATTTCGTCTTGCGGATGAAAGTTGGTTGATGATTCGATTTAGTGGCACTGAACCAGTTTTAAGACTTTACTGTGAAGCATCTACCATAGAACAAGTTCACCAAACATTAAATTGGGCAAAAACCTGGGCAGAATCAAATTAACATTTACCAACATTTACTAGTACAATGAAAAAAACACTTGTGGTAGGGACGGGAAATCTGGGAAAATTAAGGGAAATGGAGGCTTATTTATCCGATTCTGGTTGGGAACTAACTCCCAAACCCCCTGATTTAGATGTGGATGAAACTGGAACCACCTTTGCTGAAAACGCCTGCTTGAAAGCTGTTGAGGTTGCAAAATATACATCTCAATGGGCGATCGCTGATGATTCTGGCTTGTGGGTAGACTCGTTAAATGGTGCGCCTGGTGTATATTCTGCCCGGTATGGAAACACGGACGAAGAAAGGATTGGAAGGTTACTACGGGAACTAGCAAACACGGAAACCCGGCAAGCCAAATTTATCTGTGCCATAGCTGTTGCTAACCCCCAGGGAGAAATTATTTTCCAGTCTGAGGGTAGTTGTGGGGGGGAAATTCTGTATGAAGTGAGGGGAGAGGGAGGTTTTGGTTACGATCCGATTTTTTATGTACCGGAAAAAAAATTGACCTTTGCTCAAATGTCACCGGAGTTGAAAAAAAGCATTAGTCACCGGGGTCATGCTCTCAGAAAGATAATTCCCCAGTTGCTTGGAGTTGACTAATTTCCCATTTCCCGGAATCTAATTTAACGCAGGATCTTGAGTCTTAGTTTCTTCTTTCCTTTTGTCGGACTGCTGTTCAGTTGCTTGTTGAACTTGTTGCAAGTGAATACTATTAACTTGGTTGATGAATAGTTCTACAGCTTGACTGGCTTTTTGTTGTTGTTCTTGGTCACCAAAAACATCATAACAACGGTATGCGGGTGTAATTCCTAAAATGAATTTTTCTTGTTCTGCTTCTAATAACTCTACAATTGTATTGGCTGTAACCCAATTCTTTTGAAAGGGAAAAGATGTAACAATGCTAGCGACAATAGATGCTACTGCAGGACAAATGACAGGTAGCCACTTCAACCAGGGTTGTCCAGTTTCTAGTTTATCAACCAGGACTAAAATTGGTGTGACACCTGAGAGAATTACAGTGGAAATTTGCAAGACATAGTAAAGAGATCTAGCTATATTCCTGGTTTTTTTATAGTCATTGATCAAATCTTGACAATATTCCAGGGCTTTTGCTCTTGCAGGGATAATAGTGTTATGTTCCAAGGAATTGCTATTCTGTAACAGGGATGTGTAAAGTTCAGCTTTTTTGGTGAATTCGTTTTTCTTGGCTTGTTTTTCCGCTGCGCCTACTGAGTTTCTGTTGATAAGGAACAGCAAAATGGCTACTGCGGAAGCTCCAATTCCAGCTAGCAAGTAGGGCTGATTATTAGAGTCGAAATAAATGATCAACGCTGCACCAATAAAAATAGCAGCTAATAGATAATCAATCAGTTTTAAAAACAACAACATTTTTGCAAAAGGTTAGGAAAATAAATTGGATGTAGATAATTATGACTCAACTTATCATTGGGTCGATTTGGGGGAAAACACGGTTTTTCCGCAACAATTACACCATGTTAACCTAGTCTTTGCCAATATGTCCATTTTTAACCTGATATTTAACAATAAATAATATATGGTCTTATGTCATCAATTATTTAAAAAAAGTTTAAAAAAAGTATTTTTAAAAAAAGTTAAATTCAATTAACACATAATTGAATATGTTACGATGAAACTCTTACAGCAATTTCAAATGACGAACTGCTCCTATTATAGAGTCAGTTACAGCTCATCTGGTGCATAAATGGCGTGGGTAAATCCACTATTGTTGATGTCTTGAGAGTTGCAATGTCACAATTACCTAAGTAGCAGTACAAGCGTTGGGAAGCTATTCATAGACAATCATCAAGTACATAGGCTATCTACTCTCAACTTACCAGAAAGAAAATACAAATTTCAACCGAATTTCTGAGATATCCTTATATATGATAGAGATTGACTCAGAAAAGTAGAATGAAACTGGCAGCAAGAGTAGGTCAGGTAACACCCTCCATTACCCTGGCTATTACAGCTAAAGCTAAGGGTATGAGAACAGAGGGTATAGATGTTTGTAGCTTCAGCGCTGGAGAGCCGGATTTTGATACTCCAGCCCACGTTAGAGATGCAGCTATAAAAGCTTTAAAAGAAGGCAAAACCAAATACGGTCCGGCCGGTGGTGAGCTAAAGCTAAGAGAAGCTATTGCTAACAAGCTAAAAAGCGATAATGGTTTAGACTATAAACCAGAAAACGTCTTGGTTACTAATGGGGGTAAACATTCCCTATATAATCTCATGATGGCATTAATTGAACCAGGAGATGAGGTAATTATCCCTGCTCCCTATTGGTTGAGTTATCCAGAAATGGTTACTTTAGCAGGTGGTAGGTCAGTAATTGTACCAACCTATGCTGACAATGGCTATAAAATTAGTGCCCAACAGCTCAAACAAGCTATTACCTCAAAAACTAAGTTATTTGTCCTTAATTCCCCTTCTAACCCCACTGGGATGGTGTACACATTAGAAGAAATTCGGGATCTAGCTCAGGTGATTGTGGAGGCGGATATTTTCGTGGTTTCTGATGAAATTTACGAAAAGATTCTCTATGATGGCTCACAACATGTTAGTATTGGTTCCCTAAATGAGGAAATTTTTTCCAGGACCTTAATTAGTAATGGATTTGCTAAGGGTTATTCCATGACTGGTTGGCGTTTGGGTTATTTGGCAGGACCTTTAGAAATTATTAAAGCTGCTACTACTATTCAAGGACATAGCACTTCTAATGTCTGTACTTTTGCTCAATATGGTGCGATCGCTGCTCTGGAAGGTTCACAAGACTGTGTGGAGGAAATGCGTCAAGCCTTTGCCGAACGTCGTCAGGTTATGTATGATGGAATCAACTCCATTCCTGGGTTGACTTGTGCGCGACCTGATGGGGCTTTTTATTTATTTCCTGACATCAGTAAAACCGGTTTAAAGTCTCTGGAGTTTTGCGATGCTTTATTAGAATCCCATCAAGTTGCTGTTATTCCAGGGGTAGCTTTCGGAGCTGATAACAACATTCGTTTTTCCTATGCTACAGATATGACTACAATTAAGAAGGGAGTGGAACGACTAGACAAGTTTGTTCGTTCCCTGTCTTAAAAATATAGCCCTAGCCACCTGCAAGGGATGGACCCCGTCCTGAGCGCTGGCTAAAGCTATAAATCCATAGATTTGTAGAGAGAGCCAATAACTAATATGATTCACATAATGCAAATTATCCTGTATGGTAAACCTGGTTGTCATCTTTGTGAAGGGTTAATAGAAAAGTTAGAACAAATCACTGATAATAAAGACAGTAATAAAAGTGCTAATATTAGTTTTACCTTAGAGGTCCGTGATATTACCACCCGTGAAGATTGGTTTGCCGCCTATCAGTATGAAATTCCCGTGTTGTTTCTATGGGATTCCAGTAAAGGAACAGAGTATTTGCAATCTTTACCCCGTCCTTCTCCCCGTGCAAGTGTTCAGCAATTAGAGAACTTATTATTTACCACAGCTACTAAGTTGTTGATGTTACCAGATCAGGGATGAATAGTCCAATAAAACACAGGAGATGGAATTGCCAGTTGCCAATTTGTTAGGTACTGTGGTTAAAATCGTGCAAAATAGACACAAGATATCTGCCAGATCTTTTCGCGATGAGGTATAAGATAATGAATTTAAGAGAATTATTGGCTGTTATTGATGGCGTGGAATACCAGGGTGAAGATGTGGAAGTTCGCGGGATCAAAACCAATTCCCACGCTTGTGGTGAGGGGGATTTATTTATTGGCATACCTGGAAGCAGAGTTGATGGAGGTGAGTTCTGGCCCGGTGCTTTAGCTGCTGGTGCGGTTGCGGCTATTATCTCCCCACAAGCAGCATCCAAAACTCCCCCCACCTCAGATGCTCTCTTAATTACTGCTACCAACCTTAATAAAGTCTGTGCCCAGGTTTGTGCAGCTTTTTATGGCTATCCAGCGGAAAAACTGCAAATCGTTGGCGTAACTGGGACTAATGGCAAAACTACTACTACTCATTTAATTGAGTATTTTCTCAATCAAGCTAATTTGCCAGCGGCTTTACTCGGTACTCTTTATACTCGCTGGCCTGGTTTTTCTCAAGTTGCTAACCATACCACTCCCTTTGCAATTGACTTACAGCATAATTTAGCTCAAGCTGTTGACGCTGGTTGTCAGTTGGGGGTTATGGAGGTTAGTTCCCACTCCTTAGCCCAAGATAGGGTTTTTGGCTGTCACTTTGAGGTTTCTGTATTTACTAATCTCACTCAAGATCATCTTGATTATCACCAGGATATGGAAGATTATTTTCGAGCGAAGGCTTTGTTATTTACTCCTGACTATCTCCAAGGAAGAGCTGTTATTAATATTGATGATCAATATGGACAACGTTTAACTATTGGTTTGGATAAACAGCAGCTTTGGACATACAGCATTAATAATACTAGTGCTGATTTCTGGGTGAGTGATCTGAATTATCAACCTCATGGTGTCAGTGGTATTTTACATACTCCTGAGGGTAATTCCCCTTTTAGCTCTCCCCTGGTGGGACAGTATAACTTAGAAAATCTTTTGGCAGCTGTAGCTGCAGTCCTACATCTGGGGTTGGATTTGGAAACTGTGGTAGATTGTATACCTAATTTTTCAGGCGTCCCTGGCAGAATGGAACGAATTCAAATCAATCCTCACCAGGATATTAGCGTTATTGTGGATTATGCTCATACCCCTGATAGTCTGGAAAATTTACTTAAAGCTGCTCGTCCATTTATACCAGGAAGAATGATTTGCGTCTTTGGGTGTGGAGGAGATAGGGATAAAACAAAACGTCCAAAAATGGGTAGAATTGCGGCGGATTTGGCAGATGTGGTCGTGATAACCTCGGATAATCCACGCACTGAAAACCCAGATGCAATATTAGAAGATATCTTGACTGGTATACCAGAGGATGTGTCAAGACTGGTAATTGGCGATCGCGCTAGAGCTATTCATACTGCTATACTGGAAGCTCAACCAGGTGATGGTGTATTATTAGCAGGTAAAGGTCACGAAGATTATCAAATTCTCGGCACCGAAAAAATCCATTTTGATGATAGAGAACAAGCTCGTGATGCCTTACATTTAAGAGCAGCTCAGAATAGCTAAATTTGCAATGATGTTACTTTAGGGGTAAATATGCCAAGAACACAGAAAAACGATAATTTTGTTGACAAGTCTTTTACCGTTATGGCAGATTTAATCCTGAAACTTCTGCCAACTAATAAAAAGGCTAAAGAGGCCTTTGTCTACTATCGAGATGGTATGTCAGCACAGGCTGAAGGGGAATACGCCGAAGCCCTAGAATATTACGAAGAGGCTCTATCTTTGGAAGAGGATACTAATGATAGAAGTTTTATCTTGTACAACATGGGACTGATACATGCCAGCAATGGGGATCATGATCGGGCGCTGGATTTCTATCATAAAGCCATTGATTTGAATCCTCGGTTACCTCAAGCCTTAAATAACATCGCTGTGATTTATCACTATAAGGGCGAAAAAGCAAAGGAAGAAGGTGACAACGATGGGGGAGAAGCACTATTTGACCAGGCCGCAGACTATTGGATTAGGGCAATTCGTCTAGCTCCTAATAACTACATTGAAGCTCAAAACTGGTTAAAAACTACCGGGCGATCGCAAATTGATGTATTCTTTTAACCAATAACCAAATTTTAAATAACCAATTATTTATTGCTAAAACATGATTGATCGCGAACAGGTCCGCAAAGTAGCCAACCTAGCTCGGCTAGAATTAACAGCAGAGGAGGAGGAACAATTTACCTTCCAGCTAGGAAGCATTTTGGAGTATGTGGAACAACTGGGGGAACTTGATGTGAGCAACGTCCTTCCTACCACCAGAGCCATTGACTTGAGCAATGTAACCAGGGAAGACAAACTAAAACCCTACCCGGAAAGGGAGGCTATACTTAGGGGTGCTCCCCAACAGGAGGGTGACTTTTTCAAAGTTCCCAAAATCCTCAATGCGGAGTAAAGACCAGGACACCTAAAAAAATTGCCGAAGGACAACACCTGAACTGGGACAGGAAGTACCAACGGCGGTTTTATTGTTCTTAAAAAGACTAGAACCAGTCTACTGATAAGAGGACTGCTCGGCTTCTAATTGGCGAATTAGACTCTCGTCACCTTTTATTCTTGCCGCTTCCAGTCGGTGCTCAAGATTTTTGAGTATATTTTGTCTGTGTACTTGTTCAGCCTTTTTAGCTGCTTGTGATCTAGAACTAATCATTTCTGTAACCTCTTGTCTTCAATTCAGATGGTAGACCTTAACCACTCAAACCCAATGTTCCGTAACCTAAGTTACAGAAAAATAATATAATATCTGAAACTGAGGGTCAAGATATATTAGGTAAAGAAATGTTGCAGACCATTCTTGGGTTGGGATCCCCACCCCAGGAATAAAATTTAGTTCAGGCGCTGGGCGGTTAAACTGGCATTGCTTAATAGAAATAGTTGTCGTAAAATTAAGTAGTCCTTTCCGTTAGAGACGGCTTTTTAGTACAATATTGTGTGCAAATAGTCCAGGTTAAATATCTCTAGAATGGGGATTAAACACGGTGCAGGGGAAGCAAGCTGTGCAAATCGCGCTCGATTATTACCGAATTTTAGGACTCCCATTGGCTGCAACCGAGGAGCAACTGCGTCAGGCCTATAATGATCGCATTCTGCAACTGCCACAACGGGAATATTCTACCTTGGCAATAGCTGCTCGCAAGCGAATCCTGGAACAAGCCTATATGGTTCTCTCAGATCCGAAAGAGCGTAGCAAATACGATCAAGCATATCTAGCATACGCATACGATCAGACAAAAATAGAGATCGGACCGGAATTGGAGGGGAATGGGGAAACAGCTAACCAAAATCATAATCCTCAACCTCTAACTATAGACGTTGCTAAAGAAAACTTAGTTGGTGCATTAGTACTCCTTCAAGAGTTGGGTGAATATGAGTTGGTACTAAGATTAGGTCAGCCATACTTGACGAATAGGTCCCCAGGTAAGTCTGATCGTGAATCTAAAAGGCGTACGTTAACCAATGCTGATGAGTTGCCAGACGTTATTCTAACAGTTGCTTTGTCTTGTCTGGAATTAGGACGGGAACAATGGCAACAAGGTAATTATGAGAACGCCGCCATCTCCCTGGAAACAGGGGAAGAACTGCTGCTGCGGGAGAGAATGTTTACTAGTGTACAGTCGGAAATTACAGCGGATGTATGTAGACTCAGACCTTATAGAATTTTAGATCTATTAGCTCTACCGATGGAGCGGACCAAGGATCGTCATCAGGGTTGGGAATTACTACAAAACATTCTCGACCAAAGAGGTGGCATTGATGGTGTGGGGAATGATCAGACAGGTTTGAATGTGGACGATTTTCTCCGGTTTATTCAACAGCTACGACACCACTTAACAGTATCGGAACAACATAAACTTTTTGAATCTGAAAGTAAAAGACCTTCTACCGTAGCAACCTACCTATTTGTTTACACACTAATTGCTAAAGGATTTTGCCAAAGGCAACCAGCTTTGATTCGTCAAGCTAAACAAATTTTGCTTCGTTTGGCCAAACGTCAAGATGTACATCTAGAACAAGCTCTGTGTGCTTTACTACTGGGACAAACGGAAGAAGCAACCCGTGTTTTAGAACTAAGTCAGGAATATGAACAATTGACTATAATCAGACAGCAGTCTCAAGATTCACCAGATTTGTTACCAGGACTGTGTTTGTACTGCGAGCAATGGTTAGAGCAAGAGGTATTTCCCCATTTTCGAGACTTAACTAAACAGCAAGCTTCCTTAAAAGATTATTTTGCTGATAAACAGGTACAAGCATACTTGGAGCAATTACCAGCCGATCCATATACAACTGAGGAACTAAGGACAGTCAACAGTCAGGTTGGTTCAGGGATTGGCATTCCCCATACTAGCTTTAGAGAAGATGAACACCTACCCGTTGTGAGTCCCGTAGCAACCAGCTCCCAAAACCTAGAGGAATGGAAGGAATCTAAGGTGGAGGTAGCTTCTCAAATTTCCACTCCTCATCAACACCAGAGAGCAAGACAGTGGAAGATCTCGGGATATGGTCACGAATCTCATAGTTCCTTCACAGAGGAGGGAACAAAGCAATCCAGTAAGTATAAACATCGTAGACGAGGTTCAACTAGTCTTCAAGAAGAACAGATAGAAGAGAAACATTCACATACTCATTTACATAATAAGTATAGACAAAGTTTTACTCGTAAATTTCCTGCTCTAACTCGATTAAATACATTTTTCCTGATAGGAGGTATATTAGGGATGTGGATTTTAATACCTACGATTTGGGGGAGGTTAAACAGTACAATGGTAGACGAGCCAAATTTACAGGGAGGAAAACTTGTCGTACAGTTGAATCAACCAACCGTTGTTATACCTACACTCCCTCGTCAACCAGGATCACCATCCGGTCAACTCACAAAGGCGATCGCTCAAACACTAATTGAAACCTGGTTGTCGACGAAAGCAGCAGCAATGGGTCCCAATCATGAGATAAAACGATTAGACAAGATTTTAATAGATCCAGCCTTATCCCAATGGCAATCTATAGTTAGACAGGATATGGCTATAAAGCGCTATCGTAAGTATGAACATGAAGTGAAAATAGAACTTGTTCGTCATGAGGGGAATACCTCGAACAATGCGTTAGTGGAAGCTACAGTTAAAGAAATTACCCATTTTTACCGAGGGGGAAATCTCCAGACATCTGGTCGAGAAGCATTGCGAGTTAGATATGATTTAAACCGCCAGCAAAACTCTTGGCGCATCCGCAATATGACCATAGTGGAATCCTAAACATAAAATTGTGAGCGATCCGTTAAAATAGTTAGATAGCAGTGAACCAAAATCAACCGGGTTTTAGATTTTTCCACACCAATAGACTTGATTAAAATATGAACGCTACACAACAAAAACTGAAACTGAAACTACAGCAAGCATTAGTGGCTAGATTTGGCGAAGAGTATATACAGGTAGATCCCATTTTAGTAGCAGCAAGTAATCCTAAATTTGGTGATTTTCAGGCCAATGTGGCATTATCCCTGAGTAAAAAATTGGGAATGCAGCCCAGGGCTATTGCTACAGCTATAGTAGAGGAATTAGACGTATCAGATCTATGTGAAGTACCAGAAATTGCCGGACCTGGATTCATTAATCTAAAATTACAAACATCCTATTTAGAATCACAACTGAATGCCATTAAAACAGATCCCCGTTTAGGAGTTCCTAGGGCCGATCAACCTGAAAAGCAGATAGTTGATTTTTCCAGTCCAAACATAGCTAAAGAAATGCACGTTGGACATTTGCGTTCCACAATTATTGGTGATTGTATTGCCAGAATTTTAGAGTTTCGTGGTCATCAGGTATTAAGACTAAATCATGTAGGTGATTGGGGGACACAATTTGGCATGTTGATTGCCTATTTACGTGAGGTATACCCGCAAGCGCTCACCACTGCCAATGTTCTAAATATAGGAGATTTGGTCAGTTTTTATCGTCAAGCCAAGCAGAGATTTGATGCAGATACAACTTTTCAAGAAACAGCACGTCAAGAGGTGGTTAGGCTACAAACGGGAGCAGAAGATACAACTCATGCCTGGAATTTATTGTGTGCACAATCACGTAAAGAATTTCAGACAATTTACGACCTGTTAAATATTAAAATAATTGAAAGAGGAGAATCATTTTATAATCCCTTTCTATCAAAAATAGTGGAAGATTTAGAAAAAGCAGGACTAGTCGAAGAAAATCAAGGAGCAAAATGTGTTTTCTTAGAGGGATTTACTAATAGAGAGGGAGAAGCACTACCATTAATCGTGCAGAAATCAGATGGTGGTTATAACTACGCAACAACAGATTTAGCAGCATTACTTTACCGTATTCGGGAAGACCAGGCTAAACGGATAATTTACGTTACCGATGCAGGACAAGCAAATCACTTTGCCCAATTTTTTCAAGTTGCTCAAAAAGCTGGATGGATACCCGATGATGTGGAATTGGTTCACATTCCCTTTGGGTTAGTCTTGGGTGAAGATGGCAAAAAATTCAAAACTCGTTCTGGAGACACGGTAAGATTAAAGGACCTATTGGATGAAGCAGTTTTACGCGCTCGCGCAGATTTAGAAGCTAGATTACAACAAGAAGGTAGACAAGAAACCCCGGAATTTATACAGAATGTGGCTCAAACAGTTGGCATAAGCGCAGTCAAATATGCGGATTTGAGTCAAAATCGTACTAGTAGCTATGTTTTTAGTTATGATAAGATGCTTTCTCTAAAAGGCAATACAGCACCATATATGCTATATGCTTATGTCCGAACTCAGGGTATTAGTCGGGAAGGTAAAATTGATTTTGAAAACTTGGCTCCCGATGCCAAAATTATTCTTCAAGAAGAGACGGAACTAAATCTAGCCAAGCATTTGTTACAATTAGATGAGATCCTTTATCAGGTAGAACAGGATCTATTACCCAATCGTCTATGTGAGTATTTGTATAGTCTCAGCGAGAAATTTAATAAATTCTATGACAGGTGTCCAGTACTTAAAACAGAAGACCCCATTCGAACTTCTAGATTGATGTTATGTTATGTAACAGCAAGAACACTGCGATTAGGACTGGATTTATTAGGTATTAAGGTGGTTGAAAGAATCTAGACAATTTACACACAGAGGAAAAATGAAACTATTAGTTATCAAAACGCTCATTACATCTATAGGGTTGCTAGGGTTATTTAACCCCAATCAAGCATCAGCACAACTGATTCCCGAACCTTGGGTAGCGGTAGGGTCTAAGGATAGCGCCATCACCTACGCAGGGGGGGTCAAGGTTTTTGGTTTTGGTTTAGAAGTGGGAACTGGTAAAGATGGTGTGACGGGTACGGATGTTCTTAAATTCATTAATCTACCATTTATATCGCCATATATTGGAGTGGGGTATTATTCAACTAAGCAAGAAGTATCACTTTCTGGTGGCATACACGTAGAAACAAGTAAACACATTTTTATTGGAGCTGGATATAATTCTGTTCGGGGATTTAACGGACAAATAGGGATCAAACTTTAACTCAACTTGATCCAATGGCGGTTTTCTTGAGTTCACTTGTTGAGCAGAACCTATATCTGTTATACTACCTCGAGTAGTTTGACCTCGTTATAACTCTCATGCAGGATCAAGTTCAGAACCGACTCAAGGATCAAGTTATAGTCATCGTTGGTGCTACTGGTGGCATTGGTTCAGCTTTAACCCGTAAATTAGCACCCACGGGAGCAAGGTTGGTGCTATCTAGTAGGGATGGGATAAGGTTACAAAACCTGGTGAGCGATTTATCATCGGAATCGCTGGTAGTGCCAACAGATATTACTCAACCAGAACAGGTAGAAGCACTAATACAAACAACCATAGCCAATTTTGGTAAAGTTGATGTTTTGGTCAATGCAGCAGGAATGGGAATTCTTAAAGCATATAATAACATAAACCCGGAAGAATTAAATCGAATTCTAGATTTGAACCTAAAGGGTTGTTTTTATACTTGTCAAGCAGCTGCTAAAGAAATGCAAAAACGTAAATCTGGTCATATTTGTAATGTAGTGGGTATATTAGGTAAACATTCAATGCCTATGGCAGCAGCTTACTCTGCTTCTAAATTTGGTGTAGTAGGATTTAGCAAGTCCATGGCAGAAGAATTAAAACGGTTTGGCGTCAAGTTTACATTGTTTTATTTTGGTGGAATAGATTCCCCTTTCTGGGATCATGTCAGCATGAAGGTAGATAGAACAAAAATGTTAAGTTGTGAAACCGCAGCCAATGCAATTTTTTATGCTTTATCATTAGAACCTCAAGCAGTACCAATGGAAATTAATATTCAACCCGATAGTCATTTATTTTTTTAGGGGGATTTTTTACAAAATTAGGTGATCTTAAATAGTTACGTACTGAGCAAAAGTATTTAATCAATAAAAACTAATATGCTGCAAATTGATCATGTTCACTTTTATGTAGAAAATGCCCACAGGTGGCGAGATTGGTTTGTCAACAATTTAGGTTTTGAAAGAGTTCCCCATCAGGGGATTTCTTCCAGTTTGATAAATCACAAAAAATTGGCTGATACTGATACCCAAGTGGTGAGAAGTGGTAATGTTTGTTTTTTAATTTCTTCACCATTATTGGAGACTAGTCCTGTGGCAAATTTTTTATTTCATCATCCCCCTGGTGTAGCAGACGTAGCTTTTCGCGTAGAGAATATAGAAACAGTTACAGCAAGAGTCATCAGTTATGGTGGCATAGTTTTACAACCTATTCAAAAAACCCAATCTGGTAAATATTGCCAAATAAAAGGTTGGGGAAATCTGAGTCATTCATTAATTGAGTTACCCGGGGGAGCAATTATTGAAGAAGATAATTTTTTGGATATGGATCATGTGGTGCTAAATGTTGAATCTGGAGATTTAATAAAAGCAGCTCAATGGTATGAAAATATTTTGGAATTTAAGCCTCAACAAAGTTTTAATATTCACACGGGAATCTCAGGACTAAACAGTCAGGTTATGATCTCTGGTAACGGTAAAGTTAAATTGCCTATTAATCAACCAACATCTAATAATTCTCAAATCCAGGAGTTTTTACATTTCAATCGTGGTTCCGGTGTGCAACATATCGCCCTAGGTACTAAAAATATTGTCCAGGCGATCGCCCGCTTTCGTGCTGCTGGTGTGACCTTTCTTTCCATACCTCAAAGTTATTACTCACAACTAGATCAGCGGTTCCAATCTGTTTTGTCTCCCTCAGAATTTCAGGCGATCGCCCAGCAAGAAATTTTGGTTGATTCTCAGGGATCTACAAATGGCTTATTGTTGCAGATCTTTACCCAGCCAATTTTTAAGGAACCGACGTTTTTTCTGGAATTTATTGAACGTCGTTCCCATCCTTCTGGTTTTGGTGAAGGTAATTTTCGCGCCCTATTCACAGCTATGGAAAGCGAGCAGATTAAACGTGGTTTCGTGAGCAGTTAAAGGTTTTTAAAAACCTTTGGTTGTTGTTCCAATTTCTGGGATAATGATGAAAAAATTAATTTGAATAGCCAATGCTGAGACTAATTACTGATTTTGACGGACCCATTATGGATGTGTCTGAACGATACTATCAAGTCTATTTGTTGTGTTTACAAAAAACCAAGTACCCATCCCAGGTCATCCATAAACTAACAAAAGAAGAATTTTGGCAATTCAAGCGATCGCATACTGCTGAAAAACAAATAGCCTTTAAATCAGGACTGGATGCGGAACAAGCACAGGAGTTCGCTAAAATTCGCAAAGAAACCGTACATACAGAGCCTTATTTTGACTATGATGTAATGGTTCCTGGAGCTTTAGAAGCTTTAGTTAAGGTAAAGGAAGCAGGAATTGACTTAGTAGTGATGACCATGCGACGGGTAAGGGAATTAAACTATGCTTTTGACAAGTTTAATTTAGACAAATTTTTTCCAAAAGATCGCCGTTATTGTCTGAGTAATGACTATATAAAAACCCGTGATATTGAAGATAAGCCATTGTTAATGGCTAAAGCGATCAAAGAACTTCCTCCTGCTACTGAAATATGGATGGTGGGGGATACAGAAGCAGACATTACAGCAGCTAAGAAACATGGTGTCAAGATGATTGGGGTAGAGAGTGGAATTCGAGATCGGACTCAATTAGAACTCTATGAACCAGATTTCATCTTGGAAGATTTAAAAGCTGCTGTTAATTTCATTAATCGGTTTTGACCTCTTCCGGGGTGAATATCTAATGAGGAGATGGAGTGCCATATCTAAAATTGACCCGCCAAACTATTGCTCCCAAGTTAGTCAGTAGACAAGTAGTTCCTAAACTCAGTAAAATATAGGTCGGGGGCATAATTACACCAATACTAAACCAAGTATACACATGCCACACCATGAAAAAACTAAACACAGATGCAATTCCAGCGGATTGAAATACTTGCCATCTTGGTCTATTAACAAATGTCAGGAAAAGTGTCATTACAGTTGCTAGTATGTTAGCAGGAACTAGAAAAGCACAAATCCCCACACAATTTGACCGAGAAAATTCAGATAAGCTGTGGAATTCTAACATTGGTAACTCTAGGGTTTAGTTTGTATAATGTGGACTCTGCTGCAGACCAGCTTAACATAAAAGTAAGTAATCACATTGAGTATTTTACAAAACTTAATCAAAACTCAATTACTTAACTTCCGTAATTTTTAAAGTATAGGGAAAATATTTTCCTTGTTGATAGGATCCAACCCAAATTTTATAAGTACCTTGTAACCATTCACCACTAATCCCCGGATTCTTGCCATCCAAATCATCATTACACCAGGTTCCACCCACTCCACTAATCATAATGGTTGTATCTTCTGGACTCTCCACTTGTAGCTTTAAGTAATCAAACTTACTAGTTAATTTCAGAATATGGTCTGGTGTTTCATCCACAAATCCACTACAAGGACCAGTGGGAGTATTATCCATACGATTAACTTCACCTGCTGGAACTAAACCACCACTCATTCCTCTTACCAGCAATGGATCCGGGGAGAATTGATGGCTAATCTGTACATCTCCAAACATAGTTGGCATTTGTTGACCATTGGCAAAATCATCATTTACGAATGTCACTCCTAGACCAACTGTGACTATTAATATTCTAATTGATCTAATTGGCATATTCAGACTTTTTTTCCATTGTATTTCTACTTTGATCTTTACTGAGATTATTTCCAAGACGAAAATTCTGGACTCTCAGTTCCCAACCACCCATTTCCCCTTCTCCTTCTATATTATGGCTTGACTCAGTCTTGGTTTATCCAAACCAATCTTATTTAACAGTACCCAGGATTCAATTAAGTCTGGACCATGCACATCCCCTGTTAAAGCTACTCTCAAGGAACGCATGACTAAACCCTTTTTTACTCCCTGTTCTTTGACTACTTGCTTGAGGATATTTTGGGCTGTGTCCCCTGTTACCGTATTAATATCTAAAGCCACCAAAATTGCTTTCAGTAAGGCTTTTACCCCTTCTTGATCCAGTTGTTGTCTCCCTTCTTCTGTCAACTCTACTCCATTAGTAAAAAAGATCTTGGTCATAGGTAGAGCATCCACCAAGCGGGTTAGACTGGGTGCTATTAAACTCACTAACTGCTCTAACCATGGACGATCCCTACCATCGGTCAAGCTATACCCTGCATCTTGCCAAAAGGGTATTAATAAATCCGTTAGTTTTTCTATTGGCATATTATGAATGTACTGACTATTAATCCAGTCCAGTTTATCCCAGTCGAATTTTGCTCCCGCTTTGTTCACCCTGTCAAAGGTAAATTCCCTTGCTGCTTCTTCTAAGGTAAATATTTCCTGGGTTGAATCCGGTGCTGACCATCCCAATAAAGTCATATAATTGACTAGTGCTGGTGCAGTAAAACCCATCTTCTGGAAGTCTGAAATGGAGGTTACCCCATCTCGTTTTGATAGTTTTCTCCCCTCTTGGTTTAAAATTAGGGGTGTGTGGGCAAAGTCGGGAATGTTTGCTCCCAGTGCTTGATACAACAAAATTTGTTTAGCTGTATTAGCAATATGGTCTTCTCCACGAATAACATGGGTGATTTCCATATCAATGTCATCTACTACAACCACGAAGTTATATAGGGGTTGACCAATCCCATTATCACTAGCACGAGCAATCACCATATCACCACCTAGGTCACTACCACGCCAACACACTTCTCCCCTCACTAGGTCATTCCAGAGGATTTGTCGCTGGTCGTCTATTTTAAACCTAATTACGTGTGAACGTCCTTGTTTGACAAATTCTGCTTCCTGTTCTTTGGTCAAGTCGCGGTGACGGTTATCATATCTGGGCGCTTCATTTCTCGCCTTTTGCAGTTCCCTGAGAGCTTCTAATTCTTCCGTTGTGGTATAACAACGATAGGCTAAACCTTGGTCTAATAGTTTCTTCACTGCTAACTGGTATAGTTCTAACCTTTGAGACTGGAAAAAGGGACCTTCATCCCAATTTAATCCTAACCAGCTTAGTCCTTGTAAAATGTTATCAGTGTATTCGGGACGAGACCTCTCTAAGTCTGTATCCTCAATGCGTAAAATGAACTTTCCACCTTGGTGATGGGCAAACAAATAGTTAAATACAGCCGTTCTGGCTGTACCAATGTGCAAATTCCCAGTGGGACTGGGCGCAATACGAACTCTCACAGACACGCTTAATTCTCTCTTTCTAATTAATATACAACTTTAACCTAGATTGCTCTAGGATTTATCTCCCTATTACCCCGTGAGAATCCTAGCACTATCTCACATCCAGAACGGGACTGACGGGGCTCGAACCCGCAACTTCCGCCGTGACAGGGCGGTGCTCTAACCAATTGAACTACAGTCCCATAAGGTTTTTGTTGTTTTCACCAACTCCTAATATTATTACTAAATATTTTTTCCCTGTCAAGTGGTTAGGGGCAAAATTTTCTGAAAAACTTTCTGCCCCCTCTCAACTCAATCTATTGTGACTCCTTTGTACTTGAGCTAATAGTTCATCAAGATTTGCCGGTGCTGGTAAACATTTTAAACCTTGACACACTAGTCCTATAGTATTACTTGGTAATTTTGATATGACATCAAAAACCGTTGTTGGTAAGTATTTGCTGGCTAGTATTTTTATATTATCAATATTACTGCGAACTAAAGTCGAATTTCTATACCAATCACTAGCTATCAACAAACTAGGACAAGATTGGGGAGACTTTTCTATTATGGTGCTGAATGCTTTTAAAGCTGACTCGGCTAAATCCAAATAGTATAAGTTGTCTGTCAGTAAAGATAATTTAATCAAATTGGCGATCGCCACTCCATTAGCTGAAGGTGTGGCATTATCAACGAAGTTTCTCTCCCGAATAATTAAATCTTGACTATTATCACTGGATGTGTTGAAATATCCTCCCAATTCCACGCTCAAGAGAAATTCGTTAAATTCATCTTGAAGAGCGATCGCCTGTTCTAACCAGTTAGAACTACCAGGGTCAGCTTGGTGTAGATCTAGTAGGGCCTTAATAAATAAAGCATAGTCCTCAGACTGAGCTAAAACAGTAGGTTCACCATCATAGTTAAGCCTATGAAAACGTCCGTTTACAAACTGATGGTCTAAAATAAAGCGAGTAGCCTTCACAGCCAATTGTAAATAACTAGGTTGTTGAAAAACCTGACTAGCTCTAGCCAAACCAGAGATCATTAAACTATTCCAGGCCACAATCATCTTAGTATCCGTAACAGGTGGAATACGACCATGCCAAGGATTAGTTTTTGCGTCATGATTATTTCGTGCTGGGGGGAAAATTGTCAAATTTTCAGCAGTCTGACCATAACGGGAAAGAAATAATCTCCCCAAGATCAATTCCAAACTTGAACTTAGTTCTCCTCCAGATAAACGCTGTAAAACATTCTTACCCTCAAAGTTACCTTCCAAACTTAAAGAGAAATGCTCCTTTAGTTCCAGTAACTCTTGGTCACTTAACAGCTCTTGTAATTCCCGATAACTCCACACATAGAAAGCACCTTCTTCCGGTTCCATATCAGTGGAACAGTTAAAACTATCCGCATCCTGAGCAGCATAAAAATAACCTGTAGGGGATATCATTTCCCGTTCTAACCAACTTACTGTGCCAGCCACTGCACGTTTAAAAGCTGATTCTTCCACCCCTGCACTCCACAAATTAGCCAAATATTCAACAATTTGACCATTGTCATAAAGCATCTTTTCAAAATGGGGCACAGTCCAGGTAGCATCAACCGTATAGCGATGGAAACCACCACCTACATGGTCATAAATTCCCCCCAGGGCCAGATCCAGACCTCGTTGGGTAGCCATTTGCAGTCCATCATTTGCAGATGGGTAGTTAAAGCGAGTACCTTGTAAAACCAACTGACAATAGGGAATCATCGGAAAACTATTACCCATTTGTTTGGGAGTAATCACCCCCATAGCAGTTTCCCAACCTTGTTTTAAAAACCTGTGGAATTGACTATGGGCAAATTGAGCTGGATCATGGTTTTGCAACACAGTAGAACTGAGCAAAGCTTCTAAAATAGATGCTTTGCGCTGACGAAAGTCCTCTTTTTGATGATCATAATAATGACGGATAGCTTGTAGTACTTCCAGGAAACCCGGACGACCATAACGGGGAGCAACAGGAAAATAGGTCCCAGCATAAAAGGGGATTAAATCATCAGGAGAGAGAAAAGCATTCAGTGGCCAACCACCCTGTCCAGTCATCATCTGTAGACTCTGCATATAGATACTATCAATATCAGGTCTTTCTTCCCTGTCCACCTTAATGGGAATAAAATTGGCATTCATATATTCGGCAATTGCCAAATCAGAAAATGCTTCTCCCTCCATAACTGTGCACCAATGGCAACTAGAATAGCCAATGGAAAGGAAAATTGGTTTATCTTCAGTTTGAGCCATTGACAATGCTTCATTACACCAAGGCCACCAATCAATGGGGTTATCAGCATGTTTTCTCAAGTAAAGACTTCTAGTTGCAGCTAAACGGTTGGTCATAAGACAGTTTATAATTAAATATGGTATAGTATGGCTTCTTCTGGGTGGGTTATGGTATGAAAATAATCTAACCAAAACCCACTTTCTGCTGTTGATACAATTGTTTAAATAGAGCTTGCTGTTTTTTATGGTCTACAATAGGTGGGGGATAACCAACACTTTGGCGTTCCAAGGGTGTTATATTACCACCAATTAAATATTCCGTATCCACAGATGCCAATTCCCCTACCCAGTGTCTAATATATTCCCCATCGCTATCAAATTTTTGTGCTTGGCTAGACGGGTTAAAAATTCTTAATGGTTTAGGATCCATTCCGCTAGATGCGCTCCATTGCCATCCTCCATTATTAGCAGATAAATCACCATCAATGAGTTTCTGCATAAAATACTTCTCCCCCCACTGAGGATTAATAATTAAATCCTTAGTTAAAAAACTGGCTACTATCATTCTACACCTATTGTGCATCCAACCAGTCTCATTTAATTGTCGCATAGCAGCATCCACAATCGGATAACCAGTTTTTCCTTCATACCAAGCCTGAAAATGCTCTTGGTTATCAGACCAGGGAAAGTTTTTAAAAACATCCCTATAGACGCCTTCAGCTAATTCAGGAAAGTGGTACATGGCATGCTGATAAAATTCCCGCCAGGCTAATTCTTTTTGCCAAGTGATAATACCATTACTAAACTCTTGACTGTTGCTTATGGCTAATAACTCCTGAGTTTTTTGCCAGATAGTCCTAATTCCAATTACCCCAAATTTCAGGGCGGGACTTAACAAAGATGTGCCATCAATAGCCGGATAGTTTCTCTTTTCTTCATATTCATCAATAGCACAATCCAGAAAATCTGTTAGTCTTTCCCAAGCTGCTACTTCCCCCGGTTCAAGTATTAGTTCCCCACTCCAGATAAAACCTAAATCTCTGGCAGTGGGCAATTTAATTACCCCTGATTTTTCAGCTATTTCCTCTTCTCTAGCTGTTAAGTTCTCACAGTTGGCTAAGATTTCTATTGGTTCCACTTTTGGTTGACTATGCCACTTTTTCCAAAAGGGAGTATAAACTGTATAGGGTGTCCCCGCACCACTGAGAATTGTGTCCGGTGAATGCAGTAATTGATCCCAATTTTTCTCTAAGGTTTCAATACCTCTGGTTTTTAGTGCCAGAGTTACATCCCGATCTCGTATTTGTGCATAGGGTTCCACATCCCAATTCCAAAAAACTGCCTTCGCTTCCAGGGCTTCAGCTAAATTGGGAATGGCTCTCACCGGATTATCATGTAAAATTAGTAACTGGCTGCCAGCTTGTAAATATAGACTCTCTAATGATTTCAAACAGCCAATCATGTAGGTTATTCTAGCAGGTGCTATATCATCCTGTCCTAATATGTTAGGGTCTAAGCAGAAAACACCTACTACTTTTTTGGTTTTTTCCCTGGCAACTCCTAGTCCCGTATTGTCAGAAGTACGTAAGTCTCGGCGATGCCAAAATAAAATTAAATCTGACATGGTCAAATAACCTATGTGAAAGGACTTGCAAGCGTTTTCCTCGCGGAAAAACTAAGTGTGGCCTACTTATCTTTGAAGAGGTGCACAACGCTAACTGTAACATATATTTTTGACAAAGTTGAGTAACTCGGCAAAATATTTCCCATAAACCCAGCACTAAATTCATCCCCGGATTTCACGGGAGATGAAAAAGATAGTATTGATTTGGGGTCTAAAAACAATCAGAAGTTTGTCCAAATTCCCACAGCAAGATTAAAAGACCGTATTGCTCAATTATGTAAACAATACGGAATAGATTTTATTGAAACAGAAGAATCATACACTTCTCAATCATCGTTTTTTGATTGCGACAATATACCTAAATTCGGTGAAAAACCCCAAGGGTGGGAAGCAAGCGGGAAACGAGTTAGTCGTGGAGTATATGAAACTTCTGATGGGTTCAAAATTAATGCGGACTGTAATGGTGCTGCTAATATTTTGAAAAAAGTAGCGGTGATGCTAGGAATTGATCTTAGCGGAATCAGTAGAGGCTGTTTAAGCCAGCCTCAGAAAGTTCGTTTATGGACTCTTCAGAAATCTCCGTGTCTTTAGACCGGAGAAGCTTAATCTAGGAAATATTTTGCAATTCAGCGGTTGTCACCGAAAGATTTTGGGTTTTATTACCTCTTTGGACTTTCACTCGCAAAATCTGACCTAGACGACTATCCTCAACCACCTGTTGTAGTTGTTCAGCATTACTTATGGGTTGGTCATCAATCGCCACAATCACATCCCCACGTCGAACTCCACCCTCAGCAGCAGGGGAGTTAGGTACAACTCTCATTACTAATACCCCATTTACTTCTGGTAGTTCAAAGGTAGAGTTGGGATCGGTGTTATTTTGTCTAGCTAATTGGGGTGTTAAGGTAATCATCTGCACTCCTAAATAAGGATGGGCAACCTTACCGTTCTTTTGTAATTCGGCCGCAATTACTTTGGCTTTATCAATAGGTATGGCAAAACCTATACCCATAGCATCAGCACGAATAGCTGTATTAATACCAATTACTTCGCCCTCCGCATTTAATAATGGACCACCAGAGTTACCAGGATTAATTGCTGCGTCAGTTTGAATGAAGTCTAGTCTTTTATCACTGATTCCTACCTGGGCGCTGGAACGTTTTAAGGTACTAACAATTCCTAATGTGACTGTATTATCAAATCCTAAAGGATTTCCTACTGCGATCGCCCAATCTCCTACTTGTACATTATTAGAAGAACCTAATGCAGCTACTGGTAAGTCTTTACCTGCATTGACTTTAACTACTGCTAAGTCTGTTACTTCATCAATGCCTTGGACTTTGCCTTCAAAAGTTCTACCATCTTTTAATCTCACCGTCACTTTATCCGCTTGATCCACCACGTGGGCATTGGTCAATACTAAGCCGCTCTTATCAATAATGAAACCAGAACCTAAACCTCTTAACTGCTCTGTTGGTGACATGGGTGGGAAGGTATCACCAAAAAAGCGTCGGAAGAATGGATCTTCCATAATGGGGTCAACGGGACGAGAAATGGTTTTTTCGGTGTCAATTCTCACTACAGCAGGCCCGACGCGATTAACTGCGGCAGTCACAAAACTGCTTTTACCAATTGCATCAGTTACAGCAGGTATCGATTGTGCTTGGGAGGGTGAAACTAACAGACTGGAAACTATTAACATCACACCCATGAACATTGCTACCACACGAGAGGTAATTGGGGAATGACGAACTTCAGGAAATCGCATCATTAAAACCTAATCTACAATTTTTATCTTGTTCTACTTACCAATTTAGCTAAAGTTATTATTGAGGTGGAAGCTCAAAAATTCAAGTTCAGCAGTTTATAATCTATGAATCCGTCAAATACTTTAGCTGATGATTTTTCCCAGGATGTACATACTCACCATCATAACCATGACCATCAACAACATCCAGGTCACAATTCGGGGTTGGTGGGACCAGGTCATCCTCATGTTCATACGGAAGAATCACTAAGACGAATTGTCAACCGAATATCCCGCATAGAGGGACACATTCGCGGTATTAAAACCATGGTGCAACAGAATAGCCCCTGTCCGGAGGTATTATTACAAATAGCTGCGGTTCGAGGTGCATTAGATAAAGTTGCTCGCATCGTCCTGGATGAACATTTAACCGAATGTATTAGCCGAGCTGCCCAAAATGGTAACATTGATGCGGAAATGGAGCAACTAAAAGCTGCTTTAGACCGCTTCTTTCATTAGCCATTAATGGTCTCCACTTTCCGGTCTTCCTGTCCTGGTAGATTTTCTCTTTGATTAATTAAATAGATGCTAATCAGTGTGATCATAACTCCTATCCATTGGATCCCAGTCAAAACCTCTCCCAGTAAAATACGACCAAATATTAATGCAAATACCGGGGTGAGAAAGGTTAAAGAACTTAAACTTGTTAGGTTGCCAGTGGAGGCAAAGTAAAAGAATAAACCGTATGCGATCGCACTGCCTAATACGGTAGCATAAGTTAATGCCACCCAATCAGCGGGTAGTATATTTTGCCATTGGTCAACTTCTAGGAAAGAAGAAATTCCCCAAAGTGGTATTCCTCCCAAAATCATGTGCCATCCGGTAGCTATTACAGGGTCAGTATATTTACTAACAAAACGAATTAATATTGTTCCCAGTGCCATGGATAAAGCTGCCAGTAACATTAACCATTCGCCACTAGCAAATAAGGGTAATGAATTATCAAACAAATTATTGTTGGTACTATTGGTCACCACACCTGGGTGAATAAAATGCCAGATCCACTCCTGGGGTAACCCAATTAAACTGATACCAATCACTCCTAATGCCAGTCCTAACCATCCCCATAGACCAATACGTTCTTGAAACAACCACCATGATAATAGAGCAACAGCTAAAGGTTGGGAATCAATCATTACAGAACCCAAACCCGCACTGGTTCTAGCTAACCCCTCCGCCAGAAAACCTTGGAATAGGGTGCCATCAACCACGGCAAATAATCCAATCCATAACCATGCTAACCATCCTTTAGGTTGATGTCTACCCATAAATGCACCGACTATTAAAATAAGCACTCCTGCTGGCACTAAACGCACACCTGCCATAAATAGAGGTGTGGTATGGGGAATTACTCCTTTCATAGCTACCATTGCCGTACCCCAAAGGAAAAATGGGGCAATTAATAATAAAGAAGAAGCTAGTATAGATCTGGATTCTCTTATTTGGAATTGCATTAAATTAATTAGATATTAAAATTTGAGATTTGGATGTTGGTGGTCAATTTTGCCATCCATCGGTTAGGTACATATAATATCATAGAAAATATAAAGTGAGGAAATGAAGGCATGGCTAAAGTTGTTTTGGATGATGTCAAACGGAAATTTGACAAAGTTACAGCAATTGAGAATATTTCCTTTGAAGTTCCAGATGGTGAGTTCTGGGTGTTGGTTGGTCCTTCAGGATGTGGCAAATCCACCATTCTGAGAACTATTGCAGGCCTAGAAACCATAACTTCAGGTAGTTTATATATAGGCGATCGCCTGGTTAATAATATACCAGCTAGATCCCGGGATGTGGCGATGGTGTTTCAAAATTACGCCCTTTATCCTCATAAAACCGTTGCTGAGAATATAGCTTTCGGTCTGGAAATGCGCCAGGTTGACCGCAAAACTATTCAATCTAGGATCATGTCCGTTGCTAAGGCCCTCTCCTTAGAACATCTTCTAGACAGAAAACCAAAGCAATTATCCGGGGGTCAACAACAAAGAGTAGCATTAGGCAGGGCGATCGCCCGTCAACCTCAAGTATTTTTACTGGATGAACCCTTGTCTAATCTGGATACACAGTTACGGGATGATACAAGAACTGAGTTAAAACAACTACATCAAAAACTGAATATTACCACTATTTATGTTACCCATGACCAGGTGGAAGCAATGACCTTAGCGGACAAAATTGTAGTCTTAAATGGGGGCAAAATTCAACAAATTGGGGATCCTCAGAGCATATATGGCCTACCCGCAAATCGGATGGTAGCGACTTTTTTGGGTAATCCACCTATGAACATTATACCTGCTACGGTGAAAGAGGATATGTTTGATGTGGGTGGAGAGTTATTAGCTATTCCCAATCAGATTGCAGCTGTTAGCGCAGTTTATCCTGGACAAAATTATCACTTAGGTATTCGTCCAGAGCATATTCGTATAAGTTGTCAAGGAGCAGATTCCCAGAATATACTGAGAGAACAAGGAGAACTATGGGTAGAAGTGAAAGTTGTAGAGCCTTTAGGAAAGGAAATATTAGTTCGTGTGGAGTTACCTAGTTGTCCAGGATTGATTAACATGCAGGTAGAGAGAGATAGACATTTACACCCCGGAGAAAAATTAAAAATATGTTTGGATTTAAACAACCTGTTTGTCTTTGAAACCAGTGATGGTGTGCGCATCTTCCCCCTATAGTTGAGTTTTTTTAGTTTTTTACCGGGTGGCAATAATTGTGAAAAAGGCTATAATAGAAGCCTCAATAATTAACTTTAACCAAGTTAAACTAACTTCAACCAGTAAAAATTAGTTTATGTCCTTTGTACCTTTACACCTTCATAGTGACTACAGTTTACTAGACGGCGCTAGTCAAATACCAGAGTTAGTAGAGCAGGCGATCGCCCTAGGGATGAACAGTTTAGCATTGACAGACCATGGCGTAATGTATGGAGCGATAGAGCTAATTAAAATCTGTCGTAGCAAACCAGGATTTAAGCCAATAATAGGTAACGAGATGTATATCATCAATGGAGACATTGAAAAACAAGAACGTCGTGCGAGATACCATCAAGTTGTGTTGGCAAAAAACACCAAAGGTTATAAAAACCTGGTCAAACTAACCACCATTTCTCATCTAAAAGGAACCCAGGGAAAAGGAATTTTTTCTCGTCCTTGTATTAATAAAGACTTGCTCAAAGAACATAAAGAAGGTCTAATAGTAACGAGCGCTTGTTTAGCAGGAGAAATTCCCCAAGCAGTACTGGGAGGGAAATTAGAGAAAGCAAGAAAAGTTGCCACCTGGTATAAAGAAGTATTTGGAGAAGACTTTTATTTAGAAATTCAAGATCATGGCTCTCAGGAAGATAGAATTGTCAATGTAGAACTTGTAAAAATTGCCCGAGAACTAGACATTAAATTTATTGCCACCAATGATTCCCATTACATATCCTGTTTTGACGTAGAAGCCCATGATGCCCTACTTTGTATTCAAACTGGTAAACTAATTGCAGATGATAAGCGAATGCGGTATAGCGGTACTGAGTACCTAAAATCCACTCAAGAAATGCAGTTACTATTTCGAGATCACCTAACAGATGATGTAATTGCTGAAGCCATTGCTACCACAATAGAAGTAGCAGAGAAAGTGGAAGCCTATAATATTATGGACGAACCCAAAATTCCCGCACCACCCATTCCCACAGGACACACACCGGATACTTATACAGAAGAAGTAGCTTGGCAAGGACTATTAAAAAGATTAAATCGTAAATCTCGTAACGAGGTGGATACTGTATACAAAGAAAGACTAGAATATGAACTAAAAATGATTGAGCAAATGGGTTTTTCCAGCTACTTTTTAGTGGTTTGGGACTACATTAAATTTGCCCGAGATCATAACATTCCTGTAGGTCCAGGTCGAGGGTCAGCAGCTGGTTCATTGGTGGCTTATGCTATGGGAATTACCAATATTGATCCCGTACATCACGGACTACTATTTGAGCGATTTTTGAACCCAGAGCGCAAATCTATGCCTGATATTGATACAGACTTTTGTATTGAAAAACGGGATGAAGTCATTAGTTATGTAACAGAAAAATATGGTGCGGATAAGGTCGCCCAAATCATTACCTTTAACCGTTTAACATCAAAAGCAGTCCTTAAAGATGTAGCTAGGGTATTAGATATACCCTATGGTGAAGCAGACAAAATGGCCAAGATGATTCCCGTAGTTAGAGGAAAACCCACAAAACTCAAGGTAATGATTTCCGATGAAACTCCAGAACCAGAATTCAAGGCCAAATATGATAACGAACAGCATGTTCGTCGTTGGATAGATATGGCCATGCGGATTGAGGGAACTAACAAAACCTTCGGTGTTCATGCAGCAGGAGTGGTAATTTCCTCTGAGCCATTAGATGAAATTGTGCCATTGCAGAAGAACAATGATGGTTCGGTTATTACTCAATATTTTATGGAGGATTTGGAGTCTCTAGGCTTGTTGAAAATGGACTTTTTGGGTCTGAGAAATCTGACCCTAATTCAAAAAACTATAGATTTAATTGAACAAAACCGAGGTTATACAATAGATCCAGATGATATTACCCGTCAAGAAAGAAAAGCTCAAAAGATCCTAGCTAAAGGTGAATATAGCACCTTACCTAAAGATGTAGCTCAAGCCTATTCTCTGCTGGAATCAGGAGATTTAGAGGGTGTATTTCAATTAGAATCTTCGGGAATGAAACAAATTGTTAGAGATCTAAAACCCTCCAATATTGAAGATATCTCTTCAATTTTAGCTCTATATAGACCCGGTCCCCTAGATGCTGGGTTGATTCCTAAGTTTATTAATCGTAAACATGGTCGGGAATCTATTGATTACGAATCCCAGATTTTACAGCCCATACTAAATGAAACCTACGGAATTATGGTCTATCAAGAGCAGATTATGAAAATTGCTCAAGATATGGCTGGTTACTCTCTCGGACAAGCGGATCTGCTACGTCGGGCCATGGGGAAAAAGAAGGTAGCAGAAATGCAAAAACAGCAGGAAAAATTTATTGATGGAGCAACAAAAAACGGGGTCAAAAAACAAGTTGCTGAACAATTATTTGCGGATATGTTAAAATTTGCTGAGTATTGTTTAAGTTATGAAACGGAAGTTTTAACTCTGGAGTATGGATTTTTGCCCATTGGAGAAATTGTGGATAAGCAAATGGTCTGTACAGTATTTAGTCTGAACGATAGTGGTAACGTCTACACCCAACCTATCGGTCAATGGCATGATAGAGGAGTGCAGGATTTATACGAATACTGTTTAGACGATGGTTCAACAATCAGAGCAACGAAGGATCACAAATTTATGACCACCCAAGGGGAAATGGTATCGATTGACGAAATATTTCATCAAGGTTGGGAGCTAGTTCAGGTTTCTGGAATAAGTAAGTTGGCGCGAAAAGACCAAACTAAGTAGGGAGACACAATATTTATTTTTGATTTTTTTCCAATGGTGGGGGTTGACTATTGATCCTTGAACGTTATACGCTTATCTCGTTAGTTTGTTGGGTTTCGTATTAAACTCAACCCACGAAAATCTATTGCTACGTCCCGTGGGTGATTGTTGACAACGCTACCTTTCATCGTGGTGGACTGCAAATTATAATATGCTTATTAGCATCGTACTTTATTTTTCCCTGTTTCTGTAGTTTGTTGAGTAAGCGAGTAATGGTTACTCTTGTGGAATTACAAGCAGTGGCAATATCCTCGTGAGTTAGGCGAAAAAGTAACCTTGTTCCTTCTACTACTGGTTCGCCAAGTTCTAATTTTAACATTTCTAATAAACTGCTTAATCTATCCTCCACATTATAATGACTAATGATAAATAAAAAAGACTCTGTTTGTTGTAATCGCTGTTTAATTTTTGGTAAGAGCATTTGATTCAAATTAGGAATAGCTCGCATTTCCGATACATAAATTAGGACTAGCTCAACATCAGAAATAGCTGTAGCTTCGTAAAGTGGTAGATTGGTCATAGTGGAACCAAAAACCATTCCTGAGGTTGCCAAACCTATGAGAATTTCTGTACCTGTTTGACTTAATGTACTCAGTTTCACCAAACCCTGTATAACATATCCAAAGAATGTATTATCTAAGGCAATATTATCCCCCTTAGAATATTTATGTATTTGGCGATCTTGCAATATTTCTTCGTCCATATCAATTGTTGTCATGCCCACAATTTGTGATGTAGATGATTTTTGAATTAGCCAGTATAAATTGCTTTTATTTATATGGAAATTAAAGGAAGATCTAACTATCAAAGAGGCATTAAAAGGACCATTATAGCGCGGTTTCAAAACTAAAAATAATTGTCTAACTTGATCGGACTTAGATAATTCAATAAGTTCACGACAAAAATACTGTTGGCATTCCTGAACAATAAAACTAATCAGGGGTTTACCAACTAAAAATTTTGGACTAATGTTTAATAATCTTCCTGCTTCTTGATTAGCATCTTCAATTATTCCCTGGAGGTTAGTGTGTAAATAACCTACTGGTAAATACTCAAATAATTCCTGATAGTGTTGACGTTCTATTTCTACTAAATTGCGAGTTTGTACAAATTCTTCATTTTGTTGATGAAGTTCATCTATAGCTGCAAGCAGCATTTTTAGTGTGGTATGTAGCTCTTTAAAAGTTTGTGGTAATAAATCGGAAGGGATCCATGGCAAGGCTATAGTAGTTTGATATAAATTTAATAAATGTTGCCGCATAACTCCCGTTCGCTGAAATAATCCTTCTATATTCACTTAATCACTCCCGTTTTATTACAATATATCTGCCGTAAATTCATTATTTTGCCTTTATAAAAAATGCAAACTACTTGTCAAGTCTATTTACATCACTTGACAAGGTGAGTTAATAAAAATTGACTTATTTAAAGGTTTGTACTTTTTACGTTTTTAAGTTTGATATTTTTTGTTGTAACCGCTGTTGCATATAGTTGTTTTGTAATTCAAGCCACTCACCTATACAGTAATTTGACCAACAAAAGCAGTATTCATTCCAGCAGAAGTCGCACAGACTAGAATTTTTGATTTGTCCATTACTAGTATAAATTGTTAAAGGGTTTTTAGGACAGGGGTAGTAATTGCTCATGGATCTTCAAAGTGGTAGATATGTACTAAGTATCTGTCTGTAGAATCACACATCTTAAAGGTGTGGTGATTGTTGACACTTTACGATAACTTACTAGGCAGAGTTACAACAATTAAAGAGACATCTCCGGAAAAATGGAAAAATATTTATGAATAAGTGGGGGGATAGAAATGAAACTTTGGGCTAGAAGCTGAAAGAAAATTTCTACCCAGATATTGACAAATCTACCAAAATATCTACATACTAAAATGTATTGTGTATTATCGTTGAGTTCAATGAAGAAATCAATTTTGAACAAGAACTTGTGCAAGACATGATAGACTTGATTCAAGTGTTTTACAGTCGCCTTTATGGCGCTGGAAGTCACAAAAACAAAAAGTTGATTGAGGAGCAGTTAATGAGGTGAAATAATGCTACTGGGTAACTCACTTATGATCTCGCTAAAAACCACAGCGTTATCAAAATTGAGGACTTGAGTATCAAAGCATTTTTAACGAGTTTACGTTTGTCCTGAATGTGGACACACCCAAGACAGAGATCGCGGCAAAAAATCTAGAACGATGGTTTGAAGGAATTCAGATTCCGATTCGTTCGGATCAAACGGTAAGCTCTACCGAGATAGCTTGTGGAGTAGACAAACCTCTCAAGAATCATCTTGAGACTACGATGAAACAGGAAGTAGGTTCTAAAGTCCAGATCTGTAAAGGTTTGGGTATCTTTGGGTAGATCCTATAGAGCGGTAAAATGAAGCATAATTAACCATGATCCAAGATACAAAAACCACAATGAATACAGGAATCACTAGTCAACCTCTTCGCATTGGAGTATTGGGCTTTGGTGGACTCGGACAAGCAGCAGCTAAAGTTCTATCTGGAAAACGGGAAATGCTTCTAGTAGCAGTTGCAGATCAAAAAGGCTACGCCTACTCAACAGTTGGTTTAAACACAAACTTCGCCATTACCACTTATCAACAACAGGGATCCGTTGGTTACTTGCAGTCCCATGGTAATTTAAGTAATCACAGCATTAAGGATTTAATTGCTAATGCTCCAGGGGTGGATGCCTATTTTCTGGCTTTACCTAACCTTCCTAATGACTTTATCCCCAAAGTTACCCAACAATTTATCACTGCTGGTTGGCAAGGTGTGTTGGTGGATGCTATTAAACGCACGAGCGCAGTAGAGCAGCTTCTTGCCATGAAAAAAGAACTGGAGATGGCGCAAATTACCTATATGACCGGTTGTGGAGCAACTCCTGGACTTTTAACTGCTGCTGCTGCTTTAGCAGCTCAAAGCTATGCTGAAATTCATAAAGTAGAAATTACTTTTGGTGTAGGTATTGCTAATTGGGAAGCTTATCGTGCTACTATTAGGGAGGACATTGCGCACATACCTGGTTATAACGTAGAAATTGCCAGAGCAATGACCGACGAGGAAGTAGAAGTACTACTGGACAAAACTAATGGAGTGTTGACCCTGGAAAATATGGAACATGCTGATGATGTAATGCTAGAAATTGCCGGTATATGTCCACGGGATAGGGTAACAGTGGGTGGTGTGGTTGATACGCGTAACTCGAAAAAGCCCCTTAGTACTAATGTCAAAATTACTGGACGCACTTTTGAAGGCAGAATTTCTACTCATACCTTTACATTAGGAGATGAGACTAGTATGGCTGCTAATGTATCTGGACCCGCTTTTGGTTACTTGAAAGCAGGTTATCAATTCCACAAAAAAGGTATTTACGGTTTGTTTACCGCAGCAGAAGTTATGCCTCAATTTGTTCGTTAGAAAGTGGAAGTGGGGAGATGGGTACTGGCTATCCTATGTTTTCAAACATTCTAAACATTGGCAAGTACATAGCAAGTAAAATTGTCGCTACCATCCCTCCCAAGAGTACAATCATGATTGGTTCCAATATACTGAGAATTGATTTTATAGTTTGCTCCACTTCATGTTCATAAAAATCCGCAATTTTCATTAGCATTTCATCTAGTTCCCCGGTTTCTTCCCCAATGATCATCATTTGAATTGCCATTTGTGGAAACACCCCGCTTTTATTCAGAGATTGACTGAGCATACCTCCTTTTTCTAGGTCTTTCCTAGCATAATCAATAGCATTAGCAATGACCTGATTTCCCGATGTATTTTTGACTATTACTAAACTGGTGATCATGGGTACTCCAGAACGAATCAAGGAGGCAAAGGTTCTGCTGAATTTAGCTACAAAAGACTTTTGCATTAGTTTTCCCAGTAGGGGAATTTTTAAAAATAGCCAATCAATCTTTAGTTTGCCCCCATTGGTTTTATAATATTGTTGAATAGCAACTAATCCCATAGTTATTAGTGCAATTATTACCAGAAAAACCCAGCTATTCAAAGTTTGACTAAAACTGATTAAAATTTTTGTGATTATTGGTAATTCTACTCCCATGTTTTTAAAAATATTGGCGAAAATGGGGATGATAAAAATTGTCATTGCCAAAGCAATAGCTATGGCGAAACAACCTACAAATATAGGATAGGAGAGAGCAGATTTAATTTGATTTTGCAGTTTAGCTAGGTCTTCTAATAATTTGGCCAACCGATGTAAAACATCATCAAGTACTCCTCCTGCTTCTCCAGCTTGCACCATACTAATATATAAATTATCGAAACAATCGGGGTGCTTTTTCATGGAATCGGAAAGATTTATTCCCGTTTTAATATCCGTAGATATTTGATTTAGGGCTTTTTTCAATTTGGGGTTAGAACACTGTGGAGAAATAATATCCAGAGATTTTATGATTGTCACCCCTGAATTAACTAAGGTAGCAAATTGCCGAGAAAAAATCGCCTTATCTTGGACGGTTACCCTCACGAAATAATGGGAAAAATCGTCCTGTAACTTTTGCCAATATAAATGTGAGTTTAATCTATGAGATTTTTTTATGGATGGTTTTGAGTATTTATTGAGAGCTTTCACCATTAGTCCCCGACTGCGGAGTTTATTTTGTGCTTCAGTTAGGGAATTAGCCATTAATTTTTGGGTTTGGGTTTTACCTTGAGAGTTTTGAACAACAGCAATGTAAATATCCATAGTTTTCTAGGTAGGAGATTTTTAGTAATTACAAAATACCAATTAACCGTTGCACTTCATCCGGTCTAGAAGTCCTAGAAAGTGCTAGTTCTTGAGAAATAAGACCAGCTTTAAATAGCTCACATAGGGCTTTTTCTAAGGTTTGCATTCCCAATTTACCTCCTGTTTGAATAAATGAATATATCTGGGCTATTTTTCCCTCCCTTATTAAGTTAGCAATTGCTGGAGTAACTATCATAATTTCCTGTGCCATCACCCGACTAGATCCACCTGGTTTAACGTTTTTTCTAGGTACTAGGATTTGACTGAAAACTGCCAACAGGGAGTTAGATAATTGTACTCTAATTTGCATTTGTCGTTCCGCTGGAAAAACATCAATGATTCTATCAATGGTCTGTGCTGCTGAATTAGTATGTAATGTGGCTAAGACCAAATGACCTGTTTCTGCAGCAGAAATAGCTAGAGAAATCGTTTCTAGGTCTCGCATTTCCCCCACGAGAATAATATCTGGATCTTCCCGTAAAGCTGCTTTTAAGGCATTGGCAAAACTCCGTGTATCTTCACCTAATTGTCGTTGGTGGATTAAACTTTTAATTGGCTCATGCACAAATTCTATTGGGTCTTCTATGGTTAGAATATGTTCAGCTCGATTTTGGTTGATTAAATCAATCATTGCAGCTAGGGTAGTGGTTTTACCAGAACCGGTTGGACCTGTAACAAGAATTAGTCCTCTGGGTTTTTCTGCTATTTCTCGAATAATCTTGGGTAAACCTAACTCTTCAAAATTGGGAATTTTATAACTTAAAACCCGTAAACAAGCTGCATAATTGCCCCTTTCTTTATAGACGTTAACTCGAAAACGTGCTAGACCTTTGATTTCATAAGAACAATCTAACTCCCAGGTTTTTTCTAACCTGTGACGCTGGTCCTTATTCAACATACTAAAAATCAGTTTTTCACATTCATCTGGTGTTAATATCTCATTACCTAAGGGAGTGAGTTTTCCACCAATGCGAAAATAGGGTCTTAAACCTGCAGATAGATGCAGGTCTGAACCACCCATATCTACTAAATTTTGCAGCAGTTCTTTAATTGTGTATTCCATATGTAATAGGGAATTTCTCAATTAATTAATCTAGGGGTCAAACAATAAGGACAATCTAACCACTCTGGTTTTAGGGTAGCATCACAACATTGACATGTGAGACTCTTCTGTCGTGAGACTTTTAATTCCCTTATCAATTCCCTATCTGTATATACCACCCGCTCCACTTCTTCTAAGGTCGTTATGCCTTGACGAACTAGATTGAGACTATAACCCAATAGGGTTATCATTCCCTCTTCTAAAGCTGCTTCTTTAATTTTTTCTGTGTCAGCTTCTTGATTAATTAAATTTTGTAGTTTTTGCGTAACTGCCATAACTTCATACACTCCACAACGCCCTTTGTAGCCAGTACCATAACAGTTAGGACAAACTTTGATTTTATTCGGGCTTTTTCCTATAAGTTCTGATGATATGGTATTAGCTTTATAGAAAATGACATTGCCTTCTTGCACTAGGGATAAACCATATCTCCCTAGTTCTTGAACTGTAGGATTATAGGGAATTCGACATGTGGGACACAGTCTACGCACTAACCTCTGGGCTAATACACCAATTAGAGAACTAGAAATCATAAATGGTTCAATACCCATTTCCAGTAAGCGGGCGATCGCTCCTGCAGCATCTATAGTATGCAAGGTAGTGAATACTAGATGTCCGGTTAGTGCTGCTTCAATTGCGGTTTTCGCAGTTTCCCCATCTCGTGTTTCTCCCACCAATAACACGTCTGGGTCTTGTCGCAGAAAAGCTCGCAGAACTGTGGCAAAGTCTAATCCCTTTTCTCGAATTACCTGCACTTGAGTCAGTCCCGGTAAACTGTATTCTACGGGATCTTCAACTGTACTAATATTAATTCCCGGATCATTTAATTCTGCTAGAGCAGAATATAAGGAGGTAGTTTTTCCAGAACCGGTTGGACCTGTGACTAAAATTAAACCTAGGGGTTTATGAATAATATTTTTAAATACCTGCAAAGTATGGGGATCAGTAATTATTTGATCTAGGGGTAATTTAGTGGAGGAATTGTCTAAAATCCTCAGACAGATTTTTTCTCCGTAGCGGTTGGGTAAGGTGCTGACTCGGATATCTACCTTTTTACCATCAAATACTCTGCGAATTCTGCCATCTTGGGGCAATCTCTTTTCGGCAATATCTAGATTAGAGATAATTTTAATTCGCGCAGTAACTGCAGGAATAATATGTTTGGGAATGGGGGGAATAGATTCCGACTCCCGCAGTACTCCATCGTTGCGAAACCGAATTCGTAAATATTCTTCTTGAGGTTCAACGTGAATATCAGAAGCACCATCTCGCAGAGCTAAAAAGAGAATTTTATTCACAAGATTAATAATCGGCTCATCCTGAGCTTCTTTCATGGCTACTGTCAAATCTACATCTCCTTCTTCTAGTCTCTGCTCCATAACCTCAAGACTTAAACTTTCTAGATCTTGGCTAATATCTGTGAATTGAGTTTGCTCTTTTGTGTATTGATTAATTAATA
The DNA here is from genome assembly GCF_014489415.1 of Cylindrospermopsis curvispora GIHE-G1. Taxonomy (NCBI): domain Bacteria; kingdom Bacillati; phylum Cyanobacteriota; class Cyanophyceae; order Nostocales; family Aphanizomenonaceae; genus Raphidiopsis; species Raphidiopsis curvispora. The sequence goes on from NZ_CP060822.1 coordinate 2,550,956, forward strand.
TTTCGTAATCTTCCGCAGCAATTACTAGACGTTTAAATTGCCAGTTTGGCGGTTGTAATATCCTATTAAGGTAATCACATGCCGCTAAATTATCTGGCTCAACCATTGCTACTAACACCTGGGGTGGATTCTGATTTTCTTCCTTTCCTAATGGTAATAATCCATAACTACGACAAATATCTATTGGTATTAAACTCTCGATCAATTCTCTGATAATATTCCAGTTCATTTGATTGACTTCTGGATCTATATATTCTACACCATATAGTATTTTTAATTCAAATAAATGCTGTTTTTTACATTCTCTGATTAACTGAGGATCTAACTTCCCTCTGGCTATAGATTGTAAAACATCTGTTAATACTTTCCCAGATTCAAGACTTTCCATCACGGCTAGCTTCATCTGTTCCCTATGAATATGACCAGATTTAACTAGTTTGTTTAGTACAGGAAGAGTGTTAACTTGAATAGCACTAGTTTTATCTAAACGTTTTTTAACTGAGTAAATCATAGCAAGGTATATTAAGTTATGTTTTTACTGTTTTTAGCTTTTTTACCGAAACAAGGGATTCTACTTTAGAAACATTATATACTACATTTATAACAGTGTAGTTTTTATTATCCTTCAAATACTCTACCTTTGATTAAAACACGTAAAAAGTCTGTAAGGTTGGTAGCCCTTAGCTTTCAAGCAGGGGCGGAAAACCGACTCAAGCGGATTTATCCGCAGTCAAGTATTGACACCTATCAGTCAGGATGGTATGGTAAAGAAAAATATGGACAATATTTGGAGTTGATTCAAGTGGAGTCAGTAAGGCGTTTTTGACTGCGCCAATTAGAGCACGCTTGTAAAACAAAAACGGTTCTAATGAACCTCCGTCTCTTTAGAGCGTAGAGAAGTCAATTGCCATATATAAACACCAATTGTATAATGTTCAAGTGGTGGTTGTTGAACAGGCTCCTCCCGCAAAATATACAAATAGTCAAAACGGGCAAAATCATCGTGTCGTCGAGACCTGAGGTTTTTGTCCGATTTTTAGGTAAATTAAGTAAACCATATTAGTTAGTGATTGGAAGAACCAATAGAGGTAAAGCAATGACAGGCGACTACCCAACCGGGATCAATTCTCAAGAATCTGACAGCACCGTGAGTGACCATCAACCTCCGGATGCGAATTTGTCGGAACAATCTACCGTCGGCGAGGAAAATGGTGTCGCTGCAGTGGAAGAAGTAGTAGATAGGGATCTAATTACTCAACTAACTCAACAAAATCAGTCTCTAAAGGCTCAACTTGAGGAGCGTAGTTCTCAGTACATGCGAATTGCAGCAGATTTTGAGAACTATCGCAGACGGGTCTCCAAAGAAAAAGAAGACACAGAAACACAGGTGAAAAGAAACACAATTATGGAGTTGTTACCTGTGGTGGATAACTTTGAGCGAGCAAGGGCACACCTTAAACCACAAGATGATGGTGAAATGACAATCCATAAGAGTTATCAAGGAGTTTATAAACAGTTGGTAGATTCCTTGAAGAAAATGGGAGTGTCACCTATGCGTCCTGAAGGTCAGGAATTTGACCCAAATCTCCATGAAGCAGTTATGCGAGAACAGACAAGCGAACATCCCGAAGGAACTGTTTTAGAAGAGTTGGTTCGCGGCTATTTTTTGGGCGATCGCGTGCTGCGTCATGCCATGGTGAAGGTAGCTGCTGCCATAGAGGATACATCTACGGAAGAAAAAGGCCAGTCAGATCAGGATTAGACACAGCAAGTCAACCCGGAGATTACCATTTATCTCCGGGTTGATAAGTTCGGGAACAGATGACGGATTTCCACACCTACTGGTACGGTTACTTCCTGTAAGAGGTGGGCTGGTTTTTGTCACGGTAGGTAGCACAATTATAATATAGAAGGTTTAATGTTGCACCTATCAATAACTTTCGTGAAAGACCGATTATAGGTTATGGTTAAGGTGTAATAAGTTCATTAACAAAAATTAACTATTGTCCGTCTGAATTCCAATTTTGCTCTCTTAGTTCTTACTCTTAAGCATAGTATATGGCCCGCGACTATTATGAAATCCTAGGTGTCTCCCGTGATGCCGACAAAGAACAAATTAAACAAGCTTATCGCCGTCAAGCCCGGAAGTATCACCCAGATGTGAATAAAGAACCGGGGGCGGAAGAAAAGTTCAAAGAGATTAACCGTGCTTATGAAGTGTTATCAGAAGCGGACACGCGAGAGCGCTATAACCGATTTGGGGAAGCTGGAGTATCGGGTGCTGCTGGATTCCAGGACATGGGGGATGCTGGGGGGTTTGCCGACATATTTGAAAGCATTTTTAGTGGTTTTGCTGGGGGAATGGGGGGACCTACTCAACAGCAAAGGCGAAGAGGTGGACCGGTTCGTGGTGATGATCTCCGATTAGACCTGAAGTTGGAATTTCGGGAAGCGGTATTTGGTGGGGAAAAGGAAATTCGTATTGCCCATCAGGAGACCTGTGAGGTGTGTGGTGGAACGGGGGCCAAACCAGGAACCCGTCCCCGCACCTGTGGTACATGTAGCGGATCTGGTCAGGTGCGCCGCGTGACTAGGACACCCTTTGGCAGTTTTACTCAAGTTTCTACTTGTCCTACCTGTAATGGAACAGGCTCAGTTATAGAAGATAAGTGTGAGTCCTGTGATGGTAAGGGAATGAAGCAGGTAACTAAGAAGCTGAAAGTGACAATTCCCGCAGGTGTGGATAACGGAACCCGTCTGCGCATTTCTCAAGAAGGAGATTCCGGTCAGCGGGGTGGTCCAGCAGGGGACTTATATGTTTATCTGTTTGTTAATGATGATGAGGAATTTCAACGGGATGGAATTAACATTCTTTCGGAGTTGAAAATTAGCTATCTACAAGCAATTTTGGGTTGTCGAATAGATGTGAATACTGTGGATGGTCCGGTGGAGTTAACTATCCCCCCTGGGACTCAACCCAACACAGTGATGAAACTGGAAAATCGGGGAGTACCTCGGTTGGGTAATGCGGTAAGTCGAGGGGATCATCTGCTGACAGTGTTAATTGATATTCCTACCAAGGTCACTCCCGAGGAACGAGAACTACTGGAAAAATTGGCTAAGATTAAGGGAGACCGCACCGGTAAGGGTGGTTTGGAAGGTTTCTTAGGTAATCTATTTAAAGCATGAGTGTGTGAACATGAGCTTGTCCTTTCTGATGACCCCTGATGACCAATTGGATTTACGTGGGACCCCTTGTCCTATTAATTTTGTACGGACGAAGTTGCGCCTGGAACAAATGTCTGATGGCAGTTTACTCGAGGTATGGCTGGATCCAGGTGAACCAATTGAGCAGGTTCCCGACAGCCTGACTATGGCTGGGTTTCAGGTAGAAAATATTACTGACAAATGTGAGTATTTTTCCTTATTAGTACGTCGTCCCCCAGCCTGATGATATCATTAAACTTTATGAGATTATGACAGGACATAGGATTGCTACCAATCAAGAGTTGGTGGGTACGGTCTTGGCTGTGCAGGCCAATTTTTATCGTGTGCAGTTACAGGGGGGACTAATTCCCACTCTCCTGTGCACTCGCAGAACCAGATTGAAGAAAATTGGTCAGCAGGTAATGGTGGGGGATCAGGTACTGGTGGAAGAACCTGACTGGATGGGGGGAAGAGGTGCGATCGCTGATGTTTTACCGCGAAAAACTGAATTGGATAGACCAGCGATCGCCAATGTAAATCAAATTCTATTAGTTTTTGCACTTGCGGATCCCCCTTTGGAACCTCTACAGTTAAGTAGATTTTTAATTAAGGGCGAGTCTACTGGTATAGATCTTCGGTTATGTTTAAATAAATGTGACTTAATCCAAGAGGATGAAAGAAGGGCAATTGGCGATCGCTTAGAGAGTTGGGGATACAAGCCAATTTTTTTGAGCGTCCAAGAGGGTATGAATATTGAGGAAGCTAGGGAATATTTAAAAAATAAAATCACGGTAATTGCTGGTCCTTCCGGTGTGGGGAAGTCCAGTTTGATTAACCAATTAATTCCTCAGGGAAACTTGAGGGTGGGAAAGGTTTCTGGTAAGTTGGCCCGTGGTCGTCATACCACTCGTCATGTAGAATTATTCGAGTTACCCAATGGTGGTTTGTTAGCGGACACCCCGGGGTTTAATCAACCAGATTTGGGTTTCATTCCAGAAGAGTTAATCTACTATTTTCCCGAAGGTAGAAAATTGCTAGAGAAGGGGAGTTGTAGATTTAGTGATTGTTTACATCGAGACGAACCAGGTTGTATAGTCACTAGCGATTGGGAAAGATATGAACACTACCTGGAATTTTTGCAAGAGGCGATGGCCTACCAAACCTTTTGTCAACAGCAGTCTGACCCTGAGTCAACCCTGAAATTAAAGACTAAAGGTCAGGGTGAGAATCATTACGAGCCAAAACTGGAAAGCAAGAAATATCGACGGGTTTCCCGTAGGGTGCAGGTACAAAACCTCCACCATTGGTATACAGAAAACCAGGAATAACTCCCCAGGCCGGATTCGAACCAGCGACCAATCGATTAACAGTCGATCGCTCTACCGCTGAGCTACTGAGGAAAACTCATCATGTTTAATAATACTAAACCAACATTCAGACAATGTCAAGTACCTCGGCGAAAATTTTTTCATTGATTTGCCAATTTTGTTTTTCAGCGATGGACTCACACAGAACCAAGCCTACAGACCCATTCTTAGACGAATTAACTTTTGTCTAGCTTCATCATTTATAGAATGGGACAAAAATCTACCTTTAGATTTTTTTCGTGATTGGTGTTGATTACGCATCTGACAAACCTTTGCTTCTACCTGGTTACATAATTGTCTGGCTGATAACCACTCCGCACCATAGCCCTGAACTACTAACTGTTGGGCCCGGTCTGAAGTGGCCACAATCACACGAGAAACTAAACATTGTGCAACTTGGTGACGTAGACCCGCACAGACCTTTTCGATATAGGTATCAGCAGTCTGTCCAAACTCTGTATAGTGGACGGTGAGGAAATCAGTAATCATTTCCCTATTGCTGGGGGTATTCTGATAATGGGCGTCAAAAACTATATGAGACTCGTATCCTTCAAACGCGCTATAGTTGGTGATTAGTTCCACCAAATGGTCGCGAGCTGCTTCCAAGCTGGAATCATCACGGGTTTTTTTGAGACAAGGCCATGAGCCTATAATGTTGTAGCCATCCACCAGCAGAATGGATGGAATAGTAGAAGGGGGCATGGTTTCTAATCACAATTACTAAAATAGACAAAAATCATCCATAAGATTCATAGTAATTGAAGAATTGAAGCAATGCTGATTACACCATGCTACAGAGAACAAAAAAATCTGCTTTCATTGGGATCCGGTTAACCGCTGTTTCAGGAGTTCTGGATCCCCAGCTGCTACTAAAACCCCCTGTTCTAATAAAAAAGCACCATCACAATAATTCAACTCCTCTAGTCTATGGGTAACCCACAAAGTAGCAATAGACCGAGCTTTCACCAATTGACGCACAGTCGTCACTAATTCTAATTGACTATCAGGGTCTAATAAAGCGGTGGGTTCATCCAATAATAAGACTTCACAATGACGAGCGATCGCTCCAGCAATAGCCACACGCTGTTTCTGTCCACCAGAAAGGGCATAAATGGGTCGGCGTTCCACAGAGAGCAAATTAACCGCTTGCAAAGCGTCCTCTACTCTGGCCCTAACCATAGGAGTAGAAAGTTTTTCCCCGACCAGTCCAAAAGCCACATCAGCTCCCACAGTAGGCATAACTAACTGGTGATCGGGATTTTGGAAGACAAAACCCAGAGGAGATAGAACATCAATCCTACCGGATTGTGGAACTAATAAACCGGCAATTAACCTCAAAAGAGTTGACTTCCCACTACCATTAGTCCCTAAAAGCATCCAAAATTCACCTTTAGGGACAGTAAGAGAGCAAGATTTAATTGCCTGCTCTCCATTAGGCCAAAAGAAGTTTAAATGTTCAACTTCGATGCCTGATGATGTCATCTTATACCTGAGTTTCCTCCTTAACGGTAAAGGCGGCAAAACCAGGAAGTTTGCCACTACTACTAGCAACACCATCCTTCTGGATGATTTGTACTCCCGAAATTTCACTGGCTAGGACAGCAATTTTCTTTTCAGTTTTGCCCTCACACTTAAGTTCCACAATAGCAGGACTGCCAGATCCCATAGCCGCCAAAATCAGTTGGTAAACAGCCTCGGCATCTTCCGCTGATTTACGCTGTACTGACATAGAGAAGGCGGTGTTTCTAATGCTTATGTCGATAGTAAACATTTACAAATAATTAAATTTGACTGATCGTAGGAACTATTCTAACCTGTTCATAGCCATCCTACCGCTGTTCTGTCAGGGGAAAAAATTAAAAAAAATTAAGGAAAATTAAAAAAAACCAAAAAAAAATTTATTACCCCTAGAAAAATTAGAGATTTGCACTTATGATAATTTACAGACAGTAAAAAATTGTAAACTGGATTATACAGTCCAGTTGAAAGTCCGCTTGGGGAAGGTCGTATTATAACCATCTACAACCGTCCACACGCTTTCTAGAATCGTAATTATAAGATACGGAGATTTTCCATGACTATTGCAGTTGGACGCGCCCCTTCCAGAGGGTGGTTTGACGTGTTAGATGACTGGTTAAAACGCGATCGCTTTGTATTTGTAGGTTGGTCAGGAGTATTACTATTTCCCTGTGCCTTTCTAGCTTTAGGCGGTTGGTTAACCGGTACTACTTTCGTTACATCTTGGTACACCCATGGTTTAGCTTCCTCCTACTTAGAAGGAGCTAACTTCTTAACAGTAGCAGTATCCACCCCTGCAGACAGTATGGGACACTCCCTATTATTCCTGTGGGGTCCAGAAGCTCAGGGTGATTTTACCCGCTGGTGTCAACTGGGTGGTTTATGGCCCTTTGTTGCTTTACATGGTGCCTTTGGATTAATTGGCTTCATGTTGCGTCAATTTGAAATTGCTAGACTAGTAGGTATTCGTCCTTATAACGCCCTGGCATTTTCTGGTCCGATTGCCGTATTTGTTAGCGTTTTCTTGATGTACCCCTTGGGACAATCCAGCTGGTTCTTTGCACCTAGTTTTGGCGTAGCAGCCATATTCCGCTTCCTATTATTCCTCCAAGGTTTCCACAACTGGACCTTAAACCCCTTCCACATGATGGGTGTAGCAGGAATCTTAGGTGGAGCTTTACTATGTGCTATCCATGGTGCAACAGTAGAAAACACCCTATTTGAAGATGGAGAAGGTTCCAACACCTTCCCCGCATTCAATCCTACCCAATCAGAAGAAACCTACTCCATGGTGACAGCAAACCGTTTCTGGTCACAGATTTTCGGGATTGCTTTTTCCAACAAGCGCTGGTTACACTTCTTCATGTTGTTTGTACCCGTTACCGGATTGTGGATGAGTGCTGTAGGGATTGTAGGTTTAGCATTAAACCTGCGAGCTTATGACTTCGTATCCCAAGAACTACGGGCAGCAGAAGACCCAGAGTTTGAAACATTCTATACCAAAAACATTTTATTAAACGAGGGTATCCGAGCTTGGATGGCGCCCCAAGACCAACCTCATGAACAGTTTGTGTTCCCCGAGGAAGTATTGCCACGTGGTAATGCTCTGTAAGATGTTCACAATTCAATAAGGTATTCAATAAACTCCATCTCTATCTTTATCAACAAGATAGAGATTTTTTTTGTTAAAGATTTTCTCTTTGTGTTTCTACTGGCAAACATTCTTGTATTTCCTGGTCTATTTTAGCTTTGATTGCAGAAGGTAATTCTGGTTTAATAGTTTGGTAAAGACGATGGAATTCCCTTTGAAAATGTGCTGCTACCGTGGGATTTTCCACAATAATTAAACTTTCATCATTGTTATGATTTGCAGCTTCTGACCAGTTATGAGAACCAGTAATTACTATTTGCTGGTCAATAACTGCAAACTTATGATGTAGTACATCCCCTGGTAATAAACTGGGTACTCCTACCGTGGTAATAGGATTTTGCCAGGGGCGATTATCCTTTTCATATTTACAGTTATCACTAATAGATATACCCATCATATCTAAACCTTCACTGTAGTAGCGGTAAGCAAATTGAGCATCTATTAAAGCTCGGATATTAACATTTTGATTATGGCGATTTTCCAAGATGTTGGCAATTTTTTGGTCAGAAAACACAAATAATGCCATATCTATATTTTCAATTGCCATATTAAGAGTTCTACCGATTAATCCATTAGTAGACTTGCTCCAGATTTGGGTACGGGAAAGAGGGGAAAACTTTACGGTTATTTGGCTATTACCTACGGTAATCTTTTGCCACGAACGCTGAGGTTTTTTCAGTCCGAATTTGCTATCTAATTTACCTCCTGGTCCATCACCCCACATAATGTTAAATTCTTGGGTGAATAAATTGGCCAGTTCTGGACTGTTAATTTTCACTAAGTTATTAGCATTGCCGAAACTATGGGGATTATTCACATCTCCAAAAGTATCACTAGGGGTGAAATTGGCAGAACTAATAATCACGAATTTACCATCTATAACCATAAACTTATGGTGCATTAAACCACTACCTTTAGAACCATCAGCAGTATCATCTATCCAGGGAATTTGGCTATTCTGAATCATGGCTATGGCATCTCGTTGTTTAATTTCCTCAGAGGTAATTTTCTCGTCTTTATTAATATCTATAAGGGATCTCAATGTTTGGTGTTGGTTCTTCTCTCTCCAAGGTAACTTTTGTACTGCCCGAGAGTTTAAATCTTGCCAAGGAAAAGAATACTGGTTTTCTAAGATTAACCTAATTTGCACACCAGCCCGTTGTTTTTCTATTAATGATTCGGCAATTTTTGGTAATCTTAATTCCTGCACAGCTACATCTATGGTGGATTCTGCTTGTAAAATGCTATGGATGATTTGTTTTTCTAAATCATCCCCTAAACGGGTTTGCAAACGGTAGCTTTCTTGATACTCTGAAGATTGGGCATGATTGAAGTAAACTTGAATCAATGGATCCTGGGGTAGGGGTGGTAGAAGCTGACGGGAGGATGGGATTTTTTGACAACCACTGATGGTGGAAACAAATAAGAGGATATAAAAGGAATTTTTCAACTTAGATGGTATGGACATAGTCAGCTGATAAAATTTTTAAAAAACATTCCTAAAGCCATTTTTAAAAACAAGTATCACCGTTATACAATATGTTATTATAGGGCAATACAGCACTTCTGGCCACCTTTCCCCCCACTATTAATGCTAATGCTATGCAAATTTATTTAGATTACAGTGCAACTACTCCAACCCGTCCAGAAGCCATTGCCATAATGGAATCAGTGTTAAAAGAACAATGGGGTAACCCCTCCAGCTTGCACCAATGGGGTAATCGTGCAGCATTAATTTTGGAAACTGCCAGAATACAAGTAGCAGGGTTAATCAATGCTGTTCCAGAATCCATCATTTTCACTTCGGGGGGAACTGAATCAGACAATTTAGCAGTTATGGGCGTGGCACAATATTATCACCAACCTCAACATATCATTATCTCCAGTGTGGAACACTCGGCAATTTCGGCACCCATAAGCATGCTGGAAAGTTGGGGTTGGCAGATTACCCGGTTACAAGTGGATAGAAAAGCTAGGGTTAATCCGGAAGATCTAAAATTAGCCTTTAGGGATAACACTGTTCTAGTATCTATCATTTATGGACAAAGTGAAGTGGGTACGGTGCAACCCATATTGGACCTGGCTAAAATAACTAAGTCAAACAATGTTTTATTTCATACTGATGCCGTACAAGTTGGCGGAAGATTACCATTAGATGTCAATAGTCTACCAGTAGATCTATTAAGCTTATCTAGTCATAAAATTTATGGTCCTTTGGGTGCAGGTGCTTTATATGTTCGTCCAGGGGTGGAGTTAATACCCCTACTAGGTGGAGGAGGTCAAGAGAATAATCTCCGCTCTGGTACACAAGCACTACCAGCTATAGCAGGTTTTGGGGTAGCTGCAAAATTGGCAGGTCAAGAACTGGAAATAGAAAGACCACGATTAATTCAGTTGCGCGATCGCCTGTTTAGTAAGTTAGCAGATATTCCGGGTTTAATTCCCACGGGGGACATGGTGGAAAGATTGCCACACCATGTTAGTTTTTGTATAGAGTATGCGGACGGAGAAAAAATCAGTGGTAAGACTCTAGTACGTCAGTTAAATTTAGCTGGTATTGGTATTAGTGCGGGTGCAGCTTGTAACAGCGGTAAATTAACTCCCAGTCCAGTGTTAGTGGCCATGGGTTACGGTGAGAGATTGGCTTTAGGAGGAATTAGATTAACCATAGGGAAAGAAACCACAGTAGCGGATATTGATTGGACTGCTGCAGTCTTGCAGCAAATCTTACATAGATTGTTGAGATATTAACCAACCAGCATTTTCTGGATCATGGGTAAATGGTTGATTTTTGTGGTTCATATTTTAGTTCAAGAATTAAGTATTTGATATATTATGGTTTTATTAATACCAAAGAAAAGGTTGAATCTATGACAGCCAAAGACTTGTTCAACAATCATGAGGACATTACTGATCCCCGCCACAAAAAAAACCATCAGTTTACTATCAGCGCTAAAGCTGAGAGTGGAGAACTCTACACTGACTTAGATCATGATCAGTGGAAAGCATCCATGGAGGCAATGTATCAACACAAGAATACTAAAATTGTCTTTGAAATGAGTGAAAAAAGCATGACTGCAACAATACAAGGGAGTTGGGAATGGTGATTTACATAGTTGGGTTCTGGAACCTCTGTTCCCGAAAAATTTTCACGAAAATGCTGTCTGTAAATAAGGTACTAGATTCAGGTAAAATAAAATTTGGACTATTGGAGTGTCACCTATGAAAGTTGGACAGGAAGTAAAAGTGTTTCGTTTGCGCGATCGCGTATCCTCTGATATAGCTGGAAAATTAGGGAAGGTTGGTGTCATCGAGGATTATAAAATAACCGATGGTAGTGGTGTGGGTTTTGTAGTTACATTTGAGGATAAGACCAGCACTTGGTTTTTTGAGGATGAACTCAAACCAGTCTCCTAAATATACTTCAAAGCATAAGCTAAAATCTCCTAGTTAGTGTTAAATTGGAGTTGACAGTATTTGGAACTTACGCGATGGCATTGATACTAACATTTTTAGGTAAAAATGGTATTGGTCGCAGCAAAATAGCGATCGCTGCGGCCCGGTTTTTGGCAAATCAGGGAAAACGGGTACTTCTAGCAGGACTAGCGGATCCCACACTACCGATTTTATTAGGAACTAGTCTATCTGTGGACCCTGAACAAATTGCTCCTAATTTAGAAGCAGTGCAGTTTCAGGTCTCTGTTATGCTAGAGCGAAATTGGGAAGAGGTAAAAAAGCTAGAGGCACAATATCTACGTACGCCCATTATTCAAGACGTGTACGGACAGGAATTGGTAGTATTGCCAGGTATGGACAATGCTCTAGCGCTCAATGCTATTCGTGAATATGATGCCAGTGGCAAATATGACGTAATTATCTATGATGGTACTGGCGATATTTTTACCTTGAGGATGCTGGGAATGCCTGAATCTCTTAGCTGGTATATTCGACGTTTTCGTCAGTTGTTAGCGAATTCTGATTTAGGTAGGGCAATTTCTGAGTCACCACTGATTCAACCGGTAATTACTAGCCTGTTTAATGTGAATTGGACTGCTGAAAACTTTGCTCAGCCAGCTAACCAAATCAATAACTTTCTTGATCAGGGGAAAGCAGCCTTAGCTGATCCTACTCGTGTCTGTGGCTTTTTAGTGACAACAGCAGACTCTATTGATGTAGCCAATGCCCGTTATCTTTGGGGGACTGCCCAACAAGTTGGTTTAACTGTTGGGGGAATAATTCTCTTATCTGCCGATACAAGCAATAATTTATCCACAGAGTTTGCTCCCTTACCCGTTAGTATGGTTCCCGATATATGCTCGGGAAACTGGCAACCAATGATTGATGCTTTACCAAACTTTGTTGAACAAGCAGCTAAGGCTCCTAAGCCGATAGAAATAGACGTACATAATAAACAGGTACGACTGTTTTTACCAGGATTTGACAAAAAACAGGTGAAACTAACTCAATCTGGTCCGGAGGTGACCATAGAAGCAGGAGACCATCGCCGCAATATCTTTTTACCCCCAGCACTTAGTGGTAAACCCATTACCGGAGCTAAGTTTCAAAATAGTTATTTGATTATTTCTTTTTAAAAAGATTAAGTAGGTCTTATGTCTGAATCCGCCCCTGTAAATCACAATTCTCAGCCCCCAACAGTGGAATCCATAAATCAAGAATCCATAGATACAGAAAATTCAGGAGAACGCACATCTAAAACTCGTCAACTTTTAGGAATGAAAGGTGCAGCATCCGGAGAAACATCCATCTGGAAAATTCGGTTACAGTTGATGAAACCTATTACCTGGATTCCCTTAATTTGGGGCGTGGTCTGTGGTGCAGCTTCTTCTGGTAACTACAGCTGGAGCTTAGAAAATGTTTTGAAAGCAGCACTTTGTATGTTACTTTCAGGTCCCTTACTAACTGGTTACACCCAAACCATTAATGATTATTATGACCGAGAAATAGATGCTATCAATGAACCTTACCGCCCGATTCCTTCCGGAGCAATTTCTGAAAAACAAGTAGTTAGTCAGTTTGTAATTTTATTATTATTGGGTTATGGAGTTGCTTATATTTTAGATATATGGGCAGGTCACACATTTCCTAATGTTTTGATGCTGTCGGTTTTTGGCTCTTTCGTTGCCTATATTTATTCAGCTCCTCCATTGAAGTTAAAACAAAATGGTTGGTTGGGTAACTATGCTTTGGGTGCTAGTTATATTGCCTTACCTTGGTGGGCGGGTCATGCTTTATTTGGTGAATTAAATTGGAAAATTGTGGTTCTTACCCTATTTTACAGTTTGGCTGGTTTGGGTATTGCTATTGTCAATGACTTTAAAAGTGTGGAAGGCGATCGCCAGTTAGGTTTAAATTCATTACCTGTGATGTTTGGCATTCAAACTGCGGCCCTAATTTGTGTGGTAATGATAGATTTATTCCAAGGTTTAGTAGCAGGTTATCTAGTCAGCATTCATGAAAATCTATATGCGGCAATTTTGGCATTATTAATCATTCCCCAAATTACTTTCCAGGATATGTATTTCCTGAGAGATCCTATCGCTAATGATGTCAAATATCAGGCCAGTGCCCAACCGTTTCTAGTTTTGGGAATGCTAGTTACCGGTCTAGCACTGGGCCATGGGGGAGGTGTTATGTGATATTAGTCCTTGGTTATTAACTGAATATTCTCCGAGGTATAAAGCTGACGGAAGATAAAACGCCAGATTAACCCCACAATGCTACCTTACTGGACTTGTTACCATGTTAAATTTATTTTCTGCTCTGATTCAGATAATTGACATTCTACAACCATTGTTAATCCCTATTTGCTTTGTGATGGCATGGAGTATAATAGCCCTACTGTTAGTAAATTTGTGGACTGCAACTAAGGATACCGTAGAAATCGCCCAAAAAATGCACCAGATCCCTTGTCCCAATTGTCAGTTCTTTACCAATAATTATCGTCTCAAATGCACGGTTAATCCTTACACAGCTAATACCGAAGCAGCTATTGGTTGTAAGGACTATACTGGCAATTAGGAACAACAACTAAACTAGCACTAATTCGCTTGTGCCTCCCGCTTGAGATATTCTCCCCAGTAATAAAAGGGAATTATTCCCCCAACTACTACAATAAACAATATGGATATGACCATAAATAAACGGTTTGCAAAAGGGAGCGATCGCCCAAATACGGGCATAATATATTCAATTGACTTTGAGTCACCTTGACTATTGCCATCTTTCACTCGTACCTGGACTTTATGTAAAGTTCCTCGTTCTGCATTGGGTTGGATATAGCTAATTTGGTATTCTCCTAATAGGGCGTTGAGAAACAATTGTAAATTCTCTGCTATTGCTTTCTCGTCTCCAGAAAACTCTGAAATTCCACCGGTCAACTTAGCAATTTCTGCCAATCTTGTTTGATCGACAAATTCTGCTTCAGGAACCTTACCTGCATTAACATCTTGACGGGTAGCTGGTCGATTGAGTCCATATTTTGCCCCCAATTGTTCTGGTGTTAATCCATATCCTAAAGTGTGTACAGTAATATTTTCATAATCTTTCAAAAGGGATTTTAATTCACTAAAATCTCGATATTCATTCATGGCATTGTGATAGCCATCGGATAACAGAATGATTGATAGTCTTGGTGGGGAAGCTGATGAATTTTCTGGTAGGGTAAACCGGGGGTCTTCTGGATTACCTAAAAACTGCAAGGCCTTCTTTAAAGGTTGATATAAATTGGTAGATCCACAAGGGTTCAAACTAGATAAATATTCCAAACTATTTTGCAGTTTAAAATCACTAGCTGATATAAATTTGTCCAACGTATCCTTATCTACAGGATATTCTGGACAATTTTTCCCCGCTTCACCAAAGGGAACTATGGAGATTTGTGTATCTCCTCCCCTCTCACTAGAAACTTTAGCAAATTGCCCAATTGCATTAATTGCACCTGTGATTTTCTTACTACCACCACTATCTGTCTGATTCATGCTACCACTAAAATCTAGTAAAACAATAATCCAAGCGGGGGGCGGTACTGTTTCTTCTGGACTTTTCCAGTCCTTGGGTTTAAATTTGAGTTTTTTGCCATCCAGTTTTAACTCAAAATTATTTCTCTGTAAACCCATCACTGGCCTACTTTCTTCTCCTAACACTTTGATTTTAATGGTAACCCTATCATCTTTAATAGTAGGACTATCCACAATCTCAGCCTTTTTAATTCCCGCTAAGGTGGGACTAATTAAACTGCTGATTAAAAACAAAGATAGAGTCAAAGATTTGCCAATTAAACAAGTTTTTAACCGGAAATAACTCCATATGTAATTTTTTTTAACTAGATTCAACATTTCTACCTCCTAATATTGGGTTAGTCCTTATTCTTCCTCATATTGACTTTGAATTTCAATATGAATTAACACCCACATTTCTTCCCCATTAACTTGGGTACAGCTATATTATGCCTGGGGATCAAGAAAACGATTGTAGTAGACAAAACGATAATATTTCTCTTGCTTGACACCTGCTTGATTAACTGTGTATAAAGTCAATAGGTAATTATGCCTTAAAGAAACTTGGCGATTGTGCCTGAGGGTAACCCCATTAACTGCGATCGCCTGGAAAAATTCACTATCAGGAATCAAATTAGCAGCTCTTTTTTGTATTTCAATATCGGCAATGTGGGGAGGTAATCCAGGAATGGTAATATCTGTATTCATGCTATCAGATCCTATTCTGATTCTTCCCCTAGCAGGTAGTTGAATAGATAAACCTTCTTGAATCTCATTGGACTTAATATCATTAGTTTCTTCATTTTCTTCCACATTGTTAACAAATGACAGTTGATGGCTATTACTATTAATCAATGGATAGGAAAAATAAGATTGATCTTCTGTTAGAACATCTTGGGTATCTTCTCTAAAGTCTTTATACTCAAAACCTTTACCTGCTCGTAAAGCTGCAATATAACTAGGAGAATTAGTCACACTAAAAACCGCACCCAATAATAGGCCTAGAATGCTGAAACCAATGATGTCTTCTATACTCTTCAAATCTGGTGGCATTTTACCCATAGCCAAACGGACTATTTCAAATAAAACTGCTGCGATTAAACTTGCTCCACTTGCAGCAATAACACTAATTTTCAGTCTTTGTTGCAGGCGTTTTTTCCCTGATGCTTCCATGCTGTGCCAACGCCAAGTTAAGCCCTCCGCTAAACCAACGGAAACCCCGATTAATAACCATCCTAGGGTTCTAACAATAGGAGTAGGTACGCGAATCACTGGCCAAAACAGAATTTGCGATATAATACCAGCCACTAAGCCAGAAATAATACCTAATCCCGTGGCAATTAATAGAGGTGGTTTAGCAGTCTCAAAACTGCGTTTCACCCTAGTAGGATTACTGATGAATATTTCGTTGAGCACCATACTACAGGAAAGGGAAACTGCTATACAGGGAAACAGAGTAATTTCTGGATATTGGGGAAACAAACCTAGGTCAGTGATGAAAAACTGTCCTATATTCCAACCCAGCAGAGCGGAACTGATACCAGCTAAAAGATAAAGGTAAAGTTTCATAATACGTGTAATCGCAGTAGTTTACCGCTATTATTGCCTAAGCTTTTTGTGCTCATCAAATAGACTACTCTAGTTTGCAGATCTATATGATGAGCAATTATATCACTACTCCTGGTTAATAATTTTGCCTCGAAATACTACGTAGTTATAAGTGTTATAAAACAAAACTACGGGAATAAGAAAACTGATAAGTGTCAACATAAATACCAAAGAACTTGGTGCTGCTGCTGCTTAATAAATGGTCACACTGGGAGGAATGATTGGCGATCGCTTGGAAGTAGTCTTTAACAACAAACTTACCGGAGAAGCTTAACGCCTGCTGGGGTCTGTAGCCAAGAATTTGCTGATAGAATCCAGAAGGTAGAGAGATTAGCTCCAAAAGCCACTAGAATGGTGGATATCCAATGAATAACTGGTGGGACTCGATCCCAGCCAAATAGCATAAATGCCATTGTGCCTTCAAAACCCAGGACGGTACCAAAAAAATCTCCCACTTACTCGGAAAAGGGTGCCCAAGAACAAATTGGAATGCCATCGTTAACCCAGATGCAACACCAATGCCAAAGTTGAGAACATATAATTTAGACCAGAAGCGGGCGTGGTGGTAGTATTCTAGGCTGCGAGTTTTTAACCACAATCCCTCGATTACCACTAAGTATATGGCCATTTGTTAGCACTGGCCAGAGCATGTGGAATATTGCGGTTAGTGTAAACTGTATGCGTGACAATGTTACCGTGTTCGAGATGAGTTCTTCCATTGCTGTAGTTAAAATGATGTTAGTTACTGTCAGTCTGTATTGTTTAGTGTTATAGCTAAAGCTATAATTACAATTAGAACTATTACCACCATAGTTTTAGTTTATGCAAGCGACACCATGTCAAAATTCATAGAAATTACAGATTTTCTTTGGGATCGTCAGTTTTAACCTAATTTTGTGGGTATCACCATTTATGAATTTACTTTGGGAAAGATTTACACTATCCTCCTTACCCCTAAAAGAATATGTCAATACTAGCTATCTACATAAGTTGGTGGGTATTCTAAGTCCTTGGCGTCAAACCAGCTGGCTGATGCAATGGGGAGATATGCTCTCTGCTGCTTTAATCAGCCTAATTTACGGATTGTCACCTTTTGTGTCTAGCACTTTAACTGGAATATTGCTACTAGCAGCTGCAGCATTATGGTTAATATTAACTATATCAGATGAAACTAATCTATCTAAAATTTCCTTTACCCCAATTCATCTGGTGGTTCTGCTCTATTGGTTTATCACCGTGGTCTCAGCGGGTTTATCCCCTGTCAAAAAGGCAGCTTTTAGCGATTTGGCAACTTTAACACTCTATTTACTGCTTTTTGCCCTGTGTGCTAGATCCCTGAGAATTCACCGCGTTCGCACCTGGTTAATTACCCTGTATTTACATGTATCCCTCCTTGTTAGTGTATATGGCATTCGACAATGGTTTTTCGGGGCTAAGGCCTTGGCTACCTGGGTTGATCCAGAATCAACTTTATCTAAAACCACTAGGGTTTACAGTTATCTAGGTAATCCCAATTTATTGGCTGGGTATCTCATCCCCGCAGTGGCTTTAAGTTTAGTGGCCATTTTCGCCTGGCACGGTTGGATTAGAAAGTCTCTAGCCGTAATTATGTTAGCCGCAAATGCTTCTTGCTTGGTTTTGACCTTTAGTCGCGGTGGCTGGATCGGTATGCTAATCGCTATTTTGGCTGCTATGCTGTTGTTAGCTTATTGGTGGAGTGTACAACTGTCTCCATTTTGGCGCACTTGGTTATTGCCAATTCTACTGGGAACTTTTATCGGCGCTCTTCTGCTGGCAGTAATTTTTGTTGAACCAGTTAGACTGCGATTGGTTAGTATTTTTGCTGACCGTCAGGATAGTAGTAATAATTTTCGCCGTAATGTCTGGGATGCAGTTTTGGAAATGATTCGCGATCGCCCAATTATTGGTATTGGTCCAGGACATAATTCTTTTAATAAAATCTATCCCCTTTACCAACGTCCCCGCTATAGTGCTTTGAGTGCCTATTCAATTTTCCTAGAAACAGCTGTAGAAAGTGGTTTTGTTGGTTTGTCTTGTTTTATCTGGTTGATTATTGTCATTATCAACTCAGGACTGGTTCAAATGCGCCAGTTTCTCAAGGTGAGAAATCAGGATGGACTTTGGTTAATAGGAGCGATCGCGGCTATATTTGGTATGCTAGGTCATGGTACTGTAGATACGGTATGGTATCGTCCAGAGGTGAATACTCTTTGGTGGTTAATGGTGGCCATAGTGGCTAGCTACTGGAATCCCTTGACCGAAAACCGTGGAGAAATAAATTAGGACGGAGCATATCGCCTATGAACTCTGAAGTTCCTCCCCAATACGAACAAGACTTTTATGGTTGGATTCAATGGCAACTCAGAGCAATTTCCCAAAGACAAGTATCTCAACTGGACTGGGAAAATTTGCAGACGGAGTTAGAAGGGTTGGGAAGACAGGAATATCGGGAACTAGTTAGTCGTCTTACGGTTTTGTTGGGACACCTGCTCAAGTGGGAATACCAACCGGAGAATCGTTGTCGCAGTTGGTTTCTAACTATTAGAGAACAGCGCCGTGCTATCCACCGTCATTTTCAACGTAATCCCACCTTAAAATCCCGCATCCCCCACGCTTTGGAGGATGCTTTTGAAGGGGGAGTTGATTTAGCTCTACGAGAAACTAACCTACCATTGAGAACTTTTCCCCAAGTTTGTCCCTACCAGTTTGAACAAGCGATTTCCCATGGATTTATGTGCGATACTAGTCAAGACTGGCAATAAGAAAAACAAGGTGGAAAACTATCCACTCGATTAGTGCAATTAGTAATTCTTCATCGCCCGCTGAATATCACGCTGATCTTGACGACGCTTTAAATCTTCCCGTTTATCATGGACTTTCTTCCCTCTGCATAAACCAATGCTGATCTTTACCCAGCCCCTTTTGAAGTACATTTTTAATGGGATCAAGGTTAAACCTTGTTGTTCCACTTTGCCTATCAGCTTACGAATTTCTAGTCGGTGTAGGAGCAGTTTTCGGGTGCGTCTCGGCTCATGATTGAAATATTGTCCACTGGCTGTATAAGGAGAAATATGAGCATTGATTAGCCATGCTTCTCCATTGCGCAGCAAGGCGTATCCATCCTGTAGGTTGACTTTACCCGCTCGTATTGATTTCACTTCCGTACCAGTTAGCTGAATTCCTGCTTCGTAGGTTTCTAGGATTTCATACAAATAACGGGCCTGTCTATTATCACTAATAATCTTGTAACCTTCGTTTTTATCACTCATTGAAAATTTTACTTCTGTACTGTAAAGAAAATATACCTGACAAGTACGTGTAAATACTCGTCATTTTATTTGCCTAATTTGCCTGCTAAGACCAATATGAGTTCAGAGCAACACTATAACATTATATTCTTAAATAGTGTTGGTATGAAGTAACTATATCTTTGACTATACTAGTAAATCATCTTTCTGGGGAATGGCGTTAATTTCCTAAAAGTGGTAAGTGTGCTAAGTTTAGATATATATTCTTGTTCAATTATTATCTTTAAATATTCCGTAATAAAAATGCTGGGGATCCGGTTTTAATGCCTTTAAAAATCCTTGTGGTCGATGATGACATTGGCACTAGTCTCTCGATTAGTGATTATTTGGAACTGTGTGGGTATTCCGTACTGACAGCTGATAATGGTGAAAACGCCCTATCCATTATAAAACAAGAACATCTGGATTTGATGGTGACAGATATTATTATGCCACGTATGAATGGTTATGAATTGGTTCGTCAAGTACGTCAAAACATTGAGTTTCGTCTGTTACCTGTTATTCTCTTGACTGCTAGAACCAAAACTCAAGAGAGAATTCTCGGTTATCAGTCGGGATGTGATTTATATTTACCTAAGCCTTTTGAGTTGGAGGAGTTGGCCGCTGCTATTCGTAATCTGTTAGGGCGATCGCAAATTATTCAATCGGAATATTGTTTATCCAGTCAGATCCCTGGCAGTTTTTCCCCTGATGATAAAACCAGAGCTGTTTCCCCATCTATTCCTATGATTGAGACTTTAAATCATCCGGACTCTCACATACTCATGTCCATAAGTACCAGAGAACGAGAGGTTTTGGAGTTGTTGACTCATGGGCTATCTAATGCAGAAATTGGCAGTAAATTATATTTGAGTCCACGTACAGTAGAGAAATATGTCAGTAGTTTATTGAGAAAAACTTCTAGTAATAACAGAGCTGAACTGGTAAGATTTGCTATAAAGCATGGTATAGTAGATTAGTTGAGGAATGGGATTATTGATTTTTTATATGTTTTAACAGTCCATTACAAGCATCCATAAGTAAATCTATTACTTGATTAAATCCCTCCGGTCCTCCATAATAGGGGTCAGGGACTTCCTGGAAACTATGTTCAGAGCAAAAGTCGCACATAAGACGGACTTTGTGATGATACCTTCCTGAAGGGTCTAGAGAAAGAATATCTCCATAGTTATGTTTATCCATAGCCAAAATCAGGTCAAAATCCTCAAAGTCAGATCTTTGGAACTGACGGGCTTTTCCAAGTAGGTCAATACCCAATTTAGCAGATGCTGCCGCGCTCATTCTTCTATCGGGTGGACTGCCAATGTGATAGTTGGAAGTACCAGCTGAATCGCAATGAATTTCATTACTTAGACCTGCTTTATCGATCAGATAATTCATAATATTCTCCGCTGATGGAGAACGACAAATATTGCCAAGACAGACAAAAAGTAACTTAGATGACATGATTTAGGAGTTTAGCAACAGCACCATAGTACCACCGGATGGGCAAATTTAGCAAAAAAACTAGATTAGGTAGCCAATACCAGCACCAATTGTTTCCGCTAAAATGCTGATAAGACGATACAATGCGATCGCGCTAAGTAGGATAGCAGGTGGGAAAACATCGTCTAGAACCAGAATAGCAGTGGCTTCAAATACACCTATACCGCCTGGAGCACCAGGGATGATTAGACCCAAAACCCAGGACAGACTAAAAGAACCCATTAATACAGGGATTTGACTCATATCCACATTACTGACAGCAGAAATAGTTAAAATAAACCCTGTTCCCCGTAAGTATACAAATATCAATTCACCCATTAAAGGTAATAAAGGATAGTGCTCAAGAATTAAATTATTAATGGGCTGAATCGAGGAATTTACTGGAAGGGGAGTTTTCTTAGGTAACTTAATTTTACTCTTTATCTGATATAGTATGCCCAGTGCGGGATTTAGGACCGCTGGATGTATGGCACCTAGCAGTAGACATAAACTGATAAATTGCAGAATTTGGGGTGGAATATGATTAAAAGTAAGAGATATAAAAGATAATTTATTAGGGAGTAAAATAATATTAAATAAAGCTGCTGTAGCCATGAGTAGGGGTTCTAACAGGACACTCAAGGTGGCTACCAGTGTGGGAATATTGGTATTTTTAGCTGTTAGTATTCTTCCATAATAATGCCAAACATTTCCAGGCAAATATTTAGCGACATTAGTTTTTAAATACACTCGGATAAATAGACCAGTAGGTACAGACTGATTTAAATCTTTCAGAATCCATGTCCATACCCACCCCGCCCAAGTGTGTGCAAGTAATGTCACTATGGTGGCTAGAATCAAAGTTTTCCACTTAATTGTAACTAGACTCAGAGAGTTCACTTCCAACCAATGATTTTGGAGAGTTTTGGCTAAAAAAAGCAAAGTCACTCCAAAAACAACCCAGCGCGAGAATTTCGCCATAATCCTAATATTATCTACAATCTTCTTTTGCAGTTACTTGTTAGTCAACGGAATTCAACTTAATGTCCTATACTATAAGGTACTTAGGTCAAGAAATTGAGTTAGATTTTATGGATGATTTAACCGCAAATTCAAAATCTCCCTCCGGAGGAGGAATACCTGTAATTCAATACTGGGTAGAAAAAACCCTCACCCCCCAAGGACCTAAATTATGGCAAACCCTGAATCATAAAAGTGCCTGTTTATCCTGCGCCTGGGGAACTGGTGGACAAAAAGGCGGATTTGTTAATGAGTCGGGAGAATACTTACAACGTTGTGCTAAAAGTGTAGAGGCGATCGCTGCTGAATTGCAACCGGGAATCAAACTAGAATTTTTTGAGCAGTACACTATTAACGAATTACAACAACTTACTTCCCAACAATGCGACAAATTGGGTAGATTAACCTATCCACTTATTCTCAGATCTGGAGCATCCCACTATCAACCTATCAGCTGGTCAGAGGTTTATCAAATTGCTCGAAAATCTTTCAGTATCACACCACAGAGAATTGCCAGTTACAGCTCTGGGCGTTCTTCTAACGAAGCAGCTTACCTGTTGCAATTATTCATGCGATCGCTGGGGAGTAATAATTTAGCTGACTGTTCAGATTTGTGTCACGCTCCTTCAACCGTGGGGTTAAAGCAAGTTTTTGGTTCTGGCACTTCCATGGTCAGTTTAGAGAGCTTAAAACACAGTGACTGCATAGTTTTAGTTGGATCTAATGCGCCTGCTAATCATCCAAGATTAATGAACGAGTTAATCAAATTACGGGACAGGGGAGGTAAGATAATTATTATCAATCCCCAGATAGAAGTTGGCTTGGTCAAATTTGGTTCTCCTGCTTTTCCCATCAAATTACTACTCACTGGTGGTTCGGATATATCAACTTTATATTTACAGCCTATTCCTGGTAGTGATGTTGCCCTATTTGTTGGTTTGCAAAAATCCCTAATTGAGCAAAATTTAATTCAAAATAACTACCTACAATCTCACACAAAAAATTGGCAAGAAATCCTAGATTATGCCCAACACACATCTTGGGAAGAAATTACTAAAACCTGCGGATTATCTCAGGAAGAAATTAGTGCAGCAGCTTATTTAATTGGTAAATCAAAAAACGTAGTTTTTGCCTGGGCAATGGGTATAACCCAACATAAGAACGCAGTCGAGAACATATTCAGCATTGCAAATACTGCCTTGATGACAGGTAATGCTGGTAAAATCGGAGCGGGAACAATGCCCATTCGGGGCCATTCCAATGTTCAAGGATTTGGCTCTATGGGTGTAACTGTAAACTTGCGGGAAGAAGTTAGGGAAGCACTATCCCAATTGCTGGGAAAACCCCTCAATAATACCCCTGGCTATCATACCCGTGATTTAATCACAGCAGCAGAAAAAGGTCGGGTAGATACCCTGTTTTGTTTGGGAGGCAATTTATATGCAGCTAATCCAGATTTACAACAGGCTAAAAAGGCATTATCTGAAATAGAAACTATATTTTATGTGGGGACAAAACCCAATCTAGGACATTTTCATGGATTGGCAAAGGTTCAGACCCTAATCTTACCAGTTTTTAACAGATTTGAAAATCCCCACCAGACCACTACGGAATCGGGAAACAATTTTGTGCGATTAAATGATGCAGGTAGAACACATCTATCTTCCCGGGAGTCTGATTTAATTTCAGAAGTAGAGTTAATTACAGAAATTGCCCATATTTCCCATCAAGAAGGTCCAATCAATTGGCGTAAATTGCAAGATCCAATCTATATCAGAGAACTTATCGCCAAAACCATTCCCGGTTATCAAAAAATTGGGCAGATTGACCAAACTCAAGAAGAATTTACCATTGATGGGCGAGTCTTTTCAGAACCAAAATTTAATACTCCCGATGGTAAAGCACAAATGTTTGTCACAACCCTACCACAATTATCTTTACCAAATAAATCCTATTTTGGAGTTCCAGAAAATCATCCGGGAACTGTTTTAATACTGGGAACTGGACGCAGTTATGGTCAGCATAATACCGTGGTATATCGTGATGAAGATAAGTATAGAAATATGCCCCATCGCCATTGTATTTTGATGAATGCTGAGGATATTGCCGC